>PDRW01000090.1 GCA_002746935.1 Rhodobacterales bacterium
CCACTTTCGGCATCAGGATGGCATCAATATCGGCGCCGACAAAGGCTTCCACATCGGCCTTGCCCCATTCGGTGTCAAAGCCGTTGATGCGCACGATCCGGGCGCGTGGCCCGTAGCCGCCCTTGTCGATCTCGCGGCGCAGGATGGCGCGGGCATCGGGCTTGGCATCCGGCGCCACGGCGTCTTCGAGGTCGAAGATGATCGCATCGGCGGCCAGCCCGCGCGCCTTTTCCAGCGCACGTTCTTTGGAGCCGGGGATGTAGAGAACGGAGCGGTAGGGGCGCGTGGTTTGGGTCATGGATGTGTCCTTGATTCTATGTGTGGGCAATTTTGTTGCGCAAATGATCACATGCGCGAACTATTCCGCAAGCGCAAAATGCCGCGACGCGGCGTTCGCTGGGGTAAGGCGGCGTTTGCCTTTTGCGCGGAGCTTGGCTCGCGCCCCGCAAAACCGGGGTGGAAAGGCGGATCAGGATGAAGATACGGGACGTTTTGACGCTGGCGCTGGGCAGCGGGGTTGCGCTTTTGGCGGGGCAGGGAATTGCGGCGCAGATGATAGGGGCGGCATGGTGAGCGGGGAGAATCAGCCGCGATTTCGTAGCGGTATCGTGCGGCGGTTTGGCGCGCCCACAGGATGCGCCGCCCTTGCGCGGGGGCGTCGGGGCAGGTAGGCACTCTTCACCAACAGAATGAATGGAGATTTGGACATGGCCAGACCCAAGATTGCGTTGATCGGCTCCGGCATGATCGGCGGGACGCTTGCGCACCTCGCCGCGCTGAAGGAAATGGGCGACGTTGTGTTGTTCGACATTGCCGAGGGCATCCCGGACGGCAAGGCGCTCGACATCGCGGAAAGCGGCCCGGTTGAGGGCTTCGACGCCGCTCTGTCCGGCACGACCGATTACGCGGGTATTGCGGGTGCCGATGTGTGCATCGTGACCGCCGGTGTGCCGCGCAAGCCCGGCATGAGCCGCGACGACCTGCTCGGCATCAACCTCAAGGTGATGAAGTCGGTCGGCGAAGGCATCAAGGAACACGCGCCGAATGCGTTCGTGATCTGCATCACCAACCCGCTCGACGCGATGGT
>PDRW01000004.1 GCA_002746935.1 Rhodobacterales bacterium
AGCATCTGACCGGCGCTTTTCCGCTTGACCCCACCGCCGCGCACCCCTACCCCTGTCGCGCTCCCTCGGGGGCACATTCTCAGGGCGGGGCGAAATTCCCCACCGGCGGTATGGGGAAACCCGAGCCCGCGAGCGGCCCGCAAGGGTGTCAGCAGATCCGGTGAGAAGCCGGAGCCGACGGTTACAGTCCGGATGAAAGAGAATGGAGGGCAGGCCCGTGCGCCTGTCCATCCGATCTGCCTTGAGCGAACGCATAAGGTGCGTCGCCGCGTAACGCGATGCGCTCAGGAGAAAGGATGGACTTATGTTTCGCTCACCACAATTAACCGGCGCCGCGCTGATGGTCGCCGCCGGGTTCTGCTTTGCGCTGGTCAATACGCTGGTGCAGGGTGCTACGATGGGGCGCGGCGCGGCTTCTACCGCCGTCACCTTCTGGCAATACCTCATTGCGCTGCTGCTGTATCTGCCTTGGACCTGGCGGCATCGCACCGCCGTTTTCGCCACCAAACACCCGTATCTGCAAGTTTTGCGCGTCGTGCTTGGCGCGATCGGGGTGCAGTTCTGGGCCTATGGTCTGGCCCATGTCGAGATCTGGCAGGCCATCGCGCTGATCCTGCTGTCGCCCTTCTTTGTCACCATCGGCGCCTGGGCCGTCCTGCGCGAGAAAGTCACACCCGCCCGCTGGCTCGCGGTGATCGTCGGCATGATTGGCGGGGCCATCATCCTTGAGCCGTGGTCGGAGAGCTTCACCCTCTATGCGTTGCTGCCGGTTACCGCCGCCGCCTTCTGGGCCGCGTCGTCGGTAGTCACCAAGCATCTGACGCATGAGGACACGCCCGAAACCATCACGATTTACCTGCTCCTGCTGCTGACCCCGATCAACGGCGTTCTGGGCGTCGGCACCGACATCGCCCTGCCGACCAACGCCATCTGGCTCGTTGCAGCGGCGGGTCTGGCTACCGCCGCCGCGCAACACGCGCTGGCGCGGGCCTATTCGCTGGCCGATGCCGCTTTCCTGCAACCGTTCGACCACCTGAAACTGGTGTTCAATGTCACGCTGGGCTTTGCGGTATTTGGCTTTGCGCCGAGCGGGTCGATGTGGCTCGGGGCGGCGATCATCATCGCGGCGTCCCTGACCCTGATGCGTCTGGAACGCGATTAAGAAAGTAGGCCGGGGGAACGCCCCCCGGCCCAAGCATTCAGGCTTCAATCGCCTTGGTATCCTTGCCGGACCCAATCTCGATACGGCGCGGTTTCAGTGCTTCCGGCACTTCGCGGGCCAGATCGACATGCAGCATACCGTTCTCATGCGCAGCGCCAATCACGCGCACATGCTCGGCAAGCTGGAACCGGCGCTGGAACGCGCGGGTGGCGATGCCACGATGCAGGTAATTGCGCTCGCCTTCTTCGCCAGCCTTCTTGGCCGAAATGATCAACGCGCTCTCGCGGACCTCGACCTCCAACTCGCTTTCCGAAAACCCGGCCACGGCGACGGAGATCCGCCAAGCATCATCGCCGGTTTTCTCAATGTTATAAGGGGGATAGCTTTCGCGCGACGCGTCAGACGTAAAAGCGCGGTCCATCATCTCAGCAAGCTGATCGAAGCCGACCGTGGCGCGGTAAAGCGGGGAAAAATCAATGTTACGCATGGGATAACCTCCGTTGAGCGTTTCCTGTGTTTGCCTTCCTGACGGACAGGCGGTTGCGGGCCCGAATACGGCGCCCTACAGAATATCTAGGGAAGGTTTTTCGCGCTTCAAGGGCGCACGAATTTCGCGCCCGTTCCGTTGCGCTCCGCCGTGTCGCCGGGCCGGATGCCGGAGAAAACCCCGTCCGAAGAGCGCGCCAGAAGCGCCTGCAATTCCCGCAGGGGCCGGATTAGCGAGGTGCCGAGCGAAACCTTTTCACCCCCCGCCATCGCCTTGGCCGAGACCACGGAAACAATGCGCGCCGTGCCGGTGGAGAGGTCAAAAACCGGCGCGCCGGAGGAACCGAAATCCACGTCGCAATCCAGCACCAACGTCCCATCACGGCGCCCTAAAACGTGGCAAACATTCTGCAAGGAAGGCCGCTCCGCCCGGTCATGGGCATAGGACACGACCCCCACTTCCGCGCCGCGCGGCGGCAGGGCGGCTGTGGCAAACGGCATCACCCGCGTGTTGCGGATCGGACGGTCCAGCTCGATCAGGGCAAGGTCCAGCGCCCGCTCCTCTTCGCCGTTGGCCTCAAAACGCGGATGCACCACCGCCCGTCTGGCACCGCGATAAGCCACCGCCCGCCCGTTGCGCCAGCCAGCGAGAAACTCGATATCCTCAACCCGCACCCGCACGCCGGTCTCTTTGTCATACAAGCAATGCCCCGCCGTCAGCACCAGCCGATCCGAGATCAGCGCCCCGGTGCAAAAACTCTGTTGGCCGAAGTTGAGCCGCCCGACCGCTTCCCATCCCCGGCTGTCATCGCCGGTCAGCAAAGTAGTCAGCGCGCCCTGCCCCATCGCCACGACCGGCGACAAGCAAAACAGCACGAGCATGACAACGACTCGAAACATACGCCCTCCACACGACAGAATCGGGCTTTTAGCCCCCGCCTCTTCGGCTATCAACACGTTTGGGCGAGATTATGGCAAACGCGCATAAAACACCACCGGATGCGGCGGGGAACTTGCCGCGCGCCGGGATTGCCCGCATATTCCCCCCATGAACGACACAACACCCAAACCCGAAAACCTCGCCGCCGCCGCCAAATCGGCGGGCAAGAAGGGGCCGCCGCCGGTGCATCTTTGGAACCCGCCCTTTTGCGGCGATCTCGATATGCGAATCGCCCGCGATGGCACTTGGTTTTATCTCGGCACCCCGATGGGACGGTTTGAACTGGTCAAACTGTTCTCGTCGATTTTGCGCAAGGATGGCGACAAGTATTTCCTCGTCACCCCGGTGGAAAAGGTCGGCATCGTGGTCGATGACGCGCCCTTCGTGGCGACGGATTTCACCGTATCAGACCGCGGCGCGGATCAGATTCTGACCTTCACCACCCATGTGGGCGACGAAGCACAGGCCGGGCCGGAGCATCCGATTCGCGTCACGCGCGACCCGGAGACCGGCGAACCCTCGCCCTATATCCACATCCGCGCCAATCTCGAAGCGCTGATCGACCGCAAGAGTTTCTACCGACTGGTCGATCTGGGCGAAACCGCCGAGATGGATGGCGAAAGCTGGTTCGGCGTCCGCTCCGGTGGTGTGTTCTTCCCCATCATTCCCGCCGCCGAACTGCCGGAAAGCTGATCCATGCCCAAATTCGCCGCCAACCTGACGAAAATGTTTCGCGAACTGCCCTTTCTCGACCGTTTCGACGCGGCG
>PDRW01000030.1 GCA_002746935.1 Rhodobacterales bacterium
ACGCCCTCACAGAAATCTGCGATCTCTTCTCTCCGGAAGAGTGCTGGAACTACTTCAGGGCTGCCGGATATGTCTCAGGTTAAAGGTCGGGCGCTTTAGCGTGCTGCGGCTCTGCTTTCGTACAGAGCCGGGTGAAGCATAAGACAAGCTTGCCTGCGCAAATCGGCCTCGCCCTTGCGCAGGCAAGCCTGGGGCCTTACACCCCCGCCCCAATCCCATTTTCCTGGCTGAAATACTCCGGGGGGCCCGGGGGGCTGGCCCCCCGGCAAGAGTGCGGGTCCGGGGGGCTGGTTTCCGGCAAGAGTGCGGTCCGGGGGGCTGGCGCCCGGCAACAGCGTGGCTCCGGGGGCTGCGCTTGGGCCCACCCTTGCTGAGGCCCGGACAAGCTCTCCCCAAGCTCTCTCCAAAAGGTAACCCCGGGCCGAAACCCGGGGTTGTCCTTTTCACGAGACGCATGCGCGGGGTGCTGAGTGCGACGTTTTCCGGTTTCCCCAAAAACCGGCAGGACGCACGAGCAACCTGTGGCAGCCTTGGCACGACCCCGCGTGTCCGGCCCGCGAAAACCCCGAACCCCGGCGGGGCGGGGCACCCGCGGGGGAGCCTTCCCCCCCCCCGCGAAAACCTCAGATCTTGTCGGCAATCAGGCTGCGCGACACGATCAGCTGCATGATCTCGTTGGTGCCTTCGAGAATCCGGTGCACCCGGAGATCGCGCAGGATCTTTTCGATCCCGTAATCCGCAAGATAGCCGTAACCGCCGAACAATTGCAACGCATCGTCGGTGACCTGCCAGGCGGTTTCGGTCACGAAGCGCTTCGCCATGGCGCAATGTTCGGTGGCGTCGGGCTTGCCAGTGTCGAGCTTCCAGGCCGCCTGGCGCAGAAACACCCGCGCCGCCTCGAGCTGCATCACCATCTCGGCGAGACGGAACTGCACCGACTGGAACTCGTTGAGATGTTTGCCGAAAGCGGCGCGTTCGCCGGTATAGGCGACGGCCCGGCGCAGGGCCTCCTCGGCGCCGCCAAGGGCGCAGGCGGCGATGTTGAGCCGGCCGCCGTCGAGCCCTTCCATGGCATAGGCAAAGCCCTTGCCCTCGGTGCCGAGCAGGTTTTCCGCCGGCACTTCGGCGCCGTCGAACTGCACCTGCGCCGTGGGCTGGGCCTTCCAGCCCATCTTCTGTTCCAGAGCCCCGAAGCTCAGCCCCTCGGTGCCGTCGGGCACCACCAGCGTCGAGATCCCCTTGGGGCCGGGGCCGCCGGTGCGGGCCATCACCACATAGATGTCGGCGAAGCTACCGCCGGAGATGAAGGCCTTGTTGCCGGTGAGCTTGTAGCCGCCATCGGTGGCTTCGGCTTTCGTCTTGAGCGCGGCAGCATCTGAGCCGGAGCCGGGCTCGGTGAGGCAATAGGCGGCGACGGTCTCCATAGAGACCAGCCCGTCCATATATTTGGCTTTCACCGCATCGGTGCCGTATTTCGCCACCATGTTGGCGCACATGTTGTGGATCGAGATGAAGGCCGCGACGGAGGGGCAGGCGCGCGACAGCGCCTCGAAGACCAGCACCGCGTCGAGCCGGCTGAGGCCGGTGCCGCCAAGCTCCTCGGGCACATAGAGCGCGCCGAAGCCCATTTCCGCGGCGGCTTGCAGCACCTCGCGCGGGATGCTGCCGGCCTTCTCCCAGGCCTCCGCATGGGGGGCAATCTCGGCCTGGCCGAATTTGTAGGCGGTCTCGTAGATGAATGTCTGTTCTTCCGTGAGGGCAAAATCCACGTCTGTCTCCTCGGTTGTTCCGGGTGTGGTTGTTCCGGGTGTGGTTGTTCCGGGTATGGTTCTGGACATGCGATCCGGGCCCGGGGTCACGGGCCCGGATTGCGTCCGGTTCTCTGTTTCGCTTGGGCCCGGAGCGCGCCCGGGCCCGGGGTATGCTCAGCCGTCGAGCGGGCGCTTGTCGGCCACGATGAGCCCGTCATTGGGCAGCCCGCCCGGGGCCACCGCCTCGACGCTGGCGCGCAGTTTCAGCACCTCGCGGGCAGAGGCCTCGATCGGGGTGAGGTCGGTGGCTTCGGTCTCGACCATCAGCACGATCACGTCATTGGTGCCGTCGAGCGACACTTCGACCCGCGCGCGGAGGATCTCCGGGTGCCGCTCGCGCAGCGCCGCCACCTGTTCGGGGCGGATGAACATGCCGCGCACCTTGGTCGCCTGATCGGCGCGCCCCTTCCAGCCGGAAATCCGCATGTTGGTGCGGCCGCAGGGCGAGGCGCCCGGCAGCACCGAGCTGAGATCGCCGGTGGCGAAGCGGATCAGCGGATAATCGGGGTTGAGCACGGTGACCAGCACTTCGCCCACCTCACCTTCGGCCACCGGGTCGCCGGTGCCGGGGGTGACGATCTCGACGATGCAGCCATCGTCGACGATCATGCCTTCGAGCGCCTCGGATTCATAGGCGATCATGCCCACATCCGCGGTGGCATAGCATTGCCGGGTGGTGATCCCGCGCGCGGCATAATCTTCGCGCATCGCCGGGAACAGCGGCCCGGCCGAGACCAGCGCCTTGGTGAGCCGCGAGAGATCGAGGCCGAGCTCTTCGCCCCTGGCGAGGATCACCGCGAGGAAGTCCGGGGTGCCCACATAGGTGGTGCTGCCGATATGGGCCGCCACCCGCGCCTGTTCGGCGCTCTGGCCGGGCCCGGCCGCGAAGACCTGCGCGCCCGCGGAGATTGCGGCATTGTCGAACATCGCGCCGGCGGGGGTGAAGTGATAGGCGAAGGTGTTTTGCACGATATCGCCCTTGCCCACGCCCGAGGCCCGGAGAAAGGCCCCGTAACGCCACCAGTCATGGCCCGAGCCGCCCGGCTCGTAGATCGGCCCGGGGCTCTGGAACAGCCGGGTGATGGCGCCGGTCTTCACCCCGCCGAGCGGCGGGGTCTGGCCTTGCAGCGCCACCAGATCGCTCTTGCGCAGCACCGGCAGGGTTGCCAGCCCGGAGAGGCTTTTGAGCGCCTTGCCGGGGCCGAGAATGGCGTTCAGCCGGGCAAGCTGGTCGGCGGCGCGCGCCTCGGGCGATTGGAATTCGGGAGTATCGGTCATTATGACAGCCACCTCTTTCTGCGGCGGTAGGACCGCACATCACGATAGGATTTCCGGCCCTCGTCGGACATGCCGAGATAGAACTCCTTCACATCCGGGTTCTCGCGCAGATCGGCGGCGGGGCCGTCCATCACCACGCGGCCGCTCTCGAGGATATAGCCGAAATGGGCGTAGCGCAGCGCCACGTTGGTGTTCTGCTCGGCCAGCAGGAAGGTGACGTTTTCGCCTTCGTTGACCTCCTTGACGATCTCGAAGATCTGTTCGACGAGCTGCGGCGCGAGGCCCATGGAGGGCTCGTCGAGCAGGATCATCTCGGGCTTCGACATCAGCGCGCGCCCCATGGCGCACATCTGCTGTTCGCCGCCGGAAGTGTAGCCGGCCTGGCTCTTGCGGCGCTGTTTCAGCCGCGGGAAATAGGAATAGACCATCTCGAGATCGCGGTCGATGGCGCCGCGGCCGTCGGCGCGGGTATAGGCGCCGGTCAGCAGGTTTTCTTCGACGGTGAGGTGCTCGAAGACGTGGCGGCCTTCCATCACCTGGATCACGCCGCGCCGGACGAGATCGGAAGGCTGCATTGCCTGGACCTCCTCGCCGCGGTGCAGGATCGAGCCCTTGGTGACCTCGCCCCGCTCCGAATGCAGCAGGTTGGAGATCGCCTTGAGCGTGGTGGTCTTGCCCGCGCCGTTGCCGCCGAGCAGCGCGGTGATGCCGCCTTTCGGGACGGAAAGGCTGACGCCTTTCAGCACGAGGATCACGTGATTGTAGATCACCTCGATATTGTTGATCTCGAGCAGGTTCTCTGGGGTGGCGTTGGTCGTGTCCAGCATGCGCTTGGGCTCCGTGGTCGGGTAGGGGGGAGGGGCGGCGCAGCGCGCGCCGCCCGCACCCTTGCTTACTTGAGGCAGCCCGGCGTGATGCCGTTCTCTTCCGCGAAACCTGCGGAATCCTCGGCGATCAGCGGGTCGATGACGGAGGCATCGCTGGCGATGAACTCGGTCAGCGGTGTCCACTCCTTGGCGCTCGCATCCCATTGCTGGATGATCGCCATGCCGGGGCCGCCGTGGTTCTGGCAGGTCACCTTGAACTCCGGCGCGATCCCGGCCATGCCGAGCTCTTCCAGACGCTCATTGGTGATTTCCAGCGATTCCAGACCGTCGCGCATCATCGCGGGGGTGATGTCGGTCACACCGTGGATTTCCTGCGCCTTGGCGATGGCTTCGGCGACCAGCATGCCGTTGAGCATGCCGCGGATGTAGATCACGTTGCCGATGTTGGAACCGTCGCCGGCCTTCTTCTCCATCGCCCGCAGCTCTTCGAGCACCGGGTAATCCTTGATCGGCGAGAAGTTGATCGCCTTGTAGCCATTGGCGCCGGCGCCTGCGGGCAGAACGTCGGTATCCGCACCGGACCACCACACCCCGATCAGATTTTCCATCGGGAAGTTGATGTTCGCGGCTTCCTGGATGGCCACCTGGTTCATCACCCCCCAGCCCCACAGCAGCACGTAGTCGGGACGCTCGCGGCGGATTTGCAGCCACTGCGATTTCTGCTCCTGGCCCGGGTGGTCGACCGCGATGATGCTCAGATCGAAGCCATGCTTCTCGGCCAGCGCCTTGAGGGTGCGGATCGGCTCCTTGCCGAAGGCCGAGTTGTGATGCAGCAGGGTGATCTTCTTGCCCTCGAGGCTGCCTTCGTTTTCGTCGAGCAGGTATTTGATCTGGATCGAGGCGCCGTCCCAGTAGTTCACCGGATAGTTGAACACCCAGTTGAACACTTCGCCGTTCTTGGCCGAGGTGCGGCCGTAGCCCTGCGAGTGGATCGGGATACCGTCGGCGGTGGCCTTGGGGATCAGCTGATAGGTGATCCCGGTCGACAGCGTGACATAGACCAGCGCGCCTTCGCCCTTGGTCGCTTCGTAGCACTCGACGCCCTTTTCGGTGTTGAACCCGGTCTCGCATTCAATGACCCGGATCTTCTCGCCGCCGATGCCGCCGTCACGCTGGTTGAGCAGGTTGAAGTAGTCTTCATAGCCGTCGAAGAACGGGGCGCCGCCGGCGGCATAGGGGCCGGTGCGGTAGCCGACGCTGGGAATGACCAGATCCGCGAGGGCGGGGGCCGCGGCCATCATCCCGGCAAGGGCGATGCCCGCGATATGCTTGACGTTCATGAGTAGTCTCCTCTGTTGGGTTGGCAGATCTGTGCCTGCCTCGGTATGAAGCCCGGCCCTAGTGCGGGAAGGGCCAAAGTCTGAGTTTCTCGCGCATCACCTTCCAGAGCTGGTTCAGCCCGTGGGGTTCCTTGATCAGGAAGAACATGATCAGCGCGCCGATGATGACCAGCTGGAAATGCGCCACGATGTCCGTGGGCCAGCCGAGCCAGTCAGCGCCGACCACCTTCATCACCACCGGAAGCACCACCAGGAAGGCCGCGCCGGCGAAGCTGCCGAAGATGGAGCCAAGACCGCCGATGATGATCATGAACAGCACCAGGAAGGACTTCTGGATGCCGAAGGCCTCGCCCGCTTCCGCCGCGCCCAGGTAGAAGGCAAAGAACAGCGCGCCCGAGATCCCGATGAAGAACGACGAGATCGCGAAGGCCGAAAGCTTGGCGGTCAGCGGGTTCACCCCGATGATTTCCGCGGCAATGTCCATGTCGCGGATCGACATCCAGGTGCGCCCGAGGGTGCCGCGCGTCATGTTTCGGGCGATCAGTGCCGAGATGGTCACGAAGATCAGGCAGACCATGTAGGTGACCCAGGCTTTGGTGTTGGGCCCGGTGATCGCCAGACCGAACAGGGTGCGTTCGGGGGCGCTGATCTGGCCCGAGGCCGAGTAGTTGTAGAACCACGCCACCTTGTTGAACAGCCAGATCAGGAAGAACTGCGCGGCGAGGGTGGCAACGGCGAGGTAGAAGCCCTTGATCCGGAGCGACGGCAGCCCGAAGGCGGCGCCGACGGCGGCGGTGATGCCGCCTGCGAGCACCACATGGATCAGCACGTTCACTTCCGGGAAGGCGGTCATCAGCTTGTAGCAGGCATAGGCGCCCACGGCCATGAAACCACCGGTGCCGAGCGAGACCTGACCGGCATAGCCCACCAGGATGTTGAGCCCGATCGCGGCGATCGCATAGATCAGGAAGGGCACGAAGATCGCATTGGCGAGGTAGTCGTTGATGACGAGCGGCATCACCAGGAAGGCGATGAACAGCACCAGATAGTAGCGGTAACGGTCGAACGGGACCGGAAAGGTCTGGTTGTCGGACTGATAGGAGGTCTTGAAGTCGCCTGCTTCGCGGTAAAACATGGGTTACACCCTCTCGATGATTTTTTCGCCGAACAGGCCTTGGGGACGGAACACCAGGAACACCAGCGCCAGCACATAGGCAAACCAGTTCTCCGTGGCGCCGCCGAGGAAGGGTGCGCCGATCAGGAATTCGAACAGTTTCTCGCCGACCCCGATGATCAGACCGCCGACAATCGCGCCGGGGATCGAGGTGAAGCCGCCGAGCATCAGCACCGGAAGCGCCTTGAGGGCGATCAGCGACAGCGAGAACTGCACGCCGGATTTGACGCCCCACATGATCCCGGCGACCAGCGCCACGAAGCCCGCGAGCGACCAGACCAGCACCCAGATGAAGTTGAGCGAGATGCCCACCGACAGCGCCGCCTGGTGATCGTCGGCCACCGCCCGCATGGCCCGGCCCTGTTTGGTGTATTGCGCGAACACCACCAGGGCGGCGACCAGCAGGATGGCGACCAGCGTGGCCACGAGGTCGAGCTTGTCGATGAAGAAGCCGTAGAAATCGTCGCCGCCGAGGAAGGAAGTGTGTTCCTCGATCCACAGGCTGCCGCCCTTCGGCATGCCGATGTCGAGGGTCTTGATCTCGGACCCCCACATGAGGTCGCCGAAACCTTCGAGGAAATAGGCCAGACCGATGGTGGCCATGAACAGGATGATCGGTTCCTGACCCACCAGGTGGCGGAACACCAGCTTCTGCACCAGCCAGGCAAACAGCACCATCACCGCGAGGGTGACGAGGATCGCCAGCAGCGCCGGCACATGCCAGCCGAAATGGTGGATATCGGTGCCGAAGATCGCGTTGATCAGATGCGCGAACGGCACCTGGCCCTCGATGATCGAGGCCAGCGTCAGCGCCGCGAACAGCGCCATCACCCCCTGGGCGTAGTTGAAGATGCCGCTCGCCTTGTAGATCAGCACGAAGCCGAGCGCGACGAGGGCGTAGAGCACCCCGGCCATCAGGCCGTTGAGGAAGACCTCGATGCCATAATAGAATTCAGCCGACATTGGCATGCCCCCGCTGGTTCAGGTTGTTGCAAAGTTTGTCAGTCATGTTCCACCCCCAGATAGGCGTCGATCACGTCCTGGTTCGACCGCACCTCGTCGGGGGAACCGTCGCCGATCTTCTTGCCGTAGTCCATCACCACGACCCGGTCGGAAAGGTCCATGACCACGCCCATATCGTGTTCGATCAGCGCGATGGTGGTGCCGAATTCGTCGTTCACGTCGAGGATGAAGCGCGACATGTCTTCCTTTTCCTCGACATTCATCCCCGCCATCGGCTCGTCCAGCAGCAGGATCTTCGGTTCCGCCGCCAGCGCGCGGGCCAGCTCGACCCGCTTCTTGAGGCCGTAGGGCAGACGCCCCACCGGGGTCTTGCGGATATGCTGGATCTCGAGAAAGTCGATCACCTTTTCCACCGCCTCGCGATGCGCGATCTCCTCGGCCTCGGCCTTGCCCTTCCAGATCGACTGGGCCAGGATGCCCGATTTCATGTGGGTGAGGCGGCCGGTCATCACGTTGTCGAGCACCGTCATGCCTTCGAACAGGGCGATGTTCTGGAAGGTGCGCGCAATGCCCTGGCGCGCGACCTGATAGGGCCGCATCGCCGGGCGCCGCTCGCCCTGATACCAGACCGAGCCCTCCTGCGGCACGTAGAAGCCGGAGATCACGTTCAGCATCGAGGACTTGCCGGCGCCGTTCGGTCCGATGATGGCGCGGATCTCGCCCTCGCGGATGTTGAACGAGATGTCCTGGATCGCCACCACCCCGCCGAAGCGCAGGGTGATGTTCTTCATTTCCATCACCACCGGTCCGATCGTGCGGCCGTCTTCGGTGACGTAGCTTTCGGCACTCATCGTGTTCATGAAGCCCTCCTGAATGCACCACCGGCAGAAACGGCCGCTTGTGTTCCCGCGGTGAAGAACGGCCGTTTCTGAAGCCTGGTTGCGTCTGCGTCGAATTTCCCCTGCCGCGCGGTCTGCGCGGCCGCCCCGGATCTGCCGCCAGAGGCGGTGGTGGCGAAGATCTGCAAGCTCATTCCGCCGCCACCTTCGCATCCACCGGGAAGACCCTGGCGTCGCGGATGTCGAGCGTTGCCTTGATCGAGCCCTTGCGACCGTCCTCGTAGGTCACTTCGGTTTCGGTCGAGACCTGAGCCGACCCGTCGTAAAGCGCGGTGATGATGTCGTCGAACTTGTCCTCGACGAAGGCGCGGCGCACCTTGCGGGTCCGGGTCATCTCGCCGTCGTCGGCGTCGAGCTCCTTGTGCAGCACCACGAAACGGTGGATCTGGCAGGCGCTGAGCATTTCGTCCTCGGCCACCGAGGCGTTGACCGTCTCCACATGCTCCTGGATCGTGTCGAGCACCTGCGGATGCCCGGCCAGCTCCTGATAGGAGGCATAACCGACATTGTTGCGCTCGGCCCAGTTGCCGACCGCGTGCAGATCGATGTTGATGAAGGCCACGCAATGGTCGCGGTTCTTGCCGAACACCACCGCTTCGAGGATGTCGGGGTAGAACTTCAGCTTGTTCTCGACGAATTTGGGCGCGAACATCTCGCCGTTGATCAGCTTGCCCACGTCCTTGGCGCGGTCGATGATCCGCAGATGCCCCGACTTCTTCTCGATGAAGCCGGCATCGCCCGTGGCCACCCAGCCTTCCGGATCCTTGGTGTCGGCGGTGCTGTCGGGGTTGTTGTAATATTCCACGAAGGTGCCCGGCGAGCGGTAGAACACCTCGCGGGTGTCGGGGTCGATACGCAGCTCCACCCCCGGGCTCGCCACGCCCACGGTGTCGGGGCGCACCTCGCCGTCGGGATGCTGGGTGATGAACACGCTGGCCTCGGTCTGGCCGTAGAGCTGCTTGAGGTTGATCCCGAGCGAACGGTAGAAATCGAAGATCTCCGGCCCGATCGCCTCACCGGCGGTATAGCCCACCCGGATGCGGCCGAAGCCCATGGTGTCCTTCAGCGGGCCGTAGATCAGCACGTTGCCCATGCGGTACTTGAAGTAATCGCGCACCGCGCCGCTGTAGAGCCTGAGGCCCAGCGGATCGAGCACCTTGAAGTTCTTGCGGGTCTCCTTGCCGTAACGCAGCTTGCAAAACAGCAGCCGCGCGCCGTTTTCCACCAGCGTCTCGATCGCGAAACCGATGCCCATGGCGTATTTCCAGGTGGTCTTCATCCGGCGCTTCATGTCGGGCCTGGCGAGGCTGCGCGCGGGCATGCCGTATTTCTCGCCCATGCCGTCCTTGGCGAAATTCATGAAATGGTGGAACAGGGCGTATTTCAGATCGCCCGCATCCTCCATGCGGATCATCACATTGGTGAGCGTGGTCTCGAACACCCTGGGTGGGGCGAAGAAATAGGTCGGCCCGATCTCGCGCAGATCGGTCATCATCGTGTCGGCGCTCTCGGGGCAGTTGACGCAGAAGCCGTTCCACACCGCCTGACCGACCGAGAAGATGAAGTCACCCACCCAGGCCATCGGCAGATAGGCGAGGGTCTCGTCGTCCTGTCCCAGGTGGTCGAATTCCGACGAGGCGCGGGAGGTCTCGATGATGTTGCGGTTCGACAGCACCACGCCCTTGGGCTTGCCGGTGGTGCCGGAGGTGTAGAGCATCACGCAGGTGGAATCGAAATCGAGCTCGGCCTTGCGCCGCTTCAGCGATTCTTCGAGCCGGACCTTGGCAACCCGGCCCTCTTCCTGAATGTCGTGATACCAGTTGAGATGCGTATGGTCGTATTTCCGCATCCCGCGCTTGTCGTAATAGATCACATGTTCGATGTGATGGATCCGGTCCTGGACCTCGATCACCTTGTCGACCTGCTCCTGGTCACCGCAGATCACGAACCGCGCGCCCGAATGTTCGAGCACATATTCCATCTCGTCAACCACCGCATCCTGATAGAGCGGCACCGGCACCGCGCCGCATTGCTGCGCCGCGATCATCGCCCAGTAATGCGCCGGGCGGTTGCGGCCGATGATCGCCACATGGTCGCCGCGGTCGATGCCGAGCGCCAGCAGCCCGAGCGCGAGCTGGCGGATTTCTTCCGCCGTCTCTTCCCAGGTCCAGCTTTGCCAGATGCCGAATTCCTTCTCGCGGAAGGCCGGTCGGTTGCCAAATTTGGCGACGTTGCGATCCAGCAGCGCCGGGATCGAGGTGAAGCTGTGCGGGGCTTCGGTGGTCATGTGCAGGCGTCCTCCACGGTCCCGTCTGAAGCGACAGGAAGACACGTTTCTTTTCGGCCAGCCCGGGGGCCGGCACATTTCATTTGGCCGGTTCGGAACCGGCTTTGCCGGGATCCGGCATGACTTGTGCTGGGAGGTTGCGCAAACGCGGAACAAATACAGACACCTCAGCGCGATACGCGCCCTGGTGACCGGTTACGGAACGCCGAAGCCACATGGCCCCCGCGGTCTCGTCGATACATTCATTTTCCTCCCGTCCGGCCCTTCTTTGGCGGGGCTGGACGGGGGCAGTATCGAAGCCCGGCGGCGCTCAAACAATGATATTCTGCCGCAAGGGATGTGAGCGATTTTGCAACAATCGGCCGTGTACGATCTTTGTTCCGGGCCCGGCACCGGACCCGTTTCGCGGTGTCAACCCCCGGAAATGGCTGAATTTATACGTGCGGGCCGGGCGGTAACGCGTTTTCGCGCAAGCGCTGTCGGCAAATGCAATATCCGGGCGGCCCGGTTGCGTCTCCGGTTACGTCTCAGGCGCGCAGGCGATTCCCGGGGGGCGGGGGAGCCAAACAAACGGGATCAGGCCGCAACAGCCTGATCCCGCGGGTTTGTTCATGAGACCGGCGCCGCCGGGGCCCGGTGCGTCAGCCCCAGTCGGCCCCGGGGCTCAGCCCCAGTCGGCCCCGGGGCTCAGCCCCAGTCAGCCCCGGGGCTCAGCCCCAGTCGGCCTTGCGTTTTTCGAGGAAGGCGGCGATGCCCCTGGCGGCCTCGTCGCGTTCCCAGGTGTCGGCGAGGCGGCGAATCGTGTCGTCGATGACCGATTCGTCGATTCGCGGCCCCATCGCGCGGGCCAGCGCCTTGGCCTCGCCCACCGCGCCCGGGGCGACGTCGAGATAGGGCGCCACCTCGGCCTCCACTGCGGCGTCCAGCGCCTCAGGCTCCACCGCGCGGGCCAGCACCCCGAGCTCCACCGCCTCGGCGGCGTCGAACAGCCGCGCCGACATGAACACCCGCCGCGCGCGCCCCTCGCCCATCCGCGCCAGCACATAGGGCCCGATGGTCGCCGGGATCAGCCCGAGGCGGGTCTCGGTGAGGCCAAATCTGGTGCCCTCCGCCGCGATTGCCACGTCGCAGACGCAGGCCATGCCGACGCCGCCACCGAAAGCACCGCCGTGGATCCGGCCGATCAGCGGCGTGGGCATTTCGTTGAGGGCGTTCAGCATCTCCGCGAGCTTGCGCGCCTCGCGCATCCGGGTCTCGCGGTCGGCCTCGATCTGCGCCTGCATCCAGCGCAGATCGCCCCCGGCGCAGAACACCTTGCCATTGCCCGACAGCACGATGGCCCGGGTGGCACGGTCGGCGCCGAGGCTTTTCGCCATGTGGGTGAGCTCGGCGATCATCTCGGCCGAGAGCGCGTTGCGGCTGTCGGGCAGGTTGAGCCGGACGTAGGCCACGCCGCGCGGGTCAAGCTCGATGTCGAGGGTCTGGTAGCTCATTCGGGGCTCCTGAGTTTGCGGGCGGTTTCCGAGACCTCGCGCAGCCGGGCTTCATCGACCCCGGTTGCAAAGCCCCTGTCATGCAGCAGCGCCACAACCGCTTCAGTGGCCACATTGCCCCTGGCGCCCGGCGCGTAAGGACAACCGCCGAGCCCGCCGACGGAGGCGTCGAACACCCTGAGGCCCCGGTCGAGCGAGACGGCGATATTGTCGAGCGCGCGGCCCCGGGTGTCGTGGAAATGTCCGGCGAGCCGGTCTGCCGGGAGCGCGCCCAGCACCGCATCGAGCATCGCGCCGACGCTCTCCGGGGTGCCCGCGCCGATGGTGTCGCCGAGGCTGATCTCAAAACAGCCCATGTCGGACAGCGCTGTTGCAACCCGCGCCACCTCTTCGGGCGGCGTCGGCCCGTCATAGGGGCAATCGGTGACGCAGGAGACGTAGCCGCGCACCGGAATCTCCGCCTCCGCCGCCGCCGCCATCACCGGGGCGAAACGCTCAAGGCTCTCGGCGATCGAACAATTGATGTTCTTCCGGCTGAACCCCTCGGAGGCGGAGGCAAAGATCGCCACCTCGTCGGCTGCCGCCGCGCGCGCCGCCTCGAACCCCCTGAGGTTCGGGGTGAGCACCGCATAGGTGACGCCCGGTTTGCGCCGGATACCGGCCATGACCTCGGCGGCATCGCCCATCTGCGGCACCCAGCGCGGGCTGACGAAGCTGGTGGCCTCGATCTTGGTGAAGCCGCAATCCGACAGCGCGTCGATCAGCGCGATCTTGTCCGCCGCCGGGATCAGCCGGGCCTCGTTCTGCAACCCGTCGCGCGGGCCGACCTCGTAAAGCGTGACCTGTTCACTCATCTTCCGGCTCCAGTTCCACCAGCCGGGTGCCGTCGGTGACCTGATCGCCGGGCTGGCAGAGCATTTCGGCGATCACCCCGTCGCGCGGGGCGGAGAGGGTGTGTTCCATCTTCATCGCCTCCAGCACCAGAAGCGGCGCGCCCTTCTCGACGCGGTCGCCGGTGGCGGCCATCACCTGCTGCACCAGCCCTGGCATCGGCGCGATCACCGCGTCGCCGCCATGGTGGTCGTCGCCGGCGCCGGCCAGCGGGTCGGGCAGGGCGAAGGTGGTGCTGAGCCCCTCGGCGAAGACCGAGACCCGGGCGCCGTGACGCACCACGCGGGCGCGGATCTGGCGTTCGTCATGCTCGACCCGGTAGGCGCCGCCGCCCAGCGGTTCCACATGCAGCCGCACCACCGCCTCGCCGACCCGCACCGCGAAACGGCCGTGGGTTTCGAGGCTTGCATGCAGCTCGTGATGGGTGCCGTCATGGTCGATCAGTGCCACCTGATCGGCGTCGCGCCAGTGCCGCCAGCCCTTGAGCGTCTGCCACGGGGCGTCGCCGCTGGCCGGGTCCAGCACGTCGAGGCTGGCGAGCGCGGCGAGCGGCAGCACATAGGCCGGGAGCGCGAAGCCTGCGGTGAGGCTGTCGATGTCGCGGCCGATCAGATGGGTGTCGACCTCGCCGCGGCCGAAGCCCTCATGACGCGCCAGCGCCCCGAGGAAGGCGAGGTTGGTCACCGATCCGGCCACATGGCAGGCGTCGAGCGCCTGCGACAGCATCCGGAGCGCGGCGCTGCGGGTCGGCCCGTGGACCACCAGCTTGGCGATCATCGGGTCATACCACGGGCTGATCTCGTCGCCCTCGCGCACACCCGAATCCACCCGCACCGCGCCCGGGCCGAATTCGCTGGCGTCGGGGAAGGCGAGGTGGTCGAGTGTGCCGGTGGCGGGCAGGAAGCCCTTGGCCACGTCTTCGGCATAGATCCGCGCTTCAAACGCCCAGCCGGTGATGGAAAGCGCCTCCTGCGTCACCGGCATTTCCTCGCCGGCGGCGATCCGGAGCTGAAGCTCGACGAAATCGAACCCGGTGATCGCCTCGGAGATCGGGTGTTCCACCTGCAACCGGGTGTTCATCTCCATGAACCAGAAGCCGTCTTCACGAAGCGGCCCGGAGCCGTCGACGATGAACTCCACCGTGCCCGCGCCGACATAGCCGATGGCCTTCGCGGCCTCGACCGCCGCCCGGCCCATGGCGGCGCGCACGTTTTCGGGCATGTCGGGGGCCGGGGCCTCTTCGATGACCTTCTGGTGGCGGCGCTGGAGCGAGCAATCGCGCTCGAAGAAATGCACCGCGTTGCCGTGCCTGTCGCCGAACACCTGAATCTCGATATGGCGCGGCTGGGTGACGTATTTCTCGATCAGACAGGCCGGGTCGCCGAAACTCGCCTGTCCCTCGCGTTGGGCGGCTTCGAGGCTGGCGCGGAAGTCGGCCGGGTCTTCCACCAGCCGCATCCCCTTGCCGCCACCGCCGGCGCGGGCCTTGATCAGCACCGGATAGCCGATGCGTTCGGCCTCGGTGGCGAGCAGCTCCGGGTCCTGGCTTTCGCCGTGATAGCCCGGCACCACCGGCACGCCGGCCTCGACCATCAGCGCCTTGGCGGCGTCTTTCAGCCCCATGGCGCGGATCGCCGACGCCGGAGGCCCGACAAAGGCGAGCCCCGCGGCTTCCACCGCTTCGACAAACTCCGGGTTCTCCGACAGGAAGCCATAGCCCGGGTGGATCGCCTCCGCCCCGGTGGCCCTGGCGGCGGCGATGATCGCATCGCCCCGCAGATAGCTTTCGGCCACGGCGGGCGGGCCGATATGCACCGCCTCGTCGGCCAGCGCCACATGTTTCGAGGCCGCATCGGCGTCGGAATAGACCGCGACGGTCTTCACGCCCAGCCGGCGCGCGGTGGCGATCACCCGGCAGGCGATCTCGCCCCGGTTGGCAATCAGGATCTTTGCAAACATGTCCGTCTCCTCACATCCTGAACAGGCCGAACCGCGTGTCCGGGATCGGTGCGTTGAGCGCGGCGGCGAGCGACAATGCCAGCACGTCGCGGGTCTTGCGCGGGTCGATGATGCCGTCGTCCCAGAGCCGCGCGCTGGCGTAGAGCGGATGCGCCTGAGTCTCGAACTGGTCGATCGTCGGCTGTTTGAAGGCCGCCTCTTCTTCGGCCGACCAGCTGCCGCCGCCGCGTTCGATGGCGTCGCGCTTGACGGTGGCGAGCACCCCCGCCGCCTGTTCGCCGCCCATCACCGAGATCCGCGAATTGGGCCAGGTCCAGAGGAAGCGCGGATCATAGGCGCGCCCGCACATGCCGTAATTGCCCGCGCCGAAGGAGCCGCCCACCAGCACGGTGATCTTCGGCACCTGCACGGTGGCCACGGCGGTCACGAGCTTGGCGCCATCCTTGGCGATGCCGCCCGCCTCATAGGAGCGGCCGACCATGAAGCCGGTGATGTTCTGCAAGAACAGCAGCGGGATCTTGCGCTGGGCGCAAAGCTCGACGAAATGCGCCCCCTTGACCGCGCTTTCGGAGAACAGCACGCCGTTGTTGGCGATGATCCCCAGCGGCATCCCGTGGACATGGGCAAAGCCGCAGACCAGCGTGGTGCCGTAGCGCGCCTTGAACTCGTCGAACCGCGAGCCGTCCACCAGCCGGGCGATCACCTCGCGGATGTCATAGGGCGTCTTGAGGTCCGCCGGGACCACGCCGAGGATCTCCTCGGGGTCATAGGCGGGGGGTTCGGGGCTTCGCAGATCGAGCTGGGCGGGCTTCACGATGTTGAGGTTCGCCACCGCCTCGCGGGCCAGCGCCAGCGCATGGGCGTCGTCCTCGGCGAGGTAGTCGGCAACCCCCGACAGGCGGGTGTGCACATCGCCGCCGCCGAGGTCTTCG
This sequence comes from Rhodobacterales bacterium, assembly GCA_002746935.1. Classification (GTDB taxonomy): domain Bacteria; phylum Pseudomonadota; class Alphaproteobacteria; order Rhodobacterales; family Rhodobacteraceae; genus Sinisalibacter. The sequence continues at coordinate 15,855 of PDRW01000030.1, forward strand.
GCGCTCACTACCTCGCCCGTCGCCGCCTTGACCAGCGGCGGCCCGGCGAGGAAGATCGTGCCCTGTTCCTTGACGATGATGGTCACATCCGACATCGCCGGCACATAGGCGCCACCGGCGGTGCAGGATCCCATCACCACCGCGATCTGCGGGATGCCTTTGGCCGACATGTTGGCCTGATTGAAGAAGATCCGCCCGAAATGGTCGCGGTCGGGGAAGACCTCGTCTTGTTGCGGCAGGTTGGCGCCGCCGCTGTCGACCAGATAGACGCAAGGCAGCCGGTTCGCCTCGGCGATCTCCTGGGCGCGCAGGTGTTTCTTTACCGTCATCGGGAAGTAGGTGCCGCCCTTCACGGTGGCGTCGTTGCAGACGATCATCACCTCGCGGCCCGACACCCGGCCGATGCCCGCGACCACGCCGGCCGCCGGACAGGCGCCGCCATACATGTCGTGGGCGGCAAACATGCCGATCTCCAGAAACGGCGCGCCGGGGTCGATGAGCCGCGCCACGCGTTCGCGCGGCAGGATCTTGCCGCGGCTCACATGACGCGCGCTCGCCCGTTCGCCGCCGCCGTCGAGCGCCGCCCCCGCGGCGGCTTCGATCGGGGCCATCGCCGCCTTGTGGGCGGCGACATTGGCGCGGAAGGTTTCGGAATTCGGCGAGATGGACGAAGCCAGGACCGCCATTACGTCATCGCTCCCATGAGTTCGCGCCCGATCAGCATGCGGCGGATTTCCGAGGTGCCGGCGCCGATTTCCATCAGTTTCGCGTCGCGGAAGATGCGGCTCACCGGGGTTTCGTTCATGAAGCCCGCGCCGCCCATGGCCTGCACCGCCTGATGCGCCACCACCATCGCCTCTTCCGAGGCATAGAGCACGCAAGCGGCGGCGTCCTGACGGGTGACCTCGCCGCGGTCGCAGGCTTTGGCGACCTCGTAAGTATAGGCCCGCGCGGAATTGAGCTTGGTATACATGTCGGCGATCTTCGCCTGCATCAGCTGGAAGTTCCCGATCGACTGGCCGAACTGCTTGCGTTCGACCATATAGGGCATGATCTCGTCGAGGCAGGAGGCCATGATGCCGCTGCCGATCCCCGACAGCACCACGCGCTCGTAATCGAGCCCGGACATCAGCACCCGCACCCCCTTGCCCTCTTCGCCGAGGATGTTTTCGAAGGGCACTTCCACGTCTTCGAAGATCAGCTCGGCGGTGTTGGAGCCGCGCATCCCCAGCTTGTCGAAATGCGGCGAGGTCGAGAAGCCCTTCATGCCCTTTTCGACGATGAAGGTGGTGATGCCCTTCGCGCCCGCCTCCGGGTCGGTCTTGGCATAGACCACGAGGGTGTCGGCATCGGGGCCGTTGGTGATCCAGAACTTGTTGCCGTTGAGGACGAAATAGCCGTCGCGCTTCTCGGCGCGCAGCTTCATGCCCACCACGTCGGACCCGGCGCCGACCTCCGACATCGCCAGCGCGCCCACATGTTCGCCGCTGATCAGCTTGGGCAGGTATTTCGCCTTCTGCTCAGGGTTGGCGTTGCGCTTGATCTGGTTGACGCAGAGGTTGGAATGCGCCCCGTAGCTCAGCGACACGCTGGCCGAGGCCCGGGCGATCTCTTCGACCGCCACCACATGGGCGAGATAACCCATGCCCGAGCCGCCGTCTTCCTCCGCGACGGTGATGCCCAGCAGGCCGAGCTCGCCCATCTCTTTCCACAGCTCGTTGGGAAAGGCGTTTTTCGCGTCGATTTCCACGGCCATCGGCTTGACGCGCTCCTGCGCCCAGCGATGCACCATATCGCGAAGGGCGCTGACGTCCTCGCCGAGATCGAAATTCATGGTGGCGTTGAACATCCGGTCCTCCCATTTTCCGAAACCTGACATCTGCCGCCCTCCCGCGGCGCTGTCCCGGGCAGGGTGGGGCAAGCATGGGTCGCAAACAATGGCACTCACAGTCGATTGTGATGAGCGAAAATGCCATGGCCCGGATCGACCCCGGATCAGCCCCGGCCGCTCTGCCAGCGGCCCTGTCACCACATCCGCTCCGCCAGCGGCCCTGTCACCTCGTCACGCGGCGCGCGCGGGGGGCATGGGGAGACCGGACCCGGCCGCCGGGGCTCGGCGCCGGCGGGCAGGGAGCGGTCTCAGAACCGGGATTGCCACAGCAGATAGAGCAGCGCGGCGATCAGCAGCAGGACGGTCAACTCGAACGCCCGCGCCATGGCGCCGGCAAATGTCCACTGGCTGGGGGCGAAGCGGTTCGGTTCCCGGCGCGGCGGTTCCTCGACCGGCTCGCGGCGGACGATCTGCAACCGGTAGTCCGACCAGGGGTCGCCGCGCCGGTAGCGCGGAACGCCGAAGGCCATGAGCTGTTTCAGCGCCGAGACATAGTGGAACCGCGTGGTCTCGGACATTGGCCTTGCCTGGTTGGCGACCGTCCAGGCGACCATCTCCGCATAGGGCAGATCGCGCACATGGGTGCCGTCTGCCAGCCGCGCCATCATGTCTGCGGGCAGCCCGTGGGCGGCATTGGCGAAAGCGTCGAGATGGGCGATGGTCAGTTCGTCAAAGGCAATGTCGCCGTGGTACTCGGTGAACAGCCGCACGATGTGACGCACGGTCTGCGCGGAGTCCGGGTCGAGTTGCAGGGCGTATTCCTCGAGCAGATCAGCGAGGGTGAACAGCGCATATTCCGTCTCGCTGTCGCGCATGTCGCTCCTGTCATGGCTGACGAGCGCCAGGGCGCTGCTGGGGAGCGGCCAGTTTTCGTCAATGGCCTCGATCTCGTCCGGGTCGCGGGCCAGATCGTCCGGCTCGTCCGGCGCGGAGGGGGCGCTCCCGTGGTCGTTGCCGGGGCTGTCCCACCGGGTTTCTTCGGCCTGATCGCCGTATTCGCCGGGGCCGGTGTCGCCGGCAATCCCGCTTTCCTCCGCAGCCGCCGTGTCGGAAGGGTCCGCCGCCGCGTCCGTGGCGGGGAGGGCGCCGTTGCGCAGATGCTCGAAGGTTTCCAGCAGCCCCTCGAGGCCGCCGGCCTGGTCATAGGCGGCGCGTTGCTCGGGGGTGAGATGCGAAACGATGTCGTCCACCTCTGCCTGGCGGGCGTATGCCTGTTCCTTTTCCGCAAGTTCGGCCTTTCGCCGCTCCACCTCGCGCTGCGCCTCCTTCGGGTCCGACGTATGCAGCGAGCCGCGCAGATGGGTCTTGCCATCGAAGAGGTGCTGGATTTCCGGCCTGATCCGGAGATTCAGATGATAGACCTTGCCGCGAACCTGCGTTCCGGCGACCTTGGGAAGGTCGTTCCCTTGAACAGCCATTCCAACCACCTTCGATAGGGCCGTGTTACAGGCGTGTAACACGGATTTTTCCTGCCGCAAAGACGGGTGGCAAGAGGCTGTTTTCCATAGGAAAAAGACTGGTTCCAGCATGGAAACCAGCGATTTTGCCAAGGCGTCCGCCGCCGCGTGAAGGGGCTGATTCGCCCGCCGTTCGGGCCGTGGCGCGGAAGGTGCGAAAAGCGCCGGGAGAGCCGTCGCGCCGGGCTGGCGGCGGGCTGGGTCGTGGGCCGGGCAGCGGGCCGGGCAGCGGGCCGGGCGAAGGCGGGGGACCGGGGTTGCCGCGCCCGCGCGGCCCCGCCCGCCGCAGGCGCATGGCGGTGTCCTTGGGCGCCGGCGCTTCTGGTGCCTCCTGCGCGGCGGGGCGACCGGTGCGGGGAAGGTTCTGCCTGCCGCGCCCGTGCGGCCCTGCCGCACCGGCCGTGTTGCGCGCTGCTTTTCCGGACCGGGCGCCCCGCGGCCACGGGGGCGCCTGTTGCGTTTGACAAAATACCTGACACAGAGAGCATCACCTGACGCGCCCAAAATCTCTGATTTCAGGCAGCGCCTGGATGAGTCAGGTTTTTCGCATGACGCTTCAGTCTAGCCGCCGAAGCCGTGGCACGGGAAGGCGGGGGCAGGCACGGCCGGAAAGGGTTGAAAGGCCGCCGGGAAGCGGGCGGGCGGGATGGGGGCGCTAACAGGACGTTGCGGGCGCGACCGGCGGGCTTGCCGCGCCCGTTGCCGCCGTTGTCCCCGCCCATGGTTGCGGCCGGCAGGAAGCGGAAGCGGCCGGCCGGGCGCCGCCTCTTCTCCGCGGCCCCGGGGGCGCCTATTGCGCGCCCGGCGCGCAGCTCCTGAGCTGTTTCATCGCGGCGCTGCTGCCGAACAGCGGCAGGCGGGCTTCGAAACCGCCGCTGCTGCTGCGCAGATCGAGGAACATGCCCCAGCCGAGGCGTTCCGCTGCCGCCTCGAACGGCCCGAGCGAAAGCCGCCAGGCTTCGCCATCCCAGCTGCCGGTATGGCCACCGGGTGGCGGGGTGCCGTCGACAGCGGCGGCGAGCACCATGTTCTCGGCCCCTTGGGGGGGCTGCGCCGGGGTCACGCCAACCAGCAGCGCCCCGTCCGGGTCCAGCGAAAAGACGAGACGGCTGTTTTCCAGCGGTACCGAGACCCGGCAGGCGGTATCGTCCTGTGTCCAGAGCGGGGCAAAGGCCCGGCCGAGCTGGCCGAGCGCGCGGCACTGGCGCAGAGTGACCGGCTGTTCGCCGCCGAAACCTGCGCTGATGCGCGGGGCGCTGCCGTCGGCGGCCGCGGGGGCGATGTGCAGCGTGGGCCTTGCCTCCGGGGCCAGCGGACTGGCGCAGGTGAAGTCGCCCTGCCAGGCGGTCCCGGTTCCCCCGGCTCCTGCTCCTGCTCCGCTGATCGCGCATTCGGTGCCGAGGATGTTGAACAGATAGGCGCGGCGGCTGGTCACCAGGATGGTGCCGAGAAGGGGCGCGTCGGGCTCCGTGGCGGGCGGGTTTGCCGGCGGCAGAACCGTGTCGATCCGGCCCGGATTTTCGATCCGCTCGAGATAGGCGAGGCAGGCGGCGAGCGAGGGGGCATAGATGCCGCGCAAGGCAACCGGAACCCGCGCGCCCTCCGCCGGTTGCGGGCGATCGGGGAACAGCGGCGCTTCAGGGGTGGCGGGGTCTTGCGGGGCGGAAGCCCCGGGCGCGGCGGCCTCTGCCGTGGCTTCCGTGGCGGTCGCCCCGGTGCCTTGGGAAGGGGCTTCGGGTGGCGCTTCGGGGGTGGCGGTCCCGGGCGCCGGTCCGGACGGGGCTGCGTTCGGGGCTGGATCCGGCGCGGGTGCGGGCGCCTCGGACGGGGCGGGGGACGGCCCGTCTGCCGGGTCTGTGCCTGTCTCCGCCGTGCCTGCCTCCGCCGTGCCTGCCTCCGCCGGTCCTGTCCCTTCCGGTTCTGTGTCCGCCGTGCCCGTCTCCGCCGGTCCTGCCTCTGCCGCCGGGCCGGGGTGCGCGATCGCGGCAAGCCGGTCGGACAGCGCCCGCGGGCCGAGGGGGGTGCCGTCCAGCACCAGAACCGGCCAGTGGTCGAGCAGGTTGATTCCCTGCCAGGCCCCGGCCTCGCGATGGGTCTGCCAGTCGGCAAGGTAGCGCGCTGCCTGGCCACGGTAGAGCGCACAATTGCCGAGCGCCTCCGGGGCGAGCCCGGCGCGTTCGGCGATCCCGCCCAGAAGGGTTTCGAGCGGCGTGAGATTGCCGGTTCCGGCGGCGTTCAGCGCCTCCACCCCCGCGGCGCTTGCCAGCGCCGCATGGGCGGCCTCATAGCCCTGGCTTCCGGCGCAGATCGCGGTGAGATTGCCCCAGATCGACCCGCTGTCGCCGGTATAGGTGAACAGATGCACGATCCGCAGCACCCCGGCCTTGGTGGCGCGGGTCAGGGCCTCGCGGTCGATCCCGGCGTAATCCCCGGCCAGATCGGTCGCCGCATGAACGAAATGCAGCGTATGGGGGGCGGTGTCGTGGCCTTGGACGACCTGGAATTCCGGCGACATCACCGCCTCCGGGGCGAAACGGATTTTCGCGGCGCGGGCCTCGGCGATTTCGGCGGTCAGCCGGTCGCGGGCCTGCATGAGGGCGGGATCCTCCGGGGTGAGCGCCAGCGCGGCGGTGTAATCCGCGAGTGCCGCGTCGCGGCGCCCGGCGATCGCCCTCAGCCCGGCGCGCCGGGCGAACAGCCCCGCGTCATCGGGCCTGAGCGCAAGGGCTGCATCGAGATCGGCAAGCGCGGGGTCCCAGGCGCGCTGGCGCTGATGGATTTCGGCCCGGGCGGTCAGTGCCTGCACCTGGCCGGGGTCGGCGGCGATCAGTGCGTCAAGGTCGGCCAGCGCCAGCGCGGGGCGTTGCATCTGCACATGCAGCGCGGCGCGTGCGAGGCGGGGGCCGGCGGCGTTCGGATCGGCCTCGATGGCGGCGCCGAGCGTTTCGAGCGCCGTGGTGAAATCGAGGCGGGCGATGGCGGCCTCCCAGGGGGCGGGGTCCGGTCCGGCGGCAAGCGGCGCCGCGCCGTGCCCGAAGGCCAGCGCCAGCGCCACAAACTGGCCGAACCGCATGATCTGTTTCAAATCCGGCATCCTGCCAGAGGGCCGCCAACCGCCGCCTTTGTCAACCGCTTCGCGATCACATGGGCTTCACCGGCCAGCCTGCGCCCGGGGGGCGCGCGCGGTGGGGCGCCTTTTGCCCTGGCTCTTTCGCGGGCCGCGCCGGGGCGGCAAGCCCGCCCGCGACAACGGGCGCCAGGGGGGGGGAATGCCCGGGCGGCTGGTGGCACTGCTGATGACGGCAACGGTGATGGGAAACGCGGCGGGCGCCGGGCAGTTGAGCGGTTTCGCGCCCTTCGTACATGACAGCGACAGGCCCGGGGTGGTACGGCTCGACGGCGAGATCGACGCAGGCATCCTCCTTGCGTTCAACCGCGCGATGCAGCGCCTTGAAGATATCCGGGTGCTGGAGCTTGCCAGCGGCGGCGGTTCGGCGGTTGCCGCGCTGCTGCTTGCCCGGGAGCTGCGCGCGGTGGGGCTGAGGGTGTTCATCCCGGCGGGATCGGCCTGTGCCCTGTTGTTTTTCGCCGCTGTCGGGCGTGACGCAGAGGGGCGGCCTGGGGTCCATGCCATTGCCGTGCCCGGCCACACTCCTGCCGCCGGGCAGACCGGGCAGAGACCGGGCCTGCGCTTTTCGTGGGGTCCGGCGTGCTGGCGGCGATTCAGGAACGGATGATGGCCTCGGCGCAGGACATGTACCGGTTCGACCGTGCCGGGATGCTGAAGATCGGGCTGATCGTGCGGCCCGGGGCCGGGGGCCGGATGAGCGCCTGCTGGCGGGGCTTGTTGCGCAGGCGAACCTGGAAAGCCGGCTGCCCGCCTGGTCCGGCCCGCCCGCCGGTGTGACCGGGGGCCAGATCGCCACGGTCGAAGCCCAGCGCGCAGCCCTTGCGGCGGACCCCGAAGACATCGCGGCGCGCGAGGGGCTGGCGGGCTATGAGGCGGCGCTGGGGGGGGCGCGGCCGCCCGGCAGTATCAGCAGCATGTCATCACCCTGCGCGGGGCCGGTGCCGGGGTGAGAGACTACACCATGCTGGTCTATTGCCTCGTGGCCGCGGCGGGGGCATCGTCTCGCGCGAGGCTGAAAACGCTCTGCGCGCGGCGCTGGAACTCGACCGCGCGAGCGGCATTGCGCTGTATTACCTCGGGTTGATGTATGGCCAGACCAGCCGGGCGGACAGGAGAACTGCCATGACGGCGTGTCGGTCAGCCTCGGCATGGACGGGTCCGTCAGCCTCAGCGAAACCGCCGGGGGCGGAGCCAGCGCCCCGGCTTCGCTGCGCTGAAGGGGCCGCCGGGCGGGCCCGCGCGGCCGCCGGCCGCGCGCCACCCGCGCGCCATCGGGGCAAGGCCGCCCGGCTCAGGCTCGGGCTCAGTCTCAGTCTCGGGCGGCGTGCTCGTTCCACAGCGGCCGGTGCTTTGGCTCGTCTTCCTCGATGGTCGAGAACCGCCCGATCGGTTTGAGGAAATAATTGTCGGTCAGATCGTCGTTGCACTGGCTGATCTCGGCGCAGAAGGCCGGGCCGGTGCCCGGCTCGCCCCAGAAGCTGTGCTTCATGCCGCGCGGAATGGTGACGCCGTTGCCGGGCGCGAGCCGGATCGGCTCCGCATAGGGGTCTGCGATCACCCGGCCGTCGACCCGCACCGGATCGTCGGCCTCGCTGCCCTCGCGGGTGAAGGCGACCAGCAGATTGCCGCCGCCGCGCACCATGATGTCTTCCATCTTCACCTTGTGCGAGTGGAAAGGTGTCACCTGGCCTTCGTTCACGAACAGCAGCTTCTCGGCATAGGGCAGGGTGGCGGGGTCACCCTGGACGCCGTTGCGCACGCAAAACAGGGTGAGGCCCGTGGCGGCGAAATCGCCGAGCCCGAAATCGGTCACGTCCCAGCCGAGCTGGCGGGCGGCGAGAAAGGCGGCAAGCTCCGGTTCGGCGGCGAAATCCGCCTCGGACCAGCCGGCCCAGTCGGGAAGCCGCCAGCGGTATTCGGCGATCAGGGCTTCGGCGCTGCGGATGGCGGCGTTGATTTCAGAGCGTTTCATGGGCAGGGCCTTTCGCGAATGGGGTCAGGGCCGGGGCGCCCCCCCCCCGGTGACGCCCCGGCGGGTTGGCGGCTCAGCCGCCGATCATCAGCATCACCACCTCGTCATGGGTGGTGTCGCTGATCCGCCGTTCGCCGACCGCGACCCCGCGCCGGAGCACGATGATCCGGTCGGAGACGGCGAAGATGTCGGACATGTTGTGGCTGATGAAGATCACCGCCTTGCCCTCGTCCTTCAGCTGCTGGACCAGTTGCAACACCTTGCGCTGCTCCGGTACGCCGAGGGCGGCGGTGGGTTCGTCCATGATCAGCACCTGGGCGTTCCAGTAGAGCGCCCGTCCGATCGCCACCGCCTGGCGCTGGCCGCCGGAGAAGTTGGAGACCGGCGCATCAAGCCGCGAGACGTGGAAATCGAGCCGCGCCATGGTCTCGCGCGCCGCCTCCGCCATCGCCTTGCGGTCGAGGATGGGGATGAAGCCGAACCGCCTGGTCATCGGCTCGCGGCCGAGGAAGATGTTGCCGCCGATGGAGAGGTTGTCGGCCAGCGCGAGATCCTGATAGATCGTCTCGATCCCCTTGTCGCGGGCATCCTGCGGCGAGGAGAAGGTCATCTCCTGGCCGTTGAGGAAGATCTGCCCCGAGCTTTGCGGATAGACGCCGGAGATCGCCTTGATCACGGTGGTCTTGCCGGCGCCGTTGTCGCCCGCGAGCGCCACCACTTCACCGGCGCGCACCACCATCGAAAGATCCCTGAGCGCCTGTACGGGGCCGAAATTCTTCGACAGGTTCTTCACCTCGAGCACCACGTCGCCATGTTTTGCCGGCGGGGCCTTGATGGGAGAAAGATCATTCACTTTGGCGTCCTCCGGAAAAGTCGCGCTGGGCCTGATCCATCAGCACCGAAACGATGATGACCACGCCGACGGAGATGAACTGCCAGAATGGCTCGACATTGACGAAGACGAGGCCGTACTGGATCACCGCGATCACGAAAGCCCCCGCGACAGTGCCGAGAATGGTGCCCGAACCGCCGAACAGGCTGGCGCCGCCGATGACCACCGCGGCAACCGCGTCGAGCAGCATCGGTTCGCCCGCCTGGGCCGCCCCGGCGGCAAAACGCGCCGAGTAGAGCACCCCGGAAAGACCGGCGCAGCCCGCCGACAGGATGTAGAGCCGGCCCACATGGCGTTTGATGTTGATCCCGGCCCGCCGCGCCGCGATCTCGCTGGCGCCGATGGCGTAATTGTGCTGGCCGAAGCGGGTCTGGCTCAGGATGTAATGCATCGTCAGCACGAACAGCGCGGTGATCAGCACTATGATTGGCACGCCGGCGATCTTGCCGTTGCCGATGGCGGCGAACACCGGGTTGCCGCGCACGGGCACCGTGGTGCCCCCCGCCAGCAGGAAGGCGGTGCCGCGGGCAACGCCGAACATGCCCAGCGTGCCGATGAAGGGCGGCACCTTGAGGCGGGCGACCAGCAGGCCGTTGATGGTGCCGGGAATGGTCGCGACCGCGATCGCCACCAGCGCCCCGAAGACGATGGCAAAGCCCGGCCCCATCACCGGGGTGGCCCAGTTGATGGTATGTGCCGCCACGACCGCCGCCAGCCCCATGATGAAGCCGAGCGAAAGGTCGATCCCGCCGGAAATGATCACGAAGGTCTGCCCGGTGGCCAGCAGCAGCGGCGCGACGGCGAAGATCGCGATCGACTGCACGTTGTAGGGGTTGAACATGAAGGTGCCGTTGAAGGCGATCCGGGCCCAGATTTCGAACATCACCACGAGGAAGATGAGAAACAGCCAGGCCCTCAGCGAGGCGACGCGTTGCAATAATGTCAGTGCCTGGTCGGCGTGATCCGCCGGCGGCGACACCGCCGATCTGGGCACTTCTCTTGTGTTCTGGTCTGTCATTGGGCTCGGGTTCCGGTCTGCCACCCCCGCGGAGCCGTCCCCGGTCCCGCAGGTTCAGGAAAGGATTGAGAAACGGGAGACGGCCCGTCGGTCACGGGCCGCCGCCCGGGGAAGAGAGGCCCGCCCCGGTGAGGGCGGGCACGCGCAGGTTCCGGTCAGTCGGAATAGATGTATTTCGCGATTTCCGGATCGTCGATATTGGCCGCGTCCATCACGGTAAAGCCGGTGCCGATCGAAACCGGGATCGAATTGCCGGTGAGGTGGGCATAGGCCGAGACCACGCCGTAATAGCCGATTTCGGCCGGGTGCTGGGCGATGGCGACGTCGACCAGACCGGTCTTGAGGTTGTCGACGATCGAGGCCGGGGCGTCGAAGGCCACGACCTTGACCTTGCCGGTCTCGCCCGCCTGCTGCACGCCGGTGCCGGCGCCCAGCGCCGAGAACAGGTTGGCGCCGAACACGCCCTTGAGCCCGGGTTCGCGCGCCAGCACGCCTTGCAGCTGGGTCGCGGCCTTGTTGGCGTCGTTGTCGTTGAACTGGGTTTCGAGCACGGTCACGCCGGGGAAATTCTCGGCCATTTCGAGCTTGAAGCCCTCTTCGCGCTGGTCGGTGGTGGAGATGCCGGGCTTGACGTTGGACACATAGACCGCGCCTTCGCCGCCGATCGCCTTGGCCAGCGCGCGCGCCGCCATGCGGCCGCCGAGCACGTTGTCGGAGGCGATGTAGGAGAGCGGGAAGTCGGCATCGCCCGCGCCGGTCTGGTAGACACCGGTGCCGATGAAGGTGTCGACGGTCAGCACCGCGATGCCCTCGTCATGGGCCTTGCGCAGCGGCTCGACCAGCTGGGTCTTGTCGGTGGGCGCGATCAGGATCGCGTCGGGCTTGCGGGCGATCACCGCGTCGAGCACCGGTACCTGCAACACCGGGTTGAAGTCCGGCGCCCCCTGAAACACCAGTTCGACCCCGAGCGCGTCAGCCGCCGCCTGGGCGCCGCGGTTCATGGTGATGTAGAACGCATCCGTGGTGAGCCCCGGTACCAGGGCGATGGTGATGTCCTTGTCGGCGGCCACCGCCGGCGCCGCCAGGCTGACACCCAGGGCAAGGGCAGAGACCACTCCGAGAAAACTGCGACGTTTCATTTCCAACTCCTCCAAATTGGTATTCCTGAGGGCGCGCCGGCCCTGGGGGCGCTGCCGGCGGAGGCCTTGCCGCCGCCTCGCGGACCCCGGTACGGGAATAACACGCCCGCGGCCGGGTTTCGTCAAGTGCAATTTTCTTCTGAAACGATTTTCCCGGGCCTTCGGTATCAGGCCTTCGGTATCAGGCCTTCGGTATCAGGCCTTCGGTGTCAGGAATCGCGGGCCAGATGGTCGAGCAGGGCTTCGCCGGTGGCGAGGTCGGTGATCAGCCGGTTGATCATGCCCGAACGCGCCGCGCCGGCGATCGAGCGCAGCTTGTCGGTGCCGGCCGCGAGCCCGATCGACACCGGCGCGGCACGCAGTTGCGCGGCGCTTACGGCGATCATCCGCCCCTCGCCGCGCCAGTCGAGAACCCGGCCCTGATCGTCGAAATAATGGCGCACGATGTCGCCCGCGGCGCCCTCCAGCACCGGATCGCGCGCGGCGCTCTCGATATTGGGGTTGGCCGGATCGTAGGGCACGCCGATGCCGACCACGGCCATGTCGATCCGGTTCCACAGTGCCATGGCATCGCGCACCGAGCGTTCTTCGAGAAACGAGCGGAAGAGCTCCGGCGCCGGCAGGTAGGGGGCGTGAATCAGCTGCGGCACGCCGCCGGTCACTTCCGCGGCGCGGCGGGCCAACTCGTTGGAATGAAAGTGATTTGCGAGGTTCTGCATCCCCCCGGTGGAGGGCACGACGGTGACCCCGGGCATGGCCGGAAGGCCGGCTTCGATCACCGCCCGCACGGTGCGGCCCCAGCCGAGCATCAGCACCGGGCCATGCCCCGGGCCAGAACTCCGGCCAAAGCTCGGGCCAGAACTCGGGCCATGCCCCGGGCCAGAGCCCGAAAGCATCCGCGCCAGATGCGGCGCGAGCGCGGGCAGCGCCCCGGCGGCGGGCGCATCGGCGGCGACCACCTCGTCGAGCCCGAGCCCTTCGGCGAGGCGGGCGCCGACCTCGCCGGGGTCGAAGATCTCGCGCACCTCGATGCGCACGATCCCCTCGGCGCGGGCCTTTTGCAGGAGCCGCGAAATCGTCGCCGTGCTGAGGCCAAGCTGTTTCGCAATCCGTACCTGGCTCATGTTGCTCACATAGTGGAGCTTTGCCACCGTGTGCAGCAGGGCGCGGCTGTCGCCGACAATGCTTCCACCCGAAACTGACAAATTGCAATTCCTTTCTGCAAGGTGTTACATCGCAGCAGATGGGTTATCGCGCAATCTCCGGGCCATGGCAATGGGATTCCGCCCGGGCAAGGCGCTTCCAGTGGGAGAAACGACATGACCGCCATGACCGCCATGACCACCGCCGAGCGGCGCGGATACAGCCAGATATGCGGCGCGGACGGCGCCATGATGGTGATCGCCTGCGACCAGCGCGGCGGGATGCGCCAGGTGCTGGCGGACACGCCCGGGGCGCGCGAGGCGATCACCAATCACGCTCTGGGGCTGGTGAAGGCCGACATCACCCGTTACCTCGCGGTCCATGCCGGTGCGGTGCTGGTCGATCCGCTCTGCGCGGTGCCGATGCTGGTCGACGAGGGCATCATCGCGCCCGCCACCGGGCTGGTGATCGGGCTCGACGCCTCCGGCTTTGACACCACCCCGGAGGGCTGGCGGATTTCCCGCATGGTCGAGGGGGTGAGCGCGCGGCGGGTTCGCGCGCTTGGCGGGACGGCGGCCAAGATCATGATCTATCTGCGCGCCGATACCCCCGGCGCCAACCAGGCCAACCTTGAAACCCTGCGCCGGACAGTGGCGGATTTTGCCGCGGAAGATCTGCTGCTGGTGGTGGAATTCCTCACCTACAGCCTGCCCGGCGAAAGCCCGGAGGCTTATGCGGCGGCCTGGCCGGGGCTGATCGGGGGCGGGGTGAGGCTTTGTCTCGATGCCGGCGCGAAGGTGCTGAAAATCCCCTATCCGGGGTCGGCCGCGGCCTGTGCGCGGGTCACCGAAATCTGTGGCAGGGTGCCCTGGGCGGTGCTGTCGGCCGGTGTCGATCACGCAACCTTCCTTGGCCAGGTCGACAGCGCGATGGCCAATGGCGCCTCCGGGGTGATCGCCGGGCGGGCGCTGTGGAAAGACTGCATTTCGCTTGACCGCGAGGTGACAAGGCAGCGGCTGGAAAGCGTCGCCCTGCCGCGGTTGCGCCAGTTGCAGGCGGCGATCGCGCGCCACCGGAGCTGAACATGGGCGAGCGGGCCGGCATCGGCATTGACATCGGCGGCACCCATCTGCGTGCGGCGCGGGTGCGGGAGGGGCGGATCGAGGCGCGCGCCGAAGCGCCCTCGTCGGGCGATGCGGGCGAGGTGCTGGCGCGCTGCCTGGCGCTGGTGGAAAAGGTGCGCAGCCCTGAGGCGGAGGCCATCGGCATCGGCATTCCCGGCCAGGTCGATGCCTTGGCGCGGCGGGTGATTTCGGGCGGGTTCGTCGATCTCTCGGGGGTCGATTTCCGTGCCGAAATCGAAGCGGCGGCCGGTCTGCCGGTGGCGGTGGAGAACGATGCGACCATGGCGCTGATCGCCGAGGCGGCCTTTGGCGCCGCCCGCGGGCAGGCCAATGTGGTGATGCTGACCATCGGCACCGGGATCGGCGGCGCGATCCTCGAGGCCGGGCGGATCCTGCGCGGGCGGCGCGCTGCCGGGCAGCTTGGGCATATCGTCGTCGACCCTGCCGGAGAGCCGTGCCTGTGCGGCAGGCGCGGCTGTGTCGAGACCACCAGTTCCGGCACCGCGCTGGGGCGGCTGATCGCCGGGGCGGGGCTGCCGGCGGGCACAAGAATCGAGGCGCTGCTGGCGGGCAGGGACGCGGGTTCGCGCGGCGTGATCGCGGCCTGGGCCGCTCCGCTCCGGCGCGCCATCGACAGCCTGATCGCGGTGCTCAACCCCGGTCTGGTGCTGCTGGGCGGCGGGCTCGGGCCGGCTGCCTGTGCCGCGCTTGAGACCGTGCCGGAGGCAAAGGGCTGGTACCATGCCCCGGTGCGGGCCGCACGGCTCGGCGATGACGCCGGGGTGATCGGTGCGGCGCGGGCGGGGCTCGGCGGCGCCCATGCCAGGCGGGTGGTGCTGGTCAACGGCGTGCCCGCCAGCGGCAAGAGCCGGCTGGCGCGGGCGCTGGCCGATGCCACCGGCTGGCCGCTGCTTGCGCTCGACACCATCAAGGCGCCGTTCCTCGCGGGGCTGCCGCCCGGCGACCGGCTGTTCAACCGCACGCTGGGGCGGGCGAGCCATGAGGCCATCTTCGACACCATCGCCGCGGCCCCGCCGGGGGCCGGCTTCATCGTCGATGCCTGGTTCGGTTTCCAGCCGGTCGCGGTGCTCGAAGCCGGGCTTGCCCGCGCCGGCGTCGGGGGGCGGGCCGAGATCTGGTGCCATGCGCCGCCAGAGGTGATCGGCGCGCGCTATGCGGCGCGGGTGCCCGAACGTCCGCCGGGGCATCCGGGCACCGAATATGTGCCGGAGCTGGTGGCGCTTGCCGCCCGCGCCCGCCCGACCGGCCTCGCGCCGGTGCTTCGGGTTGAGACCACCGCGGGGCTCGATCTGCCCCGGGTCACGCAATGGCTGGGCGAGGTGCTGTGAGCCCTGCCGGAAAGGAGAAAGAGAGATGGACGGTTTCGAAAAGGGTCCGATTCTGGTGACGGGCGCTTCAGGCGGCATCGGCGGCGCGACGGTGCGCCAGCTTGCGGCCAGGGGGGCGGAGGTGATCGCCTCGGGCCGCAACAGGGAGGCGCTGGCGGCGCTGGCCGCGGAAACCGGCTGCCGGGTGCTTCCCTTCGATCTCGAATCCGAAGACAGCATCAGGGCCGCGCTCGACGGGCTCGACCTCTACGGCGTGGTCAATTGCGGCGGCTGGGGCGGCGAGATTGCCACGCCGATGGACACCGACATCTCGGTGTTCGACAAGGTGATGCAGATCAACGCCCGGGGCGCGCTGCTGGTCACCAAATACGCCTCGCGCTCGATGATCCGGCTGGGCCGCGGCGGGGTGTTCGTCAACGTTTCGTCGCAGGCCTCGCTGGTGGCGCTGAAAGGGCATGTCTCCTACGGCTCTTCCAAGGCGGCGCTCGACAACATCACCCGGGTTTCGGCACTGGAACTCGGCCCCCACGGGATCCGTGTCAATGCGGTGAACCCGACGGTGGTGATGACGCCGATGTCGGCCTGGTACTGGGGCCGCGAAGACATCGAAGGCCCGTTCCTTGCCGCCATGCCGCTTGGCCGCTGGGCCACCGAAGACGAGATCGCCGCGCCGATCGTGTTTCTGCTCTCGGATGGCGCGGCGATGATCTCCGGCGTGACCCTGCCGGTCGACGGCGGCTTCACCGCCTGCTGATCGGCGCAAAACCGCGCCCCGGCGCCGATGGAGCGCCGGGGTGAAACCCATGGACAACAGGGCGTTGCCGCGCAGGATCGTCGGAAGGCGTTTCGGTCCCGCCTGTCAGAGGGTGGTGCCGACCGGCCCGGGGTGCGGCGGTGCATGGCCGGGCGGCCCGGGGGGGCTGCCCGGACCCCGCCGGACCGCCGATCCGACCGGAAACGCGCTCCGGTCGGGCTGTGGCGGCCAGGCGGTCAGGCCGCGTGTTCGGGCACCTCCAGCCCCAGCCATCGGGTATGGAAGGCGTCGATGTCGGGCTCGAAGTCATGGATCACCGGATACCACGGCGTCGGCGCCTTCACGTCCAGCAAATCGCCGGACTTCGGGCAGTAATACTCGCGGATCACCTGCCAGTCGGTCGAGGGCGCCATCAGGCGGGGGCAGAGGTGCCGGGTGGACAGTGCGATCACCCGTGCGCCCATGTCGGTGGCGTGTTCCACAAGGCCCAGCAAGAGCTTCTGCAAGTCTTCTGACCTGGGAAAGAAGATCAACGACGAGCTACTTGACGAGCTGCTGAAGGGCTGCGAACGGCCTGAGGATCTGCTGGGCGACGGCGGGCTGATGAAGGATCTGAAGAAGGCCCTGAGCCGCGCGCCCGATACCAGACAGGACTCGGCCTGCACAAAGACGGCAGATCGGGCGCGGATGGCGGCTCGCGGATGGGCCGGGCTCACGGGCAGCAAGGCCGGAAAAGCCGCTGAATAACACTGTTTTGGCAAGGTGTTGGGGAGTGAAGTGGCAGTCCGTAGGGGAATCGAACCCCTCTTTCCAGGTTGAAAACCTGGCGTCCTAACCGATAGACGAACGGACCACGCTGTCGGTGACGAGGTGTTTAGAAAATGGCGGCCGGGAGGGCAAGCGGTTTTTTTGGCCCGGCGGGATTTCTTTCGGGCGGGTCCGGCCGGGGCATGCCGCCGCCGAAGGCGCCGGGGCTCAGGCCGGCGCGGCGTCTTCGAGCCTGAGTTGCGGGGTGACGCGGCCGTTCCAGTGGTTGAGTTCGAGCCGCCCGGCGAAGTGGAAGCGGGCGCCGTGGTGGTTCATCAGCGCCGGGCCGAGGGGGCTGTCGAAAGCGTTGAAGGCGATGGCGTCGAGCTTGCCGCCGAGCCCGTCGGCGATGGTCAGCTTGAGGTGATTCTGCCCGACCGCGCGGGCGAAGCCCACGGCCATGTCGGGGAAGGCAAAGCGGGGGGCGGGGGCCCCGGCGCCATAGGGGCCGGCGGCCTCGATCCGGGCGATCAGCTCGGGGGTCGCGGCGCCGGGCATCAGCACCCCGTCGAGGCGCAGCTCGCGCGGGCCCATGGCCCCGGCGCCCTGGCGGGCGAGCAGCTCCGAAAGCCGCGCCATGGCCGGGGCGAGCTGGGCGCGGGTGAGGGTAAGCCCCGCGGCCATGCGGTGGCCGCCGCCGCGTTCGATCAGCCCTTCGGCGGCGAGGCGTTGCACCGGGGCGCCGAGGTCGATGCCGCTGACCGACCGCCCCGAGCCCTTGCCGATACCGGCCTCGTCGAGGCCGATCACCATTGTGGGCCGGTTCGCCGCCTCCTTGAGCCGCGAGGCGACGATGCCGACCACGCCCGGGTGCCAGCCCTCGCCCGCGGCCCAGACCAGCGGCGCGTCGAAGCCGCGGTCTTCGGCCTGCGCGGTGGCAGCGGCGAGCACCTCGGCCTCGATCTCGCGCCGCTCGCCGTTGAGCAGATCGAGCCGGAGCGCCAGCGCCTGCGCCTCGGCCGGGTCGGTGGCGGTCAGCAGCCGGGCGCCGAGGTCGGCCTCGCCGATCCGTCCGCCCGCGTTGATCCGCGGCCCGAGCATATAGCCCAGATGATAGGGGGTCGGGGCGGTGTTCATCTTCGCCACATCGGCGAGCGCCGTGAGCCCCGGGCGCGCGCGCCGTCCCATCACCTTGAGCCCCTGCACCACCAGCGCCCGGTTGGCGCCGATCAGGGGCGCCACATCGGCCACGGTCGCCAGCGCCACCAGATCAAGCTCGGCCATGAGGTCGGGCCCCGCGCGGCCCGCCTCGCGCAAAGCGCGGGAGATTTCCACCAGCAGCAGAAACACCACCCCCGCGGCGCAGAGATAGCCAAGCTCGCCGCTCTCGTCCTGACGGTTGGGGTTCACCAGCGCCAGCGCCGGGGGCAGGGTTTCGCCGCCGAGGTGATGGTCGAGCACCACCACATCGGCGCCTTCCGCCACGGCGGCGGTGATCGGTTCGTGCGACAGCGTGCCGGCATCGACCACGATGATCAGCTTGTGGGTCGCCGCGAGTCTCTGCATCGCGGGGGTGTTGGGGCCGTAGCCTTCTTCGATGCGGTCGGGGATATAGAGCGTCGGCTCGATGCGGAAATGCCGGAACCAGTCGATCAGCAGCGCGGCGGAGGTGGCGCCGTCGACATCGTAATCGGCAAAGACCGCGACCTTTTCCTGCCGGTCAACCGCCGCCAGCACCCGTGCGGCGGCGGTCTCCATGTCGCGGAGCCGGCGCGGGTCGGGGAGGGTGTCGCGCAAGGTCGGCGCAAGGAAGCCGGGCACATCGGCCGCCGCCACGCCGCGCCGCGCCAATACGGCGGCCACCGGCGCGGGCAGGTCCGCGGCTTGCGTGAGCGCTTCGGCCTGACGGGCCATCTCCACGCCGGGACCGGTCCAGCGGCGGCCGGTCAGCGAAGCGTCGACATCGAGGAAGGCAGACATGGGGGTTTTGTAGGCGGCGGGCGCGGCGAGGTCCAGTGGCGGGGGCGAGGTGGGGGCGAGGTGGGGGCAGGGGCCCCACGCTACGGTGCATTCCCCAGCACCGCCTCCAGCCCCACCACCTCGGTAAACTCGCCGTGGAGCGCGTCGAGCGCCGCCTCGTGGATCGCCTGCGGCGTCACCACACCGCCGCCGCGCCAGTCGGTGCGGACGTTCCGGGTGAAGGCGGCGCAGGCGTCATGCACCAGCCGGACCGAAAGGCCGAGATTTGCGGCCGTCCGCACGGTGGTGGAGACGCAATGCGGCGTGGTCAGGCCGCAGATCACCAGATCTTCGATCCCGGCGGCGCGGAGATCGGCTTCGAGACGCGTGCCGATGAAGCCGCTGTTGACGCGTTTATCGTAAACCGGCTCGCCTGCGCGCGGCAACACCGCCGGGTGGAAGCCCGTCCGGCCGGTCTCGGGGTGGAGCGGCGAGGCCGGATCGGTCGAGAGGTGGCGTACATGGCACACCGGCGCGCCCGCGCTCCGCCAGGCGGCCAGCCGCCGCCCGGGGTTTTCTTCGGCCTCCGGGTTGTTCCGTTCGCCCCAGTCGGATCGTCGAACGCCGTCTGGATGTCGACCAGAACGAAGGCCTTACACGTTGACCCGCGAGGTCGGCGAACGATAGGTGATGTGCCGCACCGAGCCCGATTTCGAACGCATCAAGAGGGTTTCGGCCTCGACCCAGCCGGGCTCGTGCTTGAGGCCGGAGACGATCGAACCGTCGGTCACGCCGGTGGCGGAGAAGATCACATCCGCGGTCACCAGTTCGTCGCGCGAATAGATCTTGTCGAGATCGGTGATGCCGGCCTTGGCGGCGCGGCCGCGTTCGTCGTCGTTGCGGAACAGAAGCTGACCCCACATCTGGCCGCCCATGCATTTCAGCGCCGCGGCGCCGAGCACGCCTTCCGGCGCGCCGCCCGAGCCCATGTACATGTCGATGCCGGTGCGCTCGGCCTCGGCGGTGTGGATCACGCCGGCCACATCGCCATCGGTGATCAGCCGGATGGCGCAGCCGGTGGAGCGCAGCTCGGCGATCATCGCTTCATGGCGGGGGCGCTCCAGCACGCAGACGGTGATGTCGCTCTGGTCGCAGCCCTTGGCCCTGGCCAGCGCCGCGACCCGCTCGGCGGGCGACATGGCAAGCGAGACCACATCCCTTTCATAGCCGGGGCCGACGGCGAGCTTTTCCATGTAGACGTCGGGGGCGTGCAGCATGGTGCCGCGGGGCGCCAGCGCGATCACGGTCAGCGCGTTGGGCATGTCCTTGGCGGTGAGGGTGGTGCCTTCCAGCGGGTCGAGGGCAATGTCGACCTCCGGCCCCTCGCCGGTGCCCACTTCCTCGCCGATATAGAGCATCGGCGCCTCGTCGCGCTCGCCCTCGCCGATCACCACGGTGCCCCTGATGTCGAGCAGGTTGAGCTGGTCGCGCATCGCGTTGACAGCGGCCTGATCGGCGGCCTTCTCGTCGCCGCGTCCGACCAGCTTGTAGGAGGCCACCGCGGCGGCTTCGGAGACACGGGCGAGGCCGAGCGAAAGCATGCGGTCGGCGAAAACGACGGGAGAGGCGGTCATGGGCTTTTCCTTTGAAAAACATGGGGTGCTGAACCTCCCTAGCAGGGCGGCCGGCTATCTCCAATAGAGCTGGCGGGGGTTTGCGCTACCATCGGCGGTCAGCGGCGGCGGACCGCCTGCCGCGTGCGGATGAAGCCGGTGAGCAGCACCGCGATCATGGCGCCGTTCAGCACATGCCAGAAGCCATGGGTGCCGAAGGGCAGGGCGGTGCAGAGGTGCATGTCGAGGGTGCGGAAGGCGAGCGAGGCGGTGAACAGCGCGAGCGCGGTGGCGACAAACGGGGCGAAAGGGCTGCCCCGCCGCCGGGTGACGGCGGCAAACACCATCAGCGCGACATCAGCGCGACGAGGGCGGGCAGGTATTGTCCGGAGCCGTTGAGCAGCGTGGGCGGGGCGGGCGCGATGGCGGCGTTGAGCGCGCTGTCGCCGCCGGTGAAGGATGGCCCGACCACCACCAGAACGGCGACGGCGACCACGATGGCGATCACCCGCGCGCCGGGGCGTTTGCCGGAGAACAGCTCGACCGAGGCCAGCACGAAGACGGCGACGAAGCTCCAGATCGGCACCGTGTCGGCGAAGCCCGACCAGGTGTTGGCGAGGGTGTGGAACAGGAAGGAGCCCACGCCCACGCAGAGGGCGAGGCCGCACAGCACGATGACACCCGGCGCCATCTGGCCGCGTTTGTGCGCCTCGTGAAAGCCCCACAGCCCGGCGAGGATGAAGGCCGCATTCGAGGCCGCGTTCCACGGTTCGGCCCAGAAGGTTGGGCCAGAAGGTTGGGCCAGAAGGTTGGGTCGGTGCGTTCGCAGTAGATGTCGACCGGGGCAAACCAGTCCATGGCGCGGGCTCCCATCGGGTCTGGCCTCCCGGTGGTCTCACACCTCTTCGATGCGGATCGCCACCGGTGTGCCGGCCACCACCGGGTTGGTGGCGAGGGTTTCCAGCGCCTCGTCGATCTGGATGCGCGAGCATTTGTGCGTCACCACGATCACCGGGGCGGTGGGCGCCTGGTGGCCGTGCTGGCGCATCCGGTCGATCGACACCCCCGCGTCTCCCAGAACCGCCGCGACCTTGGCCATGGCGCCCGGTTTGTCCTGCAATTCCATGCGCAGGTAATAGGGCGCGGGCATCGCGGCACGGGCGGGGCGGGCCTTGACGAGGCTGGTGGCGGGCTGGCCAAAGGTGGAGATCTCGAGGCCGCGGGCAAGGTCGATCACATCGCCCATCACCGCGCTTGCGGTGGGGCCTTCGCCGGCGCCCGGGCCGCGCAGCACGATCTGTTCGACCGAGTCGCCCTCCAGCACCACCATGTTGGTGCCGCCCTCAAGCTGACCCAGCGGCGAGGCGGCGGGCACCAGACAGGGGCTCATCCGCTGTTCGAGCCCGCGCCCGGTCATCCGGGCGACGCCGAGCAGCTTGATCCGGTAGCCCATCCCGGCGGCTTGTTCGATGTCCTGAAGCTCGATCCGGGAGATCCCCTCGAGCTCCACCGCGTCGAAATCCACTTTCGTGCCGAAGGCGATGGCGGCGAGCAGCGCCAGCTTGTGGCCGGCGTCGATGCCGCCGACATCAAGCTGCGGGTCGGCTTCGAGATAGCCGAGCTTCGAGGCCTCCTCGAACAGCGCGTTATAGCCCTGGCGGGTGGCTTCCATCCGGGTGAGGATATAATTGCAGGTGCCGTTCATCACCCCCATCACCCGGGTGATCCGGTTGCCCGCAAGCCCTTCGGTGAGCGCCTTGACCACCGGGATCCCCCCGGCGACGGCGGCCTCGAAACGCAGGCCGACATGGGCTTTCTCGGCCGCAAGCGCGAGGGCCTGACCGTGATGGGCGAGCAGCGCCTTGTTGGCGGTCACCACCTGCTTGCCATTGGCCAGCGCCACCTCGACACAGGCCTTGGCCGGCCCGTCCGAGCCGCCCATGAGCTCCACCACCACATCGACATCGTCACGCCGGGAGATCGCCACCGGGTCGTCTTCCCAGGCGTAGCCCGATATGTCGATGCCGCGATCCTTGTCGCGGCTGCGCGCCGAGACCGCGGCGATCTCGATCCTCCGCCCGGCGCGGGCCTCGATCAGCTCGGCATGTCTGTGCAGGATGCGCACCACGCCGACGCCAACAGTGCCAAGTCCGGCAATACCGATGCGAAGGGGGTTGTCTGACATGGGCGCCTCCCGGGGTCTGTTTCCGGCGGTGTAGCCGTTGCGGCCAGAGCGTGCAATCGGGTGCGAAAGGGTTTCGAACCCCTTTCGCACCCGCCGCTGGACAGAACGCCCCGCGCCCCCATATTTGACCCATGTCGCTGCCGCCCGGATTCCTCGATGAGCTTCGCAATCGCCTGAGCCTCGCCCAGGTGGTCGGTCGCAAGGTCACCTGGGACATGCGCAAGTCCAATCAAGCCCGGGGCGACATGTGGGCGCCGTGCCCGTTCCATCAGGAAAAGACCGCCTCCTTCCATGTCGACGACAAGAAGGGCTTCTACTACTGCTTCGGCTGCCACCAGAAGGGCGATGCCATCACCTTCGTGCGTGACACCGAAAACGTCGGCTTCATGGAGGCGGTGGAGATCCTCGCCCGCGAGGCCGGCATGGCGCTGCCCGAACGCGACCCCCGGGCGCAGCAGAAGGCCGACCGGCGCGCAGAGCTTGCCGGGGTGATGGAGCAGGCGGTGCAATTCTACCGGCTTCAGCTCAAGACCGGGCAGGGGGCGGCGGCGCGGGATTATCTCGAGCGGCGCGGTCTCGGCGAGGCGGCGCGCGACCGCTGGGAGCTTGGCTTTGCGCCCGAGGGCTGGCAGGCGCTGTGGGACCAGCTGCGCGGCAATGGCGTGGCGGAGGAGCTGATCCTCGGGGCCGGGCTCGCGCGCCCCAGCCGCCGCGAGGGCAAGCCGCCCTATGACACCTTCCGCAACCGCATCATCTTTCCGATCCGCGACGCCCGCGGCCGCGCCATCGCCTTTGGCGGCCGGGCGATGGATCCGAACGACAAGGCGAAATATCTCAACAGCCCCGAGACCGAGCTGTTCGACAAGGGCCGCACGCTCTACAACCTGCAATCTGCGCGCGAGGCGGCGGGCCGGGGGCAGGTGCTGATCGCCGCCGAGGGCTATATGGACGTGATCGCGCTCGCCGAGGCTGGCTTCGGTGCCGCCGTGGCGCCGCTCGGCACCGCGATCACCGAGGTGCAGCTGCGGCTGATGTGGCGGATCCACCCCGAACCGATCGTTGCCCTCGACGGCGACGCCGCGGGGCTCCGCGCGGCGATGCGCACCGTCGACCTCGCGCTGCCGCTGATCGAGGCCGGGCAATCGCTCCGCATCGCCATCCTGCCCGAGGGCCGTGACCCCGACGAACTCATCAGGGCCGGGGGCCGGGGCGCGATGCAGGCGGTGCTCGACGCCGCCCTGCCGATGCTGGCGCTGATCTGGCGGCGCGAGACCGAGGGCCGGGTGTTCGACAGCCCCGAACGCCGGGCCGCGCTCGACCGCGATCTGCGCAGGGTGATCGGGCGGATCGGCGATCCTTCCATCCGCCGCCATTACGGCGAGGAACTGAACCGGCTGCGGCGGGAGCTGTTCGCGCCGCCCCGGCAGGGCACCGGCTCCGGCGGGCAGGAATGGCGGGAACGGGACCGGCGGGGGCAGGGCTTTGGCCGCCGCGGGCCGGTGCAGCCGACGCGGCCAACGACAAGGGCCAGCCTGCTCGCCACCGGCGGCGGGGTGGTCGAGGAGGTGCTTCGCGAGGCGGTGATTCTCGCCACGCTGATCACCCATCCGGCGCTTCTCGACCGCCACGAAGGCGCCTTCGAGCGGATCGAAATGGCGACCGCCGACCACCGTCTTCTCCAGCGCCTGCTGCTCTCCCTCGCCCCCGGTCATGACGACGACCCGGCGGCACTCCGCGCCCGGATCGCCGCCGAAGCGGGGCCGGAAATCCTCGAAAAACTGTTTTCTCTCAAGCATGTAAAGATATCCCCGGCGCTTCGCCGGCCCGCTGAAACCGAGCTCGCCGAGCTTTGCCTGGTGGAAGAACTCGCCAAGCTCGAAACCGCCCGCGCCGTCCGCCTCGAGACCCGGGAAGCGGCGGAGGAGATCGAGGCGCTGGCCGACGAGGGCCTGACCTTCCGCCTTTCCGAGGCCGCGCGCGCCCGCGACGAGGCCGCGCGCGGCAAGGGCGAAGACAAACAACTCTACGACCGCGCCGATAACGGTGTGTTGATTGCCCGCGAGGAAAAGGACGCGCTCGACGCGTTGCTGAAGGGAATCAGCTTCGAAAAAAAGAAAGGCTCCGGACGCCAATGACCTTTGCCGGTCCCTGGCCGATCTCGCCTTTCCCGCCGTAAACGCTTAGGAAACAGGCACAGGGGGTTGGCGAATCGGCGATTCGCCCTATCTATCGACAAGCCGCCCCGACATGCCCCATGAAGCCCAAGGAGCGCCGATGGCCGTCAAGGAAAACGACGAAACCAAGGACACCCAGGAAGAGGAAGACCAGGTCACGCCCGACATGGGCCAGGCGGCAGTCAAGAAGATGATCGCCGAGGCCCGCGAAAAAGGCTACATCACCTACGATCAGCTCAACCAGGTGCTGCCGCCTGAGCATGTGTCTTCGGAACAGATCGAGGATGTGATGTCGATGCTCTCCGAAATGGGCATCAACATCATCGAGGATGAAGACGCCGAAGACGCTGAAGATGCCGAGGATGGCGCCGGAAAGGGTTCGACCGAAGTGGTGCCCACGGGGGCTGCCTCGCGTGAGGTGGCCGTTGCCGGGGCCGAGACCGAGAAGCTCGACCGCACCGACGATCCGGTGCGGATGTATCTGCGCGAAATGGGCTCGGTGGAGCTTCTGTCGCGCGAGGGCGAGATTGCCATTGCCAAGCGCATCGAGGCCGGGCGCAACACGATGATCTCGGGGCTGTGCGAAAGCCCGCTCACCTTCCAGGCGATCACCATCTGGCGCGACGAACTTCTGAGCGAAGAAATCCTGCTGCGCGACGTGATCGACCTGGACGCCACCTTCGGCAACACCCTGATCGGGGACGATGAGGAGGAAGAGGTGGAGGCGCCGGCGGTGGCCGGGGCGGCAACCGGAGTGGCCGGCCAGGCCGCGGCGCCGGAGAAGAAGGAGGCCAGGCAGGAACTCGACGCCGACGGCAATCCGATCGTCCGGGAAGACGACGACGAAGAGGACGAGCAGGCCAACATGTCGCTCGCCGCGATGGAAGCGGTGCTCAAGCCGCGCGTTCTGGAAATCCTCGACCGTATCGCCGCCGATTACACGCTGCTCTCCGACATGCAGGACCAGCGGATGAGCGCCACGCTCAACGAGGACGATTCCTTCTCCCGCAAGGAAGAAGCCACCTATCAGAAGCTGCGCCAGGAAGTCGTCGATCTGGTCAATGAACTGCATCTGCACAACAACCGGATCGAAGCGCTGGTCGATCAGCTCTATGGCATCAACCGCCGGATCATGTCGATCGACTCGGCGATGGTAAAGCTCGCCGACCAGGCGCGGATCAACCGGCGCGAATTCGTCGACGCCTATCGCGGTTACGAGCTCGACCCGACCTGGCTCGACCGGATGCGCGAAAAGCCCGGCCGCGGCTGGCAGGCGCTGATCGAGCGGTCCACCGGCAGGATCGGCGAACTGCGCGCCGAAATGGCGCAGGTGGGCACCTATGTGGGTGTCGACATTCCCGAATTCCGCCGCATCGTGCAGCAGGTGCAGAAGGGCGAGAAGGAGGCGCGGCAGGCCAAGAAGGAAATGGTCGAAGCCAACCTGCGGCTGGTGATCTCCATCGCCAAGAAATACACCAACCGTGGCCTGCAATTCCTTGATCTCATTCAGGAAGGCAATATCGGCCTGATGAAGGCGGTGGACAAGTTCGAATACCGGCGGGGCTACAAGTTTTCCACTTATGCGACCTGGTGGATCCGCCAGGCGATCACCCGCTCGATCGCCGATCAGGCCCGCACCATCCGCATTCCGGTGCACATGATCGAGACGATCAACAAGATCACCCGCACCGCCCGGCAGATGCTGCACGAAATCGGCCGCGAGCCCACCCATGAGGAATTGTCCGAAAAGCTGCAGATGCCGCTGGAAAAGGTCCGCAAGGTGATGAAGATCGCCAAGGAGCCGATTTCTCTGGAAACCCCGATCGGCGACGAGGAAGACAGCCAGCTTGGCGACTTCATCGAGGACAAGAACGCGGTGCTGCCGCTGGACAGCGCCATTCAGGAGAACCTGAAGGAAACCACCACCCGCGTGCTCGCCTCGCTCACCCCGCGCGAGGAACGCGTGCTCAGGATGCGCTTCGGCATCGGCATGAACACCGACCACACGCTGGAAGAGGTGGGCCAGCAGTTCTCCGTCACCCGCGAACGCATCCGCCAGATCGAGGCGAAGGCGTTGCGCAAACTGAAACATCCCAGCCGGAGCCGGAAGCTGCGCAGCTTCCTGGATCAATGACCATGCGTGAATTCCTGAGCCTGTTCTGTTTTGCAATAAGTACGCTTCCGGCGATTGGTGACACCATCGACCGGACTGGTGTGAACGGTTCGGAGGAGCCGGTGCTGTTCACGGAAAAGGCCCTGGCGGCGCGTTTCCCGGAGCTTGCGATCTCGCAAACCGAGAGGCCAAACCCGTTTGGCGGCGAAGATCAGGTGTTTGTCTTGTCCCGTCAGGATGTTCCCCTGTTCTACGCCGATCATGGAGCCGGGGAATCCTATACCTTCTCGATCTGGACGGAATCCGCACATGTGTCCGGCCCTTCCGGGGTTCAGACCGGTGTATCGACGCTTTCGGAGATCATGCATCTCGACCAGTGGGATTGCTCTCGCGGTTACAACGAGATGAAGGATACGGTCGCCTGCATGTGGTGGGACGAAAACCTGCGTCTGGTTTTCAGCTTCGATCCCGACGAGTTCCCGGATGTCCCGGAGGGGGGCTTCGACGAGCGGATGGCTGAGTCGGAGCTGATCGAAATCCGCCAGTTTCTGCACCGCCCCACCTATTGACGCCCCCGGGTGATGCCTGCGGGTGACGCCCCCGGTTGACGCATGCGGGTGTTTCTCCCTGCCGCCGGGCGCTGTCGGCGCCATGCCGCGCCTGAGCGCCGGTCCGGCAACGCCCGGGCCTTGCCGGGCCTGCCCGGGGTCTCGCGCCGTCCTGCGGGCGCGCTCCGCCCTCAGGGTTTCGCATGTCTCGCGGCAAAACCGCCACCCGCTCTTGCGCGGCAGGCATGGGCCGGGGATCTGCCTGCTCCGACACCCGCGCATGTGCTCATGGCCGTCAGGGGCGGTGCCGTCAGGGGCGGCGGCGCGCCCGGCATGAGCGGTTTTCTGCCCCCCTCCCCGGAGCGGGGGCTGGGCCATGGTCTTCGCCGCAATCCGCGATAGGGTGCAAAAGCAAAGGACTTCCGGAGGTTACATGACCAAATTGACATTTGTTTCCGTGGCGTTTGCCTGTCTGGCAAGCGTCGCACAGGCGCAATCCATCGTGATCGACACCGGAAATGGCGGCGACGGGGCGGCAATCCGGATCCCCGGGCTGACCGTCAACAGCGGCACCGGCGGCGGCGGGGCCACCGTCAACATCGGCGGTGGCACCGGGGGAACTGGAGGCGAGGCGCCGGCGGTCAATATCGGCACCGGCGGCCAGGGGGCCACGGTCAATATCGGCACCGGAGGCGAGGTGCCGGCGGTCAATATCGGCGGCGGTGCAGCCGGGGAAGGCGCGGGGCTGTCCGTCTCGGGGGGCAATGTGAACCTGACGGGGGTACGCGTCGAGCAGAACGGATCGGTTACCATGGGCGAGGCCTTCGACCAGGAAGCCTTCGTCCGGACCATGCAGGCCAGCGGCGGTGCGGTGAACCTTCTGATCCATTTCGAATTCAATTCCGACCAGCTGACCGAAGCCGGCAAGGCGCAGGTGGAACGTGTGGCCGACGCCTTGTGGGATCTCGACGATGACGCCGTGATCGTGGTCGAGGGCCATACCGACAGCGTCGGCTCGGACGAATACAACCTCGATCTGTCCAACCGCCGGGCGCGCACCGTGATGGCGGCGCTGATGATCGACCACGACGTTGCCCAGAAGCTCGTGCAGAGCGGCAAGGGCGAGGCGGAACCGATCGCGTCGAATGAGACGGATGAGGGACGGGCGCTGAACCGGCGGGTGACCTTCATCCGCAAATGACCAACGGGCCACATGCGGCCGGCCTTTCGATCCGCATGTGGCGCCCGGGGTGCCCGGGGCGCCCGGGCCCGGTCATGGTTCCGAAGCCATTCGGATGTCTGCCTTTCGCAACAAACAGCGCCGCCTGACCGTATCTGAAACCGCATGCCCGGGGCACCGCCTGCCCCGGGGCAAGGACAAAAGTTTCGGACAGGCTCCCGGTTTTCCCTCTACATATGACCCGGGGGCGCCCTATAGTGCCTGCGGGCAAGTGCAAGACCTCGCCCGCATCAGGCTCAGTACCAGGCTCAGTGAAGGAAAGGGATCGCCCATGCGCCGCCGGATCAACGGAAAACCCGACACTCAGGTGACAGACAAGACCAGGACCCGGGGCCGTGGCACGATGCTGGCCGCCGTCGCCCCGCTTGTCCTGACCGCCGCGCTCGCCGCCGGCAGCGCCACGGCCGGGGGCATTTCCTCTTCCGACCCGCAGTCGCTTCTCGCGGAACTTGAAAGCATGGGATACGACGTCTGGCTTGACCCCTATGAAAGCGGCCGCCCGCGCATCAAGGGCAGGCTTGTCGGGGTCAATTATTCCCTCGCCTTTTACAGCTGCCTCGACGACATGACCGACTGCCTGGGGCTGATGTTTACCGCCGGTTTCGACATGCGCAACGGAACCGGCCTGGACGTCGCAAACACCTGGAACCAGGAAATGGTCTACAGCCGTGCCTATATTGACAACGAGGACGATCCTTTCGTGCAGATGCCGGTGCCGATCTCGCGCGACCTCGACAGTGCCGATGTCGCCAGGCTGATGGACCTCTGGGAAAGCACGCTGGAAGATTTCACCGACGAAATCGGCTTCAAGCGCCACAGGTCCGGCAGCGACGCCCCGTCAGGCACCGGGTCCGGTGGCTCAGACGTGGCACCGGGGCGCACCGCGCCGGGCAAGAGTTCACTCAACCCGCTATAGGGTCGGGGGTCCGGGGTGGCCGCCACGAAAATGCCACAGCATTACCCTGGTTTCGTCACGGGTTTACACGAATCGCGCCCCGTGCGAGGTTTCCGCAGGCTTTCCCGGGAGTTGACATGAGATTCGCATCCATACCCCTTTTCGTGGCGCTGATGGCCGGGGCGGCCAATGCGCAGAGTGCCATAACCTCCGCCGACCCGCAGACGGTCATCGACCAGCTCAAGACCATGGGCTACCGCGCGTCTTACGAGCCATATGAGTCGGGCCGCCCGCGCGTGCTCACCGGCATTGCCGGGGTCAACACCTCGATCGCCTTCTATGGCTGCCTCGACGACATGACCAATTGCAAGACGCTGATGTTCACCTCCGGCATGGACATGCCCGAGGGCTCCAGCTGGTCGACGATCAACAACTGGAACCAGTCGCGGATCTACACCCGCGCCTTCCTCGACGAGAACAACGACCCCTATTTCGTCATGCCCATCGCCCGCGGCCAGGACATGAGCGCGGAGGATTTCTCGCGGCTGATGAACATCTGGGAAGATGCGGTGATCGACTTTACCGACGAAATCGGCTTCGAGCGCTGACAGGCGCCTGATACAGCACCACAAGAGGCGCCCCGGTGGCGCCTCTTTTGTTTCCGGCGGCCCGCGCGCCCCATACCTCAGACCCGGAGCACCCCGGAGCACCCATGCATCAGCTTTTCACCCTCCAGACCCGTGGCCCCGGGCTTTACCCCTTCACCCGCGACGTCGCCGATTGGGTGGCGGGGTCCGGCCTCGACGAAGCCCTGCTCACGCTGTTCGTCCGCCATACCTCCGCCTCGCTGGTGATCCAGGAAAACGCCGACCCCGACGTCTGCACCGATCTCGACGCCTTCTTCTCCCGCCTCGTCCCGCCGGCGGATGACCCCTCGATGCGCTACCTGCGCCACACGCTCGAAGGCCCCGACGACATGCCCGCCCATATCAGGGCGGCGCTGCTCCCGGTCTCGCTGACCATCCCGGTGATCTCCGGCCGCATGGCGCTGGGCACCTGGCAGGGCCTGTTCCTGTTCGAACACCGCACCCGCCCGCACCGGCGCGACGTGGCCGCGCTCCTGCGGTAAAGCGACCTGAGACCCCAGGGCAACAACAAGCATTGGTATCCGATCATTCGGGCTACCCAAGAGACAGGCGTGACCCTATAGTGACTGCGGTGAGATGGGCAAAGACCCATATCCCTGGAAATCCAGGCAGAAGAGAGGGATGGAATGCGCTGCCCGTTTTGCGGAAATGTCGACACGCAGGTCAAGGATTCACGGCCCGCGGAGGATCACGTTGCGATCCGCCGCCGCCGTTTCTGCCCGGCCTGCGGTGGCCGCTTCACCACCTATGAACGCGTCCAGCTGCGCGATCTGGTGGTCATCAAGTCGAGCGGACGGCGCGAGGATTTCGACCGCGACAAGCTCGAACGCTCGATCCGGATCGCGATGCAGAAGCGGCCCGTGGAACCCGAGCGGATCGACCAGATGATCTCCGGCATCGTCCGCCGCCTTGAATCGATGGGCGACACCGACGTTGCCTCGAAGGTGATCGGCGAGATCGTGATGGAGACCCTGGCCCGGATCGACACCGTGGCCTATGTGCGTTTTGCCAGCGTTTACAAGAACTTCCAGGCGGCGGGCGATTTTGACAAATTTGTCAGCGAACTGCGCCCGGACGACGCGCCCGGCGAGGAATAGACGCAGCGGAGGCTGCCACAAGCGCCCGGGCCCCGGCCGCCCCGACCGACCAATGCCCGGCGCGGTGGCCCGCCCCCGGACCCCTGCCGGGGATTATTCCTTTCCCAGCAGCCTTTCGGCCTTGCGGCGCACCAGCACCGCGCGCAGATCGTGCATCGCCAGCAGCAGCTTGTCGCTCACCGCATCCAGATCCTCATCCGAGGCGCGGCTCTGGGCCCAATGCGCGGTGAGGTTCAGATGATCCACCGTGCGCAGAATGTCGTCGATGTCACGCGCGGCGAGCAGCGCCTTGCGTTCGGCGATCCAGGCGCCGATCGCCGCCTTGTCTCCGGCCGAAAGCGCCTGCCCGCCATGGGGCCTGACCTCGCCGCTCCTGATGTTGATCGCTGCGATCTGTTTCAGCTCGATCCGGCGCTGACGGTTGTTGGTGTCGACGCGATAGGCAAAGGCGCCGTTTTCGCGGACACGGAAGTAGTATTCGGGCAATTGGGTGGTCATCTGGTGCTCCGCCGGGTGCGAGGCGACCGGACGCCCCCGGGGCGCAGTAAACCCCGGGGGGCGCCCGCCCGCAAGCCTGCCCGCTATCCGAGCCCGGCGCAGAAGCGCTGGATCCGGCGGCAGGCCTCTTCAAGCGTGGCGTCGGAGGTGGCGTAGCTCACCCGGAAATTCGGGCTCATGCCGAAGGCCGCGCCGAACACCACCGCCACGCCGGTCTCTTCCAGCAGCGCCCGCGAGAAATCCTCGTCCGTTTCGATCTTCGTGCCGCCCGCGGAGGTCTTGCCGATGCAGTCCGCGATCGACGGATAGACATAGAACGCCCCCTCCGGGGTCGGGCAGTCGAGGCCCTCGGCGTCGTTGAGCATCGACACCACGAGGTCGCGGCGGCGCTGGAACACCGCCTTGTTGGCCGCGATGAAATCCTGCGGCCCGTTCAGCGCCTCCACCGCCGCCCATTGGCTGACCGAACAGGGGTTGGAGGTCGATTGCGACTGGATCTTGCGCATCGCCCCGATGAGCGCTTCCGGCCCCCCGGCATAGCCGATCCGCCAGCCGGTCATCGCATAGGCCTTGGAGACCCCGTTGACCGTCAGCGTGCGGTCGTAAAGCCCCGGCTCCACCTGCGCCGGCGTGGAAAACTCGAAGCGATCGAACACCAGATGTTCATACATGTCGTCCGACATCACCCAGACCTGGGGGTGCCGCAGCAACACATCCGTAAGCCCCCTGAGCTCCGCCGCGCTGTATCCCGCGCCGGTCGGGTTCGAGGGCGAATTGAAGATCAGCCATTTCGTCTTCGGCGTGATCGCCGCCTCCAGCGCTTCCGGCGTCATCTTGAACCCGGTCCCGATGCCGCAGTCGACCACCACCGGCGTGCCGCCCGCGAGCAGCACCATGTCGGGGTAGCTCACCCAATAGGGCGCCGGGATGATCACCTCGTCGCCGGGGTTGAGCGTTGCCATCAGCGCGTTGTAGAGCACCTGCTTGCCGCCGGTGCCGACACTGATCTGGGCAGGCGTGTAGCTCAGCCCGTTTTCGCGGGCGAACTTGGCCGAGATCGCCTGTTTCAGCTCGGCGATCCCGTCGGGGGCGGTGTATCTGGTCTTGCCCGCGTCGATCGCGGCCTTCGCGGCGGCCCGGATGTTTTCCGGCGTGTCGAAATCGGGCTCCCCCGCGCCGAGCCCGATCACGTCGCGCCCCTGGGCCTTGAGCTCGGCCGCCAGCGTCGAGACGGCAATGGTCGGCGAGGGTTTCACCCGCGCAAGGGTGTCGGAAAGAAAGCTCATCGGGTGCCCTCCCGGGTTTGTGTATCCTGCCCATTTCTTCTAGGTTCCGTGCGGAGCCGGTTCAAGCACCCGTTCAGGCGCCCTTTCAGGCGCTCTGGCGGTCGGACAGCGGGCGGACAGAAGGAGACAGCATGGCCGATACGATCCCCGAAACCCCGGCAGACGAAACCCCGGCAGACCCTGGGCCCGGTGGTGCGGAGGGCTGGTATTCGGACGAACAGGCGACCTTTGGCGACCGTCTCGCCGCCGCCCGCGAGACGGCACAGCTCAGCCAGAAAAACCTCGCCAAGCGCCTCGGCGTGAAGTCCAAGACCATCGCCGCCTGGGAAAACGACCTGTCGGAGCCCCGCGCCAACCGGCTGCAAATGCTCGCGGGGCTTCTGAACGTTTCGCTGATGTGGCTTTTGACCGGCGAGGGCGACGGGGTGGCGCCGCCTGGCGAAGATCTGGTGCCTTCGAAGGACGCCCGCGCGATCCTTCTGGAAATCCGCGCGCTGAAAGGCGATATCGACGCTGCCGCGAACCGTCTGGGGCGGCTCGAAAAGCACCTCAGACGCATGCTCGAAGGGGGTGTGGCATGAGCGAAACGCCCGAAAACCGCCTCAAGCGGCTGTCGATGCGGTCGCATCGCCGGGGCACCAGGGAGATGGACCTGATCCTTGGCCGTTATGCCGATGCCTGTCTGGCCGGGCTCACCGGCGCGGCGCTGGACGATTACGAATCCCTGCTCGAGGAAAACGACCATGATCTTTACCTTTGGGTCAGTGGCCGGGCCGTGCCGCCGGACCGATATGCCGCGCTGGTCGCCAGAATAGCCAGTCACACGGGCAAAAGCGCGCGCCGTTAACCGTTCCAGCAGATTTCGCGCGAATTCGCGTCGGTTTTCCGGCGGCACTTAACGATATTTTCGCCAAACCAGGTGCATTCTCCCTCCGATCCAGACGAGGTGGAAAGAGCATGAGTATCCAGACCCCTATCGACGCCGCGACGCGTCCCGCCTATACCGCCCAGTATCTCGACACGCTCGGGCTCGTCGAACGGCTGCACCGGCTGTTGCTCGACGTCATCAAGGATGAGTTCGAACGCCTTGGCCTGCTGGAGATCAATGCGGTACAGGCGCTGCTGATCTTCAACATCGGCGACAATGAGGTCACCGCGGGGGAGCTGAAATCGCGGGGCTATTATCAGGGGTCGAACGTTTCCTACAATCTCAAGAAGCTGGTGGACATGGGCTACATGCACCACCAGCGCTCCGAGATCGACCGCCGCTCGGTGCGGGTGAAACTCACCCGGAAGGGGCGGATGACCCGCGATGTGGTCGGCAAGCTGTTTGCGCGCCACGCGGACGGTCTGGAAACCCGCGGCGTCGTGAGCCCTGAAACGCTGGAAGACATCAACACCTCGCTGAAACGGGTGGAACGGTTCTGGACCGACCAGATCCGCTATATCTACTGAGGCGGGCTTTCCGGGCGGCATCGGGGCCGGGACGTTCCCCGGCGCTTCGCTTTCGCTCCGGTGCACGGCCGGGCAGGGCTGGTGCTTGCAGGCGCCCCCCCGGCACGTGCATAAAGGAGAGGTCCGATCAAAAGGTGAGATACCCCATGCCCCTCAGCCCCGAGCAGACAGCCGAGATCGACGCGGCCCGCGCGTGCCCGCGCGAGACCCTGCGCGCCACCGCCCCCGGCATGGAGGCGCATCTCTACACCGCTCATGAGGTGCTCGACCACGGTTTCGTGCGGGTGATCGACTACATGGGCGACGATGCCGCGATCTGCCAGGCGGCCCGGGTCTCCTATGGTACCGGCACCAAAGCGGTCTCGAACGACGAAGGCCTGATCCGCTACCTGATGCGCCACTGGCATTCGAGCCCCTTCGAGATGTGCGAGCTGAAGCTTCATGTGAAGCTCCCGGTCTTTGTCGCCCGCCAGTGGATCCGTCACCGCACCGCCAACGTCAACGAATACTCCGCGCGCTATTCGATCCTCGACCGCGAATTCTACATCCCCGCCCGCGAAAACATTGCCGCGCAATCCACCCTCAACAATCAGGGCCGCGGCGCGCTTCTCTCAGATGCCGAAGCGGCGCGGGTGCTGGAAATCCTCAAGGCCGACGCTGGCCGGGCTTATGACCACTATGAAGAGATGATCTCGCAGGACGGCCAGGACGGTCTTGCCCGCGAGCTCGCCCGGATGAACCTGCCGGCGAATATCTATACCCAATGGTACTGGAAGATCGACCTGCACAACCTCTTCCACTTCATCCGCCTGCGCGCCGACCCGCACGCGCAATACGAAATCCGCGTCTATGCCGAAGCGATCGCCGCGGTGGTGGCAGACTGGGTGCCCTTCGCCTTCAGGGCCTTCGAAGACTACCGCATGGGCGGGGCCACGCTCTCGGCCACTGCGCTCGACTGTATCCGCCGGATGGTCAAGGGCGAGCCGGTCACGCAGGAGACGTCGGGCATGTCGAAGGGCGAATGGCGGGAATTCGAGGCGCTCATGAAGGGGTGACGGCCCCTTGGGAACGCTCTGGAAACGCTCTCTGGCTCCGAGGCGCCGTCAATCCTCCGTCAACCCGCCCCCTCCGTCAACCCTCCGCCAAGTCCAGGCCACACCATAGCCGCGATCGTTCACCGGGAGGCCGGGACGCCGGGCGCCGGCCAAGACGTGCTGTCCCTGTCGCGCCGCCGTCCGCGGGAAAGTGCCCGCGACAGAACGCAGGCCCCCCGGTGCATTGGGCTCAGGGGGCTCAGGCGCACCCACGGCCAGTCGGTCAAACCCGGATGCCGACCGGTCGTCCGCAGGCCTGCGGGCGCCGGATCACTTTTTCGCCCTGACCTTGTCGCCATCCGGCTGGGCCATGCCGATCGCCGAAGACGGCGTCCCGGTCGGGGCGTCGTCGCTTTCCGCCTCGCGTTCGGCGGGCGGGGCGGGCGGCAGGCTGGGTTCATCCGCGGCGTTGACGCTGATATACTCGTCGAACTCACTCATCACCAGCCGCCACCAGTCGAACGTGTCGTAAAGGTTGGTTTCGGTGACGCCGCCGAAGAGGTTCACATCGAATTCGATGACCGGATCGCCTTCGGCGTCGATATAGGCCTTGGAGAACCTCCGGTCGCGGTTCCAGTCGTTGAGCGTGTCGACATCAATCCCGCCGGGATTGATCCATCCGGTATAATACTGGATCGTGGTGCAATTGTTGCCGTTTTCGCAGCCGTAGAACAGAACCATGTAGTGCGTGTCGTCTATCTCGCCGGAGATCATCGGGTCGCCAGTGTTGTCGACATCCACCTCGGCCGTGCCGTATTTGGCCGCGAGCGAAGCGATGACGTCAACCTGCGTGGCGTCGACAAGATCCTCCGCCAGCGCCGCCTGAGGCAGGACCAGCCCAGCCGCCAACACCAGGTTTGTCAGAAGTTTCGATTTCGTCTTCAT
This sequence comes from Rhodobacterales bacterium, assembly GCA_002746935.1. Taxonomy (GTDB): domain Bacteria; phylum Pseudomonadota; class Alphaproteobacteria; order Rhodobacterales; family Rhodobacteraceae; genus Sinisalibacter. The sequence goes on from PDRW01000030.1 coordinate 52,160, forward strand.
GGGTGGTCACTCTCCTTGCCCAGACGTTCGGGGACGTGCCCGCGAACGCGTTTGCCAATCATTTCCCAGGTGCAAAGCCTAGAGGATAATCAGGCCAAACGGAACCGGTCCAGCCTGGCGCCTCTCCGCCTCGGATCAGGTCTGACGCCTGTATGGCGCGCCTATGTGACGCGATCGTGGCGGAAACCTGACGCCAAACAGGAAACAAAAAGGCCACGCCGCTGCGATTGACGCGGTTCTGCGTCCGAACACCCAGGGATCTCCCGGGTTCTTTTCGCTGTCCTTTGTTTCGCCTGCCCAAAGCTGCAAGACCGGTGCCCGGTTTGCGCAAAATACCATCTGTCTTGCCTGCTGTCTTGCCTGAAACACCATGTTCCCCGCGGGTGTCTCTCCCGCGGGGGCAAGATCTGTCATCGGTACGCCGGGCGCGGCGCTCTTGCGGATCTCACAGCGGCTTGAGATCGCCTGCCGATTCCCGGCCATCGCGGCCAGCGCTCAGTTCGTATTCGATCTTCTGGTTCTCTTCGAGCCCATGAAGCCCGGCGCGTTCCACAGCCGATATGTGCACGAATACGTCCTTGCCGCCTCCATCGGGGGCGATGAATCCGAAGCCCTTGGTGGCGTTGAACCATTTGACGGTGCCAGTGGCCATCCGTTCTCTCCTTCAGTCCTGCCCGGCCACAGGATTGCGCCGGGGTGGTGCAGCCAGTCTTCAAGTCTTAGGCTGCCCCAAAGCAGGGAGCGGTCGTCCGAAGGTCTGTTGTCACACTGCCAGTAAGGGGGGCTTATCGGGTGAAAGGCAAGCGAAACATTCATGATCGTGGAGACTCCATGAAGATTTATGGTCTGAAAACCTGTGACAAGGTCCGCGCGGCCATACGGGCCCTCGAAGGTGCGGGGCTGGTGCCGGAACTGGTCGACATCCGGGCGCAACCGCTGGAACACGCTGAAATCGAGCGGTTTTTCGAGGCTTTTGGTGAAGCGCTGGTGAACCGGCGCTCGGCCACCTGGCGCGGTCTCACGGAAGCGGAGCGGGCGGGCGATCCGGTGCGGCTTCTTTCCGCTCATCCCGCGCTGATGAAGCGCCCGGTGATCGAGGCCGCAGGGCGCCTCACCCTCGGGTGGGATGCGCAGGCGAAGGCGGTTTGGCTTGGCAAAGCCCCGCCGGGCGCTTAGGTAAGCGAGCGGATCAGACAGGAAGTCAGACAGGAGTGCGTCATGCGCAACGCCGCCGCCGTTCTCGGCATCATCGCGGGTGTGATCGGAATCTTCGTCGGCCTGTTCGGCTATGGCTGGACATCGCTGGTGGCCGAACAGCCCGAAGTCGGCGAGGTTCTGTTCGCCTTCGAGAGCCCCGGCTTCGTGCGCTTCGTCTCGGTCGCAGGGCCGGTGATGGCCATTGCCGGCGGGGCGATGGCGCGGATCCGCGCGCTCTGGGGCGGTCTGCTGATGCTGGGCTCGGCCGGGCTGATGTGGCAGGGTTTCGGCTTCGGCGTGGCGACCATGTTCCCCATCGTCATGGCGGGTCTCGGCGGTCTGCTGGCGGTGCTTGCGGGCAAACCCGACGAGCCGAAAGCGCATTTCTGAGACGCGGGGCCCCTTCAACCGGAACGAACCGCCCGGGGACGACCGGAAAGCCCCACCGGGCTGGCCCCGAAATCCGCCGTCCCGGCAAGTCCGGCGGCTGCCCGCGCCCCGGCATGTCTCTTTTCCTGGCCGAAATACTCCGGCGGGGGTTTGGTGCGCCGTTTTGGTGTGCCGGGGGCACGCGGGCGCGCGCCCGCGTTTGACGGCGCCGCGCGGCGCCGTTGCCGCTCAGCCGGCGGGTTTGAGGTCGGGCGGGGTGGCTTCGGCGGCGAGGCTGGCGACAACCTCTTCGAGCGGGATCACCCGCGTGCGCTTCTCGCCGAGACGGCGCAGGGTCACGCTGCGGTCTTCCACCTCTTTCATCCCGATGGCGAGGATCACCGGCACCTTGCCCACGGAATGCTCGCGGACCTTGTAGTTGATCTTCTCGTTGCGAATGTCCGCCTCGGCCCGCACGCCCGCGGCTTTCAGCGCCTCGACCACTTCGAACACGAAATCGTCGGCATCGGAGACGATGGAGGCCACCACCACCTGCCGCGGCGCGATCCAGAACGGCAGCCGGCCCGCATGTTCCTCGATCAATATGCCGATGAACCGCTCGAACGAGCCGAGGGTGGCGCGGTGCAGCATGTAGGGCCGTTTGCGCGCCCCGTCCTCGCCGATATAGCTGGCGTCGAGCCGTTCGGGCAGGTTGGGGTCGACCTGGAAGGTGCCGCATTGCCACACCCGGCCGATCGCGTCGGTGAGGTAGAAGTCGAGCTTCGGCCCGTAGAAGGCGCCGTCGCCCGGTTCGAGCACATAGTCGCGCCCAACCGCCTTGATGGCCTTTTCCAGCGCGCCTTCGACGTGATCCCAGCTTTCCTCGCTGCCGACGCGCTTCTCGGGGCGGGTCGCGAAGCGGATCTCGAAATCGGCAAAGCCCAGTTCGCGATAGATGTCGGCGAGGAAGTCGATGAACCGGGCGCATTCGGCCTGGATCTGGTCTTCGGTGCAGAAGATATGCGCGTCGTCCTGGGTGAAGCCACGCACCCGCATGAGGCCGTGCAGCGCGCCCGAGGGTTCGAACCGCGCGCAGGAGCCGAATTCGGCGAGGCGCAGCGGCAGGTCGCGGTAGGATTTGAGCCCCTGGTTGAACACCTGCACATGGCAGGGGCAGTTCATCGGTTTCAGCGCGTTCATCCGCGTGGTCGCGGCGTTATGGGTCAGCGCTCCGATCTCTTCACCGTCGCGGCTTTCATCGACCTCGACCACGAACATGTGGTGCTGGTACTTGTCCCAGTGGCCCGAGGCCTCCCAGAGCTTGCGGTCGACCACCTGCGGGGTGTTGATCTCGCGGTAGCCGCCGGCGCGCTGTTTGCGGCGCATGTAATCCTGAAGCGTGGTGTAGATCGTCCAGCCGTTTGGGTGCCAGAACACCTGTCCCGGCGCCTCTTCCTGCATGTGAAACAGGTCCATCTCGCGGCCGAGGCGGCGGTGGTCGCGCTTTTCGGCCTCTTCAAGGAAGGTGAGATGGGCCTTGAGCTGCTGGCGGTTGAGGAAGGCGACGCCGTAGATCCGTTGCAGCATCGGCCGGGTGCTGTCGCCGCGCCAATAGGCGCCCGCGACCTTCATCAGCTTGAAGGCGTCGGCGGGCACCTGTCCGGTATGCTGGAAATGCGGGCCGCGGCAGAGATCCTGCCAGTCGCCATGCCAATACATGCGGATCGGCTCGCCCTCGGGGATCATCCCGACCAGTTCGACCTTGTAAGGCTCGTTGTTGTCCTCGTAATGCTTCACCGCCCGGGCGCGCTCCCACAGTTCGGTGCGGACCGGCTCGCGGGCGTTGATGATCTCTTTCATCTTCGCTTCGATGGCGCCGAGGTCTTCGGGGGTAAACGGCTCTTCACGGTCGAAATCGTAGTAGAACCCATGTTCGATGACCGGACCGATGGTGACCTTCACATCGGGCCAGAGCGCCTGCACCGCGCGCGCCATGATATGGGCGGCGTCGTGGCGGACAAGCTCCAGCGCCTGCGCCTCGTCCTTCATCGTGTGGATGGCGATCTCGGCATCCTCGGTGATCGGCCATTGCAGGTCGTAATGCTTGCCGTTGACGGTGGCGGAAATGGCCTTCCTGGCGAGCGAATTGGAAATGCCGGCGGCGATCTCGGCGGCGGTCACGCCGGCCTCGAAGGCTTTTGCGTTACCATCAGGGAATGTCAGGGAAATCCGGGCCATCGGCCATGTCTCCTCGTCGGTTTGGCGCCCACGGAACGCCCGGTTGCGGGTCAGCTTTGCGCCGCTTTGCGCCGCTTCGGGGCGGAAGTCAAGCCGGGTGTCGGTTTCCGATTGCGGCGGAAATGTCCGCCCGCGTAGGCTCTTGCCGTGAATCACTCTGATTTCAGCGGAGGCACCATGGCCGGACCATCCTTTCTCGACACCGCATCCGGGCGGCGGATCGCCTTTCGTCGCATCGAGGGCGCGGAACCCGGCGTGGTGTTCCTGCATGGGTTCCGGTCCGACATGGAGGGCACCAAGGTGCTGGCGCTGGAGCAATGGGCCCGCACGCGCGGACAGGCGTTTCTGCGGTTCGATTGTTCCGGCCACGGCCAGAGCGCGGGGGCGTTCACCGATGGCTGCATCGGCGACTGGGCCGAAGATGCCGCCGCCGCAATCGAAGCGCTGACCGACGGCCCGCAAGTCGTCGTCGGCTCGTCGATGGGCGGCTGGATCGCCTGCCTGCTCGCCAGACGGATGCCGGAGCGTTTCGCCGCCTTCGTCGGCATCGCCGCCGCGCCCGACTTCACCGAAGACGGGTTCTGGACCGGGTTCACCCCGCAGGAACGGCAGCGGCTCATGGAGGAAGGCAGGGTGGATGTGCCCTCCGACTACGGCGATCCCTGTCCGATCACCCGCCGCCTGATCGAGGACGGCCGCACCCATCTGGTGCTGCGTGCGCCCTTGCGCTTCGCCGTGCCGGTGCGCCTGCTTCAGGGCACCGAAGACGAGGACGTGAGCCGCGAGGTGGCGCTGAAGCTGCTCGACCATATCGAGGCGGAGGATCTGCGGCTGACGCTGGTCAAGGGCGCCGACCACCGGTTTTCGGCGCCGGCGGAGATCGCGCTGATCGAGCGCACGCTGGAAGACGTGCTCGGCTGAGGGCTCCCGGGGGGCGGCCTCGCACGCTCCTTTTTCCTGGCTCAAATACTCCGGGGGTCCGGGGGCGCTGCCCCCGGGCGGTAGTGGGTCCGGGGCAGCGCCCCCGGGCGGTAGTGGGTCCGGGGGTGCTGCCCCCCGGGCGGCGGTGGGTTTTGTGGCGGGTTTTGCGCGGCATCCCCTGAAAACCCTGCCGGGCGCCTTTCGAAAGGCGGTCCGCGTCAGACCCGCCTTGCCTCAGACCGCCTTCAGGTCGGGCTTTGCCGCTTTCGCGGCCTTTGCGGCTTTTGCCGCTTTCGCGGCCTGGGCGCGCTTCTTCTTCGCCTGCGCCGCATGGATGCCCTCGTTCTGGTCGATGAACTCCAGCACCAGCGGGCGGATGTGGTTGCGCCAGGACTTGCCGGCGAAAATGCCGTAATGGCCCGCGCCGATCTCCACATAGCCGGTCTTCCGGTTCTCCGGCAGCCCGGTGCAGAGCGCGAGCGCCGCGGCGCACTGGCCCGGCGCGGTGATGTCGTCCTTTGAGCCCTCGACCGTCTTGACCGCCACATCGGTGATCTTGCCGATGTCCACCCGGTGGCCCTCGACGGTAAAGACATTGCGGGCGATCTCGCGGTTCTTGAACAGACGCTCCACGGTCGAGAGGTAGAACTCGGCGGTCATGTCCATGACCGCGAGATATTCGTCATAAAACCTGTTGTGCCGGTCGTGGTCGCCCGCGGTGCCCTCCGACACCGCTTCGATCTGCTTCATGAAGGCTTTGGAATGGGTCTCGGCATTCATCGACATGAAGCCCGCAAGCTGCAACAGCCCGGGATAGACCATCCGCCCGGTGCCCGCGTATTTGAAGCCCACCTGCTGGATGGCAAGCTCTTCGAGCTGGCCCATGGTCACCCGGGAGCCGAAATCGGTCACGTCGGTGGCGGCCACGTCCGGGTCGATCGGGCCGCCGATCAGGGTCAGGGTCTGGGGCTGGGCCTCCGGGTCGATCTCGGCGAGATAGGCGGTGGCGGCGAGCGTCAGCGGCGCCGGCTGGCAGACCGCGACGACGTTGATGTCCGGCCCGAGGGCGCGCATGAACTCGACGAGATAGAGCGTGTAATCCTCGACATCGAACTTGCCTTCGGACACGGGGATGTCGCGGGCATTGTGCCAGTCGGTGATGAAGACATCGGCATCGGGCAGCAGCGAGGCGACGGTGGAGCGCAGGAGCGTGGCGTAATGGCCCGACATCGGCGCCACCAGCAGGATCCGGCGCGCCATCTCGCCGCGGCCCTGCACCCGGAAACGGATCAGATCGCCGAAGGGCTTTTCCACCACCTTCTCGACCGAGACCAGATGATCGCGCCCGTCTGTCCCGACCACGGAGCCGATGCCCCAGTCGGGTTTGGCGACCATCCGCGCAAAGCTGCGCTCGGTGACTTCGCCCCAGGCCGAGAGCCACGACAGAAACGGGTTGGGCAGGGTGGCGGCGGCCGGATAGGCCCCGAGCGCGCGGGCGGTGGCGCCCATCCACTGGCTGGTGTTGCGCATCGTTTCCATCAGGTCGTAAGTGGCCATGTAGCGCAAGGTTTGTCCTCCAGATCCGCTTTTCCGTATCGTCTTCGTGTTGTCGTCGTATCGTCCCCGGGGCCCCGGCTCCCCTAAGGGGCAACCCGTAAGTGTTGCCAGCGGGCCAAAGCGTCAGCTAGCCTGTCAGCCAGGGAGGTGCCCCGGCGAAAATGCTGCGGGTGCGAGAGAATAGGCCGGAACAATCGACATGACAACAAAAGAAACCTCGCCACCGGCGACCAGCGGCAAACTTCAGGAAAACCTGCTCCGCATCGAAGAGCTGACGCAACGCATGGCCCGGGCGCTGGCGCACCGGCGGCCGGTCCGGTCTTCGCTCCAGGGGCCGGGGCCCGATCTCTGGGCGCGGGCGCTGGGGGGCTTCGTCGCCGAGGCGATGGCGCATCCCGAAAAGCTCTGGACGGCGCAGATCGACTATTGGGGCAAGGCGGTGCAGAATGCCGTTGCGGCTCAGGAGGCAATGCTCTCGGGCGGCGGGGTGGTGCATGACCATACCCCCGCCGACCCGCGGTTCAGCAATCCGCTGTGGCAGACGAATCCCTGGTTCAACGCGCTGAAAGGGCAGTATTTCGCGGCGGCCGAAGCGATCAGCAAGGGCATTGGCGATCTGGAGGGGCTGAGCGATTACGACCGCCGGCGGCTGGCCTATTTCACCGGTCAGATCGTCGACATGATGGCGCCGACGAATTTTCTCGCCACCAACCCCGATGCGCTGGAAAAGGCGATCGAGACCGAGGGGCAATCGCTGATCGACGGGCTGGAAAACCTCTGCCGCGATCTCGAACGCAACGCCGGCGAACTGCTCGTCACCCTGTCCGATCCCGATGCCTTCACCGTGGGCGAAAACCTCGGTACCACCGAAGGGGCGGTGGTGTTCCGCAACCGGATGTTCGAGCTGATCCAGTACGCGCCCACCACCGAAACGGTCCACCGGACACCGCTGCTGGTGTTTCCGCCCTGGATCAACAAGTTCTACATTCTCGATCTGAAACCCGACTCCTCGCTGGTGAAATGGATCGTCGCTCAGGGCTATACGCTGTTCGTGGTTTCCTGGGTCAACCCGGATGAAAGCTACAGCGATGTGTCGCTGGAAACCTATGTCGAGGAGGGGTTTTTTGCCGCGATCGAACAGGTGAAGCAGATCACCGGCGAGGCGGAGCTCAACCTCGTGGGCTATTGCATCGCCGGGACGGTGCTGGCGCTGACGCTGGCGCTGCTGGCGAAGCGCGGCGACACGTCGGTGAAATCCGCCACCTTCCTCACCACGCTCACCGATTTCTCGGAGAAGGGCGAGGTGGGCGTGTTTCTGGACGACGGTTTCCTTGGCGGGCTTGAGGAAGAGGTGGCCGAGATCGGGGTCATGCCGTCGCTCTACATGTCGCGCACCTTCTCCTATCTGCGCGCCAACGATCTGATCTACCGCCCGGCGATCAACGCCTACATGCTCGGCCAGCGCCCCCCGGCCTTCGATCTGCTGTACTGGAACGGTGACAGCACCAATCTGCCGGGCAGGATGGCGGTGCAATATCTGCGCGGGTTGTGTCAGCGCAACGAGTTCGCCGGCGCCGGCCCGGGCTTCAGGCTGTTCGATACGAATCTGCGGATTTCGGATGTGAAACTGCCGGTCTGCGCGGTTGCCTGCGAGACCGACCACATTGCCGCGTGGAAATCGAGCTACCGGGGCATTCGCCGGATGGGCTCCGGGGACAAGACCTTCATCCTCGCGCAATCGGGGCATATCGCGGGGATCGTGAACCCGCCATCGAAGAAGAAATACGGTCACTATCGCAACCCGGCCTGGCCGGAGGATCCGGCGGACTGGAAAGCGGGTGCGGAGTTTCACGAACGCGAAACCTGGTGGTTTTACTGGAACGAGTGGCTGGCGCCGCGTTCCGGCAAACAGGTGCCCGCGCGGGTGCCGGGAGCGGACGGGCACGAAATCCTCGGCCCGGCTCCGGGCACTTATGTCACCATGTCGCCGAAGATCGGCCACTGACGCGCTGACGCCTGCGGCGGGCGGGGCGCGCCGCTGGCGCGCCGCGCGGGCCTTTGGTGATGCGGCCGAGTCAAGCCCTTGGCCCGCGCTCTTGTCTGGGCCCTTGTCCGGACCCTTGTCTGGGCCCGTGCCTCAGTCGGTGCCCGATACATCAAACGGCGGGGCGGGTGTTGCCCCCGGCGGCTTTGCGGGTGCAGAAAACTTGCTGCAACGCAGAAAAATCCGTTGACATGCTGCAATGCAGCATTCATTCTGATCATGAATTCACTACGGGCTCCGCCTCCCTCTTTCAGAAAGGGTGCCGGTCCCCCCGAATTGGAGCCAACCCATGACCAAGAAGCCCGCTACCCCCGATTACGCCAAGATGTTCCAGGACATGATGGGCAAGTTCCCCGTCGACATGTCGGCCTTCGAAGAGGCGTTCAGGAACCAGGCGCAGATGGGCGAGAAGTTTTCGAAGGTGGCGCTCGAGGCTGCCGAGAAATCGGCCGAGATTTCCACCAGATGGACCAGGGACATGCTCGCCAGGGTCGGCGAAGTGACCGCCGCCAAGGACGATGCCGCCGCCTATTCGAAGGCGGTGACCGATTTCGCCTCCGCTCAGGCCGAAACGGTGGCCGAGAACATGGCGGCCTTTGCCGAGATCGCCAAATCCGTTCAGACCGAGACCGTCGAACTGATGATGGCCGCGTCGAAGGATCTGGGGGCAGAGGCCTCCGCCGCCATGAAGAAGGTCACCGAAGAAATGGCGAAGGCCGGCAAGGGCGGAAAGAGCGGAAAGAGCGACAAGTAAGCAGTTTTCGGGTTACCTCCGGGCCGGTACTTCCTCCCATCGGCCGGATATTCGGGCGGATCCTCGGATCCGCCCCTTTTTGTGTGCATCGCTCACCACCGGGACCAGTGAAACCCGGTTGCCCCGGCGGCCGCAGGGCCCGGCGCCAACGCATCGCTTGCCTTTGCCGCGACTGCTGGCCTAGGGTGGTTTCCGCGACGGCAAGCACCGGTTTGGCCCGTGCCCGCAGGTTCGGGGGGGCGGAGCATTGCAGAAAACATGCGGGGAGACAACGATTTGGCCAAAGACCGGGACAAGCTGCTGATCAAGCGCTACGCCAGCCGCAGGCTCTACAACACCGAGACCTCGGATTACGTCACCCTCGACGACATCGCCGGTTTCATCCGCGATGGCCGCGAAGTGCAGATCATCGACCTCAAGAGCGGCGACGATCTGACCCGCCAGTTCCTGCTTCAGATCATCGCCGAACACGAAAGCCGCGGCGAAAACGTGCTGCCGGTGGATGTGCTGACCGATCTGGTGCGTTCCTACACCACTCAGGCCCAGTCGGTGGTGCCGCAATTCCTCGCCGCCTCCTTCGAGATGCTGCGCGAAGGCCAGTCGAAGATGATGGAAAATCTCGAAAACCTGCCCAACCCCATGGCCGGGGTGCCGGGGTTCGAGGCGATGCAGGCCCAGCAAAGGGCGTTTCTCGAGGCGATGATGCAGGGCTGGGGGCCGGCGGGACTGCCGGGGGCGACAAGCCAGCCGGAAAGATCCTCGGGGGCGGCCGCCTCCGAAGACGAGCTCGAGGCGATCAGGCAGCAGCTTGCCGAGTTGCAGGCGAAGATCAAGGATATCTGAACCCGGCCGTCCGTCCGGGCGCGGGGGGGCGACGCCGCGGAACGGGTCATGCGCCGGGGTCCTGGTCGTGATCGCCGAAGAACGCTGCTGCGCTGGCGGACCGGGCGGCCTCGCTTCTTGATGGGAGAAAAAATATTGAAAACAGATTGTTGCAATGTAATCCTCATGTAATACATAAAATTCTGCCCATGGCTTCAGACGTCACATCTCCCATCCCGCCTTGTTCCCTTGCGGCACAACCGCGCCGGCACCCTGGCCGCCACCCTCTGGCCCGCATCGCCGGGCCGGAACATGTCGAAAGGCGCAAAACCGGCTTGATAAAGACGGATACTTCAAGGGCTCAAACATGACCGTGTTGAAATGGATCGACCTGCCGCCGTTCTGGCTTCTTGGTGCGCTGGGCCTCGCCTTTGGCCTCGACCGGCTGGTGCCGGGGCTCGGCTTCGGGCTCGGGGCCATGCGGCTGTTGGGTAACGCGCTGATCGTGGTCGGGCTCGCGGCAATGCTCTTCGCGATCTTCGAGCTTCTGCGCCACCGCACCACCCTTGTCCCGCGCCAGAAACCCAGCCGTCTGGTGCGCCGCGGGATCTTCCGGTTCAGCCGCAACCCGATCTATCTTGGCGACGTGCTGGTGCTCGCGGGCGCGATCCTGCGGTGGGACGTGCTGCCCGCGCTGGTGCTCGTGCCCGGCTTCATGTGGCTGATCACCCACCGGTTCATCCTCGGCGAGGAGGCGGGGCTCATTGCGGGCTTCGGGCGGCTGGCAGAGGCGTGGTTCGGCAAGGTGCGGCGCTGGCTGTGACGGGCCGGAAACGCGGCCACAAAATTCAGGGCGCGGGCGGGGTTTCGGTCGAAATCCCGCTGTGCTTCAAGTAGACAGAGCCAAATCCGGGCCAGGGGCCCGGCGGATAGCAGAAGAGGAGACCAACGTGAAAATCGGGGTTCCGAAGGAAGTGCTGCCCGGGGAAACCCGGGTCGCGATGACGCCGGAAAGCGCCAAGGCGTTGCAGAAGCTCGGGCATGACTGCCTGATCGAAAGCGGCGCCGGGGCAGGTGCGGGGTTTTCGGATGCCGCTTACGAGGCGGCGGATGTCAAGGTCGTGGCGGGCGCCGGGGCGCTCTGGGACGCGGCGGATGTGATCGCCAAGGTGCGGATCCCGACCGCCGACGAGCTGGATCACCTCACCCCCGAAAAGACGCTGATCACCTTCTTCAACCCGGGCGGCAACGAAGAGGGGCTGGAGATCGCGAAGGCCAAGGGCGCCAATGTGATCGCCATGGAGATGGTGCCGCGGATCTCGCGCGCCCAGAAGATGGACGCGCTGTCGTCGATGGCCAATATCGCGGGCTACCGCGCGGTCATCGAGGCGGGCAACAATTTCGGCCGGTTCTTCACCGGTCAGGTGACGGCGGCCGGCAAGGTGCCGCCGGCGAAGGTTCTGGTGGTCGGCGCCGGGGTGGCGGGGCTGGCGGCGATCGGCACCAGCGTGGCGCTGGGCGCGATCACCTATGCTTTCGACGTGCGCCCGGAAGTGGCCGAGCAGGTCGAATCCATGGGTGCCGACTTCGTCTATCTCGACTTCGAGGAAGAGCAGCAGGACGGCGCCGCGACCGGCGGCTATGCCTCCGTGCAGTCGGAAGAATTCCGCAACGCCCAGCTTGCGAAATTCCGCGAGATCGCGCCGGAGATGGATATCGTCATCACCACCGCGCTGATCCCCAACCGGCCGGCGCCGAAGCTCTGGCTGAAGGACATGGTCGACGCGATGAAGCCCGGATCGGTGGTGGTCGACCTCGCCGCCGAACAGGGCGGCAATTGCGACTATACGGTGAAGGACGAAAAGGTGGTGACCGAAGGCGGGGTGACCGTGGTCGGCTATACCGATTTCGCCAGCCGGATGGCGGCGCAGAGCTCGACGCTTTACGCCAACAACATCCGCCACATGCTGGCCGACCTCACCCCCGAAAAGGACGGCGTGGTCGTTCATGACATGGAAGACGACGTGATCCGCGGCGCGACGGTCACCTATCAGGGTGAAATCACCTTCCCGCCGCCGCCGCCGAAGGTGCAGGCGATTGCGGCCAAGCCGAAGGCGCCGGCGCCGGTCGAGCTGACGCCGGAAGAGAAGAAGGCGCAGGAGCTTCAGGCCTTCAAACGTCAGACCCGGCAGCAGGCGACCCTGATCGGCATCGGCGCGGTGCTCATGTTGTCGCTCGGGCTGGTGGCGCCGCCGAGCTTCATGCAGCATTTCATCGTCTTCGTGCTGGCGGTCTTCGTGGGCTTCCAGGTGATCTGGAACGTCTCCCACGCGCTGCACACGCCCCTGATGGCGATCACCAACGCGATCTCCTCGATCATCATTCTGGGCGCGCTGCTCCAGATCGGATCGGGCAGCTATCTCGTGGTGCTGCTCGCGGCGGTCTCGGTGTTCATGGCCGGGGTCAACATCTTCGGCGGTTTCCTCGTCACCCGGCGCATGCTCGCCATGTTCCGGAAATCCTGAAGGAAAGGGTGAAAACATGGAATTCGGTTTTACCACTGCCGCCTATATCGTTGCGGCTGTCCTGTTCATCCTTGCGCTGGGCGGGCTCTCCGGTCAGGAGAGCGCCAAGCGGGCGGTCTGGTATGGCATCACCGGCATGGCGCTCGCGGTCTTCGCGACGCTGATCGGCCCCGGTTCGGGGCTGTGGCTCCTGTCGCTTCTGCTGATCGCCGGTGGCGGCGTGATCGGCTGGTATGTGGCCAAGAAGGTGCAGATGACCGAGATGCCGCAGCTGGTGGCGGCGATGCATTCGCTCGTCGGGCTTGCGGCGGTCTTTGTCGGGTTCAACACGTGGTATGAGATGGTGCGGGTCGCGGGGATGGGCCCGGAGGCGCGCGAGGCGCTGACGGGCTTTGCCGCGGTGGTGGCGCACAAGACGCCGGTGGAACTCACCATCCTGCGCGGCGAGCTGTTTCTCGGCGTGTTCATCGGGGCGGTGACCTTCACCGGCTCGGTGGTGGCCTTCGGCAAGCTCGCGGGCAAGATCGCCTCCGACGCCACCAAGCTGCCCGGCGGGCATGCGCTCAACGCCGCGGCCGCGGCCGGCTCGCTGCTGCTGATGCTGCTGTTCCTCGGCGGGGCAGGGGCCTGGACGCTCTACCTCATGACGCTTCTGGCCTTCTTCATCGGCTATCACCTGATCATGGGGATCGGCGGCGCCGACATGCCGGTGGTGGTGTCGATGCTCAACTCCTATTCGGGTTGGGCCGCGGCGGCGATCGGGTTTTCGCTCGGCAACGATCTGCTGATCGTCACCGGCGCGCTGGTGGGCTCCTCGGGGGCGATCCTGAGCTACATCATGTGTGTGGCGATGAACCGGTCGTTCATCAGCGTGATCCTCGGCGGCTTCGGCGGTCCGCAGGCGCAGGCGAAGGAGATCGAGGGCGAACAGGTGGCCATCGACGCCGAGGGCGTGGCGGCGGCGCTGAACGAGGCCGACAGCGTGATCATCGTGCCGGGTTACGGCATGGCGGTGGCGCAGGCGCAGCAATCGGTGGCGGCGCTGACCGAGAAGCTGCGCGCCCGCGGCAAGGAGGTGCGGTTCGGCATCCACCCGGTCGCGGGGCGTCTGCCGGGGCATATGAACGTGCTGCTGGCAGAGGCCAAGGTGCCTTATGACATCGTGCTGGAGATGGACGAGATCAACGACGATTTCCCCTCCACCGATGTGGTGATCGTGATCGGCTCCAACGACATCGTGAACCCCGATGCGCAGGAGGATCCCGACAGCCCGATCGCCGGCATGCCGGTGCTGGAAGTGTGGAAGGCGGGTCAGGTCTTCGTCTGCAAGCGCGGCCAGGGCACGGGCTATTCGGGCATCGAGAACCCGTTGTTCTTCAAGGAGAATACGCGGATGTTCTATGGCGATGCCAAGGCCTCGATGGACAGTCTCATCCCGCTGGTCGACTGAGCTTTTGCGGGAGTGGACATGCGGAGGCCCTGCCGGAAACGGCGGGGCCTTTGGTGTTTCGGGGGGCGTGTGCATATGTGTCGCATGTATATACATTGCCATGTCAATGCCATGACATTGCCATAACAACGCAGTAACGATGCAGATACATGTTCCGGGAGGCGACGGCCCCATGGCCAGGCGTGAAAAACACAGGAAGGACGCGCAGTTGATGGTTCGCATCAACAAGGCAGAGCGCGATGCTTTCGTTGCGCTTTGCGAGGAAGAAGATACCAGCGCGGCCCGCGAGGTCCGGCGGTTCATCCGGTCTTTCCTTGACCGGTACGGGCGTCTTCCCGAAACGAATTCAACCCCCAGGAAAGGATGACACCATGGCGAAGAAGAAGATCAAGGCCCTCGAGGCGGAAGTGAAGCTGCGCAAGGCGAAGGTGGCCAAGCAGAAGAAGAAGCTGAAATCCGCCAAAAAGGCGCTGAAAAAGGCCGGTTGAACGGCCGGGCCCGGGCCTTGCGGGGCCCGGGCGCCATCTGGGGCGGTTCGCGGGAGAGGGAGCAGGACATGGCAAGAGTGATTGATATTCCGGGGATCGGCCCGGCGCTGGAGGCAAAGCTGCGCGAGATCGGCATTGCCGATCCGGCGGCGCTGGCGGTGGCGCGGCCGGAGGATCTGACCGCGATCCGCGGGGTGTCGCCCGCCCGTGCCGGGGCGTTCCGCGCGGCGGCGGCTGCGATGGCGGGGGCGGCCGGTATTGAGGCTGAGGCGATGGGTGAGGCTGTGCGTGAGGCGGTGGTGCCGGAAGCGGCTGCGGCCGGGGCGGTGATGCGCCGGGGCGGCAAGGCCGGGGACAAGCCCTTGAAGAAGGCTGAGAAGAAGAAGCCCGGGAAGAAGAAAGCGGCGAAGGGCAAGGCGGACCGCACGTCCGGGGCGTCGGCGGCCGAGCCTGCGAAGACGGCGAAGAAGCCCGGAAAGAAGAAGGCTGAGAAGGGCAAGGCGGGCAAGAACGGAGCGAAGGCCGCGAAAGCCGCGAAGGGCAAGGCGAAGGCCGAGGTGAAGGCCAAGACTGAGAACAGCGCGAAGAAGGCCGCGAAACCCAGGGCGCAGGCAAAGCCGGAGGGCAAGGCAGGCAAGGATGCGGCCAAGCCGAAGGCGGCGGAGGCCGGGCACACGGAGGCGAAAACCGGCAAGGCCAAATCGGGGAAATCGAAAGCCGGCAAGCCGGAGGGCGAGGCGTCCGAGGCCGGTTCGGGGAAATCGAAACCGGACAAGTCGAAATCCGAAAAACGCAAGTCCGGCAAAGGCAAATCCGGGTCGAAAAAGTCGAAATCGGCCAAACCCAAGCCCAAATCCAAGACCAAATCCAAGGCCGCTGGCAAGAAGGCGAAGGCCGGAAAGGCGTCGAAAAAGCACTCCAAAAAGCAAAAGGGCAAGAAGCGCTGAGGGCACGAGTCTGCCATGCCCGGCCGGGTGAGGCGCGGCCGTCACGCCTCGCGCCATTCTCCCGGCGCAAGCCCGTCCAGACGCCATTCGCCCACCTGCCAGCGCACCAGCCGCAGCGTCGGGAACCCGGCCGCCGCGGTCATCCGGCGGATCTGGCGGTTGCGCCCTTCGCGGATGGTCATCTCCAGCCAGCGGTCGGGGACGGATTTGCGGACCCGCACCGGGGGCACGCGTTCCCAGAGGCTCGGCGGGTCGATCAGCCGGACCTCGGCGGGGCGGGTGACCCCGTCTTTCAGCCGCAGGCCGCGGCGCAGGGGAGCGAGATCCGGCTCTTCCGGTGCGCCCTCGACCTGAACCAGATAGGTCTTCGCCAGCCGGTGCTTCGGGTTGGAAATCCGCGCTTGCAGGCGGCCGTCGTCGGTGAGCAGCAGGAGCCCTTCACTGTCGCGGTCGAGCCGGCCGGCGGGGTAGACGCCGGGCAGGTCGATATAGTCCGAAAGCGTCGCCCGGGGCGTGGGGCTCTTCGCATCGGTAAACTGCGAGAGCACGTTCATCGGTTTGTTGAACAGGATCAGCCGGGCCATGGGGCTTGGTAGCGGCTTTGCCCGGGCAGGCCAAGCGGCGGCGCGAAAACGCGTTGACCCGGGCCGGACCCCGGGGCACCCTTTCCGCATGCATAACCTCTCTGCCTTCGACATCCTCGCGAAACTGGTGAGCTTTCCCAGCGTGAGCCATCGCTCCAACCTCGATCTGGTGGATTGGGTCGAGGAATATCTCGCGGCCCATGGCGTGCGCGCCACCCGGGTGTTCAACGGCGACGGCACCAAGGCCGCGCTGTTTGCCAGTATCGGCCCGGAGGTGGAGGGCGGGGTGCTGCTGTCGGGCCATACGGATGTGGTGCCGGTGGAGGGCCAGCCCTGGGACAGTGACCCGTTTACCCTGCGGCGCGAAGCCGGTCGGCTCTATGGCCGTGGCACCTGCGACATGAAAGGCTTCGATGCGCTCGCGCTGGCGGCTGTGCCGAAGGCTCTGGCCGCGCCGCTCAAGCGGCCGCTTCAGATTGCCCTGTCCTACGACGAGGAGGTCGGCTGCCTCGGGGCGCCGCGGATGATCGCCGAGATCGGCAAGACCCTGCCCAGGGCGGCGATCGCGCTGATCGGCGAGCCGTCGAACTGGAAGGTGGTCACCGGCCACAAGGGTGGCATCGGCATCGCCACCCGCCTGCGCGGCCACGAGGTGCACAGCTCGCTGATGCATCGGGGCGTCAACGCGGTGATGCAGGCGGCGAAGCTCGTCGACTGGGCCAACCGCGCCAATGAGGCGGGCCGCGCCGGCGAGCCCGGGCCGGTGGACGCGCTGTTCGATCCGCCCTGGACCACGTCCCATGTGGGCTGGATCGAGGGCGGCACCGCCGACAATATCACCGCGCGGGAGTGCCGTTTCGTGATGGGGATCCGCTGCATCCCGTCCGAAAGCCTGGCCGGTTGGCGGCAGCGCTATCTCGACGAGGTGGCGCGGGTGGAAGCGGAGATGCAGGCGGTGCACCCTGCCGCGCGGATCGACACCGATCTGCGCTTCGACGTGCCGGGCCTCGTGCCTGAGCCGGACGGCGCGGCCGAAGCCCTTGCCCGCCGCCTCACCGGCGACAGCGGCACCCATGTGGTGAGCTATGCCACCGAGGCCGGGCAGTTTCAGGCGGCGGGTTATTCGGCCGTGATCGTGGGCCCCGGCGATATCGCCCAGGCGCATCAGCCCAACGAATGGCTGGCCGAAAGCGAGCTGGCGGCGGGCGAGCGCTTCACCGACAGGCTGATCGACGCGCTGGCAGAAGGGTGATGCGCCCCGCGCGGGCTGGTGGGCCGGGCCCGGCAGCACGCCGGCGCCCGGTCGGAGAGGGCGTTCACCTGGCCTTGGGGGCCGCTTTCTTCGCCGGGGCCTTTTTGGTGGGGGCCTTGCCTGCGGCGGGCTTCTTTGCGGCGGGTTTGGCCGTCTTGCCCTTGGGCGCGGCGGGTTTGTCTGCTGCGGCTTTGGCTGCGGGCTTCTTCTTTGCCGCAGGTTTCGCCGCCGCCTTGCGGGTGGACCGCTTCTTCGCCGGGGCGGTTTTCAGCGCTTGTTCGGCTTGCAGCCAGTGGTCCTTGTCGCTTCCATGTGCGCCGCCCGACTGCTCCCACAGATGGTAAGCGGCTTCGCGGATCTGGTCTTCGGTGACTTTCTTGGCGGGCATCAGGTTTCCTTTGAGCGACTGACGGTAATTAGCAGTCAATAGGCGCGAGCCGTGAAAAAAATGCAAGCTCTGTCGGCTCAGGCGCCGCCAGTGTTGCACAAAGGCCGAAAGGCTGAGCGCTCATCCGCCGGTATGCGACATGTGACGGCTCATCTGGCCTTCGGGGCGCTGCCGGTCGTAGTTGAAATCGTGCCCCCGGGGCTTCAGCGAAATCGCCCGGCGGATCGCGTCGACAAGCGGGGCATCGTCGTCGGGGTGGGCGCGCATGGGCGCGCGCAGATCGGCCCGGTCTTCCTGGCCGAGGCAGAGAAACAGCTCCCCCGTGCATGTCAGCCGCACCCGGTTGCAGCTTTCGCAGAAATTGTGGCTGAGCGGGGTGATGAAGCCGATCTTCTGGCCGGTCTCCTCAAGGCGGACGTAGCGCGCGGGGCCGCCGGTGCGCTCGGCAAGGGGGGTGATCGTGTAACGCTCCGCCAGCCGGGCGCGCAGATCTCCCAGGGGCCAGTATTGCGACACCCGGTCCGGGTGCCCGTCTTCGCCCATCGGCATCACCTCGATCCAGGTGAAATCGAGATCCTTCTCCGCCGCCCATTCGGTGAGGCGGAACAATTCGTCTTCGTTCATGCCGCGCAACGCCACGGCGTTGATCTTTACCCGCAGCCCCGCCGCCTGCGCCGCGTCTATCCCCCGGAGCACCTTGGCGAGATCGCCGCGCCGGGTCAGCTCGCGGAAGCGCGTCTCGTCCAGCGTGTCGAGCGAGACATTGACGCGGCGCACGCCGGCATCGGCCAGTTCGCCCGCGAAACGGTGAAGCTGCGAGCCGTTGGTGGTGAGCGTCAACTCCCTGAGCGCGCCGCTTTCCAGATGGCGCTTCATCCCCTGGAAAAACGACATGATCCCGCGCCGCACCAGCGGTTCGCCGCCGGTGATTCTGAGCTTGGTGACGCCAAGCCGGATGAAGGCGCTCGACACCCGGTCGAGCTCTTCGAGGCTGAGGAGATCCTTCTTCGGCAGGAAGGTCATGTTCTCCGCCATGCAATAGGTGCAGCGGAAATCGCAGCGGTCGGTCACCGAAAGCCGGAGGTAGGTGACCGGACGCTGGAACGGGTCGATGAGGGTGGGCCTTTGCATGGTCTGAATCTAGGGCCGCCGCCCGGATGCTGCAAGCGTCTCGGGCGTTGTTCCCGGCCGCGTTTGCGCCTAGACTCCGGCCATGAGACATGCCCGGTTCCCGATCCCGCCCTTCGCAGTCCATGCCGCATCCGTCGCCGCGCTCGGCGTGGCGCTCCTTGTTGCCGGCTGTTCCGGCGATCCGGGGGGCGGTGCGGGCGCCGATACGGCCCATGCGCCGGCCCCCGGCCAGATCCGGCCGAAACTCAGGCCGAAACTCTGGCCCGATCCCGGGCCCGGAAACCCCGCCGTGCCGGTGGCGGGCGCGGTCACGGCCGAAGCGTTCGATACCACCACCGAGGCGGAGCGTGCGGCCGCCACCGCCGGACCAACCGGGGCAGGGGCCGCGCTCGGGCGTACCGTCGCCACGCTCGGCAACCCCGCCGATCCCGGCTTCTGGCTCGAAACCCCGCTGGTCGACCGGGTCCGCCCCGGCCGTGCGGTGGCCGCCGCGAATGGCAAGGCGGTGCAGCTTGAACTGCGCCCGATTGACGGCGCCCCCGGCGCGGGCTCGCGGATTTCGCTGGCGGCGCTGCGGCTTTTGGGCGTCGGGCTGACCGGGCTGCACGAGCTGGAGGTTTTCGGGCGGTAGACCACGCCCGGGTTCCCCCGGTCACCCATATGGCCCGATCGCCATTTGCCGCGTCTCGAAGAGCGCAGACCCAACCCCGCCCCCGTTCTCTTTTCCTGGGGCAAATACTCCGGGGGTGCGGGGGCAGCGCCCCCGGCGCCCGCCCGGGTTTAGCCCTCACACCACCCGGCCTCAGCGCAGATGCTTCCCCGCCTCCTTGCGCGCAAAGGCTTTCATCCGGTCGCCATGCGCCTCCAGAAAGGCCCGCGCCCGTGCGGGGTCGTGTTTCGACAGATCACGGATCCACCAGGCCACCGCCTTCTGGATGAACCATTCGCGGTCGTCCACATAAGACGCGGCCCATCCCAGCACCCGGTCGCGCACCGCAAGCTCCTCCGGTTTCGGGTGGTTCTGCCGGGTCCAGGGCAGGGTGATGACGAGGGCGGCGCGTCTGGTCCAGAGGTGGGGGGAGGCGGTCCAGCCCTCCACCTCACCGATCCGCGCGGGCACCGCCACCAGCCGCCGGTGCCCGGCCATGCAGGCGTGATCGGCCAGCGCCCAACCGTCGAAATCCGGCACCCATGAGGCGATCAGCCGCCAGACGGCCTCGTCATCCCTGATCCGCGCCTGGGTCAGCAGCTTGGCCGCCGCCAGCCGCGCTTCGTGGATGTTGCTCTTCCACAGCCCGTCGGCCAGCGCCACGCGCGCCTCGAGGCTCAACCCGCGGCGCCACTCCCGGGTGAGCGCCGTGACCTGCGGCACCCGCAGGCCGAGATAACGCCGCTCGACCTTCATATAGGCCGCCAGCTGCTCGGCCCGGGCAGGATCGCCCAGCGCCTCCAGCGCCGCAATCGCCGCCTCCGGGGTCATTCCACGGTGACCGATTTGGCCAGGTTGCGCGGCTGGTCCACATCGGTGCCCCTGGCGAGCGCGGTATGGTAGGCGATCAGCTGCGCCGGCACGGCATAAAGGATCGGCTGCACCAGTTCCGGCGCTTCGGGCATGGTGACATGCCGCCAGACCCCGGCGCCGGCCTCTGCCCGGGCGCGCGCGTCCGACACCAGCAGCACCCGGCCGTGACGCGCCATCACCTCCTGCATGTTCGACACGGTCTTGTCGAACAGCCGGTCGTGCGGGGCGAGCACCACCGTCGGGGTGTCCTTGTCGACCAGCGCGATGGGGCCGTGCTTGAGCTCGCCGGACGCATAACCTTCGGCGTGTATATAGCTGATTTCCTTGAGTTTAAGCGCCCCTTCAAGGGCCAGCGGAAACATCTGCCCGCGGCCGAGGAAGAGGATGTCGCGGGCCTCGGCGAGATCGCGGCAGAGCTCTTCGATGGCGGCGTCGGCCGACAGCGCGTGGCTCATCAGCCCCGGCAGTTTGCGCAGCGCATCGAGCATGTCGCGCGCCCCGGCGGTGTCCACCGTGCCGCGCGCGAGCGCCGCCTTGATCACCAGCACCGCGAAGGTGGCGAGCTGGCCGGTGAAGGCCTTGGTCGAGGCCACGGCGATCTCGGGCCCTGCGTGGATCGCCAGCGCCACGTCGCTTTCGCGCGCGATCGAGCTTTCGGGCACATTGACCAGCGACAGCACCTTGTCCACCCTGCCGCTGGCGTAGCGCAGCGCGGCCAGCGTGTCGGCGGTCTCGCCCGACTGGCTGACGAACAGCCCCAGCGTGCCCGGCGCCACCGGCGGTTCGCGGTAGCGGAATTCGCTGGCGACGTCGATCTCAACCGGCAGCCGGGCATATTGCTCGAACCAGTATTTCGCCACCATCCCGGCATAGAAAGCGGTGCCGCAGGCGACGATGCTGATCCGCTCGAGCGCGGCAAGGTCGATCCCCGGCAGATCCAGCGTCACGCCTTCGGGGCCGGTGTAAGCGTCGAGCACCTGCTGCACCACGCCGGGCTGTTCGGCGATCTCCTTGGCCATGAAATGCCGGTAGCCGCCCTTCTCGATCCGCGCCGCGTCGAGCCGGACCTTGCGGAGCGGGCGCTCCACGACCGCCCCGGTGGCGTCGCGGATGGTGGCGCCCGCGCGGGTGATCACCGCCCAGTCGCCCTCTTCGAGATAGGTGATCCGGTCGGTCATCGGCGCCAGCGCGATGGCGTCGGAGCCGACATACATCTCGCCGTCGCCATGCCCGATGGCCAGCGGGCTGCCCTTGCGCGCGGCGATCATCAGATCACCCTCGCCGTCGAACAGGAACAACAGCGCAAAGGCGCCTTCGAGCCGGGCGAGGGTGGCCCCGACCGCCTCTGCCGGGGTCAGCCCGGTGTCGAGCAGGCTCTGGGTGAGCATCGCCACGATTTCGGTATCGGTCTCGGTTTCCTGTGTCACACCCCCGGCGGCCAGGTCGTCGCGCAGTGCGGCGAAGTTTTCGATGATGCCGTTATGCACCACCGCCACACGGCCCGCGCGGTGCGGATGCGCGTTGGCCTCGGTGGCGGCGCCATGGGTCGCCCAGCGGGTGTGGCCGATCCCGGCGCGGCCCGCGAGCGGCGCGTGCACCAGATGGTCCGACAGGTTGACGAGCTTGCCCACCGCGCGCCGCCGGTCGAGCCGGCCGGCGTCGTTCACCGTGGCAATGCCGGCGCTGTCATAGCCCCGGTATTCCAGCCGCTTCAGCCCTTCGACGATCAGCGGCGCCACCTCGTGTTCACCCAGAACCCCGACGATACCGCACATGTTGCCTGTCCCTTTTCAACAATTCCACAGTCCGACCGGCCAATGCGCCGCTACCGGTCCTGCTTTTTCAACTTCGCCTTGCGCGCCTTCATCTTTTCGTACATCCGCGTCCAGAGCCCGTCACGAACCTCCATCGGCACCCGGGCGATCCCCATCGCCCCGTCCGGCACGTCGCCGGTGACCACCGTGCCGGTGGCGGTCATCGCCCCGTCGCCGACCTTCACCGGGGCGACCAGCAGGGTGTTGGAGCCGATGAAACTCTGCGCCCCGATATGGGTGTGATGCTTGAACACGCCGTCATAATTGCAGGTGATGGTGCCGGCGCCGACATTGGCTCCGGCGCCCACGAAAGCGTCGCCCACATAGCTCAGATGGTTGACCTTGGCGCCCTCATCGAGCCGGGCATTCTTGATCTCGACGAAATTGCCGACCTTCGCCCCCCCGGCGAGTTCTGCCCCGGGGCGCAGCCGGGCATAGGGGCCGACCACCGCGCCCTGGCTCACATGGCAGCCTTCGAGATGCGAAAACGCCCGGATCCGCGCCCCGGTCTCCACCGTGACCCCGGGCCCGAAGACCACATTGGGCTCGACCAGCGCATCGCGGCCGATGAATGTGTCCTGGGCGAAAAACACCGTCTCGGGGGCCACCAGCGTCACCCCGTTGGCCATCGCCTCGGCGCGGGCACGGGACTGGAAGGCGGCTTCGGCGGCGGCAAGCTCGGCGCGGGTGTTGATGCCGAGGGTCTCGGCCTCGGGACAGCTCACGGCCTTTGCCACCAGCCCCTGCGCACGCGCCACTTCAACGATGTCGGTGAGGTAGTATTCGCCCGCGGCATTGTCGTTGCCGACCCGGTCGATGCAGCCGAACAGCGTCGCGGCCGAGGCCATCACCACGCCGGAATTGCACAGGGTGATCGCGCGTTCGGCCTCGGTCGCGTCCTTGAACTCGACGATCCGGGTCAGCGCGCCGCCCTCGACCACCAGCCGTCCGTAACGGCCCGGGTCTTCGGCCTCGAAGCCGAGCACCACGATGTCGGCCCCCGCCTCGCGCGCCTCACGCATGGCGGTCAGGGTTTCGGGGCGGATGAAAGGCGTGTCGCCGTAGAGCACCACCACATCGCCCACGAAGCCGTCGAGCGCGGGGGCGGCCTGGGCGACCGCATGGGCGGTGCCGAGCTGTTCGGCCTGTTGCACCACCCGGATCTCGTCGTCGAGGGCTTTCGCCACCTTCTCGACCGCGGCAAAGCCGTGTCCGCCGACGACCACCACGCGTTCGGGCTCCAGCGCCCGGCCGCTCGCCACCGCATGGGCGAACAACGGCACGCCGCCAAGCTCGTGAAGCACTTTCGGCAGGTCCGACTGCATGCGCGTTCCCTGGCCCGCGGCCAGAACAATGAGGCTTGCTGACATGATCTCTCTTCCAAATCCGGTTGTCCCGTTTTAACCGGGGCCTGTCAGGCTGCAAGCCCCATGGCAAGAACAGCACGTTTCGGCGGAGAGGACCCATGCGCACGGTAGTATTCGATCTCGACGGCACGCTGGCGGACACCTCCGCCGATCTGATCGCCGCCGCCAATGCCTGTTTCCGGGCCCGCGGCCTTGGCGATCTGCTTGACCCGCGGGCCGATGCCCATACCGCCTTTCGCGGTGCCCGCGCCATGCTGGCGCTTGGCTTTGCCCGCAGCGGCGCTGGCGGTGCGGCCGAGGTTGAGGCGGATTATCCGCGTCTGCTCGAGGCTTACGCGGGCGCGCTCGATACCCACAGCCGGCTCTATCCCGGCGCCCGCGAGGCGGTGGAGCGGCTGGTGCGGGGGGGCTATGCCACTGCCGTTTGCACCAACAAGCCCGAGGGGCTGGCCGACAAGCTGCTGGAACGGCTCGGGGTCCGGTCGTTGTTCCATGGGCTGGTCGGGGCCGAGACCCTGCCGGTCCGCAAGCCCGACCCGGCGCCGTTCCGGCTGGCGGTGGAGCGGGCCGGGGGGGCCGTCGGGCGCGCGCTGCTGGTCGGCGACACCGAGACCGACCGCGAAACCGCGCGCGCCGCGGGGGTGCCCTCGGTGCTGGTGAGCTTCGGCCCGGACGGGCGCGGGGTCGAGGCGCTGGGCCCGGAGGCGGTGCTCGACAGCTATGCCGATCTCGATGCGGTGGTGGCGCGGCTCATCGGGTGACCGGTTGATCGGTTGACCTGAACGGCCGGCCGGACCAGTGTCGCGGGACGCCCGTTCGGGGCCGCGACAGGAGAATGGCGTGCGCGAAGACGTCTTTACCGGCAGTTTCACCCGGCAGGAGCCCCTGCCCGAAGCGGCGATCGCCGCGGCCGTGAGGGTGATGCAATCGGGCCGGCTGCACCGCTACGACACCGCCCCCGGCGAGGTGAGCGAAACCGCGCTGCTGGAACAGGAATTTGCCGCGTTCATGGGCGCGAAATACGCGCTCGCGGTGGCCTCCGGCGGCTATGCGCTGGCGACGGCGTTGCGCGCGGTCGGCGTCACCCCCGGCGAACAGGTGCTCACCAACGCCTTCACCCTCGCGCCGGTTCCGGGCGCGATTGCCTCCGTGGGGGCGGTGCCGGTTTTCGTCGGGGTGACCGAAGGGCTGGTGATCGACCTCGACGACCTTGGACAGAAGGCGGGGTCGGCGCGGGTGCTGCTGCTTTCGCATATGCGCGGCCATATCGCCGATATGGATGCGCTGATGCGGATCGCCGATCGGGCCGGCCTCGTGGTGATCGAGGATTGTGCCCATACCCTGGGGGCGCGCTGGAACGGGGTGCGCTCGGGGCGGCACGGGCGGATCGGCGCCTATTCGACCCAGAGCTACAAGCATCTCAACTCGGGCGAGGGCGGGTTGCTGATCACCGACGATGCCGAGGTCGCGGCGAAAATGACCCTGCTGTCAGGCTCTTACATGCTCTACGACCGCCACCTTGCGGCGCCGGACGGGGCGGTTTTCGAAGCGCTGAAATACACCACGCCCAACATCTCGGGCCGGATGGACAATCTGCGTGCGGCGCTGCTGCGCCCGCAACTGGCCGAGCTGGACGCCCGATGCGCCCGGTGGAACGCGCGCTATCGCATCGTCGAGGACGGTCTGCGCGGCACGCCGGGGCTGACGCTGATCGCGCGGCCGGAGCGGGAAGACTATGTGATGTCGTCCTTCCAGTTTCTGCTGCTGGACTGGCCGGCGGAGAAGATTGGCGAGGTGGTGGCGCGTTCTGCGGCGTGGGGGGTCGAACTCAAATGGTTCGGGGGGGCGGAGCCGCAGGGTTTCACCTCGCGCTATGACAGCTGGCGCTATGCGCCGAGCACGCCGATGCCGCGGAGCGACAGGGTGTTGGCGGGGATTGTCGATCTGCGGTTGCCGCTGAGCTTCTCGGCGGAGGATTGCGCGCTGATCGCGCGGATCGTGAGGAAAGAGGTGGCCCGGGAGTTTCAGGCGGGCTGAGCCGCGGCCGGATTCCGGCCAGACTTCGGCAGGACAGTCTTCGGCGCTTCGAAGCGCCTCAGCCCCGCGCCGTCACCACCATTTCGTCGAGAATTTCGCTGAGCGCCCAGTCGGCGTCGTGGATTACGGGGCGTTCGGGCGCGCGGCATTCGTCGCGCGGGCGGGGCGGCAGCCGCCGCGGATTGGCCAGAGCGCTGAACGGGGAGGGGCGGTTGGTGCGGGTGGAGAGGATCATGGGGTGGCTTTCGTGAGGGCTGCTTGCAGGTGAGCAGGTTAGCCGAACAGGGTTAACGCCGGTTGAACGGCGGGAAAAAGACCGGGCCGGGGCGTGGTGCCCCGGCCCGGCCGGTTCAGTGCCGGTCAGATCAGCCCTTCTTGCGGGCCTCGGCTTCGGCGACGTTGTCTTTCACGTCGAGGAAGCTGTCGGGCGTGACCGAGATCGTGTCGATGCCGGCTTCGACCAGCAGGATCACGTTGGCCGGGATTTCGCACATCACATAGACTTCCAGACCGTTTTCGCCGCGGCGCAGGCCGTAGTCGCCCAGCACTTCCAGAACCTGGTCGGCCTCCTCGAGCGAGCGGCAGAACGGGATCATGATGGTGACATTGTCAAAGCCCATCTTCTCGCGCAGCCGCTTGATCGCCTTGCATTCGAGGCCGAAGGCTTCGCGGTATTCCGGCGAGTAGTAGCGCGAGGCGCCCCGGTAGCCGATCATCGGGTTTTCTTCGTTCGGCTCGAACTGGCGACCGCCCACGAGGCCGGCATATTCGTTGGTCTTGAGGTCCGACATGCGGACGATGACCTTCTTCGGATACACCAGAGCGGCGATACGGCTGAGCCCGCGCGACAGCTTGTCGATGAAA
>PDRW01000053.1 GCA_002746935.1 Rhodobacterales bacterium
GGCGCTGGAAAGCCTGCCGGGGGTGGGGCGCAAGACGGCGAATGTGGTGCTGTCGATCTGGTTCGGCCATCCGGCGCAGGCGGTCGATACCCATGTGTTTCGCGTTGGCAACCGCACCGGGATTGCCGCCGGCAAAGATGTTCTGACGGTCGAACGCGCCATTGAGGACAATGTCCCGGTCGAATTTCAGCGCCACGCGCACCATTGGCTAATCCTGCATGGACGCTATACATGCAAGGCACGCAAACCGGCCTGCCCGACCTGCGTGATCCGGGATCTGTGTGACTTTGAGGAAAAAACCGTATGAGCAAGAAATTTCAGGTGGTCGGTATCGGCAACGCGATTGTGGATGTGTTGAGCCTTGCGGATGACAGCTTTCTTGACCTGATGGGGATCGAGAAGGGGATCATGCAACTGGTCGAACGCGAGCGGGCGGAGCTGCTTTATAGCGCGATGGAAAACCGCAAACAGGCGGCGGGCGGTTCGGTGGCCAATACGCTGGCGGGGATCGGTAATCTCGGGCTGAAGACGGGCTTTGTCGGGCGGGTGCGCGACGATGCGCTGGGCCGGTTTTATGCCGAAACCATGGAGATGGACGGCACGCGCTTTCTCAATCCGCCGGTGCCGGGGGCGGACTTGCCGACGTCGCGCTCGATGATTTTCGTGTCGCCGGACGGGGAGCGCTCGATGAACACCTATCTGGGCATTTCCGCCGAGTTGGGACCGGAGGATGTTGACGAAGCCATCGCGGCGCAGGCGGAGATCGTTTTCCTTGAGGGCTACCTGTTCGACAAGGACAAGGGCAAGGCGGCGTTCGAGCGCATGGCGCGGGCCTGCCGGGCGGCGGGCGGCAAGGCGGGGATCGCCATTTCCGACCCGTTCTGCGTCGAGCGCCACCGCGACGATTTCCGGCGCCTGATCGAAGGCGAGCTGGATTATGTCATTGGCAACGAAAAAGAAATCGAAGCGCTTTGGCCGGGCAGCGACTGGCGCGAGGCTTTGGCACGCACGGGTGAGATTTGCCCGCTGGTGGTCTGCACCCGTTCCGGCGACGGGGTCAGTATCCTGTCGGGCGGCGAGCAGGTCGACGTGCCGGTGGAAAGCATCGTGCCGGTGGATGCGACGGGCGCGGGCGATGGGTTCGCCGCCGGGTTCCTCTATGGGCTGGCCACGGGCGCAGATTTGCGCCGGGCGGGGGAGATGGGCTGCGCGGTCGCGCTGGAGGTGATCCGGCATGTCGGCCCGCGCGCCGATACCGACCTGCGGGCGCTGTTTCAGGCGCGCGGGTTTATTTGAGGCAGGCGCTTTCGCGCGCGTAGAGATCTTGCAGGGTCTTGCCCTTTTCCAGACGGAAGGTCGCGCCGGTTTGCAGCGCCGACATGCGGTCGAGGCGGAAACTGCGGAAATCGTCGCGCAATTCGCACCATGTCGCCAGCGTCCAGACCCTGCCCCAGAAATGCAGCCCCAGCGGGCGCACCTCCCGTTGGCTGTGGGCGCCCGCCGCGTCGATGTAATCGAAACGCAGGCGTTTGTGGTCGCGACAGGCGGCTTCGATAACATCAAACCGGGCGCGCTCTTCCGGGGACATATTGCCAAAATCAATGGCGTGGATTGGCACGGCTGTGGCGCGCTGGCGCAGGGTTTCGGGCAGGATGGTTTCGATCTTGACCAGCGCTTCCGCCGCCGCATTGGCCAGTTCGATCCCGCCCAGAAGCTGCGTCAGCCGCGCGCCCGCCACAAGGGCCGTGACCTCTTCGGCGGTGAACATCAGGGGCGGCAGATCGAAGCCCTGCCGCATGACGTAACCGACCCCGGCTTCGCCCTCAACGGGCACGCCGGAGCCGATCAGATCCGCGATGTCGCGGTAGATGGTGCGGGTGGAAACCTCAAGTTCCTCCGCCAGCGTTTGCGCCGTTACCAACCGCCCGCCGCGCAGGTGCTGCACGATTTGAAACAGGCGGTCGGCGCGGCGCATCAGGCGGCCGCCGGTTCAAAAAGACCGATGGAATTGCCGTCGAGGTCTTTGGCGTATGTGAAGCGGCCAAAGGGCATTTCGATCGGGCCAAAAACGGTTTCCCCGCCCGCTTTGGTCAGCCGTTCCATCGCCTCTTCCAGCTTGCCCGGCACGGCGATATGGGCGGTCGGGCCTTCGCCGTTCTGCGCCGGTTTGCCGGGATAAAGATTCCCGCCCGCGCTGTCGGAAGAATTGGCGAACACGGCCATCGGGTTGGGGCCGCTCTTGTCAATTTCCATCTTCCAGCCAAAGACCGCGTTGTAGAATTTCACCGAAGTCTCAAGGTCCGTTACCGGAATTTCTGTCCAGCAAACAATGGGTTGGGTCATTTTCGTTGCTCCTTTTTCGCGTTGACCCTTGCGGTGTAACACCCCCCTGCTGACAGCGTGGTGTCAGGAGGATGCGAGCCAGGACAGCCCATCTTCCGTGCGCCCCTTTGGCGTGTATTCCGCTGAGACCCAGCCGCGATAGCCGCTTTCATCAAGGGCGGCGAAGAAGGCGGGGTAGTCGATGTCGCCGCGCAGGGGCTCGGCGCGGTCGGGGTAACCTGCGATCTGAATATGGGCGATGCGGTCGCGGTGCGCTTCCCATGTGACGAAAGCGTCGCCGGTGATCTTCTGGGCGTGATACATATCGAGTTGCAGGCGCAGGTTACGCGCGCCGACCTCGTCGAGAATGTCCAGCGTCTGCCCGAAATCGTTGAGGAAATAGCCGGGCATGTCGTCGGGGTTGATCGGTTCCAGCGTCAGGCTCATCTCCGGCGCCTGCGTTACCGCCCATTTCAGGTTCTCCACCAGCGTTTCGCGCGCCGCCGCCCCCTCGGCCTTGCCGGTCATCAGGTTCAGATGTTTGGCCCCGAGCGCCTGAGCGTAGCGCAGCGAGCGGCGGAAATCGTATTGAAAGCGTGCTTCGGTGCCGGGCACGGCGGCAAAGCCCCGGCTGCCCCCGGCCCAGTTGGGCGGCGGGCAGTTGATCAGCACCATAACCAGCGCGTTGCGGCCCATGCGGCGGGTCAGTTCCGTCGCCGCGTCGTCATAGGGGAAGAACACTTCGACGCCCTGAAATCCCGCATCCGCCGCCGCGTCGAAACGGTCGAGAAAGGGCAGTTCGCGAAACATTTTCGTCAGGTTGGCGGCGAATTTGGGCATGGATCAGCTTTCCGGC
>PDRW01000020.1 GCA_002746935.1 Rhodobacterales bacterium
AGATACCTTCGAAGGCCATGTAGGTGCTGTCTTCCACCGCCGGCCCGAGCTGCATCACCCGGTTGGAGAGGCGCCCGGCGAAATCGTTCTGGAAGAAGCCCATGGACTGGCCGAGCAGATGCTTGTGCGCCCGCCAGCGCACCTGGTCCTGCATGTTGCCCGCCAGCGTCTGTTCGAGCAGGAAGCGGTTGAACAGGATGGAGAGCGGGCGCAGCAGGAGCACCAGAGCGGCGGCAAACAGCAATTCCACCCCATGGGTCGTCCAGAAGGCGGCAGGGCCGGTGGCATCCATCAGATCGACCACCCGGCCGGTGTAGAAGATCAGCCCGGTTTCGATCAGCGCCACCACCACACCGGACAGCGCCATCCAGACCATCCAGCGGCGGAAATTGCCGTAATGCGATTTGAGGAAGGGCCAGACCGTCTTTGGCGGGGTGGCGGAGGGGCCGGGGGCGAAGGGATCTACGCGGGTTTCGAAAAAGCGGAAGAGGCGTGACATGACGGGAGTCCCGATTGCAGGTTTTGGGAAGAGGATGCGGGCAGGCTGGCGGCCAGCCCGACAGGACCGGCGGCCTAGCCGTAATATCGGGTCCTGTTTGCGTACATCCGTGCCTCCGTCATGGTTGCGTCAGTTGGATGGGACTGTGTTACAGCCTTGGCGGGGCGCTGTCACCGGTTTTGTCTGTGGAGAGGGCGGAACCGGGGCTCTGCCCCGGCGGCGGAGGTCTTTCAGGACCAGCGAAATGGCCTGGGACGGGCCGCTATCAGACATCCAGCGCCGCGAGCACCTGATCGGCGGCGGCGGCGGGGGAGGTTGCGCCCTTTGCCACCTCGGTCCCGAGACTGTCGACCAGAGCGCGGATTTCCTTGTCCTGCTCAAGGCGGGCGAGCACCGCGTGGCGCAGATCGTCTTCGAACCATGCACGGGCCTGCTGGGCCCGGGTGTCGTCCCAGACGCCATGCGCCTTGCGCCATTCGGCAAGCTCCGTCATCGCCTCCCAGGCTTCGGGCAGGCCTTCGAGGGTCAGCGCCGAGACCTTCATCACCTTCGGGTAGCCATCCGGATCCTGCGGGCGTTTGCGCAACAGACGCAGGGCGCCGGCATAATCGGCGCAGGTGCGGTTGGCGGTTTCGAGCAGGGGGCCGTCGGCCTTGTTGACCAGGATCAGATCGGCCATCTCCATGATGCCGCGTTTCACCCCCTGCAATTCGTCGCCGCCCGCGGGCGCGATCAGCAGCAGGAACAGATCCGCCATGCCCGCGACCATGGTTTCCGACTGGCCGACGCCCACGGTCTCGATCAGCACCACATCGAACCCCGCCGCCTCGCAGAGCGTCACCGCCTCGCGGGTGCGCCGGGCGACGCCGCCGAGCTGGGTGCGCGAGGGCGAGGGCCGGATGAAGGTGCCATCTGTGCGGGCGAGGCGTTCCATGCGGGTCTTGTCGCCGAGGATCGAGCCGCCGGAACGCGCCGAAGAGGGATCGACCGCCAGCACCGCGACCCTGAGGCCATGCTCCACCAGAAACACCCCGAAGGCCTCGATGAAGGTCGACTTGCCGACACCGGGCGTGCCCGAAAGGCCGATGCGCAGCGCCTGCCGGCCGGAATGCGACACCGCGTCGATCAGCGTGCTGGCCTCGGTCCGGTGATCCGTACGGCTGCTCTCGACCAGGGTGATCGCCCGGGCCAGGGCACGCCGCTCGCCCGCCATCACCCGTGCTGCCAGATCGTCGATGTCCATGAGCTCCTCCCGTCGTGCCCCCGTGATGCCCAAGCGCGCGGCGCTTGTCCAGCACCTGCGGGGGTGCGATGAAAGCGCCATGAGACCTGTCCTGCCGCCCGATCTTCCGCCGCTGCCGATCGACGACGCCCTGCCCGCGCTCTGTGCGGCCTTGGCGCGGGAGG
The DNA here is from genome assembly GCA_002746935.1 of Rhodobacterales bacterium. Classification (GTDB taxonomy): domain Bacteria; phylum Pseudomonadota; class Alphaproteobacteria; order Rhodobacterales; family Rhodobacteraceae; genus Sinisalibacter. The sequence goes on from PDRW01000020.1 coordinate 1,907, forward strand.
GGCGCGCGGTGCTGGTGGCGCCGCCCGGCGCGGGCAAGACCACCCGGGTGCCGCTGGCCCTGCTCGGTCAGATCGAGGGGCGGATCGTGATGCTGGAGCCGAGGCGGATCGCGGCGCGGGCCGCCGCCGAACGCATGGCCGAAAGCCTCGGCGAACGGGTCGGCGGGCTGGTGGGCTACCGCATCCGTGGCGAGGCGAAGGTGGGCAAGGGGTGCCGGATCGAGGTGGTGACCGAGGGCATCCTGACGCGGATGCTGCAATCCGACCCGGGGCTGGAGGGCGTCGGCGCGGTGATCTTCGACGAGTTTCACGAACGTTCCCTCAACGCCGACCTCGGCCTTGCGCTCACTTGGGAGGCGCGCGCGGCGCTGCGCGAAGACCTCGCGCTGGTGGTGATGTCGGCAACCCTTGATGCCGAACCCGTCGCCGCACTGCTCGACGATGCCCCGGTGGTGGTGAGCGAGGGCCGGGTGTTTCCGGTGGAGACGCATTGGCTCGACCGTCCGGTGGGCAAGCAGGTCCGGTTCGAGGCGGCGGTGGCCGATCTGGTGGTGCGGGCGGTGGGAGAAACGGAGGGCGGCGTGCTGGTGTTTCTGCCCGGCGAAGGCGAGATCCGGCGGGTCGAGGCGGGGCTTTCGGGGCGCCTTGAAGGCTGCGTGCTGCGCCCGCTCTACGGGGCGATGGAGCTTGGGGCGCAGCGGGCGGCGATCCGGCCGGCGCAGGGTGCGCGCAAGGTGGTGCTGGCGACGTCGATCGCCGAAACCTCGCTCACCATCGAGGATGTGCGGGTGGTGGTGGACGCGGGCCGGGCGCGGCGGGCGCGGGTCGATTCCGGCACCGGGATGAGCCGTCTGGTGACCGAAAAGGTGAGCCGCGCCGAGGCCGAACAGCGGCGCGGCCGTGCCGGACGGGTGGCGCCCGGGATCTGTTACCGGATGTGGACGCGGGGCGAAGAAGGCGGGTTCCCCGCCTTCCCCCCGGCCGAAATCGAGATCGCCGATCTTGCGCCGCTGGCGCTGGAACTGGCACTCTGGGGCGCGGGCGACGGGGGCGGGCTGGCCTTTCTCACGCCACCCAACCCGGGCGTGCTCGGCGAAGCGCGTGGCTTGCTCGAAAGCCTTGGCGCGCTCGACCGGCAGGGCCGGATCACCGCCCATGGCAAAGACCTCGCCCGGCTGCCGCTGCATCCGCGCCTTGGCCACATGCTCACCCGCGCCGGCCCCGCCGCCGCACCGCTCGCCGCCCTTCTCGGTGAACGCGACCCGCTGCCCCGGAGCGCGCCGGTGGAGCTCGCATTGCGGCTGGAGGCGATTGCCGACCCCAAGCGGTTCCACCGGACCCGCGGCCTCGAGGCCAACCGCGGCGGGGTCGAGCGTATCCGCGCCGAGGCGAAACGGCTCACCCGTCTGGTGCGGCCGTCGGGGGCCGATGCCGGGCTGTCCACCGCTCAGATGGCCGCGCTCGCTTATCCCGACCGGGTGGGGCTGCGGCGCAAGGGCACCGCGCCGCGTTATGTGTTGTCGGGCGGCAAGGGGGCGGTGCTCGACGCGGGTGATCCGCTGGCCGGACAACGGCTGATCGTGGTGGCCGACACCGATGGCGACCCGCGCGAAGGCAGGGTCAGGCTGGCGACCGCCATGTCCGAGGCGGAGCTGCGGGCGCTGTTCGGGGCGGAGATCGTCTGGCGGAAAAGCTGCGTCTGGTCGAAGCGTGAGGCCCGGGTGGTGGCGCGTGAACAGGAGTGTTTCGGGGCGCTGGTGCTCGACGACCGGGTCTGGCGCGATGCCGATGCCGGACAGGTCGCCCGCGCCATGCTCGACGGCGTGCGCCAGTTGGAGCTGTTGCCGTCCGAGGCCGCCCGCCGTTTCATCGCCCGGGTGGAACTGGTGCGCGCGGCGGGGGAGGCGCTGCCCGACATGGGCGAGGCGGCGCTGATGGCGACGCTCGACGACTGGCTTCTGCCGTTTCTCGAGGGCGTGCGCAGCGCAGCCGGGTGGAAGCGGTTCGACATCCTCCCCGCCCTGCGCGCCCGGCTCGATTGGGGCCAGATGCAGACGCTCGACCGTTTGGCGCCGGCGCATTTCACCACGCCGATGGGCCGCAAGGCGGCGATCGACTATGCCGGCGAGGTGCCGGAAATCACCGTGCGGTTGCAGGAGATGTTCGGGGTAAACGAACATCCGCGCGTCGGCGCGACACCGCTGCGGGTGACGCTCACCAGCCCCGCGGGGCGTCCGGTGCAGGTCACGACCGATCTGCCGGCGTTCTGGAAAAGCTCCTACGACGACGTGCGCAAGGACATGCGCGGCCGCTACCCGAAACATCCCTGGCCCGAAGACCCTGCGAGTGCCCTGCCGACCCTGCGGGCGAAGCCGCGGGGGCGGTGACTGGGGGGGAGGCTGGGGGGCAATTCCCGGGGAACCCGGGGCTGGCTCTCGTGTCCATTAGTCCGGAATACCGGACTAATGGACATAGACAGGAGCGGCCGTAAAGCTCATGTTTTTCAATTATCTATAAAGACAACTCGCAGCCGTCAGGCGCCAAACCGGCGCGCCCCCTTCCACCCCGGCCCGCTTACCCCTGAGCCGCGGCCACCAGCGCCTGACCAAGCGCAAGGCCGCCGTCATTGGCCGGGACGCCGTGATGCAAAAGCACCGGCACACCTTCCAGATGCCGCAGCAGCGCCGCCTGAAGCACCGCGTTTTGCAGCACCCCGCCCGACAGCGCCACCGCCTCCGCCCGTCCGGCCGCGACCTCCGCCCGGGCGACACCGGCAAAGGCCGCCGCCAGCCCCTCGTGAAACATCGCCGCGGCCATATTCACCGGCACCGAAGCCCCGGCCCAGGCCCGCCACATCGCGCCCGGGTCGATCTCGACACCGGTCCCACCGGTCCCACTGGCCTCGCCGCGCTTCACCCCAAAGGGCCAGCCGCGCGCCACCTCCACCCCCGAGGCCGCCGCTTCCAGCGCCATCCCGGCCTCGCCCTCGTAGCTCATCCGCCCGGGCGCAAGGCCGAGGGCGAAGGCGAAAGCGTCGAACAGACGCCCCGCGGAGGAGGAAAGCGGCGCGTTCACCCCCGCCGCCACCGCCTGACGCAGCAGGGCGCGCGGGGCATCGGGCATCAGCGCGTCGGCAACGGTCGCGAGCCCGGCCGCGTCGAGCCGCACCAGAGCGTTGCGCCAGGGCTCACGGTTGGCCATGTCGCCGCCCGCAAGCGGCGCCGGGCGCAGCCAGCCCACCCGTTTGACCCCACCATAGCCACCGACCAGCACCTCGCCGCCCCAGATCGTGCCATCCGCCCCGAGGCCGAGCCCGTCGAGCACGATCCCCGCCACCGGCCCCGCATCTAGCGGCCAGCCGTTCTCGCCGAGCACGCTCGCCAGATGCGCGTGGTGGTGCTGCACCCGGACCAGCGGCAGGCCCATCGCCTCGCCCGCCCGGGTGGCGCGGTAGCCGGGATGCAGATCGACCGCGACCCGTTCGGGCCGATGGTCGAACAGCCCGGTGTAATCGGCAAGCGCCTGCCGGAACGCCTCCCAGGTCAGCGCCTCGTCGAGTTCGCCCAGATGGTGGCCGAGCAAGGCCTGTCCGTTCTTGGTCAGGCAGATCGCGGCCTTCATCTGGCCGCCCAGCGCCAGCACCTGACCCGCACCCTCGAAGCCCGGCGGCAGCGGCAGGGTGCCCGGCACCCGGCCACGGGCGCGGCGCAGCACCATCGGCCCTTCGGGCGTGACCCGCTCGACCGAATCGTCAAGCCGCCGCGCGATCTTCCGGTCATGCATCAGAAAGGCATCGGCAAAGCCCGCGAGCTTTGCCCGCGCCTCATCGTTGCCGATCACCTGCGGCGCGCCGGAGAGGTTGCCGGAGGTCATCACCAGCGGGCCGCCCATCGCGTCGATCAACAGGTGATGCAGCGGCGTATGGGGCAGCATCCAGCCGAGCCTCACCTGCCCCGGCGCAAGCGCCTCGGGAAGCGCTTGCCCCCCCTTTTCCAGCAGCACGATCGGCGCGGCGGGTTCGCGCAGAAGGCTCCATTCCTCGTGGCTGACCCGCGCATGGGCAGCGATCATCGCCTCCGACCCCATCAGCGCCAGCGGCTTCGCCGGACGGCGCTTGCGGACGCGAAGCCGCTCCACCGCGCCGGCATTGCGCGCGTCACAGGCAAGGTGAAACCCGCCCAACCCCTTGATCGCCAGTATCTCGCCCGCCTTCAGCGCGTCCACCGCGAGATCCACCGCATCGCCCGCACAGGCGTCACCATCCCGTTCGAACCAGATGCGCGGCCCGCAATCGGGGCAGGCGATGGGCTGGGCGTGGAAGCGGCGGTCGCCCGGATCGGCATATTCGGCCGCACAGGCGGGGCACATGGCGAAGGGGGCCATGGTGGTTTTCGGCCGGTCGTAGGGCAGACCCTCGATGATGGTGAACCGCGGCCCGCAATGGGTGCAATTGGTGAAAGCATAGCGGTGGCGCCGGGCCCCGGGGTCGCGGATCTCGTCAAGGCAGGCGGAACAGGTCGCGGCATCGGGGGTGATGCGGGTCTCGGCCCCGGCGGGCCCGGAGGCCGCGATCTCGAAACCCGGCGGCAGGTCTTCGGGCACCCAAGACTCCGGCTCCACCGCATCGACCCGCGCCAGCGGCGGCGCCTCCCGGCCGAGCCCCGCCTCGAAGCGCCGCAACGCCGCCTCGGACCCGGCCACAAACACCAGCACCCCTTCGGCATCGTTCAACACCCGGCCCCTCAGCCCCTCGCGCCGCGCCAAGCTCCAGACGAAGGGGCGAAACCCCACGCCCTGCACCTGTCCGCGCACCCGTATCCGCCTGCCGCGTTCCATGGCCGCGACCATAGCCCTGCCCGGCCGCGCTGCCCATCCCCCGGCCTTTCTCTGGCCTTTCTCTGGCCCTTCCCCTGCCCTTCCGCTGGCCAATCCGACCGAAACCCACACCCTTCGACCCAGAGACTTACCAGAGACTCCCCAGAGACTCACTTGACGCCCCGGCCAAATACGCCTAAACGCGCGGGACGGAATTCAGGGCGCCCGGCTCGCGGCGCCCATTTGGTTGATGGCAAGGCCGGTCTCCCGCAACGGGAAACCCGGAACCCGCCCCAAAACAAGGACGAAACCATGTCGCGTGTCTGCGAACTGACCGGCAAGGGCCCGATGTCTGGCAACAACGTCAGCCACGCCCACAACCGCACCCGTCGCCGTTTCCTGCCGAACCTCAATGACGTTACCCTCGTTTCCGAAGCGCTCGGCAAGAGCTTCAGGCTCAGGATCTCGGCCTCGGCGCTGCGCACCGTGGATCACCGCGGCGGGCTCGACGCCTTCCTCGCCAAGGCGAAGGACGCGGAGCTTTCGGCCAATGCCTTGAAGATCAAGAAAGACATTGCCAGGGCCCAGGCCACCAAAGCCTGATCCCAAAGGTACGGCAAGAAGCATGGCCCCGCTCCGGCGGGGCCTTTTGCATTTCGCGAATAATGCCTGGCATTCTATGCATCACCGGCGATTGAAACGGCCCGTTAACACTCTCCCGCCATGGTCGAGGTGGTGGATCAGGAGGGTGGATCATGAGTGCACCGGGGCTCTGGGGCGCCGAATTCCTCGTGAATGCGGTGACTGAAAACGCACAGATGAACCCTGTCATCACCGGACTTGCCGACGGGCGGTTTGCCATCGCTTATACTGACTTTTCAGAATCCAGCCGCGAGGGTTTCACCGACCATTCCGACAGCGCGATCCGGGTGCAGGTATTCAATTCCAACGGCAGCGCCTGCTCTGCGGCGATACAGGTCAACACCGTTACCAACTTCTATCAGCAATCGCCGCAGATCGCCCCGCTTGCCGATGGCGGCTTTGTGGTGACCTATTCGGATCTGTCCGTCGGCTGGGACAGCGGGGGCGACGACATCTGGGCCGAAGCGGTGCGGATGCAGCGTTTCACCGGCGATGGCTGCAAGCTCGGGGCCGAAACCCTCGTCAACTCCACGGTTGTCGGCGATCAGGACTTTCCGAGTATCGCACGGCTCGAAACCGGACAGTTCCTTGTCGCCTGGGACAACGGCTATGATGACATCGACGTGAATATCGCCGGCCAGATCTTCAACCCCGACGGCAGCCGGGCAGGCGGCGAGTTGATGCTCAACGCGGGCACAGCCGGCATCCAGTGCGACAGCGACATTGCGGCGCTGCCCGGCGGCGGCTTTGTCGCCACCTGGGTCGACACCACCGGCGTCGACGGCGAGGGCGGCACCATCATGGCGCGGATGTTCGGCCCCGACGGCACCCCGCTCGGCCCCGAATGGCAGATCAACACCACCGCCGTGAGCGACCAGTTTCAGCCCAGCATCACCGCGCTGGCGGGCGGCGGCTTCTTCATCGCCTGGGCAGACAATTCCCGCGGCGCCGAAACCCGGGGCGACGACACGTCAAGCTATGCGGTCCGCGGTCAGGTGCTCGACGCCAACGGCGCCTGGGTCGGCGGTGAAATTCTGGTCAACCATGTCACCACCTACGGCCAGTATCAGCCCAACGTTCTGGCCCTCAGCGACGGGCGCTTCATCGTCGCCTTCTGCGACACGTCGAGCGGCACGGAGACCGGCGGCGACGATCTGCAATACGGTGCGATCCGGGCACGGATCTTCAATGCCGATGGCAGCCCCTGCGGCGAAGAATTCCTGGTCAACACCACCACCACCGGCCACCAGAACGAGCCGCAAATGGCCCAGTTGCCGGACGGGCGGGTGGTGTTCACCTGGACCGATTACTCATACGGCGCCGAAACCGGCGGCGACGATTCCGACAACGGCGCGATTCGCTCCCGCATCCTCGACATTCGCGAAAGCGCCGTGAGCTGGACGGGCCGCAGCGCCGCGGAGCAGTTCACCGGCACGATCTGGAACGACCGGCTCAACGGCGGCGCCGGGCGTGACACTCTGATGGGCAGGCAGGGCGCTGACCTCCTGTGCGGCAATGCCGGCGACGATCTTGTCCTCGGAGGCAACGGCGCCGACAGGCTGTACGGTCACCGGGGGCGCGACCGGCTGGAAGGCGGTAACGGCCCTGACGTTATTCATGGCGGCAAGGGATGGGACAAGCTGTTCGGCCAGAAGGGACACGACAAGCTGTTCGGCAACATGGGCAACGACCAGCTGTTCGGCAACCGGGGCAATGACATGCTCTTCGGCCACAAAGGGTGCGACAGGTTGAACGGCGGCAGGGGCAGAGACGTGCTGAACGGCGGTCAGGGCGATGACGTTTTCGTCTTCAATTCGCGGTTCGACAGCGGCCCCTCCGCCGCGGCCCGCGACCGGATCACCGATTTCGGCCGCGGCAACAACCGCATCGACCTCTCGGCCATTGACGCCGATCCAACCGCTCCGGGGAATGATGCTTTCACCTTCCTCGGGCAGGCCGGGTTCAACGGCCAGCCGGGCGGGCTTCGTTATCTGCATACCGATGGCAAGACCATCGTCCAGGTGGACCTGGACGGCGACAGGGCGGCTGACATGGCGATCGAACTGACCGGCACTCACACCCTCACCGCCGAAGATTTCATCCTGTGAGGCAAAGCGCTGTCAGTGCTCCAGAAGCTCCGCCACCCAGGCCGGCACCACCTCCGACGCCGGGCCGAGCCGCACCTCGTCAAATGCCCCGGCGGTGTCGGAAGGCGCAAGGTTCAGCTCCAGCGTGCGGATCCCCTGCGCCCGCGCCTCGGCAACGAACCCCGCCGCCGGATAGACACTGCCCGACGTGCCGATGGCAACGAACAACTCGGCCCCCGTCAGGGCGTCGGCGATCTCTTCCATATGATAGGGAATCTCGCCGAACCAGACGATGTCGGGGCGCGTCGGCCCGGCCCCGCAGACCGGACAGGCATCGCCCGCCCGCATTTCCCTGGGCGCATCCCAACGCGCCCCGCAAGCGGCACAAAGCGCCTGCATCAGCCGGCCATGCATGTGGATCACCCGGTCCGCGCCGCCGCGTTCATGCAGATCGTCGATATTCTGGGTCACCAGGGTCACGTCATGAACCCCGGCCCGGGTCAGACGGCCAAGCGCCTCATGGGCGGCATTGGGCCGGGCGCCGAGCGCATTCGCCCGCCGCGCGTTGTAGAAGTCATGCACCTTGCCCGGATCGCGGGCAAAACCTTCCGGCGTTGCGACCTCGGCCATGTCGTATTGGGTCCAGACGCCGCCCTTGTCGCGAAAGGTGCCGAGCCCGCTTTCGGCGGAAATCCCCGCCCCGGTGAGTATGACGATTTTCATGGGTTCAACCTGCCCGCTCAAGGCCTCCGCGTCCAGCGTTCACCCGGCACCATTTCGGTGAAATGTCCCCCCCGAAGCGTCTCCCTCAGCGCCCCCGCATCCGATGCCCGGCAGGCAGCCTAGCCACCCCCGGTCCGGCGGCTCAATCGGGCGGGCCGAATACCCGGCACTCGCTGTTGCGCGCCGCGAGCCGCATACAGGCCAGTTCCGCGCCCTCCTGGGTAAGCCCGACGAAATTCGCGTCGAACCCGTTTTTCCCCTGCACCACCTTGCGCAGCGCCTCGCCAAGGGTGGCAAGTTCGGCCAGCGCGGTGCGGATCAGCACCCGGTCGGCCTTGTCCCGGGTCGGGTAGCTGCCGACGTTGACCCCCCAGTGACGCCCGCCGGAGGTGGAAATGCGCTGGATCTCCTGCGGCCCGGTCTCTTCCGCGGGCAGCGGTTCGACCGGATCGAAGCTGATGCCGCCAAACTGCTCCGGCCCCGGCGGCTCCGGCAGTGACACCGGCACCGGTACCGTTACCGGCATCGCGGCGGACCTCGTGACAGGCGCATCCATCGCCCCGGCCGCCGTATCCACCGCGGAATTGACCAGTTCGGTCAGCACGGCGGGCGACAGCGCAGCGGTCCGGGCCGGGTTGGGGCGTGGACGGACAGCGGGAATGTCATTGCCAGACAAACCGGCAATTTGGACGTCCGGCAAGGCGGCGGTCTCGTTTTCTGCGAGCCCTTCCAGCGCAGTTTCGATCCCCGCGGCAATCCCCGCACTGACCTCCTCCGGCGGCGGCAAGGCGCGATCCGGGCGCGGTTTCGGACGGGGTGAACGGGCCGGCGCCAGAGAAGCGAACTGCACCTTCGCGGCAGGTCCGCCATAGGCAGGCCGCGACGGGCGCTGAACGGCGACCTGCTCCGGCACCCTTGCAAAGCCAAGGTCGAGCAATTCGGCAACCCGGGCATTGCGTGCGGCACTGGAGCGGCCGCCAAACATGGTGGCGATCACCCTGCGGCTCCCGCGTTCGGCGGAAGCGACAAGGTTGAAACCGGCCGCATTGGTGTAGCCGGTCTTGATCCCGTCTGCGCCCTCGTAACTGGCGAGCAGCCGCCGGTTGGTGTTGGGCAGGGTCTTGCCCTTCACCACCACTGTGCGGCGGCTGAACAGGTGGTAATAGCCGGGATAATCGTAAAACAGATGCCGTCCGAGAATGGACATGTCGCGTGCTGTCGAGAGATGGCCCTCTTCGGTCAGCCCGTTTGCGTTTTCAAAATGCGTCCGCGTCATGCCCAGCGCCCGGGCGGTACGGTTCATCCGCCGGGCAAAAGCGGCCTCGGACCCGGAAATGGCCTCGCCGATGGCGGTCGCGGCATCGTTGGCCGATTTCACCGCCGCCGCACGGATCAGGTAGCGCAGCGCGATCTGCTGGCCCGGTCGCAAACCGAGCTTCGAGGGCGGTTCGCTGGCCGCATGGCGTGAGATCGTCACCAGCGTGTCGGCGCCTATCTCGCCGCTTTCGATCGCCTCGAAGGCGATATAGAGCGTCATCATCTTGGTGAGCGACGCCGGATGCAGCCGGGTGTCGGCGTTCAGCGCGTGGATCACCGTGCCGGTCCGCATGTCCATCACCAGTTCGGCACGGGGCCCGGCATGGGCCCCGGCGGAAACAAGTGCCGCAACAAGGATGAGTGTTACATATTGAAATATCTGCCAAAGACGCCGGGTCACGTCGTCACCTGTATTTTGCTCTGCCCAACTCGATGCCGCAGGTCTTTTCGCCCGCGTACAGGGAAGACGTTACCAGAGGGGAGACCGGCGGAAAATACCTGAATTGTTATGTTTTTTGCGGCTGTGATGTAGAGACACAGGCACATTTGGTATAAAAAGTGAAACGATGCCCCAGATGAGCCAATGTGGCGGGAATGTGGCGGGAATGCGAAAAAAATACCTCAGCCGATGCCCCCGCCCGCACCCGTACCCGCGCCCTGCCAGATTACCGCGCAGGCCGGGCATTGCGCGCGCCTGTTTGTCCGTACCGGCAAAGGAATTGCCGGCCCGGTCTTTTTCAGGCCCCAGTTTGCCGCTATAGATTCGTCTCCGAAGACACCTCAACAGCACAGCGGAGTTACTCGTGCCGCGGGATCCGATCCAACATATCCTGATGTCAGCCGGGGACGATACGCCCGAGAGCGTTGTCACGGTCAAACCCAGGACCCGCACCCAAAAGCCGCCGATGTACAAGGTGCTTCTGCTCAACGACGATTTCACGCCGATGGAATTCGTCGTGCTGGTGCTGGAACGGTTCTTCGGCATGAACCACGCGCGGGCTTTCGAACTGATGCTCACGGTTCACAAGAAGGGACTCGCGGTCGTGGGGGTGTTTCCCTACGAAGTCGCCGAGACCAAGGTGGCGCAGGTCATGGAGCTTGCCCGCCAGCAGCAGCACCCGCTGCAATGCACGATGGAGAAAGAATAGCGCCTGCGACGCGAAACTGTTGAACAGACCGCACAAGCGCCGGCACCACTTCACCGCCCGCGCCGGTTTCCGGTCGAGCGCGCATTGAATCCCGGCGGCCGTTTCGCCACCCAGGCCGCGAATTTCGCCAGATGCGGATGCCCGCGCAACGCCTCGACGCTGTTGTACACCCGGGCAAGTTCGGTCTCCGTCAGCGTCGCGTGGATTTCCTTGTGGCAGATCTGGTGCAACAGCACCGTCTCGCCTCCCTTGCCACCGCGCAGCTTCGGCACGAGGTGATGCCGGCTCTGCGGCACGCCTTTCGGGATCGGCCGCCCGCACAGCCCGCAGATCGGCACTTCGTCGCCCATGTCAGCCCTATGTCACCCCCTTGCCTGCCCCGCGCTTCGGTGCCACAGGGTAGCGGCGCGGGCCGCAGGTGAAAACGGGGAAAGCGATGCATGAGGTGTTGAACGATCTGGGGGCCAGGGCCTGGAGCTTCATCGAGCCGGGATGGGAGATCGGCCGCGAATGGCTGACCTCGCCGGCCGCCTGGTCGCAATTCGCTCTGCTCGCCCTGGCCTGGCTCGCCGCGCATTACACCGCCAGACGCGCGAAGCCTCTGCTGGCCCGGCTGATCTCGCCGCCCGAGGACCAGACCCACATCCTCGCCCGGTCCCGCCGTTTCCTGCTGATCTTCCTGCCGCTGCTCCTGCCGCTTCTTGCCTGGGGCTTCACCGCCATCGGCGAACAGGTGACCCGGCAAGTCTTCGGCTCCGGCGCGGTGATCGCCTTCGGCAAGCGGGTGGTGCTGCTGCTCGCCGCGCGCATCCTGGTGAAGGACATCATCTCCGATCCGTTCCTGAAACTGCTTGGCCGCTACCTGCTGGTGCCCGCCGCCGCGCTCAACGCGCTCGGTCTGCTCGACCCGGTGATGGTCCATCTCGAAGGCATGATCGTCTCGCTGGGCAGTATCTCGTTTTCGGTGCTCGCGATCCTGCGCGGCGTGATCGCCGGGTCGATCCTGTTCTGGCTCGGCCGCTGGTCCAACGACCAGACCGCCGGCTTCATCCACGCCAACGAGGAGCTGCGCCCCGCCACCCGGACGCTTGCCGCCAAGGCCGCCGAGGTGGCGATTTTCGGCACTGCCTTCCTGCTGTTGATGAACATCATGGGGATCTCGCTCACCTCGCTCGCGGTCATCGGCGGCGCGGTCGGTGTCGGCCTCGGCTTCGGGCTGCAACAGATCGCCGCCAACTTCATTTCGGGCGTGATCCTGCTGCTCGAAGGTCAGGCGACGGTGGGTGATTTCGTCGAGCTTGATGGCGGCGAAGCGGGGACCATCGTCAGGATGACCGCCCGCGCCATCATCCTCGAAACCTTCGACGGCAAATGGATCGTCGTGCCCAACGAACATTTCATCACCACGCGGGTGGTGAATTATTCCGATTCAGGCAGCGCCAACCGCTATGAGGCGCCGTTTTCGGTCTCTTATGACACCGACATCAACAAGGTGCCGGAGATCGTCGAGACGGCGGTGGCGAAGCTCGATTTCGTGCTGGACGCGCCGGAGGGGCCGGATTGCGAACTCGCGGGGTTCGGGGAGTCGGGCATTGATTTCCGGCTGGAATTCTGGGTCAACGGGATCGACGACGGCAAGAACAAATACGCCTCGCGCGTGCTGTTCGCGATCTGGAACGCGCTCAAGGATGCCGGGGTCGAGATCCCCTATCCGCACCGGGTGATCGAGCTGAAACAACCGCCCGCGTCATGAAACAGGCGCTGGTGATCGGCGCCGGCCCGGCGGGGTTGATGGCGGCTGGTGCGCTGGCGCGGGCCGAGCTGAAGGTCGTGGTGGCGGAGGCCAAACCCTCCGCCGGGCGCAAGCTGCTGATGGCCGGGAAGTCGGGGCTGAACCTCACCAGAGACGAACCGCCCGACCGCTTCCTTGCCGCCTATTCCGGCAGTGCCGCCGGGCTGGTGCGGGATGCGGTGCGCGGGTTTACCCCTGAGAGGGTGCAGGATTGGGCGCGGGCGCTGGGACAGGAGGTGTTTACCGGCACGTCCGGCCGGGTGTTTCCCCGGGCAATGAAAGCCTCGCCGCTGTTGCGGACCTGGCTGCGGGAACTGGCCGGGCAGGGCGTGGAAATCCGCACCCGCTGGCGCTGGCTGGGGTTCGACGGGCAAGGGCTGGCGTTCGACATGCCCGCCGGGCGGGAGGTGCTCACGCCGCAGGTGACGGTGCTGGCGCTCGGGGGCGCGAGCTGGGCACGGCTCGGCTCCGACGGCGCCTGGGCCCCCTGGCTGGAGGCCAAAGGCGTGCGCCTTGCGCCCTTTCTGCCGGCCAATGCCGGGCTTTCGGTCGCGTGGTCGGGCCATATGGCGAAGCATTTCGGCAGCCCGGTGAAGGTCGCCCGGCTGACCGCGGGCAAGACCGTGCTGCGTGGTGAATTTGTTATTTCCGCCAAGGGGTTGGAGGGCAGCGCAATCTATGCGGTGGCGAAACCTGTGCGCGAAGGCGCGCGGCTTGTGCTCGACCTTTGCCCGGACTGGAGCGCGGCCGACGTGGTCATGCGGCTCGGGCGTCCGCGCGGCAAGGCGACGCTTGCGGCGCATCTTCGCAAGACCCTCCGCCTCGACCCGCCGCGCCTCGCGCTGCTTCAGGAATTCGGCCGCCCCTTGCCCGATGGCGAGGCGCTTGCGGCTCTGGTGAAGGCGCTGCCGGTCCGCCATGAGGGGCTTCGTCCGCTCGACGAGGCGATTTCCACCGCCGGGGGCATCATGGCCGAGGCGCTTGATGGCTATGGGCTGCGCGCGGTCCCGGGAGTTTTTGCCGCAGGCGAAATGCTCGATTGGGAGGCGCCGACGGGGGGCTATCTGCTCACCGGCTGCCTTGCCACGGGGCTCGCGGCGGGCCAGGCGGCGGGCGCGTTTGTTGGCTGAGGTGGCGGAGCATCCGGGATACTGCATGGAAGACGCCGGTGGCAAAAACCGGTTGCGGCGCTCCGGTTAAAGGCCTAGCGTTTTTATCAGGAAAAGATCCGGTCGCCGCACGCTCGTTTGGCCTGGTTACGCTTGCTCCTGACAGATGCCCGGCAGGGGGTCTGTCACGCTTGGCGACAGGGTTCTTTGTGCGCTCCACATGGGAATGCGGGCGCCATTTGACGGGAAAGGAAAACCCATGTCGTTGAAGAACACGCTCGGTCTCGCAATCGCGGCGGGGCTTGCTCTTGGCACGCCGGCTCTGGCCGAAAAGCTCGACAAGATCACGCTGGCGAGCCCGTTTGCGCCGCTGGTTATGCCGATGGCCTACATGCTGGAAAACGGCCTGCTCGACGAGGTGGCCGAGGAGACCGAGCTGGTGATCTGGAACACCCCCGACCAGCTGCGGGCGATGATGACCAGCGGTTCGGTGCAGTTTGCTTCGGTACCGTCCAACGTGGCGGCGATCTTCTACAACAAGGGCGTGGCCCTGAAGATGGTGGATGTGTCGATCTGGGGGGTGATGTATGTGGTCAGCGCCGAGGGCGAGGCCGGGGCGCTGTCGGACCTCAAGGGCAAGACGGTGCATGTGCCGTTCCGCGGCGACCAGCCGGATCTGATCTTCCAGACCGTCGCGCGTTCGCAGGGGCTGGACCCGCTCGAGGATTTCGACGTGCAATATGTCAGCTCGCCGCTCGACATCGTGGCCGGGCTGATGGCGGGGACGATCGAGAACGCGTTGCTGATCGAGCCGGTGTCGTCGATGGTGATCATGAAGGGCAAGCAGAAGGGGCTGGAGTTCAGACGGGTGGTCGACCTCCAGACCGAGCTTGGCAAGATCGACGGCTGGGACGACCGCTTCCCCAATGCCGGTGTGGTGGCGCTGCCGGGGATCCTCGACAACCCCGAGGCGGTGGAGGTTTTCGCCAAAGCCTATGACGAAGCGGTGGACTGGGCGGTGGCCAACCCCGCCGAGGCCGCGGCGCTGGCGGCGAAGCATGTGCCGGGGGTGAATGCGGCGGCCTTCGAGGAATCGCTGAACCACACCATCTTCGACGCGGTGCCCTCGGGCGAGGTGCGGCCCGCGATGGAGACCATGTTCGGCGCCTTCATCGAGCTGAACCCGAAATCGGTCGGAGGTCAGCTGCCCGATGACGGCTTCTACTACCCGTGATCCACAAGCCCCTGCTGCCGCGGCCCTGACCCCGCGGCGGCTCTGGGGCGGTCTGGGGGTGGCGCTGCTGCTGGTGGCCTGGTGGCTGCTGGCGGCGGTGTCGAGCGATCTGGTGGTGGCCTCGC
>PDRW01000054.1 GCA_002746935.1 Rhodobacterales bacterium
CCAAAGCCAGAGGCATTGAAAGAAAGCCGGGCAAAACAGATATATCGCCGTCGCAAGTCGCTTCGTACTGTCCGCCGGGTTGCTCCGAAGAAGCATTACCGGCCGAGCAAGTCAGTCACCGAAAGGCTTTAAAGTCATGACAATATACAAAACGTCATTTTCCATGGCGGTTGATCAGCCAAGAGTCCTCATCTTGCATTGAACCTGCCTGTCCGCACGAAGGCGGGTTGAAACTTCCCCCTCGCTTTCCCGTTGCACCGGTCTCGGGCAGCCCCCTCCGCACCCGGGCGCTCCAACTCAGAACAGCCAGTAGCCCTCATCGCTCTCGAACGGGGCGCCGTCGCCAAACACGCGGCTGCGGTTTTCGCCGTCGTGGCCGATGACATAGACCCGCAGGCTGTCGCCCTCTCCCAGGAGCGCGGCCAGCCGTTGTGACAGGGCGTCGCAGCGGGCGCGGGTCATGCGGGTTTCGAACACCGAATATTGCACCCGCGTCGCCGCGTCCTCCAGGAGCCGCGCGATCTTGCGGCGGCGTTTGTTGGCGGAGACATCGTAGGAAAACACCGTCAGCATTTCACCGCGCGCCATATCAGGCCTCCATCAGATAGGGGCGGAAGAGCGTAGGGTCGGCCTTGCGGCAGGCCCGTGCCATGTCCTGCGCTTGTCGGCGCATCATTGGCCGCCATGCCAGCCGCACCTTGCGTCCCGGCGCGTTGACCCGTTTGGCCAACGCCTGTTCATAGCCGGTGATCAGCGCCCGCCGCCCCGCCGTCGAGATCCGCACAAGGCCGCTGTCGGTGGGGGTGAACATCTTGCCCCGCAGCCGTTTGGCGTTGAACAGAAAGGCTGCCAGCCCCTCGGCCAGCGGCGCGCGGAAGGGTTCCATCAGGTCAAACACGGCGGCATCGGCCCGGTCGCGCGGGGTGTGCAAGAGGCCGAAACCGGGGTGCAGGCCGGCGGCGAGCGTGGCGGCGTAGCAGTCGCGCTCCAGCAGCGCGGCGAGGTAGTTGAGCGCGGCGTTCAGCGCCGTGTGCGCCGGGCGCTGGCGCCGAAACGGGGCCTCGGCGCCCCTGGTCAGCAGGCCGAGCGCGGGCCAGTATTCAGCCGCCGCCACCCCTTCGAGCCCGCGCAGCGCGGCCACATCCCCGGCATGGGGCAGTTTGCGCAGATGCCGCCCCATGGCGGCCAGCGCGACGGTCACCTGGGGGTTCCGTGGCCGCCGGTTGAGCCGGAAAAGCTGCGTGCGCTGGTTGCGGATCCGCGCCTCGACCAGCCGCCGCACCAATTCGCAGCGCAAGCCTTCGTCCATCACCGCCGCCGCCTGTGCCAGATGCAACTCCGCCGGACCGGTGGTCGGCGGGCTCACCCGCCCCGTCAGCCGTCCGCGCCCGTCCACCAGCACCAGTTCCGTCTCGCTGCCAAGCGCCCATTCCACCGCGGCCCAGTCCGCCGACGCCCCCGGTCCGATCTCGATCCGGTCCACACGGGCATGGGCAATCCCGGCGATTTCTTCCCCCGCCTTGTTGGTCACCGAAAAGCTGAGGTTGCGCAGCCCCACGCGCCGCCCCGGCTCGGTCACATACAGCACCCGGTCGCCCCGGTCATAGCCCGCATCCACCTCGGTGCTGATCTCTTCGGCCAGCGCGGTATCCGCCTCGGCCACGCCACGCAGCAGGCTGACCATGTCTTCCTCGGGGTCCGACACCTGCTGCATCACCATGCTGCGCACGAACAGATGGCCCAGAAACTCGAACCCCCTGTCGAAATCCAGCACCCGCGTGCCGCCCGGGTGCAGCTCCAGCCCATGGGCGGTGAGCGTGGCCTCCACCTCCTCCAGGGCCGCCTCGGCGCTCTTGCGGCGCTTGCACAGCACCACGAAGTCATCGGCAAAGCGCACGATCCGAATGCCGCGCCCGTGGATCTCTTCGTCCAGCGCATCCAGATAGAGGTTCGCCAGCAGCGGCGACAGCGGCGAGCCCTGCGCCAGCCCCTTGCCCTCGATCCCGCAATCCAGCGCCTGATGCAGCAGGATATGTGCCACCAGATCGGTGATCTGAGCGCCGCCGGGCCACCCCTCCAGCGCCGCTTCCAGCTTGGCCAGCAACTGATCGTGCCGTACCGCGTCGAAATAGCCCACGATATCGGCCTCGATCACATGCCAATAGCCCGCGTCGCGCCAGTGTTCGATCGCCCGCACCGCCTGTTTCACCGACCGCCCGGGCCGGTAGGCAAAGCTCCCCTCTTCGAATTGCGGCTCCAGCACCGGCGTCAGCACGGCTGCAATCGCGCTGTGCAACACCCGGTCGATCAGCGACGGAATACGCAAGGTCCGCACCCCGCCCTTGCGCTTGGGGATCTCCACCCTGCGATAGGGCGCGGGCGACCATTCCCCTTTCTCCACCGCCCGGGCCAGATCGGCCAGCCGCCGCCCCGCGCCGGCCTGAAACTGAGGGATGGTCACATTATCCCCACCCGAACACCCGCCATTGGCCCGCACCTTCTCCCAGGCGGCATCAAGCACCCGATAGGACAAAAGCCTTTGCCAGAGGTCATGTTGCCGGGGTAAGGTCATGAAAGCGCCCCGAGTTCGTGAGCCCGAAATCGTGAAATCAGGTTCAGACTACCAATAATCCCCTGAAAAGGAAGGAGAAAAAAGGCTCGTGATGCCTACCGCCTCCGAGAAGACACAGGCAAAGCCGCTTTCCTTTGGATGTTGCGCTGTTTTCAGCTTGACAATCAGGGGGATGCGGGGGCTAGGTGAGATCACCTGTCCGCACGAAGGCGGATTGAAACGCCACTTTCGGGGCGGTTTTCTTGGTTGCAGGTGAGATCACCTGTCCGCACGAAGGCGGATTGAAACAAAAACGAGATACGCATAAGCGTCATCTTCAGTGAGATCACCTGTCCGCACGAAGGCGGATTGAAACCTTCGCGCGCAACTCTTCAATTGCACTATAGAGCGCTTTACGTGAGATCACCTGTCCGCACGAAGGCGGATTGAAACTACATCTGCCGCTACCCGATTTAGGGTTGTCGTGAGATCACCTGTCCGCACGAAGGCGGATTGAAACGGGGTTCGCCGCAGACGCAGGGTCTGGGATACAGTGAGATCACCTGTCCGCACGAAGGCGGA
>PDRW01000046.1 GCA_002746935.1 Rhodobacterales bacterium
GGCAGCCTTGAAGAAGTTTCGGCACTGTTCCGGCGGGAACAGGTCGCAGGTTTGGGCGGTGGATTGGAACAGCGTGTCGAAGGTGCGGGCTTTGAGCCGCCTCAAATGCGCTTTGAGCTTGGAGTAGGCCATTTCGATGGGATTCAGATCGGGCGAGTATGGCGGCAGATGGAGGAACCGCAGCCGTGTTCACGCAAGGCCTTTGTTGCCTCCTTGTTGCAGTGGGTTGCCAGGTTATCGAGGATGACGACGGTGCCGGGGGCAATTTCCGGGGCCAGCACTTCGCGGATGTAGACGGCAAAAGCGGGGCCATCCATCGCGCCCTTGATGACCCATGGCGCGATCAGCGCGTCCTGTGCCAGACCTGCGATCAGGGTTTGCGTTCCCCAACTCCCGAGGGGCGCATCCATGGTCAGACGCTCACCCCGTTTCGCCCTGCCGCGTAAGCGGGTCAGGTTGGTCTTCACTGCGGTTTCGTCAATGAACACAACGCGCCTGGGCAAGTCTGCAATGGCAGGAGGCCAGTGCCTGAACCAATCAGCCCGCTGCCGCCTTACCTTGGCGCGGCGGCATTCGGTCGCGACAAGCGACTTTTGTATGTGAACCCGAGCCGGGACAGCAGGCTGGCGATGGAAGAGTGGTGCACCTGCACGCCGGTCGCTTCAGCAAGTGCGTTGCGCAACTCAAAGAGCGTAATATCGGGGTCTTGCGCGACCAGATCTTCAAGGAGCGACTGATAAGGGGCCAGCTTTCCCGTCCCGCGGGGCGGTCCCTGACGGGCGGGTTCCGCATGGCCCCTGGTTCTCACCTGCTGCGCCCAGCGCGCACCTGTCGCCGGGGACAGTTTCAGACGCAAATCCGCCGCGCGCCCACTTGACCCTTCTTCAATGTTTCTCCGAAACCGCGTTCTGAATGCCGATGGCAAAGGTGCTGAGATGATCCATCCTCCCACACAGGATGAATCACATTCAAACAATCAAGGCCCTCCGCGATTCAGGTTCAAACCGAAATGCGCTATGTGATTGAAAACATTGGTCGGAGTGAGAGGATTCGAACCTCCGACCCCTGCCTCCCGAAGACAGTGCTCTACCAGGCTGAGCTACACTCCGACCGTGGCGGGCGGGATAGCTCAGCTTCGGAGGCTTTGCAAGGGGTTATCGACGCTCTTTCTTGCCCTTTGGCAAAGCTCCGGAAAGCCCCCATGCAAACGGCGCGCACCCCGCAGGGCACGCGCCGCTTGGGTGCCATACAGCCTCAAAGCGAGGTGTCGAGCGCGGCAAGGATGGCGTCGCCCATGCCGGTGGTGCCGACCGGGGTCACGCCCTCCTGGCCCATCAGATCGGCGGTGCGCAGCCCGTCGGCCAGCACCGTCTCGATCGCCGCATCCAGCCGGTCGGCCTCGGCGCCCTGGTCGAAGGAATAGCGCAGCGCCATCGAGAAGCTGAGGATACAGGCGATCGGGTTGGCCTTGTCCTGCCCGGCGATGTCGGGCGCGGAGCCGTGGACCGGTTCGTACATCGCCTTCGGCCGGCCGTTCGGCATCTGCGCGCCGAGCGAGGCCGATGGCAGCATGCCGAGCGAGCCGGTGAGCATCGCCGCCACATCCGACAGCAGATCGCCGAACAGGTTGTCGGTCAGGATCACGTCGAACTGTTTCGGCGCGCGCACCAGTTGCATCCCGCCCGCATCGGCGTACATGTGGCTGAGCTCCACGTCGGGGTATTCGTCGTCGCCCACCTTCTGGACGATTTCGCGCCAGAGCAGACCCGATTCCATCACATTGGCCTTCTCCATCGAGCAGACCCTGTTGCGCCGCTTGCGCGCCAGCTCGAAGGCCGACCGCGCGACACGCTCGATCTCGGACACGCTGTAGCGCTGGGTGTTGAGCCCGTAGCGCTCGCCGTTTTCCTCGAAAATCCCGCGCGGCTCGCCGAAATAGACACCACCCGTGAGCTCGCGGACGATCATGATGTCGAGCCCGGAGATCAACTCGGGCTTCAGCGAGGAAAATTCCGCCAGCGCGTCGAAGCATTGCGCAGGCCGCAGGTTGGCGTAGAGATCCATCTCCTTGCGCAGCCTGAGCAGCCCGCGCTCCGGCTTCACCGAGAAGTCGAGCGCGTCGTATTGCGGGCCACCCACGGCGCCGAGCAGCACCGCGTCGACCTCCTGCGCCCTGGCCATGGTCGCGTCGGCCAGCGGCACGCCATGCGCGTCATAGGCCGCGCCGCCCACGAGGTCTTCGCTCACATCGAAGCCAAGGCCGCGGTTTTCGCCGAACCAGTCAATGATCCGGCGCACCTGCGCCATGACTTCCGGGCCGATCCCGTCGCCGGGCAGGATGAGAAGGGAACCAACGCTCATGAGCTTTCCTCGAAGATTTTGAGTGGGTTTGAATGGGGTCTGAGTGGGCGTAGCTTCTTGCAGGGCAGTGGTCAAGAAAGCGCCAGAAATCCCTCTGCAAGCGCCTTCCAGACCCGCGCCACGCGAGGCATGCGCCGCATTTCCGGGCGGGCGGTGAGCCAGACCGGCAGCGCGGGCATCGGCAGATCCGGCAGCAGCCGTTCGACCAGAGGATCAGCCTCGCCGATGGATTTCTGCATGATCCCCACACCACCGCCCGCGCGCACCAATTGCCAGCAGGCGGCCTGATCGTCGGTGCGGAGCCTGAAGAACGCCCGCGTAACATCCCAACCGGCCGCGGCCATGCCCCGGATAATCAGTTCGTTCCGGTCGAAACCCACCCAGTCGAGCGCCAGCAGTGCTTCTTCATTTTCCGGGTATCTGACCCTTTCAAGGTATTTCTTGCTGCAATAGAGACCGAGTGCCTGGTCCGCCACATGCCGTGTTATCAAGTCAGGCTCGTGCGGGCGATACATCCGCACCGCAATGTCGGCCTCGCGAAACAGGAGGTTCTCGGCGCTGTCCGAAGCGACCAGTTCAATCTCGATCCCGGGTTCTTCCCGCCGCAAACCGGCAAGCATCTCCGGCAACAGAAAATGCGAAACCACCACAGAAGCGGTGATCCGCACCGGCCCGGCGAGCGCCCGGTCACCGTCCGCTGCCGTCAGTTGCAACCGCGCCGCGGCCTCGCGCATCGCCCGGGCCGGTGCCAGCATGGCTTCGCCGGTTTCGGTAAGCGCCAGCCCCTGCGCGTGCCGCCGGAAAAGCTCCCTCCCAAGCACGGCCTCAATCTCCCGCGCCTTCCGCCCGAGTGTCGGCTGGCTCAGGCCGAGGGCGCGGGCCGCACCAGAGAGGGAGCCGGCTTCGGCAATGGCAAGAAAGGTCTGAATCAGCGACCAGTTCAGTTTGTCAAAAGGGTGAGCCATTCAATCCTGAATAGCAGATCGTCAAGATCCGGCAATTCCTGTTTGCTGGTAAATGGCTATTCTTTGGGTCGAAAGGAGCCCTGTCATGACCCAGACTGTCCTGATCCTCGGCGCGTCCGGTCGCTTCGGACGCCATGCCGCAAACGCCTTTTCAACGGCAGGTTGGCGGATCCGTCGCTTCAATCGCGGTACTGACGACCTGAAAACCGCGATGTCAGACACTGATGTTGTGGTTTCGGCCTGGAATCCTCCGGGTTATCATCTCTGGAACGACGATCTTCTTGCCGCTCACCTGGCCGTCGCCAAGGCCGCCAGCCGCGCAGGTGCCACGGTGATCTTGCCCGGCAACGTCTATGTTTTCGGCCCCGATGCGCCCACGCCCTGGTGTGAAGATACGCCGCATCTCGCCACCAACCCGCTCGGGCGCTGCCGCCAACGCATAGAGGCTGCCTACCGTGACAGTGGCGCAAGGGTGATCGTGCTGCGTTGCGGCGATTTCATTGACACGGCAAAGACCGGCAACTGGTTTGAGAGCTACATCTCGGCTGATGTGGCGAAAGGGTTCATCCGCTATCCAGGCGTGTCTGATGCACCGCATTCCTGGGCCTTCCTTCCGGATGCGGCACGTGCGAGCCTCGCCCTGTCCGAGATGCGAGAGCACCTTGCCGGCTTCAATGATGTTCCCTTCGAGGGCTACACCCTCACCGGCGATGACCTGGCAAAAGCGATTGCAATGGCCGTTGGCCGCCCGATCTCCGTAAGACCCTTCCGATGGGGCCTGATGCGCCTGCTGACACCTTTCGTACCCGCGGTCGCCGGGGTTTTCGAGATGCGCTATCTCTGGTCCCTGCCCCACCGGCTGGACGGGACACGGCTCGCGGAACTGGTCCCCGACTTTCGGCCGACCCCGGTTGGCGAACATCCACCCAGACCAGCCGCCGGCGGCTGGCCGTTTCCACCACATCCAGAAACGCGTCTCCCGGGGCGGGCCAGACCACGCCCGCCCCGGCTACGCCGAGCCGGGCATCGGGGAGTACGTAGTCGACCCGCAGGTTTCCCGGAACGGGTTCTGTCCAATCCGCGGTGTCGAGCCCTGGATCGCCCCGGTGGTCCGGTGTTGCGGCTGCCAGGCCGCCGGGGCTTGCGGGCTTCGGGTCGGTAAGGCGGGGATCGTCCAGCAAGATCCGGATCGCCTCATGCCGTCCCTCGCCGTCAACCGGATCGAGATTGGCAGTTCCGATCACAACGACCGGCCCGGCGGGCGGGTCGAACGGCAGATCACCGTCAAGCAGGCGGGTCCAGAAGGCGATTTCGTCATGGTTGCGCCGGCCGTTGAGGTCTTCCGGCCCGTCGAAAACAGGTGTCGTCGCGGCGAAGGCGAGCAGGGTAACCAGGCCATGCCCGGTCTCGACCGGGACGCTCCAATGCCCGACCGAAGACAACCGCCGCCGGGCTGCGGCTTCTTCCGACGGAAACGGCGCGCCATCGACCTCCGGTGGGATCGCATCTGGAAGATCGGCCCAAAGAAAGGCGGAATAGTCCCGCATTTCGCCAAGTGGCAGCTTCGAGAGCACCACCATGCCACCTGCGCCGGTGAAGCGTCCGTAGCCATGTGAATCACGCGCCTCCCCGGTCCTGCCGTTGCCGTCGAGATCAAGCCCGCTTTCGAGCCCTGCGTTGGGCATAGCGGCCAGCCGGTGAGGATAGCTCACCCCGGCTTCGGCCAGCCGGTCCGCGAGCGCCGTCAGGGCATGGCCACCCATGTCCCAGTCGAAACCGTTGAGAACCAGAACATCCGGCGCAGCGGCAGCGATCACCTCAACGACCGCCAGCACCTGTTCGTTACCCCGCAGGATCTTTCCGGCAAGCACGCCCGGCCCCTTCTGGCCAAGCTCGGCATCCCAGGTGGCAAACCGCAGGGTTTCGCCCACAGATGCCCCCGCTTCCAGAAGGGCAAACGCTGTCACCAATGCCGGAAACAGGCGCATCACGCAGGCTGTAACCCGTCGTCCTGCGCCGCAACGTGGCGCGCGCGCTGCTCCTTGATCATGTCCGCCACCCGCTGCATGGCGATTCCACGCATGAACAGTGACGTCGGAAGGAAGGCCCATGCCGTGATCGTCCAGATCACTGTCATGTCATTGATCACCGAGATCGGGCCAATAAACGAGGAAGCGAATTTGACGATGAGCGGCGTGAGGAAGGGCAATATGAAACCCAGCGCCACATTGAAACGCGAATCCCGTTCGAGCCGCTCAACCACATCGCCGCCAGTGGTCGGGTCGAACATTGGCAGGTTGACCCAGACGTTGAATTTGCCCCCGGTTCTCGGCCAGTTGGTGATCCGAAGCTGGATGATGAAGATCGCGAGTGAAACCAGCGAGATCAGATAGGCCATACCCGAGGTGGTACGCAGGAGCTCAACATCCCGCGCCCGCGCCGTTTCGGGCAATATCAGGGTGATGAGGCGGACGGGCGAATAGGGAATGTCGATCGACTGACCGATGAGGGAGCCCACCGCCTGGGCGAAATGCGTGGACACGCTATCCACCGTCTGTCCGCGCACCACTACCGAGAGCATGAGCACTGTGAAATAGAGACCCATGAAGCGGATGCGGTTGAATGGCGGTGCATCGCGAAACTCGACCAGCCCCGGATAGTCGGAGGCGTATTCGAAGAAGGTCAGCGCTGCGGCAAAGATCGCGATGAGCACCACGATCTGGGTCGTATCGCTCGACAACATCGGCAGCAGGAGTGCCGGAGTCGACACCAGCAATACCATGAAAAACGCGCGCGCAATTGCGCCCGGAATACGACTACCCACTGGTTTTTTCCCCAACCTGGTCGGGCGCGATACGATGCCGCAGCCCTTTTCCCAACCTGATCCTGCCAATTGTGGCAAGCTGCCTCACATTTGCCATATTGTCCCCCAATTTCAGCCAGCACCGCAAGTAACGCCTTCATAAGGCACAAGATTCAGGGCCGATATTTGGAGGAAGTGGTGCGATTGTGCATCAATTTTCAAACCAAAATGGGGCCGCCTTGACGGCGACCCCGGATGTTGTGTTTGCTGGTGTTCACGCCCCGAAATATGGCCTGAACAATGCTGGATTTGCCAAGGTATTGGTTCCGCCGAAAGCCCCGGATTCGTCAGACCCAGGGCCGTTCCTGACTGGCTTTCGCCTCGAATGTGTCAATCGCGGCTTTCTTTTCCAGGGTGAGGCCGATGTCGTCAAGACCGTTGAGCAGGCAATGCTTGCGGAACGGGTCCACCTCAAACGCGATCTCGCCGCCGTCGGGGCCGGCGATGATCTGGTTTTCGAGGTCGATGGTCAACTGCGCATTGGCACCGCGCCCGGCGTCGTCCATCAGCTTGTCGACATCTTCCTGCGGCAGGACGATCGGCAGGATGCCGTTCTTGAAGCAGTTGTTGAAGAAGATGTCGGCGAAGCTGGTCGAAATGACCGCGCGGATGCCGAAATCCTTCAGCGCCCAGGGGGCGTGTTCGCGCGAGGAGCCGCAGCCGAAATTGTCGCCCGCAACGATGATCTGCGCCGCGCGGTAGGGCGGTTTGTTGAGCACGAAATCGGCAATCTCGTTGCCGTCGCGATCATAACGCATCTCGTCGAACAGGTTCACCCCGAGGCCCGAGCGCTTGATGGTCTTGAGGAAGGCCTTGGGGATGATCATGTCGGTGTCGATGTTGACCAGCGGCATCGGCGCGGCAACGGCGGTGAAGGTGGTGTATTTTTCCATCACATCATCTCCCGCACATCGGTGAGTTTGCCGGTGACCGCCGCGGCGGCGGCCATGGCCGGGCTCACGAGATGGGTGCGGCCCTTGTAGCCCTGGCGGCCCTCGAAATTGCGGTTCGAGGTCGAGGCACAGCGTTCTTCCGGGCCGAGCTGGTCGGGGTTCATCGCGAGGCACATGGAGCAGCCCGGCAGCCGCCATTCGGCGCCGGCGGCTTCGAACACCGCCGCGAGACCCTCTTCCTCGGCCTGTTCACGCACCAGCCCCGAGCCCGGCACGATCATCATCCGCACAGTCTTGGCCACCTTGCGCCCATCCAGCACTCTGGCGACTTCGCGCAGGTCTTCGATCCGGCCGTTGGTGCAGGAGCCGACCCAGACCACGTCGACCGGGATTTCGCTGAGCGGCGTGCCCGGTTCGAGCCCCATATAGTCGAGCGCGCGCCGGGCGGCCTCGACCTTGCCGCCCTCGAAGTCTTCGGGCGCGGGCACATTGCCGGTGATCGGCAGCACGTCTTCGGGCGAGGTGCCCCAGGTGACCACGGGTTCGATCTCTTCACCCCTAAGGGTGACGATCTTGTCCCACACCGCGTCGTCGTCGGATTTCAGCGTCTTCCACCAGGCGAGCGCCTGTTCCCAGAGCGCACCCTTGGGTGCATGGGGTCGGCCGCGCACATAGTCGAAGGTGGTCTCATCCGGCGCGATCAGCCCGGCCCGCGCCCCGCCTTCGATCGCCATGTTGCAGACGGTCATCCGGCCTTCCATCGACAGATCGCGGATCGCTTCGCCGCAATACTCGATCACATAGCCGGTGCCGCCCGCAGTGCCGGTGACGCCGATCACCGCGAGGGTGACGTCTTTTGCGGTCACCCCGGGCCTGAGCTTGCCGGTGATCTCCACTTTCATGTTCTTCGATTTCTTCTGGATCAGGGTCTGGGTGGCGAGCACATGTTCGACCTCCGAGGTGCCGATGCCATGGGCCAGTGCGCCGAAAGCCCCGTGGGTCGCGGTATGCGAGTCACCACAGACCACGGTCATCCCCGGCAGGGTCCAGCCCTGTTCCGGCCCGACGATATGCACGATGCCCTGGCGGATGTCGTTCATCGGGTAATGATGGATGCCGAACTCGGCGGCATTCTTCGCCAGCGCCTCGACCTGGATCCGGCCTTCCTCATTGGCGATCACCCCTTCGAGCCGCTCGAGCGTGGTGGGCACGTTGTGATCCGGCACGGCGATGGTCTTGTCGGGCGCATGGACCTTGCGGCCGGCCATGCGCAGCCCTTCGAAAGCCTGCGGGCTGGTGACTTCATGGACGAGGTGGCGGTCGATATAGATGAGGCAGGTGCCATCCTCGGCCTCATGGACGAGATGGGCATCCCAGATCTTGTCGTAAAGCGTTTTCCCGGACATGCGGGTCTCCCTTCGGGTAAGGTTGAAACGGATTGACGGCGGCGCGGCCTCAAAGTCGGGCCAGCACCGTGCGGGCCGCGCCGAAAAACCGCCAGGGCAGGCGGGCGCGATCGTCCATGTCGAAGATCCGTATCATGGGAAGGAGATACAGGCTGGCCCCCTTTCCGGCAAGGGTGACGCTTTCACGATCTGGACGCCGGGGCCGGGATTTGCGACGGTTACGGCAGAGGAAAGGGCAACCATGGGAAACAGTACGACAGGACCGGGCACGGCGGGGCCGGCCCCGCAGGAGATCGCCCTCGGGCTCTGGGAACAGGCAATAATCTGGGCGGAAGGGCTGATGCGCCCAAGCGTCGGCTTGCAGGCGCTGATCATCCTGGCTCTGTTTCTGATCGCCCATTTCGCTTCCCGCGGGCTCAGCCTCCGCTGGCAGGCCTGGCTGCGCACCCGGGAGGGCTGGCCAACCTGGCGTATGCGGCTGGGCATTCTGATCAACCGCCAGATGCGGCTGATGATCTTCGTCATGACGATCTGGCCTGTCGTCTGGACGATGCGCGCCGTCACCTGGCCGTGGCGGAGCTATCTGCTCGCCGTGGCCGGGCAGCTTTCTTTCGCCTGGCTGCTGATCGCGCTGGTCACCCGCTTCATCGGCAACCAGGTTTTGCGCCTCACCGTGCGGGCCGCCGGCTGGGCCTGGGTAACTGTCGATATTCTTGGTCTCAACGAGGAGGCCATCGCCCTGATGGAGGCCGTGGCCATCAGCGTGGGCGACATCACGCTGACGCTGTGGATGGTGGTGCAGGCGGTGGCTGTCCTCGGCGCGCTGCTATTCGCGGTGCGATTCATTTCGGCCAGCGCGGCCACGCGGATCCGCCGCTCGTCCGACATCAGCCCCTCGATTCAGGTGCTAACCATAAAGGTGTTGCGGGTCGCGCTCTATTCCGCCGCGATCTTTCTCGGACTCAAGGCCGTCGGGGTCGATCTCACGGGGCTTGCGGTGCTTTCCGGTGCCATCGGTGTCGGCCTCGGTTTCGGCTTGCAGAAAGTGGTCTCCAACCTGGTTTCCGGTTTCATCCTGCTGCTCGACAAGTCGATCAAGCCCGGCGACGTGATCTCGCTCGGCGAGACCTTTGGCTGGATCGAGGAAATGGGCGCGCGTTACGTCGCGGTGGTGACACGCGACGGCAAGGAATACCTCATTCCCAACGAAGATCTGATCACCGGCCAGGTGGTGAACTGGTCGCATACCAACGCTTTCGTCCGGCTCGATATCCATTTCGGCACCGCCTATCACAACGACCCCTATCTGGTGCGCAAGGTCGCTATCGAAGCGGCGCAATCGGTCGACCGGGTGCTGAGCTCGCGCCCGGCGGTCTGTCATATCGTCGGGTTCGGCGACAGCTCGGTGGATTATGTGCTGCGGTTCTGGATCGACGATCCGACCGGGGGGCTCACCAACATCCGCGGCGCGGTGTTCCTCGCGCTCTGGGACGGTTTCGCCGAAAACGGCATCGACATACCGTTCCCGCAGCGCGAAGTGCGGCTGCTCTCCGACGGACAGGCATCCGAGGAAACATGATGGTTCCATGACGTGGGGGCCACAACCGTTGAATAACGCCCGCGAGTTGTTATCCTTGACATATCCCGGCGCCGGGGAAGGAACGGCGCGCCATGAAGGAGGACAATGTCCTGTCTCAGATCTCTGACGCGGCCCCCGGGGCGGCCGCTGCCGGGCGCGGCGCGATGAAGACGCGCACGTCCTTTTCGAGCAAAGAACTGCTTGATCTCATCACCCATACTCTGGACGAGGAAAAGGCAGAGGAGATCGTGGCGATCCCGCTGAAGGGCAAGTCGTCGATCGCCGATCACATGGTGATCTGCTCCGGTCGTTCCTCGCGCCAGGTGGCGGCGCTGTCGGAGAAGGTTACCGACAGGCTGAAGCAGGAGATGGGCCTGTTGTGCAAGATCGAGGGCAAGGATCAGGGCGACTGGGTGCTGATCGACGCGGGCGACGTGGTGGTTCATATCTTCCGGCCTGAAGTCCGCGAGTTTTATCAGCTCGAAAAACTGTGGATGTCGCCGGACGCCTCGCCCGCCGCGCGCAGCGTCTGATGCGGGTGCATATCGCTGCCGTCGGCCGGCTCCGCAAGGGGCCGGAGCGGGTGTTGGTTGATGACTACCTCACCCGGTTTGACAGAACCGGGCGGGCGCTGGGGATCGGGCCGGCGCGCGAACTGGAAGTCGAAGACCGCAAGCGCGGCGGCATGGCGGCCGAAGCCGCGCTGCTCGGCAAGGCGATTCCGAAGGGTGCACTCATCTGTGTGCTCGACGAACGCGGCAAGGCGATGTCTTCGCCCGACCTTGCCCGCCAGCTCGTCCGCTGGCGCGATGCCGGACGACAGGATCTTGCCTTTGCCATCGGCGGGGCCGACGGGCTCGATGCCGCCTTTCGAGACAGCGCCGGGTTTGCCTTGAGTTTCGGGGCGATGGTCTGGCCGCATATGCTGGTCCGGGTGATGCTGGCCGAACAACTCTACCGCGCCGCCTCCATCCTTGCAGGCACCCCCTACCATCGCGCCTGAGGCGCAACGCCCGGCCAGGCAAGCCGGCCCAGGCGTTTCTGCTGGAACAGAGCCGGTTATTGCTGGTCCATCATGCCGATGGTCGAAAGCCCCTTGATGAGGTCCACCGCGTAGCTGAGCTGGAAATCCTTGTCGCGCAGTTCGGCGGCCTCTTCCGCCGCGGCACGTTCTTCCTCGATCAGCTTGATCTGGTCTTCCGTCAGGCTGTCGTTGTCGAGTGAGCCGCGCAGGTCCGCTTCGGTCCGGACAGGACGGCCCTTGTCCTCTCCTTCTTCCTCTTCCGGCACCCGCGCGGGCTGTTCGACCACGATATCGGGGCTGACGCCCAGCGCCTGGATCGACCGGCCCGACGGCGTGTAGTAGCGCGCCGTGGTCAGGCGCATGGCCCCATCACCCCGAAGCGGCATGACAGTCTGCACCGATCCCTTGCCAAAGCTCTTGGTGCCGACAACCACCGCACGGCGGTGATCCTGCAAGGCACCGGCAACGATTTCCGAGGCCGAAGCAGAGCCGCCATTGATCAGCACCACCACCGGCTTGCCCGCCGCAATATCACCCGGCTCCGCGTTGAACCGTTCGGTGTCTTCGGGATTGCGCCCGCGGGTCGAAACGATCTCGCCTTCCCTCAGAAAGGCGTCCGACACGGCAATCGCCTGGGTCAGAAGCCCGCCGGGGTTGTTGCGCAGATCAAGCACCACACCTTCGACATTCTCAAGGCCTCCGAGTTCTTCGGTCACGGTATCGAATCCGTCGGAAATGTTTGGAAAGGTCTGATCGTTGAATGTGGTCACCCGGATCAGCACGGTGTTGCCGATCGCGCGCACGGTTGCGGCTGTAAGCTTGATGGTATCGCGGATGATCGAAACGTCAAACGGTTCGTCCACGCCCTCCCGCACCACGGTGATGACAATCTCGGAGCCCACCGGGCCGCGCATCAGACCAACCGCCTCGTCGAGCGTGAGCCCAAGCAGGCTTTCGCCGTCAACATGGGTGATGAAATCGCCCGACAGCATCCCGGCATCGTCCGCGGGTGTGCCATCCATCGGCGAGACGACCTTTATGAAGCCCTCCTCCTGGGTGACTTCAATGCCGAGCCCGCCAAAAGCACCGCGGGTCTGCCGCCGCATGTCGGCGGCATCTTCCGGCGGCAGGTAGTTCGAATGGGGGTCGAGCGAAATCAACATGCCGTTGATCGCGGCCTCGATCAGTTCTTCGGGCGCGACTTTCTCGACGTAATTGGCACGGATGCGTTCGAACACATCGCCAAACAGGTCGAGCTGCTGATAGACGGAGGCACTGCGGCCCGCGTCCTGGGCAATCAGCGGCCCCGCTATCTGCGTTGTCAGCACCGTGCCGGCGAGGATGCCGCCTGCTGCGGCCATCAGCATTTTCTTCATGGTCTCTCCGGATGTCTCTCTCAATCGGCCTCTGTGAACCATTCGCCCGGGTCCAGGGGCTCTCCGTTCCGTCTCAGCTCTATATAAAGCGTTTCCGTGGCCTCGGCGCCACCACCTTCCGCAACCGACATCAAAAACGCTTGATCCGCGCCCATTGCGGTGCCGCCCATGAGCCCGACCGCAGCGCCCTTCGGCAGGACTTCGCCAACCTTGCCGAATAGCTGCCCAAGCCCCGCCAGAACAAGGAAATACCCCTCGCCCGGCTCCAGAACCGCCACCTCGCCGAAATCGAGCAGCGGCCCGAGATAGCGGATCGTCGCGGGCCAGGGGGTGGTGACCAGTGTCAGCGGCCGGGTCGCCACCACCCAACCGGGGCGGCGCACGCCTGCGGCATCGGCCTCGCCGGCGCGGCGGATCACCCGGCCGAACACCGGCATGTCGAGCTGGCCCCGGGCGGCGGTGAAATCAGTGGTTTCCACCGGCACCGTTTCATCAACGAAACCGGTACCCGCCAGACCGCCGGCAAAGCTTTCGAGCGTGTCGGCCGATCGCAGCAGACTGGCCATTGCTTGCGGATCGGTCACCAGGCGGTTTGGCAGATCCGTCCGGTTCGCTATCGCCCTGGAAAGCTCCGTGCGCGCGTCTTGCACGCCCCTGAGCCCCTCTTCAAGCGTGCCCAGCGCCTCTTCCTGAAGGGCCCTCAGTGCGGTGACTTCCTCAAGCTGGAGACGCAGCGCCTCCGCTTCGCGGGCCAGCGCCGGGGTGACATGCGCCACCAGCATTCCCGACCGCACTGTTCCCAAAGGCCCTTCGGGGTGCAGCAAAAGGCTTGTATCCGGCGCGCTCTGGATCGTCTGCAAAACGCCCAGCAAGCGGGCGAGCCGGTCATTTTCAGCGGCAAAACTGTCCTTGATGGCGCGCTCGCGGATCGCTGCCTGTCTGAGCCCCTCGCGCAGCGCTGCAAGCCCTGCCTCATAGGCCCGCACGGTTTCGGTCAGCGCCGCAACCCGCCCGCGCCTGCCCTCGGCCATTTCCAGCGATACCTGCGCCGCCCGAAGCGCCTCGATCGCCGCGGCGGCGCTTTCCGCCGGGCTTGCCCGGCCCGACTGACCTGCCAGATCCGTCTGGCCGGATTGGCCCGACTGGCCTGCCGCCGGCCCGGACAGGCAGGCGAGGCAGGCCAGAGCGCCCGCAATGAGCGCCCCTCGCGTCAATGGACGATCAGGCTCTGGCCGGTCATTTCTTCCGGCTGTTCAAGCCCCATGAGCTCCAGCAGAGAGGGGGCAAGATCGCTGAGGCGGCCGTCGCGCAGGCTGACCCCTTCGGGTCCGCCAAACATCACCACCGGAACGAGGTTGGTGGTGTGCGCGGTATGCGGCCCGCCGGTCTCGGGGTCGACCATTGTTTCGCAATTGCCGTGGTCGGCGGTGACGATCACCGCACCGCCGACCTTCGCAAGCGCCTCGACGGCACGGCCGAGCTGGGTGTCGACGGTCTCCACCGCCTTGATCGCGGCCTGAAGATCGCCGGTATGGCCCACCATGTCGGGGTTGGCGAAGTTGACGACGATCAGGTCGTAGCGCGCCTCGATCGCCTCCACAAGCTTGTCGCCCACCTCCGGGGCGCTCATCTCGGGCTGCAAGTCATAGGTCGCGACCTTCGGCGAGGGCGCCATGTAACGGTCTTCGCCCACTTCCGGCTCTTCCTTGCCGCCGTTGAGGAAGAAGGTCACATGCGGATATTTCTCGGTCTCGGCGAGGCGGAACTGCCGCAGCCCCTTCTGCGCCACCCAGGAGCCGAGCGTGTTGACGATGTCGCGCGGCGGAAACACCGTGGTCATGTAGTCGTTGTGACGCACCGAATATTCCACCATCCCGAGCAGCGCCGAGAAGGCCGGACGCTTGCCGGTATCGAAATCGGCAAAGCCCGGCTCGCCGATGGCGCGCAGGATCTCGCGCACCCGGTCGGCGCGGAAGTTGACGCAGAACACACCGTCATTGTCATGGATGCCGGTATGGCCCTCAAGCACCGTGGGCTGGATGAACTCGTCGGTCTCGCCGCGCTCGTAAGCCTTTGCAATGGCCTCGTCGGCACTGGCGGCGGTCTCGCCCATCGCCTTGACCATCGCGTCATAGGCGCGGCTCCTGCTCGCGCGCAGAGGAGGGCGGCACGTCGCGTCCGTCGGTGATCGCGTGGATCTTCACGCTGATGCCGGCATCGGTGATCGCTTTCGCTGCGGCGACGATATGATCCTGATGCGCATGCACCCCGCCGGGGCTGGTGAGCCCGAACAGATGCGCCTCGCCCCCGGCCTGTTTCACATCGGCGATGAACCTGGTCAGCGCCTCCTTTGTGAAGAAATCGCCGTCCTCGATCGAAAGGTCGATCATCCCGAGATCCATCGCCACCACCCGGCCGGCGCCGATATTGGTGTGCCCGACCTCGGAATTGCCCATCTGCCCTTCCGGCAGGCCGACGGCGCGGCCATCGGTCTTGAGCGTGGCATGGGGGCCGGTCGCGATCAGCCGGTCGAAGGTCGGGGTGTTGGCGAGTTTCACGGCATTGTTTTCGCGCTCTTCGCGAATGCCGAAACCATCGAGGATGCACAGAACGACGGGCTTGGGCGTGGACATGACAGGCCTCCATTTGCTGTTGAACCTTATCTAGTGTGCAGGTCGCCCCGGGGCAATCGGTGATCCTTCCCGGATAACGCCAGGGTGACCGGGGTGACATGGCGGCAGCGCCGTGCCAGAAGGGGCCAGAGCCGCACCCCGGACCCACGCCCCACCCCATCCCGGAGGAAAGCATGACCCCGCAAGACATCGCCCGCCTGCCCTACCGAAAGAATGTCGGCATCATGCTGGCCAATGAGGACGGCAAGGTCTGGGTCGGCCAGCGGCTCGACGCGATGCGCCTTGGCACCGGCGAGACCGCGTGGCAGATGCCGCAGGGGGGGATCGACAAGGGTGAAAAGGCGCGCGCCGCGGCGTTGCGCGAGCTCGAGGAAGAAATCGGCGTCGGTCCGGCTCTGGTGAGCGTCGAGGCGAAGCTCAGCGACTGGGTGACATACGATCTGCCGCACGAGGTGGTGCCGCGGATCTGGAAAGGGCGCTACCGCGGCCAGAAGCAGCGTTGGTTTCTGCTGCGCTACCACGGCACCGATGCCGATATCGTGATCGAGACCGCGCACCCGGAGTTTCGCAAATGGTGCTGGATCGCGCCGGACAGGATGCTGGAGCGCGTCGTGCCGTTCAAACGCGATGTCTACGAACAGGTTCTCGCCGAATTCGGACCACGGCTCTGAGGACTGGTGCCGGGTCATCTGGCCCCGGGGAAGGAACACACGGCGAATACGCGCCGCCTTGCCAGGTTGACCTTTCGGGAAACCGGTAAATCCGTCTTCCAGACAAACATATTCAATAGTCCATTATTCCGGACTAATGGAATTGTCTGTTCCACCCTAACATGCTGCTTTAAAAGGATAAATAGCCTCTCTGACACGATTGAATGACCGCCCGGCGAAGCACGCAGCCGTCCTTGGGAGATGCCCAGCATCCGCCACGCCACCGCCAGGTGTTTCGCCAGGCCCGGACTCTGACGCTTGCAACCGCCTTGCGGTGGGGGTTAACCCCGGCTTGCCACGCAGGAGAACCCCATGCCTTTTGACCGTCCCATCAAGATCGCCGCCTCAATACTCTCAGCCGACTTCGCCGACTTCGGTCGTGAAATTCAGGCCATCGAGGCCGGGGGCGCCGACTGGGTTCATGCGGATGTGATGGACGGGCATTTCGTGCCCAACCTCACCTTCGGTCCGCCCGCGGTAAAAGCCTTCCGCCCGCATGTGACGACCTTCATGGATGTGCATCTGATGATCGCCCCGGTCGACCGCTATATCGAGGCCTATGCCGAGGCCGGCGCCGACATGATCACCGCCCATTGGGAGGCGGGGCCGCATCCGCATCGCACGCTTCAGGCGATCAGGGCGACCGGCAAAAAGGCCGGCATTGCCCTCAACCCGGGCACCCCGGCCTCGGCCGTTTCCGAACTGCTCGACCTCGCCGACATGGTGCTGGTGATGAGCGTCAACCCGGGCTTCGGCGGACAGAAATTCATCCCCTCCGCGGTCGGCAAGGTCCGCCAGATCCGCGAGATGATCGGCGGTCGCGAGGTCATGATCCAGGTCGACGGCGGGGTCGACCCCACTACGGTGGGGCCGCTGGTCGCCGCCGGGGCGGATTGTTTCGTCGCCGGATCTGCCGTGTTCCGGGGCGGATCGGTGGACAATCCCGCCCCCTACGGCGACAATATCCGTGCAATTCGTGCTGCGGCCGAAGCGGCAAGCCAGGCGGGGGCCTGACCCCCGAGCGGAGGACTGATGACAAACGCATTCACGGCGCCCCGGCGCCTGCTCATGGGCCCCGGCCCCTCGAACGTGGCGCCCGAAGTGCTGGCCGCCAGCGCGCAGAACACCATCGGCCACCTGGATCCGGCCTTCCAGGCGATGATGGAAGAGGTGAAAGACCTGCTGCGCTACGCCTTCCAGACCGAAAACGCTGTCACCTTCCCGATCTCCGCGCCCGCCTCGCTGGCGATGGAAGCGGGTCTGGTGAACGCGCTCGAGCCCGGCGACACCGCGATCATCGCGCAAAACGGCGTGTTCGGCGGACGGATGGCCGATATCGTCGGGCGCTGCGGCGCGAAGCTGGTGCTGGTCGAGACCGACTGGGGCAAGCCCATCGACCTCGACAAGGTGGCCGGCGCCATCAAGGCACATCCGGAGGCGAAGCTCTTGGGCTTCGTCCATGCCGAAACCTCGACCGGCGCCGAATCCGACGCCGCCGCGCTCGCCGGAATGGCCTCTGACGCCGGGCTTCTGAGCCTGATGGACACCGTCACCGGCCTCGGTGGCGTGCCGGTGAAGGTGGACGAATGGGGCGTCGACATCGCCTATTCCGGCACCCAGAAATGTCTCTCTGTTCCACCGGGATTGGCGCCTTTCACGCTTTCCGACCGGACTGTCGAGGCGATCGGGAATCGCAAGACCAGGGTGCAGAGCTGGTTCAATGACATGGACCTCGTGCTCGGTTACTGGAAATCCGGCGGCGGCGGGGCGCGCTCCTATCACCACACCGCTCCGGTCAACGCGCTCTATGGGCTGCACGAGGGTCTGCGCCGGCTTCAGGCAGAGACGCTGGAAGCCGCCTGGGCGCGTCACGCCGCGACTCATGCGAAGCTTGCCGAAGGGCTCGGCGCGCTCGGGCTCGATTTCGTGGTCGAGAAGGCCCACCGTCTGCCGCAGCTCAATTCCGTCTGGGTGCCCGAAGGCGTCGACGATGCCGCCACCCGCGCCCGGCTGCTTGATGAGTACAATATCGAGATCGGCGCGGGGCTCGGGCCTTTCGCCGGCAAGGTCTGGCGCATCGGCCTGATGGGCGAAACCGCGCGCGAAGACAACGTTGCCGAACTGCTCGACGCGCTCTCGAAAGTGCTGGGACGTCGTCTCTAGCTGTGAGTATGCCGCGCAAAAGTGGGAACCGGTTTTGCGCTTTTCGGCATGCGAAAAGAGAGAGAGCACGAGGCGTGAATGAGAATGAACGTGTCGTGCTCGAAATGCTGCATCAGACACTGATTCGAGGCCCCATCCGGGGCCCCTGAAACTTGAAAGGAAACCCCATGGCCGCCACCATCCCTCCTGTCTGCGATTTCGGCCGGCCGATCGTGGATTTCATCCTGCCTGAACCCGCCACCGGCAACGCTGTCTCGCTCGCCGATGTGAAGGGCGAGAACGGCACGCTGGTGATGTTCATCTGCAATCATTGTCCCTATGTGCTGGCGGTGATCGACCGGATTCTGCGCGACGCGAAGGCGCTTCAGGCGCTGGGCGTCGGGGTGGTCGCGATCAGCGCCAATGACGTCGACACCTACCCCCAGGACGCCCCCGACAAGATGGCGGACATGGCGGCGGAGCACGGCTTCACCTTCCCCTATCTCTACGATGAGTCCCAGGACGTGGCCCGCGCCTTCGAGGCCGTCTGCACGCCGGATTTCTTCGGCTACAACGCTGCCGGCGAATTGCAATACCGCGGCCGTCTCGACGCGTCGCGCATGGAAGCCGGGCCGGCCGATCTGAAGCGCGATCTGTTCGAGGCGATGAAACGGGTGGCCGAGACGGGCAAGGGTCCGAAAGAGCAGATCCCGTCGATGGGCTGCTCGATCAAGTGGAAGGCCTGAGCCGCATGAACATCGTTTTCGACCTTGACGGCACGCTGGTCGACAGCGCGCCGGATCTGGCTGCGGCGGCAAACAAGGTGCTGGCGGGCGAGGGGCTGGACCCGCTCGACCTTGCCACCATTACCTCTTTCGTCGGCAACGGGCTGCCCAAGCTGGTCGAACGGGTGATGCGCGCGCGCGCCATCGCGCCGCAGCATTTCGAGCGGATCCACGGCCGGATGCAGGCGTTTTACAATGCTGCCCCCGCCGACGAGAGCAAGCCGATGCCGGGCGTGCCCGCGGCGCTGGAGGCGCTCAAGGCCAAGGGCCACAAGCTCGGGATCTGCACCAACAAGCCCGAAGAGCCCGCCCGGCGGATGCTCGCTCTTCTCGGGCTGGAGGGTTATTTCGAGGTCGTGGTGGGGGGCGATGCGCTGCCGCAAAGAAAACCGCACCCGGCGCCGCTGCACCTTGCTTTCGACCGGCTCGGCCCCGGCCCCAGGCTCTATGTGGGCGACAGCGAGGTTGACGCCGAGACGGCTGAGGCCGCCGGAGTCCGGTTCGCGATCTATGCCCATGGCTACCGCAAACAGCCCATAGAGGCCTTGCCGCATGATGTCCGGTTCGACCATTTCCGCGAGCTGGAAGCGATCGTCGAGGGGATGGAGACGGCCTGAACAGGCTCTGTTCCACCTGAAAACGCCCGTCTTCACTTACCGCGCCGGGTCGCCTACCGTTGCGCGCAGTGCCTTGAGCAGCACCGGGCCGAGATACCCATCCGCCACCAGCCCCTGCTCGGCCTGAAAGCCCCGGACCGCCCGGATGGTGTTGGGCCCGATCATCCCGTCGGCCCCGAAGGTGCCAAACCCGGCGCGTGACAGCAGGCGCTGTGCTTCGCGGATTTCACCGCTGGCAAGCGCCCTGTCCTCCGGCCACCCGGCGACGAAAGGCCCGCCGCCGGCCAGCCTGTCAGCCAGATGCCCGATGCCGATCGCATAGGCCGTGGCCCGGTTGTAGCGCAGGATGACGTGGAAATTGTCGCTCACCAGAAGCGCCGGTCCATTCGCGCCCGCAGGCAGCAGGACCGAGCCCGGGCCCTCGGGCAGCGGCTTGCCAGAGGCAGCAGTGACGCCAAGATCGGCCCATTCCTGCTGCGTTAGACTCTGATCCGGCCCGGCCCTTGTATGGTCAAACCCCTCCGGCAGCACCACTTCGACACCCCAGGGCAAAGCCCGTTGCCAGCCGTTCTGCGCGAGGTAGTTTGCCACCGAGGCCAGCGCGTCGGCCGGGTCTGTGCCGCCGATAGTGCACGCCCCGTCGCCATCGACATCGACGCCGAACGCCAGCAGCGCAGACGGCATGAACTGCCCATGCCCCATCGCGCCGGCCCAGGATCCGTGCATCTGTTCCGGTCGGCAGAGGCCAAGCTGGAGAAGCCGCAGCGCGGCGATCAGCTCGCTCTCGAAATACTCCGCCCGCCGCCCGGCATGGGCCAGCGTCGCCAGCGCGGGCAACACGCCCGTGTCGCCCATGATCGCACCATAGCCGGTCTCCAGCCCCCAGATCGCGCACACCACCTGCCGTTCCACCGCGAAATCCCGCTCGATCCTGTCGAACAGGGCGCTGTGTTGGCAGAGCATCTTCTGGCCGTTGCGGATACGCTCGTCCGACGCCGCAATGGCGAGATAGTCTCGAAGCGACCGGGTGAACTCCTTCTGCCCGGCCTGTTTTTGCAGCACGCCGGGAAGGAACGGCAGCCCCTCCATCACGCGGTCGAACAGCTCCGCCCGGATTGACTGCGCCAGGGCGCGCGGTCGCAGATCCTCGGCGATCCAACGGGCAAATTCAGCCGGATCAGACACTGTTTTCTCCCGCAATATGAAGACCCAACCGCGCCTACCCCCTTCGCCGCCGCCGGACCTTCGCGAGCTTCTCCGACTTCCGCCGCGCCTGGCCGCGCTTGCGCCCGACGGGGCGCGACCGCCCTCCGCCGCCGGACACCGGAACCGTCTTGCCTTCCACCTCGATCAACTCGAGCATCAACCCGCCGGTCACCGGCACGGCCTCCACCAGCCGGGTCAGCACCTTCTGCCCGACCGCAATCTCCAGCCCGCTCTGCTCGCCGGTGAGGGTCTGCGCCTCACGGTCGTAGCGGAAATATTCCGTGCCGATGGAGGATACCGGCACCAGCCCGTCCGCCCCGGTTTCGTCGAGCTTCACGAAAGCGCCGAAACGCTGAACGCCCGCGATCCGCCCGGCAAACTCGTTGCCGACCCGCTCGGAGAGATAGGCGGCGAGGTAACGGTCGGTGGTGTCGCGCTCGGCGGCCATCGAGCGGCGTTCGGTGTCGGAGATATGCTGCGCCGTGGCCTCCAGCGCCGCAATATCCGCCTCCGACAGCCCGTCATCGCCCCAGCCATGCCCCGAGATCAACGCGCGATGCACGATGAGATCGGAATAGCGCCGGATCGGCGAGGTGAAATGGGCGTAGTCCCGCAGCGCAAGACCGAAATGGGCGAAGTTTTGCGGGCTGTAATAGGCCTGCGGCATCGACCGCAGGGTGGTGATGTTGATGAGTTCGTCAAACTCGCTGCCCTCGGCCTGCGCGAGCAAGGCGTTGAGATGCCGGGTCTTCAGCACCTGACCTTTTGCCAGCGTGAAGCCGCTCGCCTGCGCCACCTCGCGCAAGGCGTCGAGCTTGTCGGGCCCCGGCTCCTCATGCACCCGGAACAAGAGCGGCCGTTTCAGCCGGCCGAGTTCCTCCGCCGCGGCCACATTGGCCAGCACCATCATCTCCTCGATCAGCCGGTGCGCGTCGAACCGTTCGGCGAAACGCACGCTTTCCACCTTGCCCGCGTCCGACAGCACGATCTTGCGTTCCGGCAGGTCGAGTTCCAGCGGCTGGCGCGCTTCGCGGGCGCGTTTCAAGGCGGAATAGGCACTGAACAGCGGGTCGATCACCTCCTCCATGAGAGGCGCGCATTTCTCA
Organism: Rhodobacterales bacterium; assembly: GCA_002746935.1. Lineage (GTDB taxonomy): Bacteria > Pseudomonadota > Alphaproteobacteria > Rhodobacterales > Rhodobacteraceae > Sinisalibacter. Next base: position 21,667 of record PDRW01000046.1, read on the forward strand.
TTCGGCTGGCCGTCGCGCGCCGCCTGCACCTCACGGTAATTGAGCGAGGCCAGCGATTTCATCAGTCCGCGGATGAAGGAATGGCTTTTCTTCTCGCCCGCCGCGTCGATCACGATCCGCGCCGCGATACAGGCACGCGGCACGCCCTCGTGCAGCGAACAGAGATCGCCCGAAAGCCGGTCGGGCAGCATCGGCACCACCCGGTCGGGGAAATAGCTCGAATTGCCGCGCTTACGCGCCTCACGGTCGAGCGCCGAGCCGGGGGTCACGTAATGCGCCACATCGGCAATGGCGACCCAGATCACATGGCCGCCGGGGTTGGTGGGGCTGTCGTCCGCATGGGCGTAGACCGCATCGTCATGGTCGCGGGCGTCGGCCGGGTCGATGGTGACGAGCGGCAGGTGCCGCAGGTCTTCGCGGGTGCCGAGCCCGGCGGGGCGCAGGGTGTCGGCTTCGGCGATCACCTCGTCCGGGAAATCATCCGGGATGCCATGCTGGTGGATCGCGATCAGCGAGACCGCCCGGGGCGCGGTCGGATCGCCCAGCCGGGCGATGATCTTGGCCTTGGGCAGACCCATCCGCGCGCGCGGCGCCGTCTGTTGCGCCTCGACCAACTCGCCGTCTTTCGCGTCGCCCGTCGCGCCGGCGGGGACCATCCATTCCCGGTCGGCCCCCTTGTCGATCGGCACCACACGACCCCCCTCGGCACCCTTGCGAAACACCCCGAGGATCCGCCGCGCCGACTGGCCGATCCGCCGGATGAGCCGCGCCTCATAGGCATGGTCTTCGCCGGTGACCTCGGTCATGCGGCAGAGGATCCGGTCGGCCTCGGCCAGCGCCGGGTCGCCCGGCTTGGCCACGAAAAGGATGCGCGGCGCCTCGCCCTCGCCGTGCCATTCGAGCGCCCGGGCGAAGATGTCGCCATCGGGCGTGACCTCCGCCACCTCCAGCACCGCGACGGGCGGCAGCCTGTCGGGGTCGCGGAAGGTTTTCCTGCGCCGGGCCAGGTGGCCTGCGTCTTCGAGTTCGCGCAACAGCCGCTTGAGGTCGATCCGGTCGGCGCCCCTGATCCCGAAGGCCCGGGCGATGTCGCGTTTCGAGGTGAGCGTCGGATTGTCGGAAATCCAGGCGAGGATTTCCTCCTTGGAGGGAAATTGTTTCATGCCCGAGCCGTAGCATGATGCAGCGCGGAGGTCAGCGGGAAAGGCGTTTGAGGTCGGCGGCGGTGTCGACATCGCCAGGCTCGGCGAGACAGGCGATTGCCCCGGCGTATCGCGCGGGCCTCCCGGCATGGCCTGGAGGCACCACCGCAGACCCGCAAACAGCCGGCCCGGCAATGGCTGCCTTGATCACACTCAAGGGCAAGGGGCAGGTTTTCCTCAGGTTTGTGGCACAAGTCTGGCCTGTTGCGTAGCACAGCAAGAACAATAGCCTTGCAGGCTGGGCACAATCCACTCAGGCGAAATAATCCCGCATGATCCGCCCATAGACGCGCTTCAACTGGCCGATCTCCGCGATCGAGACCCGTTCGTCCACCGCATGCATCGTCTTGCCCACGAGGCCGAATTCCACCACCGGGCAATGATCCTTCACGAAGCGCGCGTCGGAGGTGCCGCCGGAGGTGGACATTTCCGGCATTACCCCCGTCTCCGCCTGCACGCAAGCCGCGACCAGTTCCGAAAACGCGCCCGGAGGCGTCAGGAAGCATTCGGCCGAGACGTTCACGTCAAGCGCCATCTCCACCCCGGTCTCCCCCGCAACCCGCACCATCTCTTCGCGCAGCCAGGCCTCGAGCCCGGCGCTGCTGTGGGCATCGTTGAACCGGATGTTCACCGTGGCGCGGCATTCGGCGGGGATCACATTGGTCGCCGGATTGCCGGTGTCGATCGTGGTGACCGCGAGGCTCGAGGGGTCAAAATGCCGGGTGCCCTCGTCGAGCGCATGCGCGTCAAGCTGGGCCATCAGCCGGGCGAGTGCCGGCACCGGATTTTTCGCGCGATGCGGATAGGCCACATGCCCCTGCACCCCCCGCGCGGTGAAATACCCCGTGAGCGAGCCACGCCGGCCGATCTTCATCATCTCACCCAGACGGTCCGGGCTGGTCGGTTCGCCCACCAGGCAGACCGTCATCTGCTCACCCTTTGCCGCCATCCAGTCGAGCAGAGCCTTGGTGCCGTGGTTCGCCTCGCCCTCCTCATCGCCGGTGATCGCAAGGATGAGAGCGCCGTCTTCCGGCAGGTCAGATGCGAAATCCACCGCCGCAGCCACCCAGGCCGCCACGCCGGACTTCATGTCGGCAGTACCCCGGCCCCAGAGGTAACCGTCCTTCTCGACGGCGCCGAAGGGCGGCACGCTCCAGTCGCCAGTATGGCCTGCCGGCACCACATCGGTGTGCCCGTTGAACCCCAGCGTCCGCGCCGCGCCCCTGGGGCCGAACCGTGCGAACAGATTGGCGATGCCGCCCCGGTCGACCCGGGTGCAGTCGAATCCGGCCTCGGCAAGCAGGGTCTGCAACAGCACCAGCGCCCCGCCTTCCTCCGGTGTGACCGAGGGGCATTGCACCAGCCGTTTCGTGAGCAGGACGGGATCGGTTTCGGCCATTGAGCACCTCCTCTGTGGTCGCTTCATGATACACCGCCTGTGCCGGACGGCAAATGTGGCCGGGGGGAGACAGCGGCAAAATCCAGTCCGATTTTTCGGATTCACAAAACGAACATTTCGCGCCATACTGGCGGGTATATAACAACAACCCCGAGGCAAAGGGCAGGGGCGCAGCCGGAAACGGCAGCCCTTCGGAGCGGTACTCAGGCCATCTTGCGGCACCCTGTTGCCTGCAACGGGTATCCGCCTGCCTCGTTCGGAGGCAGGTAATGATTGGCGTTGTCACGCTGCAAAAGCGGCATTCGGGCAGGAACAGGATCTGATGAGCTGGATAGCCTTGTCCGACCTCGCAAACCCCACCTTCAATATCCGCGGCATCGGCGCGCCGCGTAACGGACCGTGTGGGCGTGTGCCCATGGCCAGCCATGATCTCGTCCCGCGCGGAACCTTCGTGGTCGAGTTCGATGTGGACGCCCAGCCGGACAAACCGCAGACCGTGTTGCAGTTCAGGCGCGCGTTCGAATGGCTGCGGGAGTTGCGGTTGACGCTCGATGCCGCCGGACATATCGCGCTCGACATACGACAGGGCGGCACCCGATCGCGTGCCACGATCTGCATCGCACCGCCCGCGCGCGGCAGTTGTCTGCGTCTGAGCTATTCCTGGAATGCCCCTATACGTGTTGGGCGGCTCACGGTTGAAGAGGTCCGGGACGGGCGGATCTTCCAGTCCGATATCCGGAAACCGGTGCCCATCCCTGCTGCGGATATCAAGGCAATCACCCGCAACGGCCGCGCGACGCAGATATCGAAATCGGTCAGGTGTATTGCCTTTTCCAACGAAATAGAGCCTGTTGGTTTTGGAAACGGCATCGTCAGCGGCACACTCGTTGAAACCGCCCAGGGCTCGGTTCCGGTGGAAAAACTGCGCCTGGGCGATATGGTTGTGACCGCCACTTCCGGGCTGCAACCGGTGCGCTGGATCGGCAGGCGCACGGTTCCCGCGCTCGGCAGTCTGCGTCCGGTGCGACTGCATGCGCCCTATTTCGGCCTCATAGAAGACGTGCTGCTTGCACCCGCTCATCGACTGCGTCTGGGTGTTGTCGGTACGGACGACATGGCGGGCGAAGACGATGGCCCGCTGCCTGCCGGGAGGCTTGTCGACGGGCGCCGCGCACGGGCCGAAAGCCGCTCCCGTCTTGCGACCTATCATCAGGTTCTGCTCGACGTGCACGACTATCTGCTGCTCGACGGGCTCTGGGCCGAAAGCCTGTTTGTCGGCACCATCGCCCGGCACCCGGAACTGTTACGAAGTACCGTCCTCGCCGAAATGCCGGTTTCGGCTGTCCCGGTTCACCGTCCGTTCTCGCGCCCCTGTCTTACAAAAGCCGAAACCCAAACGCTCGTTGCAGCACTCGCCGCGGGATGAAACCGGCTACCCGCGAAGCCCGCCGGACGATTCGCGCCGCATCAGCCGCTGAAGCTGCAAGATCTCAGCGGCAATGAAACAGTCTGTCGCCAATACTTCACCGCTTCCGGCTGGACGAACGCGGGGGCGCCTGTCACTCTCCCGTAAAGTCCCACTCACATGGAGCCCCCCAGTGCCCAGACTGACGGCTTTCGCCCCGATCCTGCTCGCCCTGCCACTGGCAGGCTGTATGGATGTCGAACTGACCCATAACCTCACGGACGAGAACACCCTGGAATCGACGTTGGTAAAGATCGTTTCGGCTGAAGATTACCGGAGGCTCACATCGGGTGACAAACCCTTCTGCGAAAGAGGTGTCGAGGAAAAGCGGGATGACGGTAGCTATGCCTGCATCAGGACGAAGACCGAATCCATCGGCAGCGTGCGGGGAAAGCTCAAAATCGACGATAGCACGACCATCGAGCATCGCGACGACGGGTTGGTGCACATGTCCATTGATCTGGTCGAATTGACCAAAGAGTGGGCTCCGCGTAAAGAGATAGTTGACGAACAAATGCTCGCGATGATGGCAAGGGACTATGCCGGCCACTCAGCGACCATCAGCATCGGCGGCAAGGCGATCGTGGAGACCAACGGCACCCTGTCTGAAGATGGCAAGACGGCAGCCTTCACGATTCCGTTCTACGAACTGGTCACCGGAAAGCTGGATTTGCCGCCGAGCTTCGACGCGCTGGTCGAACCCGGCCGCTGAGGCAGTGCCCCGCCCCTGGCAAGGCCGGTCACCGGACCCATGCAACCAAAGCAACGGCCGCCAATCTCGCAAACGTGAAACAGCGGAAACCGGTTTCACAAACTCAGCCTGCTGAAACGGCCAAAACCGGCGGATACGAAACAGTCTGTTGCCAATGCTTCACCACTTCCGACTGGACGAAGGCGTGCAGTCCTGCCACTGTCGCCGCGCAAATAATCCACATGGAGCCCCCCAATGCCCAGACTCACCGCCGTCGCGCCGATCCTGCTCGCCCTGCCTCTGGCAGCCTGTTTTGACGCTGAAATGACCCTGAACGTCACGGACGAAAACACCGCGGAAGCGACGATGGTCATGATCGCTTCTGAAGAGGTCTACCAGATGGCCAAGTCGGGTGATGAACCCTTCTGTGAAGACGGTGTCGAGGAAAAGCGGGATGACGGCACTTACAGCTGCACCGAGACATTTACCGGATCCATCGACGAGGCGCTGGCAAGTCCCGATATCGGCGATGGCCTGAGCATCGAGCGCCGCGACGGCGGGCTGATGTTCGTGTCCATTGATCTTACGGAACTGACCCAGGACATGACCCCGCCCGAAGAGGAAGGCGGCGAAGAAATGCTCGCGATGATGGCCGGCGCCTTTGCCGGTCACGCGATCACCATCAATATCGGCGGCAAAAAGGTCGAGGAGACCAACGGCACCGTGTCCGAAGATGGCAAGACGGCGACCCTCAACATCCCGCTTGACAAGCTGTTCACCGGCAACGCGGATCTGCCGAAGAGCTTCGACGTGCTGGTCGAGCCCGGAAAATAACGTTTCGCCAGAGGTCTACCAGGGCCAGGGGCTGATCCCGATCACCGGGGTGTGCAGCCAAAGCAACAGCCCCCAGAGCCCGAGCCCGAGCCCCAAACGAATGAGCCCGCCCGGCGTGATTTTCAGCGTCCGGGCGGTTTTCGTGAGGGTCACCCATTGAGCACCGAGCGCCCGGCGCTTGCGCCGGTCGATCATCTTCATGCCGACGAGCGCGAAGATGAAAAACGCGCCGAACAGCAGGACATGTGCTGCGTCGCCATTGGGCACCATATGGGCGCCCGCCCAGAGCGCGATGGCAGCGAGCAGTGGATGGCGGGTCCAGGCGACGATTCCCGCTTGATCAGGGTCGAATTCGGCGTTGCGGGCGCCGCCGAATGAGAGCGGATTGGGCCGCCCGAGAGCCAGCGCGAGGATCACCGCGGCGAGGGCATTGGCGAGGAAGGGCACCCAGGCCTGCCACGGCGCATAGGGCCAAAGCTCGATATAGGGCGCGCGGCCGGCGGCGACGATCAGCCAGGTGAGCGCCGCGACCGAGAGCGCGGAATAGGCGAGCGAAAACCCGCGCGCGCCGATGACTGCCACCAGACGCGCCTTCACCGGGGGCCGGACGGGAATCGCATGGGAGGCGAAGAAGAAGCCGAAGGCGAGGGCGTATTCCAGCCAATCCATCATGCTGTCTCCAGAAGCTGCCGGATCGTTGCCGCGAGATCTTCCGGCCGGTCGCAAACCGCATCCGCCAGCGCGTGTTCGCGCTCATTGCCGTAGCCCCAACGCACCGCCAGCGCGCCCATCCCGTTGGCCTTCGCTGCGATATGGTCATGGCGCCGGTCGCCGACCATCAGCGCGGGCGCGTTTTCAAGCCCGAGCTCGGCGCGGGCATGGGCCAGAAGCTCGGCCTTGTCATTGCGGGTACCGTCAAGCTCGGGGCCAAACTCGGCTTCGAGAAACGGCGCCAGACCGAAATGTGCGGTGATTCGGCGGGCATAGACATGCGGCTTTGCGGTGGCGAGAAACAGCCGGATCCCCTCGGCCTGCAACGCCGCCAAAGCCTCGATCATGCCGGGATAGACCCTGTTTTCGTAAAGCCCGACCTGCCGATAGCGCGCCCGGTAGACCGATAGCGCGGCCTGCGGGTCATCCACCCCGAGCCTTGCGAATGTGTCGACCAGCGCCGGGCCGATCGCCCAGGTGAGACTGTCAGGGTCCGGCGCCGGCACCCCTATGGTTTCCAGCGCATGGACAATCGAGCGGGTGATGCCCGGTTTGGGGTCGGTCAGTGTGCCGTCGAGATCGAGGAAAACCGCGCTCATGGGTCGAAGAACGGCGTCATCTGCGCCACGATCACCGCGTTTTCGGCCAGTGCCCTGTCCATCAGACGGCGCTCTTCTTCGGGGATGTCATGGCCTTCAGCGAGACGTTCGTCGAGCGAGCCATAGCCCGAAACGTCAAGCGGCGCGAGGTCGGCCTGTTTCAGGATCGCCACCGTCTCGCGCACCGCTTCGGCCTCGTCGACCCCGGAGGCATAGCACATCAGCGCTCCGCCGGTGGCACCCTCGGGCAGCCCGTCACCGGGCTTGCGCCCGACTTCAACCAGCAGTGTATAGACCGCCTGTGTCTTCTTCGCGTTCCCGGCCATGGATTTCTCCGTCGCGCCACAGCTGCGCGTCAGTCGCGCAGCAACTCGTTGATGCCGGTTTTCGAGCGGGTCTGCGCGTCCACCCGCTTCACGATCACGGCGCAATAGAGACTGATATTGTTCTTCGACGGCATCGACCCCGCGACCACCACCGAATAGGGCGGCACCTCGCCATAGGTCACCTCGCCGGTCTCGCGATCGACGATCTTTGTGGATTTGCCAATGAACACACCCATGCCGAGCACCGACCCTTCCCGCACGATGCACCCCTCGACCACCTCGGACCGCGCACCGATGAAGCAATTGTCCTCGATGATGGTGGGGCCGGCCTGCATCGGCTCCAGCACGCCGCCGATGCCGACACCGCCGGAGAGATGAACGTTCTTGCCGATCTGCGCGCAGGAGCCGACGGTGGCCCAGGTGTCGACCATGGTGCCCTCGTCGATATGGGCGCCGAGGTTGACGAAAGAGGGCATCAGCACCACGCCCGGCGCGATATAGGCCGATTTGCGCACCACCGCATTGGGCACGGCGCGGAACCCGGCCGCACCCCATTCGTTGCTGCCCCAGCCGGCGAATTTCGAATCCACCTTGTCGTACCAGCTGCCGCCCTGCGGCCCGCCCGGCTGCATCTCCATGTCCTTCAGACGGAAGCCGAGCAGCACCGCCTTCTTGGCCCATTGGTTCACCTGCCAGTCGCCAGTCTCCTGACGCTCGGCCACCCGCAGGCGGCCGCTGTCGAGCGCCGCGAGTGTGTCTTCGATCGCTTCGCGGGTCTCGCCGCCGGTGGCCGGGGTGATGGTCTCGCGCGCGTCCCAGGCGGCTTCGATGGCGGCTTCAAGCTGGGCGTTGGACATCGGTCTCTCCCGTGAAATCGGTTCTTTCCTCGCTGACCTCCGCCTATAAAGGGCCGGACAGCCCCAGGCAATGCAGCCGAGGAGAGAGCAGATGACCAAAGACACCCGTAGCCACCCGTTCCGCCATTCCGGCCAGGACCGGGACATCGCCCAGCATACCCCCGACACGCCACAGACGCGCTCCGACGTCTACAGGCTGGCCTATGACGATCTGGATTTCATGCTGCGTGACGAATTGCGCCCCGTCCGGCTGCAACTCGAATTGCTGAAGCCCGAGATGGTGATGCGGGAAGCCGGGATCGAAAGCACCGTGGTGATGTTCGGCGGCGCCCGCATTCCGCGCCCGGAAGAGGCGCACAAAGCGAAGACCGAAACGCTGGGGAAGCTGTCGAAATATTATGACGAAGCGCGGCGTTTCAGCCAGATCATTTCGCGCCGGGCGATCACGAACGGCCACCGCTGCAAGGTGATCGTCTCCGGCGGTGGGCCGGGGGTGATGGAGGCCGCAAGCCGGGGGGCGCATGATGTGGGGGGCAAATGCGTCGGCCTCAATATCGTGTTGCCGCATGAGCAGGCGCCGAACGAATATGTGACGCCGGAGCTCTGCTTCAACTTCCACTATTTCGCGATCCGCAAGATGCATTTCCTGATGCGGGCGGAAGCGCTGGTCTGTTTCCCCGGGGGCTTCGGCACGCTTGATGAGCTGTTCGAGGCGCTGACGCTGATCCAGACGAAGAAGATGCGCCGCATTCCGGTGATCCTGTTTGGCCGCGATTTCTGGGAGACGATCGTCAACTGGGAAGCGCTGGCCGATGCGGGAACGATCGGCCGGGAAGATCTGGATCTGTTCGAGTTTGTCGAGACGGCTGACGAGGCGATGGCGGTCATCGACGGTTGGGAAAGCGCCTGTGAGATCGGGGCACAACGGGATTTCTGAGGGATTTCTCCAGGGCGGGAGCGAAGCGCAGTTAACGCCGCGTGAACACCACGCCGCATATCGCGAAAACAGGTGCGTAACCATCTGAAAAATATTACTGAAATCGCTATTCCATTAGTCCGGTATTCCGGACTAATGGATTCCCGTGCAAGCGGTTACACTCAATCTTTAACAAGGTACCGACCCGCCCTTCTCACGACCCACGCGCGCAATCCGTTACGGCAGACCCTGTCGTGCGGTGCGCCCGGCGTTTCAAAGGGCTGGGTGTTAACCGCTATAGCATTTCCAGTTTACGTAGAAGCATACCCGGCCTGATAAAAGTAGTTCCAGCATTCGTCTGGCGTATAGAGGTCGCAAATGTCGCCGAGTGCTT
>PDRW01000031.1 GCA_002746935.1 Rhodobacterales bacterium
GCGCGGCTACAAACCGCGCCCGCAGATCGTGTGAATACGGTCGCCCCATCTCGCCATCCTCCTGCCTGAACTACGACAAAGGGAATCAGAAATCGCCGCTCTTGGGAATCCAACGATTCAGCCTGATCGGGAACAACTCTAATGGAATACCGGAAGTCCGGAATAACAGACAGTTCAAAACATGAATATGTGCTGCGCCCAAGTGCGCATCGCTACAGCTGTCAGGCCCCGAATGTTTGCGAAAGGGCCGAGTGAACCTGCGCCGGACCGCCCCTCGGGGCGAAAGCGGACCGATCTGTTGAGGCACCACAGCCCGGACAAATCACCGGCTCAGCGGCACCAGAGCGCGGGCGGGCCTTCCACGATTTCGCCGATCACCGCGGTTTCGTGCCCAACCGCGCGCAATGCCGGGACCAGCCTTTCGGCTTCCGCTTTGTCGAGGGCGGCGAGCAACCCACCTGCCGTCTGCGGGTCATGCAGCAGCGCGCCCGGCGCTCCTTCGGCGCCTTCGACAGGCGCGGCATCGCGGTTGGCGGCCCAGATCGACGACCGCACACCGGCCTCGGCCAGCGCCCGCGCGCCGGGGTAGAGCGGCACCCGGTCGAGCGCGATCTCCGCCGCCACGCCGGAGGCCTTGCAGATCGCCAGCAGATGCCCGGCGAGGCCGAAGCCGGTCACATCGGTCATCGCTCGGGCCCCCCGCAACAGCGCCGCCGCATCGCCCTGCGGCCGGGCCATCACCTCGAACATCGCCGCGATGTCGCGCCCCTCGGCCTTGCCCTGCATCTCGGCCGCCAGCAGCGTGCCGCTGCCGATCGGTCGGGTGAGCAGCAGCGCGTCGCCCGGGCGGGCCCCGGCATTGGTGATCGGGGCGCCATCGACCAGCCCGGTGACGGTGAAGCCGAGCGTCATCTCCGCGCCCATGGTCGAATGCCCGCCGACCACCGCGGCCCCGGCGGCGGCGAAGACCTCACCGGCCGCAATCATCACCTCTTCCATGCTGCGGGCCTGCAAATCGCCCGACATCCGCGGCAGGATCACGCTGGCAAGCGCCGCCTGCGGGTGGGCGCCCATGGCCCAGATGTCGCCGAGCGCATGCACCGCGGCGATCCGGGCGAGCAGGGCGGGGTCATCGGTAAAGGCGCGCAGATGGTCGGTGGTGATGACCTGTTTCGCGCCGCCGACCATCAGCGTTGCGGCATCGTCGCCCGGGCCGGAGAGGATATCGTCGCGGGGCACCACGGGCAGCGCCGCCAGCGCCTCCGACAGCGTGCCGGGGCCGACCTTGGAGCCGCAACCGACGCAGAGCGGCTTGTGTTCGCCCGCAAGCGCGTCGTGCAGGCCAAGCGCGACCTGCCTTGGGAGCGGCGCCGGCCGCATGTCCGGCAAGGCCTGAAACCGAGCCATGAACTTCCGGTCGATCCGGTCCTTCCAGCGCCAGAGCAGGGGGCCTGACAGGGTGCGGCCCCATTTTTCGGCCAGCGCGGAGGTGCCGCCGAGCGAGATCAGCTTCAGATAATCCTTCTGCGGCTGCCACGCCCGTGTCTTGCCGCCGCTCAGCACCGCGCGCAGGTTGTAAAGCAGCACCGGAGCGGCGCGGACCGCGAAAACCCCGGCCTTGGGGCGCGGCGCATGGGCCATATGGGCGCAATCGCCGACCGCGAACAGATCCCAATGTCCTTCGACGCGCAGATGGCTGTCGGTGCGGATGAAGCCGTCCTCGGTGAGGGGCAGCGGGCTGTCTTTCAGCCAGGGATGCGCCACGGCCCCGGCGGCACCGAGGGTGAAGCGTGAAGGGATCGTGGTGTCGGTGAGGTCGACGGTTTCGGCGGTGATCCGCCGGACCTCCGCTTTTGTATGCACCGCCACCCCCGCCTCGGCCAGCGCTGCCCGCAACCGCCGGGTGGTGGCGGGAGTGCTGCGGGCGATCTCGTCGCCCGCCTCGATCAGCGCCACCCGCGTGGCCGCGCCCGCATCGCGCTTCAGCGCAAAACTCATCGCCAGCGCCAGTTCGATTCCCGCCAGCCCGCCGCCGATCACCGCCGCCTCCGGGGGCGTGCCGGTCTTCACCTCGGCCAGAAAATCGCGCCACGCCTCGGTGCAGCGGTCGAGCGGCTTGGCGGCGACGGCGTGTTCGGCAAAGCCTTCGATCGCAGGCATTTCGGTATGGATGCCGATGTCGACCGAGGCGACATCATAGCCGATCTCGCCGCGCCCCTCGACGGTGACGGTCTTCGCAACCGGGTCGATATGGGTCGCCGCCCCCAGAACCAGCCGCGCCCCGGCAAAGCGGGTGAGCTTCACGAGGTCGATGTCGAGCGCCGCGCGGCTGTAATGCCCCGCGACATGGCCCGGCAACATGCCGGAATAGGGGGCGGTCGGCGCCGGGTTGATGAGCGTGAGCCGGGTGCCCGCGAGCGGCTGCATCGCCCACATGCGCAGCACCAGCGCATGGGCATGGCCGCCGCCGATCAGCACGAGGTCGCGGGTAAGCGGCAGGGGCATTTGCATCATGGCGGGCTCCGGGGCTGGTTGCGGCTGGATACGCCGCCCGGGGCCCGGCAACAAGGGCAGCCGGTTCTGCGGCGTTTGTTCAAAACGTTCAGTTGGTATTGAATACTGTGTCGGGATGGCCCAGATTGCAGACATGACCACACCCATGGACCGTTTCATCGAACAGATGGGCCTGATGACCCAGGACGAAGGCGCGCCCAGGATCGCGGGGCAGATTCATGGCTATCTGCTTGTTGAGGGCGAGCCGCGCACATTGGCACAGATGGCGGCGGCGCTGAGGATTTCCAAGGCATCGGCGAGTACCAATGCGCGGTTTCTGGAAATGAAAGGTGCGGTGCGCCGGGTGTCGCGCATCGGTCAGCGGGGCGACGCCTGGGAGGCGCTCGAGGACCATTGCGACACGATGCTCAGCGAGATCGCCAGGCGGATGCGCGGCAATGCCGATGCCCTGGCGGGTATCGTCGCCGAATTTCCCGAGAGCCATGCGGGGGCCCGGGCGAGGGCCGAGAGATTCACCGTGTTTTACAGCCAGATGGCGGATTTCGTCGAAGACTGGCTGGAAAGGCTGACGGGCAAGGCCGATGTGCCCGCCGGACAGAACGAGAGCAAAGAGTAGCACCATGGCCGAGACGGGAAACAGACCGCAGAGCAAGCCCGAATGGGCGATGAGTGCCCGCGAAAAGGACGCCGCCCGGCGCGCCGAACAGGGCCTGCCACCGAAGAAAAGCAAGCGCTGGATCGGCTGGCTGGCGGTTTTGCTGGCGCTGGGTGCGGGGGGCGGATGGTTCGTGCAATCGGGCGGGCTGGCCGACTACCGGGCCGAACGGGCGGCGGCCGAGGCCGAGGCGCTGGCCGAGGAAGAGGCGCGGGCGGCGCGGGCGGCGATCGTTCAGATCGCGCCCTATGAGGTGCTGGAGCTTCGGCCCCGGCGGCTCACCGAAACCCTGAAGATCACCGGGTCTCTGGCGCCGGTGCGCCAGTTGCAGCTTGCGTCTGAAGTGTCCGCGCAGGTCACCGATGTGACCCTGCGCCCGGGCGACAAGGCCGCTCTCGGTCAGACCCTGGTGACCTTCGACAGCGAGACATTGCAAAGCGCACTCGATCAGGCGCAGGCCACGGCAGAGGCGACGCGGGTGCAGCTTGTCCAGTCCGAGGCCGATCTTGCCCGCACCGAAAACCTTGTCGAACGCGGATTGCAGGCGGTCAACACGCTGGAGCGCGCCCGTTCCTCGCTCGACCAGCTTCGCGCCACGCTCACGGCGCAGGAAACGCTCGTCGCCAATGCCCGGCGGGCGCTGGACAAGGCGGTTGTGGAGGCGCCGTTTGACGGGGTGATCGCAACCCGTTCGGTGGAGCCGGGGCAGATCGTGGGCGCCGGGGCGCCGCTGCTGACGCTGGTCGACATGTCGTCGCTCGAGGTCGAGGCCACCGCGCCGGTCGCCTTCGCGCCAGAGCTTGCCCGCGGGCAGGCGGTGGATCTGACCGTGGAGGGCTTTGGCGACCGCCGCTTCAAGGGCGAGGTCGCCCGCCTTGCGCCGGTGGCGATCGAGGGCAGCCGGATGCTGCCGGTCTATGTGGCGCTCGACAATGCGGGCGGGGAGCTGCGCGGCGGCATGTTCGCCTCCGGGCGGATCGAGCTCGAAGCCCGCGAGGGGGGGCTGGCGGTCCCCGAAGCGGCGCTCCGGTATGACGTCGAGGGCGCCCATGTGGTGGTGATCGCGGAGGGCAAGGCCGAACGCCGCGCCATCGAGACCGGCCGGACCTGGGAGGGGGGCGCGCTCATCGAGGTTACCATCGGGCTCGCGCCCGGCGATCTGGTGGTGATCGAACCGCTCCCCGAACTCGAACCGGGCGACACGGTCCGCCTGCTGCCGGAGTAGCTGCCCATGTTTCTCACCCGTATCTCCGTCGGCCACCCGGTCTTTGCCACCATGATGATGCTGGCCATGGTGGTCGTGGGGGCCGTTTCCTACATGCGCCTGCCGATCGAGCGCCTGCCCGACATCGACTTTCCGGTTGTGGCGGTGGTTCAGAGCTATCCCGGCGCCAGCCCGGAAGCGGTGGAAAGCGACATCATCAAACCGATCGAAAACGTGGTTTCGACCATGGCCGGGATCGACAATATCCAGTCCACCGCCCGCACCGGCGCGGCGCTGGTGGTGATCATCTTCGATCTGGAAGTGAGTTCGGACGATGCGGCGCAGCAGGTGCGCGACAAGATCGCCCGGATCGAGACCTTCTTTCCCGACAGCGCGAAAGACCCGGTGATCCTGCGCTTCGACCCCGCCGAAATGCCGGTGATGTCGGTCGGCATCAGCTCCGGCATCTATGACGTGGGCGCGCTCACCACCATCACCGAAGATGTGATCGCCAAGCGGATCGCCAATATCCGCGGCGTCGGGCGCGCCAGCGTGGTCGGCGGGCGCGAACGCGAGGTGCATGTGGATGTCGATCCCGACCGGCTGACCTCGCTCGGGGTCGGCATGTCGGAGATCATCGGCGCGCTGGCCACCGAAAACCGCGACCGTCCCGCCGGGGCGATCAGTGACGAGGCCACATCGGTTACCGTCCAGGTGGAAGGCAAGCTCGAAACCCTGCGCGACTTCCAGGACGTGATCGTCGCCCGCCGTGCCGGCCAGCCGATCCACCTCAGCGACATCGCCTTTGTCGAACAACGTCTCGCCGACGCGAGTTCGCTGGCGATGATCGGCGGCGCGCGCGGGCTTTCGGTCGATATTGTCAAGACACAGGGCACCAACACCGTGGAAGTGGCGGAGCGAATCAAGGATCTGGTGCGCGAATTGCAGGAGGGTGAGGATTTCGCCGGCATCGACATCACCATCCTGCGCGACAAGGCGGAGCCGGTGATCGACAGCTTCCATTCGGTGCAGAACATGCTTGTCGAGGGCGCGGCGCTCGCCACGCTGATCGTGTTTCTGTTTCTCAACTCCTGGCGCTCCACGGTGATTACCGGCCTGACCCTGCCGATCTCGATCATCGGCTCGATGACGGCGATCCATGCGCTGGGCTTCACCCTCAACATGATGAGCCTGATGGCGCTGTCGCTGGCGGTCGGCATCCTGATCGACGATGCCATCGTGGTGCGCGAAAACATCATGCGCCACCTCCACATGGGCAAGAGCCACCGTCAGGCGGCGCTCGACGGCACCAACGAGATCGGCCTCGCGGTGCTGGCGACGACGTTTTCGATCGTTGCGGTCTTCCTGCCCGTGGCCTTCATGGAAGGCATCATCGGCCGGTTCTTTCTGCAATTCGGCGTCACCGTCTCGGTGGCGGTGCTGATCTCGCTGTTCGTCTCCTTCACGCTCGACCCGATGATGTCGTCGGTCTGGTACGACCCCGCCGCCAACCCCGCCGCCAAACGCGGGCCGGTGGGGCGGATGGTGGCGAAGTTCGACGATTTCTTCGCCTGGCTCAGCGCTGTCTACGGCCGGTTGCTGAAACGCGCGCTGAAATTCCGCAAGACGACGATGGCAATCGCGTTCGGTGCCCTCGCGGGCGGGCTGGCGCTGTTTCCGCTGGTGGGGGCGGAGTTCGTGCCGGCCTCGGACACCGGCGAATTCCAGATCGACGTGGAATTGCCGGTGGGCAGTTCGCTCGACCGCACGGCGGCGAAGATCGAACAGGCCGATGCGCTGCTGCGCGCGGAGTTCGACGAGATCGTGAGCAGCTATGCCACGGTCAATTCCGGCACCTCTTCGGGTGACAACAACGCGCGGCTTCTCGCCATCCTCAAGCCGCGCGAGACACGGGAGCGGACCTCTGCCGATCTCACCGGCCCGGCCCGGACGGCGTTGGAGGCGATCCCCGGGGCGCGGTTCAAGGTCGGTTCCATCGGCGGCATGGGTACGGTCGAGGCCCCGATCGAGATTTCGGTCCTCGGCCCCAGGCTCGACGTGCTGGAGCGGCTCGCGGGCGAGCTCAAGGCGAAGTTCGAAGAGATAGAGGGGCTGGCAGATGTCTCGACCACCCTCGACGCGCCCCAGCCCGCGTTTGGCATCCGCATCGACCGCGAAGCGGCGTCCGACCTCGGGGTGTCGCTGGCGCAGGTCGGCGACACGCTGAGCCCGATGATCGGCGGCAAGGTGGTGTCGGAATGGACCTCGCCCCATGGCGACAGTTTCGATGTGGTGGTGCGCCTGCCCGAAAGCGCGCGGCGCGACGCGGAGGCGCTGCTTGCCTTGCCGATTTCCCAGGCGACGGGCGGTACCATCCGGCTCGATCAGATCGCCACCGTGGTGCGCTCCGAAGGCCCGGGCGAGATCCAGCGCAAGGACCGCGACCGCGCGGTGCAGGTGACCGCCAGCCTCGACGGTGTGACCCTCGGCGATGTCGATGACGCGATCGACGCCGCGGTGGCCAGCCTCGATCTGCCGCTGGGTTACCGCACCGATACCGGGGGCGATGCCGAGAGCTTCGGCGATGCCACCGCCTCGGCGACAGAGGCGCTGGTGCTGGCGGTGATCTTCATCTATTTCGTGCTCGCCTCGCAATTCGGCTCCTTCCTCCAGCCGGTGGCGATCATGGCCTCGCTGCCGCTGGCGGTGATCGGGGTGATGCTGGGGCTTCTGGCCTTCGGGACCACGGTCAACATGTATTCGATCATCGGCTTCATCATGCTGATGGGCCTCGTGACCAAGAACGCGATCCTCCTGGTGGACAATGCCAACCAGCGGGTGCGCGAGGGGCAGAACCTCTATGATGCGCTGGTCGATGCCGGGCAAACCCGGTTCCGCCCGATCGTGATGACCACGCTGGCGATGGTCTTCGGGATGCTGCCGCTGGGGCTCAACCTGCATGGCGGCACCGGCGAAAACGCCTCGATGGCGCATGCGGTGATCGGCGGGCTGATCTCGTCGACGCTGCTGACGCTGGTGGTGGTGCCGGTGCTGCTGACCTATACCGAAGGGCTGTCGCGGCGGATGGCGCGCTGGTTCCCGGCACCGCCAGACCATGGCATCGCGGCGGGCAAGTAACAGCGGAAAGACTCGCTCAGGCGCGGTCCCTTGCGGATTATGATCTGGTATCGCACTGGAATCACTGAGGTTTCCAGATTTGATGCAGAAAAGCCGACCGGGGAGTCGAAAAAAACCTTGATCGGCGCGCGATTCCATGGCCGATTGTGCTTCACCGGGGCTTGACGCATTTCCGCGGGTCCGCGCAGGAACAAACCGCCAGGCGGCCTGCGCCTGCCGATGAGACAGAGACCGCCGGGGCTGGTCTGGCCTGCAAGGCAAGCATAGAGCATAATGGTTATTACATATGACCAAAGATGCAACAGATGCCACTGGCTGCGGGTTTCGCCAGGGCGGGCGGAAAATCCGGTGGATGCGCGCCAGGCCCCGTGGCAGAAACCGCGCGAAAAGCCGAAAGGCACGAAAAAAAGCCGAAAGGCATGGTCAACAGGGAGGATATACATGACCAATCGCAGAACCATTCTCGGCCTTGCCGCCGGGGTTGCGCTCGGCGCGCTCACCGCTGGCGCGGGCTTTGCCGAGCCCGAGGTGACGCTCAAGATGCACCAGTTCCTGCCGCCGCAGGCCAATGTGCCGAAGCACATTCTCGACGTCTGGGCGGATGAGGTGGAAGACGCCTCCGACGGCCGTATCGAGATCGAGCGCTACCATGGCATGGCGCTGGGCGGCAAGCCGCCCGAGCTGATGGATCAGGCCATCGACGGCATCGCCGACATCGTCTGGACGGTCAACGGCTACACCCCCGGCCGCTTCCCGACCACGGAAGTTTTCGAGTTGCCGTTCATGGTCGCCGATGCCCGCGCCGGCTCCTATGCCCTGTGGAAGATGTTCGAAAAGCACATGAAGGACACCGAGTTCAAGGATGTCCACATCCTCGCGACCCATGTTCACGGCCCCGGCATGTTCCACACCGCCGATCCGGTCGAAACCCCGGACGATCTCAAGGGCATGCAGATCCGTGGCGGCTCGCGCATGGTCAACCAGCTGCTCGAGCTCGTGGGCGCGACCCCGGTCGGCATGGCGGTGCCCGCGATCCCCGAGAGCCTGTCCAAGGGCGTGATCGACGGCACCACGATCCCGTGGGAAGTCACCGGCGCGCTGAAGATCGCCGAGCTGGTCGGCAATCACACCGAGTTCAAAGGCCCGGCGCTCTACACCATGAGTTTCGTCCTGGCGATGAACAAGGATGCCTACGAGGCGATGCCGGAAGATCTGCGCAAGATCCTCGACGAACATTCCGGTCTTGAAGCGTCGGTCTTCTTCGGCGGAACCCAGCAGGATTACGACGCCCCGGCGCGCGAAGCCGCGCTCGAGTTCGGCAACAACATCATCACCGTGTCGGAAGAAGATGCGGCGGCGTGGCAGGAGCTGGTCAATCCGATCTACGAAAGCTGGATCGCCGAGATGGACGCCAAGGGCATCGACGGTCAGGCGCTGATCGACGAAGCCCGCGCGCTGATGGCCGAATACGAAGCCAACAAGTAACACGGCCGGCGCCGCGGCGGGCAGGAGCCCCGGCCGCGGCGCCTTTCTCTTGAACCCCGCCGCAGTGCGGGGAATCCCGGGACAGAACCCCATGCATCGTTTCTTCTCCGCGCTGTCGCTGGCCATGGCCTATGTCGGCGGCGCCGTGCTGAGCGCCCTCATCGGGATCGTCGTGCTGTCGGTCCTCGGGCGCGAGATCAACGGAATGCTTCATTCCGATTTCTTCCAGACCAACCTCAAAGGCTTTGCCGACGCGCTGCTCGGCATCCGGATTCCGGGGCTCTGGGGTGACATCAGGATCGGCCCGTTCACCGGCGATTACGAGATCGTCGAGGCGGGCATGGCCTTTGCGGTCTTTTCCTTCCTGCCGCTGGCCCAGATCGGCGGCGCCCATGCGGTGGTCGACATCTTCACCCAGAACCTGTCCGACAAGCACAACCGCATCCTGACGATGGTGATCGACATCCTGTTCGCGATCGTGCTGGTGATCATCGCGGTGCAGCTGTTTCAGGGCGCGGTCAGCAAGTTCGAACGCGGCCAGACCACCCTCCTGCTGCAATTCCCGTCGTGGTGGGCCTATGCGCTCAGCCTGTTCGGCGCGGTGGCTGCGGCGGTGGTTGCCGTCTACCTCGCGGTCATGCGTATCGCCGAAGCCGTCACCGGACGGCATCTGATCCCGACGGGTCAAGGAGCAGGACATTGAGCAATATCGAGATCGGACTGTGGTCCTTCCCCGCCCTGATGGTGGCCATCTTCCTGCGCGTGCCGATCGGGCTGGCGATGTTTCTGGCCGGGTTCATCGGACTTGGCATCGTCAACGGCGGGTTCGACATCGCGCTGGCCAAGCTGAAGAGCGAGACCTTCGGCACCTTCAGCTCCTATTCGCTGTCGATCGTGCCGATGTTTCTGCTGATGGGTCATTTCGCCACCCTCGGCGGCATGAGCCAGGCGCTGTTCCGCGCCGCCGAAAGCTGGCTCGGACACCGCCGCGGCGGGGTCGCGATGGCCTCGATCGGCGCCTGTGCCGGTTTCGGCGCGATCTGCGGCTCCTCGCTCGCGACCGCCGCCACCATGGGCCGCACCGCGCTGCCCGAACTGCGCCGCTATGGCTATTCGGGCGGGTTTTCCACCGCCACCCTCGCCGCCGGCGGCACCCTCGGCATCCTGATCCCGCCCTCGGTGGTGCTGGTGATCTATGCCATCCTCGCCGAGCAGAACATCGCCAAGCTGTTCCTCGCGGCGATCGTGCCCGGCATCCTCGCCGCGGTGGGCTATGTGCTCACCATCTCGCTTTATGTCCGGCTCCACCCCGACAGCGCCGGCGTGCGCGCGCCGGTGCCGATGGCCGAACGTTTCCGCGCCATCGCCGACGTCTGGCCGGTGCTGCTGGTCTTCGGCCTCGTGGTCGGCGGCATCTATGGCGGGCTGTTCACCCCCACCGAAGGCGCCGCGGTCGGCGCGCTCGGCACCGGGCTGATCGCCTTTGCCGCGCGGGGGCTCGACTTCAAGGCGCTGCTCGGCTCCTTCACCGCCACCGCGCGCTCCACCGCGATGATCTTCTTCATCGTGCTCGGCGCGGCCTTCTACAACGGGTTCCTCGCGGTGACGCAGGTGCCACAGACGATGGCGGAATGGGTGCTGGCCCAGGGCTTCAGCCCCTGGGTGGTGCTGATCATCATCCTGTTCTTCTACCTGATCCTCGGCTGCCTGATGGACAGCCTGTCGATGATCCTGCTGACGATCCCGATCTTCTACCCGATCATCTCGGTGCTCGATTTCGGGATGGTCGATTTCGTCACCATGCAGCACGACCTGATCCGCGAGGCGCTCGCCAACGGCGTCGGTGACGCAGTGGCGCCAGACATCATCGAGCAGATCAAGGGCTTCCTCGCCGAAGGTCAGGAAGTGCCGCGCAAGCTCGCGCGTGAGGTCGGCGTGCGGCTGACCGAAGGCCGGGCCAATGCGATCGGCGTCGAATACACCGCGATCTGGTTCGGTGTGTTGGTGCTGATCGTGGTCGAGGTCGGGCTGATCACCCCGCCGGTGGGCATGATCCTGTTCATCATCAACGCGATGGACCGCACCACGCCGATCATCGAGACCTACAAGGCGGTGATGTATTTCATCACTTCCGATCTGCTGCGGGTGGCGCTGCTGGTGCTGTTCCCGGCGATCACGCTGTTCCTGCTGCCCTGACGCGGCGGGGCCGGGCCCGGACGTGCGTTCGGGCCCGGCGTTTCACAGGCCTCCGGCGGCCTGAAACGCCGGATCCCCGAAACGCTGGTTCCCCAGAGCGGCGCGCAATTTCCGGATTGTCTTTCCGGCGGTAATGGTTATGTTTCATAACAGTTATGAAAATACATGATCCCGGAAGCGAAAGGCGCGGCATGAGCGACGATATCCTCAAGGTTTCGGTCTCAAAGGATGGCGTGGCCACCCTCACCATGAACCGTCCCGGCAAGCGCAACGCGATGAACGACCGGTTGCTCGCGGCGCTCGGCGGCTTCTTTTCCGCCCCGCCCGAGGGCGTGAAGGCGGTGGTGCTCACCGGCACCGAGGGGCATTACTGCTCCGGCCTTGACCTCGCCGAACACACCCAGCGCAATGCCGAAGACACGATGCGCCATTCGCGCAACTGGCACGCGATCATGGACCGGATCCAGTTCGGCGGGCTGCCGGTGGTCTCGGCGATGTTCGGGGCGGTGATCGGCGGCGGGCTGGAGTTGGCCAGCGCCACCCATGTGCGCCTCAGCGAACCCTCGACGATCTTTCAGCTTCCCGAGGGCAAGCGCGGCATCTTCGTCGGTGGCGGGGCCTCGGTGCGGGTCGGGCGGATTCTCGGCGCCGACCGGCTGACCGAGATGATGCTCACCGGGCGGCGCTACGGCTCGGAAGAGGGGCTGGCGCTCGGGCTCAGCCATTATGCGGTGGGCGAGGGCGAGGCGCTCGGCAAGGCGCAGGCGCTTGCCCGCAAGATCGCCGCCAACGCGCCGCTGTCCAATTACATCATGATTCAGGCCATCGCCCGGATCGCCGACATGTCGAAGACCGACGGGCTGTTTACCGAAAGCCTCTGCGCCGCGATCACCCAGACCAGCCCCGACGCCATCGAGGGGTTGCAGGCCTTCCTGCAAAAGCGCGACCCCTCGTTCCGGTAGATGCCCATGCCCGATGCCAAACGCCCGACTGTCTCGGACGCCGCCCTGCGCGGCCTCGTCGGCTACAACATGAAGCGGGCGTTCATGGCGGTCGGCGCCGATCTGGCACGCAGCCTCGACCCCTTTGGCCTGCGCATGCTCACCTTCACCGCGCTCACGCTGGTGGACGACAACCCCGGCCTCAGCCAGTCGCAACTGGCGCAGGCGATGCAGATGGAACGGCCCAATCTGGTGGTGGTGGTCGATGAGCTGGAGCGGCGCGGGTTGATCACCCGCGACCGCGTGCCCACCGACCGGCGCGCCTATGCGCTGCATGTCACCGCCGAAGGCGCCCGGCTGCGCGCCAGCGCCGCCAACGCCGTGGCGGCCCATGAAGCCCGGCTCACCGCGGGGCTGACGCCGGGGGAACAAACCGCTCTGATCGCCGCGCTCAGGGCGATCGAAACCTCACCCAAAGGAAGAAGCTGATGGGCCCGCACTACCGTCCCCACGCCGCCCGGCTGGAAACCCGCGCCGATGGCACCCTGCTCTACACCAGCGCCTGCGAAATGTCGGCGCCCGTCCGCACCACCGGCGACTGGCTGCACCGCTGGGCCGAAGAGCGGCCGCAGAAGACCTTTCTCGCCGAACGCTACGGCGCCGGATGGCATGAGGTGAGCTATGCCGAGGTGCTGGAGCAGGTGCGGGCCATCGGGGCCGCGCTGGTGGCGCGGGGGCTCGACGAGAGCACCCCGGTGCTGGTGATCTCCGGCAATGGCATCGACCACGGGCTGCTGGCGCTCGCGGGGCAATATGTCGGGGTGCCGGTGGTGCCGGTGGCGGAGCAATATGCGCTGATCCACGGTGCCCACGCCCGGCTGCGCCATGCGATCGACCTCGTGCGGCCGAAAATGGCCTATGCGGTGGATGCCGACCAATACGGCGAGGCGCTGGCGCTCGACGCCTTTGACGGTATCGAACTGGTGGCGACGCGCCCCGGCCACAACCCGCGCGTCACCCCCTTCGCCGATCTGCTGAAGGGCGACGCGGGCGTGGATGTCGATGCCGCCCATGCCGCCGTCGGCCCCGACAGCGTGGTCAAGATCCTGCTCACCTCCGGCTCCACCTCGGCGCCCAAGGGTGTGCCCACCACCCACCGGATGATGTGCACCAATCAGGCCCAGCTTCTGGATGCGCTGCCGTTCCTCGCCGATAACCCGCCGGTGCTGGTCGACTGGCTGCCGTGGAACCACGTCTTCGGCGGGTCGAAGAATTTCAATCTCGTGCTGGCAAGCGGCGGCACGCTCTATATCGACGACGGCAAGCCGGTGCCCGCGCTGATGGCCCGCACCCTCGAAAACAACGCGCTGGTCTCGCCGACGATCAGCTTCAACGTGCCGCTCGGCCATGCCCGGATGGTGGAGGCGCTGAAAACCGACGCCGATCTGCGCAAGACCTTCTTTGCCCGGCTCGACATGATCTTCTACGCCGGCGCCTCGCTGCCGCAGGAGGTCTGGGAGGGCTACAAGGCGCTTGCCCTCGCCGAGACCGGCCGGGTGCCGCTGATGAACACCTCCTGGGGGCTCACCGAAACCGCCCCCTCGACGCTGATCCAGCACGAACCGACCGACCGCGCCGGGATCGTCGGCGTGCCGGTGACCGGGGCGACGGTGAAGCTGATCCCGGGCGAGGACGATCCCGCGCGGTTCGAAGTGCGGGTGAAGGGGCCGAACCTGTTCAGCGGCTACCTTGGCGACCCGGAGAAGACCGCCGAGGCCTTTGACGCCGAGGGCTTCTTCATCACCGGCGACGCGATGCGTTTCGTCGAGCCCGGCGCGCCCGACCTCGGGCTGGCTTTCGACGGCCGGATCTCCGAGGATTTCAAGCTGATGACCGGCACCTGGGTGCGCGCGGCGCAGCTCAGGCTGGAGCTTCTGGCGCAACTCGGCCCCCTTGTGAGCGACATCGTGGTGACCGGCGCCGACCGCAGGGAAATCGGCCTGATGGTGTTCCTCGACGAGCCGGAACTCGACGCCGAAGGCTTCGCCCGCGAGGCGCAGGGCGGCGCCTATACCAACCGCATGCTCAAGGGAGAGATCGCCCGCCGCCTCGCCGAACGCGCCCGCGAGGTGCAGGGCTCGTCGACCCATGTCGCCCGCGCTATCCTGCTCACGGAAGGCCCCGACATCGGCGCGGGCGAGGTCACCGCCAAGGGCAATCTCAACGCCCGCAGGATCCTCGCCCGCCGCAAGGCGCTGCTGGACCGGCTCTATGACGACGCCGATCCCGCCACCATCACCTACTGAGCCGGAAGGCCGGAAACAGGGTCCAGAACCCGGGAGGCACATATGATCGATATTTCAAAGGTCCGCGCGATCGACATCCACACCCATGCCGAGGAGCCCTGCGGCTGTCATGCCGACGACGGCTATGACGAGCTTCAGGCCAATATGGCGAAATATTTCGGCGCCCCCTGGTCGCATCCGCCGACCATCCCCGAGACCGCCGCGCACTATCGCGAACAGAATATCGCCGCGGTGATCTTCCCCGTCGATGCCGAGCGCGAAACCGGCTACCGGCGCTATTCCAACGACGAGGTTGCCGAGCTGGTCGCG
Source organism: Rhodobacterales bacterium (assembly GCA_002746935.1). Classification (GTDB taxonomy): domain Bacteria; phylum Pseudomonadota; class Alphaproteobacteria; order Rhodobacterales; family Rhodobacteraceae; genus Sinisalibacter. The sequence goes on from PDRW01000031.1 coordinate 14,749, forward strand.
GATAATTCCGACGTGCTGATCCAGTTCGCCTCGATCGACCCGTGGAAGGGAAAGATGGGCGTGCGCGAGGCGCGGCGCATGGTCCGTGACTATGGGGTGAAGGGCTTCAAGTTCCACCCGACCATGCAGGGTTTCTACCCCAACGACCGCATGGCCTATCCGCTCTATGAGGCGATCGAGGAGGAAGGCGCGATTGCGCTGTTCCACACCGGCCAGACCGGTGTCGGCTCCGGCATGCCCGGCGGCAACGGGATGCGGCTGAAATATTCCAACCCGATGTATATCGACGATGTTGCGGTCGACTTCCCCGACCTGAAGATCATCCTCGCCCACCCCTCCTTCCCATGGCAGGAGGAGGCGCTGTCGGTCGCTCAGCACAAGCCCAATGTCCATATCGACCTCTCCGGCTGGTCGCCGAAATACTTCCCGCCGATCCTGGTGAAATACGCCAATTCGATCCTGAAGAAGAAGGTGCTGTTCGGCTCCGACTGGCCGCTGATCTCGCCCGAACGGTGGCTCGCCGCGTTCGACCAGCTCGAGATCAAGCCCGAAGTCCGCCCCGACATTCTCAGGAACAACGCCGCACGGTTGTTGGGCTTCGCCCCATGATACCCTTTGCGGCCCCGGTGGACGACATCCTGTTCACCCTCGACCATGTGGCCGGCGCGCCCCGCCTTCCGGGCTACGACAGCGGCATGGCCCGCGAAATCGCCGGCCATTTCGCCGCTTTCGCCGAAGGCGTCATCGCCCCGATCGACGCCCCCGGCGACCGTGAAGGCGCGCGGCTCGTCGACGGCCGGGTGACGCTGCCCGCGGGCTATCGCGCGGCCTTTGCGGCCTTTGCGGAGCAGGGCTGGACCGGCCTCACCGCGCCCGAAGACTACGGCGGGCAGGGGCAGGACGGGGTGATCGGCGCCATCGTCTCGGAAATCGAAACCGGCGCGTCCCAGGCCTTCAACATGCTGGTGAACCTGACCCCGGGGCATATCCGCACGCTGATGGCCCATGGCACCGAAGACCAGAAGGCGCGGTTCATCCCGCCGCTGGCGGAGGGACGCTGGCTCGGCACCATGTGCCTCACCGAGCCGGGGGCGGGGTCGGACCTCGGCCAGATCCGCACCCGCGCGGTGGCGGAAGGCGCAAACTGGCGCCTGACCGGCGAGAAGATCTTCATTTCCGGCGGCGATCAGGACATCTCCGAAAACGTGTTCCACCTCGTGCTGGCGCGGACCGGCGCGCCGGACGAGGGGGTGAAGGGGCTGTCGCTCTTTGCCTGTCCGGCGGTGCTTGAAGACGGCGCCCGCAATGCCGTGCGGGTCACCCGTATCGAGGAGAAGATGGGTCTCCACGCCCAGCCCACCTGCCAGCTTGCCTTCGACGGCGCCCGGGCGGAGCTTGTGGGCAAGGCGGAGCAGGGGCTCCGCGCGATGTTCACGCTGATGAACCACGCCCGGATCGACGTGGCGCTTCAGGGCGTGGCGCAGGCGGCGCGGGCGAGCCATATCGCCCGCAGCTATGCCGCCGACCGGGTGCAGGGCCGCGGGCGCACCATCGACCACCACGGCGATGTCGCCCGGATGCTCGCCGAGATCGACGCCGCCGCCCTCGGTGGCCGCGCCATGACCCATCTGGCGCTGGTGACGCTGGAGGCGGGCGACGACCCATGGCTGCTCGAATGCCTCACCCCCGTGGTCAAGGCGCATTGCACCAAGGCCGGGATGCGCGCCGCCGAAACCGCCATGCAGGTGCTGGGCGGCTATGGCTATCTCGAGGAATACCGGCTCAGCCAGATCTACCGCGACATCCGCATCGCGGCGATCTACGAGGGCACCAACGGTATCCACGCCATGGCGCTCGCGGCGCGCCTGCTCCGCCTCGAAGGCGGCGCGGCGCTTGATGCTTTCGCCCGTTTCATCGCCGCGCAGGACGAGACCCCCGGCCTCGCCCGGGCCTTTGCGGCGTGGAAAGCGGCACGCGCCCATCTCGACGCCGGTGCCGACCCGGGGCCGATTGCCATGGCCTTCCTGCGGCTCACCGCGCGGACGCTGGAACAGGCCATCTGGGCCCGTATCGAGGCCGCCGCGGCGCATCACCCGGACCCGGCCCGCCTCATTCGCGCCGCGGCGCAGGTGGCGCGGCAGGCGGCGCGGGCCGAGGCCGATCTGGCGGAGATCCAAGCGGGCTAAGCCCGGGCAAAGGCAAAGGGCGGCTGCGGGGCCGCCCTCCGGGCCCGGCCTCAGGCCTCGGCAAAGGCCTGTCCCCCGGCCGCCAGCCGTTCCACCAGCGTCGAAGGTGCCCAGGCCACCGCATCTTCGGCCCCGAAGGCGCGCAGCCTTTCAAGCACATGATCGGGCCCGAGCGTATCGGCATGATGCATCAGCCCGCCCCGCCAGCGCGGGAACCCATAGCCCGCGACGGTCACGAGGTCGATATCGGCGGCGGATTGGGCGATGCCCTCGTCGAGGATCGCGGCGGCCTCGTTGATCATGGCGATGACGATGCGTTCGCGGATCTCGTCGGCGCTGAAGGTGCGCCGGACCACCCCCGCCCGCCCGGCCTCTTCGCGGGCGATCTCTTCCACCAGCGGATCGGTCGCCTTGCGGCCATCCTCGTAGCGATACCAGCCAGCGCCCGTCTTCTTGCCCAGCCGCCCCTCGGCGACCATGCGGTCGGCGATCGGAATGTAGCGCCGGGCCGGGTCGCGGGTGGCGTCCTGACGGCGGCGGTTGGCATGGGCAATGTCGAGGCCGGAAAGATCCTGCGCCTCATAGGGCCCCATCGGGTAGCCAAACCCGACCATGGCCGCGTCGATCTCCCAGGGCGCGGCGCCATCCATCATCAGCGTATCCGCCGCTTCACGGTAACGCGCAAGGATCCGGTTGCCGATGAATCCGTCGCAGACGCCCGACAGCACCGGCAGTTTGCGCAGACGTTTGCCGAGGGCGAAACCGGCGGCCAGCGCCGCATCGGACGATGCGTCGCCACGGACGATTTCCAGCAGTTTCATGATATGGGCGGGGGCGAAGAAATGCAGCCCCACAAGGCGCGACGGGTCGGCCAGCACCGAGGCGATCTCGTTGACGTCGAGATAGGAGGTGTTCGAGGCCAGCACCGTGCCCTCGCGCAGGGCGCCCTCCAGCTTGCGGAACACCTCGTGCTTCACCTCCATCGCCTCGAAGGCCGCTTCGATGGCGATGTCGCAGCCGGACGCGGCCGCATAATCGGCGCTGGCAGTGAACCGCGCGCGCCGCGCCTCGGCGCCGGCTTCGTCGATCAGCCCGCGTTTGAGCGAGGCGGCGACGATCTTTTCGACGTTTTCCTCCGCGCGGGCGACCCCGGCGGCATCGGTCTCGAGCAGCACCACAGCGATCCCGGCGTTGAGCAGCGCATAGGCGATGCCCGCGCCCATGGTGCCGCCCCCCACCACGGCGGCGGTTTCGATCTCCGCCGGAGCGGTGCCGGCGAGCCATTTCGGGGCCTTGGCGCCGCGTTCGGTGAAGAAGATATGGCGCAGGGCCTTTGCCTGCGCGCCCTGGCGCAGCTCGAGGAAATGGCCGCGTTCGATCTGCATGCCCTCGGCAAGCGGGGTGTCGCAGGCGCGGCGCAGAAGCTCGACGGCGATGGCGGGTGCGGTCTGGCCGCGCAGCCGCGTGGCGGCGCGCTTTTCAGCCGCTTCGAACGCCGCCTCGTCGGCCTCGGGCGCGGGCAGTTCGCCCACGGCCTTGCGCGCCGCGAGTTCCGCGGGGGCGAGCTTGGCGGCGGCAGCGACCGGGTCATCGGCCAGCGCATCGACAAGGCCGATCTCCAGCGCCCGGGTGCCGCCCACCGGCTTGCCGGTCTGGATCATCTCCAGCGCCGTGGCGAGCCCCACCAGCCGCGGCAGCCGCTGGGTGCCGCCGGCGCCGGGCACCACGCCCAAGGTGGTTTCGGGCAGGCCGATGGCGGCGCCGGGCGCGGCGATGCGGTAACGGCAGGCGAGCGCCAGTTCGCAGCCGCCGCCGAGGGCGGGGCCGTGGATCGCGGCGATCCAGGGCACGGCGCAGGTCTCGATCCGGGTCACCACCTCGGGCAGATGCGGCTCCAGCGCCGGGCCGTCGAATTCGCGGGCATCGGCCCCGGCGGCAAAGGCGCGGCCGGCGCCCGAGAGGATCACCCGCTCAAGGCCGGTCTCGGCGGCGATCCGGTCGAGCGCGTCGATCAGCCCCTGACGGGTGTCGCGGCCGATGGCGTTGACCGGCGGGAAATCGAGGGTGACAAAAGCGGTGGCGCCTTCGCGGCGGGTGGTGACGGGCATGGTCTTCTCTTTGTTGGACAGGACGTGTTGGGCAGGACGTATTGGGCAGGAAACAGGCCCCCGGGCCGGTGTCGCGCGGACCGGGGGCAATTGTGACGCAGCGCTGCGGCGGGCCGGGCGGCCGGGCGGCTCAGCCCAGCAGCACGTCGAGATGGCGGATCACCGAGCGCGCCAGCGCATGGGGCTCGTAACCGCCTTCGAGCATCGACACCACCCGGCCTTCGGCGTGTTTCTGGGCGACCTTCACCAACTCGCCGGTGAGCCAGCCGAAATCCTCGTCGCTCAGCGCCAATGTCGACATGTCGTCGGCCATATGGGCGTCGAACCCGGCGGAGATCAGCAGCATCTGCGGCGCGAAAGCGTCGAGATGCGGCAGCCAGTGTTCGGCGATCGCCTTGCGGAAGGCCGGCCCGTCGGTGCCCGCGGGAAGCGGCACGTCGACGAGGTTGTCGGTTTCCTTTTCGTGGCCGGTGAAGGGGTAGAACGGGTGCTGGAACGACGAACAGAACAGCACCCGGGGCTCGTCCTTGAAGATGTCTTCGGTGCCGTTGCCGTGATGGACGTCGAAATCCACCACCGCGACCCGCTCGAGCCCGTGGACGTCGAGCGCATGCGCCGCGGCGACGGCGATGTTGTTGAACAGACAAAAGCCCATCGCCTGCCCGCGCACCGCATGGTGCCCCGGCGGGCGCACGGCGCAGAACACCGGGTTGGCCTCGCCGCGCATCACCAGATCCACCGCCAGCACCCCGGCGCCGGAGGCGCGTTCGGCGGCGCGCAGCGAGCCCGGGCTCATCACCGTGTCGCCGTCGATCTCCACCGAAGGCTCGCCCGGCCCGGGGGCCATGGCATAGACGCGGTCGAGGTAACCGGCATCGTGCACCCGTTCGAGATCGGCGCGCGCGACCTGAGGGGCGTCGTAATGGCGCAGCACATAATCCATGCCGGAGGCGATCAGCTGGTTGGTGATCGCTTCGAGGCGAATGGGGGCGTCAGGGTGCAGATCGCCGGCATCGTGATCGTGGCACTCGTAGTGGGAAATGAAGCCGAGCATGTTACCTCCGGGCTGGTTGCGAGAAGGTTAGGCCCGGCGCCGCCGCCCCGCAAGAGATTGCAGCAAAAGACGCGCACCGGGAGAGGACGCAAGCCCCCGGCACGCTGCGCTCGCGAAAGGCTCAGAGGTTGCGTTCGACGATCACCAGTTCGGGGTCGTCCGGGTCCATCCGGCGGGTGAAGCCGAGATCGCGCATCAACTGGTGCATCGGCGCGTTGTTCTTCAGCACCGTGCCTTCGATCGACTGAAGCCCGTGTTCGCGCGCGGCGCGGAACAGCGCCTTCATCAGCCGGGTGCCGATCCCCTGATGGGTGATCTGGTCGCCCACCACGACGGCGAATTCGCAGGAGCGTCCGTCGGGGTTGGTGACGTAGCGGGCGGCGCCGAGTTGTTGCTCCCTGCCGTCGCGAATCGCCATGGCGACCATGCCCATCTCGCGCCGGTAGTCGATCTGGGTGAAATGCGCCAGCATCTCCGGGCTGAGCTCGTTGATCGCGCCCATGAAGCGGAACATCTTCGATTCGTCCGAGAGGCTGCGCACGAAATTCTGCTCGCTGTCGGCGTCTTCCGGCCGCACCGGGCGGATGATCAGCGGCGTGCCGTCGCTGAGGTAATCCCTGACCACAAGGTGGCGCGGATAGGGGTGGATTGCCACGTGATCGTAGCGGCCGTCGCGGGCCGGTGGCCGCGCGACCCTGATCAGCGCATCCACCGCAACCACGCCTTCGGGACCGGCGAACAGCGGGTTGAGGTCGAGCTCCACCACCTGCGGCAATTCGCAGACGAGATCGGAAATGCGCACCAGTACATCAATCACCGCGTCGCGGTCCACCGCATCGCGATCGCGGAAGGCGGCCAGCAGCCTGGAGACCTTGGCCTTGTCCACCAGCCGGCTGGCCAGCACGGTGTTGAGCGGCGGCAGCGCCACCGCCGAATCCTGCAATATCTCCACCATCGTGCCGCCGGCGCCGAACAGGATCGTCGGTCCGAACACCTTGTCGCGGCTGGCCCCGACCACGAGTTCGCGCGCCCCGGTCAGCCGCGCCATGGCCTCCACGGTCACGCCTTTGATGCGGGCGTTGGGCCGTGCCGCCCTGGCGGAGGCGGTGAGCTCCCGGAAGGCTGCCATGACTTCCGCCGCGTCGGTGATATTGAGCCGCACACCGCCGACATCGGACTTGTGCGAAATGTCGGGCGAGTTGATCTTGATCGCCACCGGGAAGCCGACGGTTTCGGCGGCCACCAGCGCCGCGATCTCGCTGTCGGCCTCGATGGTGGTGTTGACCGGAATGCGGAAGGCGCGCATCAAGGCCTTGGCTTCCACATCCGACAGCATTTCGCGGTCGTCCGCCATCACCGCATCGACGATCATCCGCGCGCCTTCGAGGTCGGGGTGGTAGGCTTCGACCCGCGGCGAAGGGGTTTCCAGCGCCAGTTTGCGGTTGCGGTTGTGCAGCGCGAGGTAGGAGAAGGCCGATACCGCCGGCTCCGGCGTTGCGAAATCGGCAATGCCGTTCTGCGACAGGTATTCGCGCGCCTTGCCCACCGATGCCTCGCCCATGAAGCTCGCCAGCACCGGCTTGGTGCGCCGCTTCGGCAGCGCCGCGACCACCGCTTTGGCAATGGCCTCTGCGTCGGTTATGGCCTGGGGCGTGAGCAGCGCCAGCACGCCATCGACATTCGGGTCTTCGTAGACCGCCTTGACCGCGGCACCGTATGCCTCTGGCCCGGCGTCGCCCAGCACATCGACCGGGTTGGCGTGGCTCCAGTGTTTCGGCAGGATCTTGTCGAGTTTCTCGATCGTCTTCGGGGCGAGGTCGGCTATCGCAACCCTGGTGTCGCCGGCCCGGTCGGCCGCCAGCACGCCCGCACCGCCGCCATTGGTGACGATGCCGAGCCGGTTGCCCCCCGCCCGCTTGTTGGAGCCGAGAATCTCGGCCGCGGCGAAGAGCTGGCCGAAGGACAGCGCGCGGACCGCCCCGGTCCGTTCCAGAGCGGCATCGAACACCTGATCGCCCCCCATCAGCGCGCCGGTATGGGTTGCGGCGGCTCTGGAGCCCGATTCGTGGCGCCCGGATTTCAGCACGATCACCGGCTTCAGGCGGGTGGTCATCCGCATCGCCGACAGAAACGACGGCGCATCCTTGATGCCTTCGACATAGAGAAGAATGGCGTCGGTACGCGGATCGGTCGACAGGAACTGCATGACGTCGCCGAAGTCGATATTGGTCGCGTTTCCAAGCGAGACCAGCGCGGAAAAGCCCAGGTGATGCGGGCCGGCCCAGTCGGAGATCGCCGAATTGAGCGCGCCGGATTGCGAGATCAGCGCCAGCCGTCCTTTCGGCGTTCCGGCGCGCAGGAAGGTGGCGTTCATCTTGTGCCAGGGCCGCACCAGCCCGACGCAGTTCGGCCCCATGAAACGAACGCCCGCCCGATTGGCCTGGGCGATCAGCTCGGTTTCGAACTCCTTGCCGCCGCCGTCGCCTTCACCGAAGCCCCCGGACAGGACCACGGCGTTCTTGCAGCCGACTTCGCCACAATCGCGGATGATCCCCGGAACGGTGCGCGCAGGTGTGGCGATCAGCACAAGATCGACCTCTTCGCCCACATCGAGGATCGACGGGTAGCATTTCAGCCCGCCGACCGTCTTGCGTTTGGGGTTGATCGGGTAGACCTTCCCCTCGAATCCGTCTGCCTTCAGGTTGGCGAATACCCTCCCGCCGACGCTGGTCGCATTGTCGGACGCGCCGCAGATCGCGATCGACCTCGGGTTCATCATTTTTGCAAGAGGGTTGGCTTCCATCTGGGTATGACTCCTTCTGCCCGGATCCTGCCCGGTTTCAGTTGCCGGGGTCTTTTTGTTATCCCTTTGGCGGTTTGCCGGAAAAGGGGTGGTATTTCCTTGACGTGTGTCAACAAGCCGGCCGATCGCGGGCCGGCCCGGTGGGCTGTTGCATGTCTGCCATGAAAGCGGCGCGGGCGGCACGGCTTTCGTCTGCGGGGCGGCGTGGTAGACTTTTTCGCGGGTAGCGAGGCGAGGGCATTGTCATGGACCGACCTGTCGAAGGGCTCACCAGCCGGGAGGCCGCGAAGCGGCTGGAGGCGCATGGCCGCAACAGTCTCGGCGAAGCCGCAGGCGCGCCGTGGTATGCGATCCTTCTCCGGCAGTTCACCGGGCTTCTGGTGGTGATCCTGATCGTTGCCGCCGGGATCGCCCTGGCGCTGGGCGAGACGATCGACGCCATCGCCATCGCTCTGGTGGTGATGCTGAACGGGGTGCTTGGCTTCGTGCAGGAATGGCAGGCGGAGAACGCGCTGGAGGCATTGCGGTCGATGCTCGCGTCCCATGCACGGGTGCTGCGCGACGGCCGTGAGCAGATGGTCGATACCCGCGAGATCGTCCCGGGCGATGTGGTGCTGCTGTCGGCGGGCGACAAGGTGCCGGCGGACCTTGCGCTTCTGGCCTCGGTGGAATTGCGGGTCGAGGAAAGTGCGCTCACCGGCGAGAGCCTGCCGGTGTCGAAATCGGCCGAAGACCCGGAGGCGAAGCTGTTCATGGGCACGGCGGTGGTGGGGGGGCATGCCACCGGCGAGGTGGTGGCCACCGGCCGGGCGACGGCCTTCGGCGAGATTGCCGGGCTCACCACTTCGGTGGCACAGAAGAAGACCCATCTGCAACAGGTGCTGGAAGTTCTGGCGCGGCAACTCGCACTGGCCGCGATCGTGCTGGCGGCGGTGATCTTCCTCGCCGGGATGGTCGCGGGGCATCCGTTGCACGACATGTTCCTGATGGCGCTGTCGCTGGCGGTGGCCATCGTGCCCGAAGGCCTGCCGGCGGTGGTGACGATCACGCTGGCGCTGGGCGCGGGCGCGATGGTGCGCAAGCACGCCCTTGCCCGCCGGTTGCAGGCGGTGGAGACGCTGGGCGCGGCCAGTGTGATCTGCACCGACAAGACCGGCACCCTCACCGAAGACAGGATGACCGCCATTTGCATCGCGATGCCGGGCGGGGTCTATCGGGTGACCGGAGGCGGTTACGACCCCACGGGCCATATCGTCAACCCGAAGGGCGCGAAGGTGCGGGCCGACAGCGATCCGGAGCTTGCGGCGCTGCTCGAAACCGTGCTCACCTGCAACCGCGCCCGGCTGGACCGCGACGACGGCGAATGGCAGATGACCGGCACCCCGACCGAGGGCGCGCTGGTCACGCTCGCCTGGAAGGGCTGGTGCGCCCGCGCGGGCGAGCCGCTGGCTGAGCTGCCGTTTTCGTCGGAGCGCAAGCGCATGAGCGTGCTGACCGCGGGCGCGGACGGCTATGTGCTGCATGTGAAGGGTGCGCCGGAACGGGTGCTGGACCGCTGCACCTTCTGGCGCTCGGAGGGTGAGACCGTGGCGATGTCGCCGGCCGACCGCGCCCGGTTCACCGCGGATTGGGACGCGCTGGCGCGCGACGGGGCGCGGGTGATCGCGGTGGCGCGGCGGCCCCAGAAGGACCGGGTGCTGCCGGCCGACGAGGCGGATCTCACCTGGCTCGGCGCCGTGGCGCTGATGGACCCGCCGCGCCCGGAGGTGAAAGCCGCCATTGCCGCCGCCAGAGGCGCGGGCATCCGGGTGGTGATGATCACCGGCGACGGGGCGGCGACCGCGAAGGCGGTGGCGGGGATGGTCGGGCTGGAGGTCGACCGGGTGCTGACCGGGGCCGATGTGGAAGGCTTCAGCGACGCCGGGCTCGCTGCGGCGCTCGACCAGCGCGTGCTCTTCGCCCGCACCGCTCCGGCGCACAAGATGCGTCTGGTGCGGGCGTTGCAGGCCAGGGGCCAGATCGTCGCCATGACCGGCGACGGGGTCAACGACGCTCCGGCGCTGAAACAATCCGACATCGGCATCGCGATGGGCGAACGCGGCACCGATGTGGCCCGCGACGCCTCCGATCTGGTGCTGCTCGACGACAATTTCGCCACCATCGTGCGCGCCATCGAGGAGGGCCGGCGGCAGTTCGACAATGTCCGCAAATTCGTCCGTTATCTTCTGAGCTCGAATGCCGGCGAGGTGGTGGCGCTGCTGGCGAATATCCTGATCGGGGGGCCTTTGATCTTTCTCGCCACCCAGATCCTGTGGATGAACCTGATCACCGACGGGGTGACGGCGGTGGCACTGGGTCTCGAGAAGACCACCCCGGGGACGATGAAACGCAAGCCCCGTGCCCGGGACGAAAGCCTCATCGGCCGGGCGGGGCTCGGGATGATCCTGGCCTTCGGGATCTATACCGGCACGGCGGCTTTGCTGATCTTCTATCACCTCCTGTCGGCGGGCGACGAAGCGGTGGCGCGGACGGCGGCCTTCACGGCGATGGTGTTTTTCGAAAAGATCAGTGTCTTTGCCTTCCGTTCCTTCCACCACAGCAACTTCCGCATCGGCTGGTTCTCCAACCCGCTGCTGATCGCGGCGCTGTTCGCGATGATCGGGCTGCAACTCGCCGCGATCTACTGGGCGCCGATGCAGCTGCTGTTGAAGACCGCGCCGTTGGGTTGGGAGCACTGGGGGCTGATCGCGCTGGCCGCGGCGCCGCTGCTGGTGGTGCCGGAGCTGTGGAAGGCGCTCAGGCCGGCGCCGGGCGGGGACGGATAGTTCCGGTCCGGGGGCCAGCCCCCGGACCCCCGGCGTATTTGACCCGGGAAAAGAGGAGGTCAGCGGTAGCGGGCGGGGTCGAGCGCGGCGATGCTGTCCGGGGTGAGCTGTGGCTCGATTCCGGCCACGAGGTCGGCGAGCAGCCGGCTGGCGGCGGGCGCGGTCTGGAAGCCATAGCCGCCCTGGCCTGCGGACCACAGGAAGCTGGGGTCTTCCGGCGCCGGGCCGATCGCGAGGTTGCCGTCGGGGGAGAAGGTGCGCAGCCCCGCCCAGTTGGAGATCATCCGGGTGACCGGGGTGGTCACATGGGCCTCCCAATCGGCGATGCCTCTGGCGAGCACCATGTCGTCGGCCCAGGCGTCATGGGGCTGGCAGGGTTCGGCATCGGCGGGGGAGATCAGCAGCGCGCCGCCATCGGGCTTCATGTACCAGGTTTCGCCGGCGCCGATGGCCATCGGCCAGGGGTGCGGGTCGTGCCCGTCGGGGGCGGCGACGCAGGCGATGGAGCGTCGTTTCGGGGTAAGCCCGAGGGGGGTGATACCGGCAAGCCGGGCGATGGCGTCGGCCCAGGCCCCGGCGGCGTTGACCAGCATTTTCGCGCGGTAGGTGGTGCCGCCGGCCACGACCTCCCAGCCGCTGGCGGTCCGGCGGATGCTTTCGGCGCGGGCTCTGGTCACGATCTGGCCGTTGCGGCGGATCTCCTGGGCGAAACCTTGCAGGACGCGGTCGGTGTCGATGTCCCAGGCCTCGGCATGCCAGGCGGCGCGAATGCTGCGCGTGGGGTCGAGCACCGGGATCCTGTCGCGGGCTTCCCCGGGGCTGATCTCGGTGAGGTCCATGGTGGCCTTGTCGGTCTCGAAGGCGGCGTCCTCGCCGGGGCCGGCAAGGATGACCAGCCCGCGCGGGGTGAGCAGCTTTGCGGTGTCGAAGAAGCCGGCGGAGGCGCGGGTGAGGGCGACCGTGGGGGCGAGGCCGTAGTTCGGTTCGAACATCGCCGCCGAGCGGCCGGTGGCGTGGTAGCCGAGCACGGTTTCGGCTTCGAGAAGCGTGACCCGCCCGAGGGCGGACAGCCGCGCCCCGGCGCTGGCCCCGGCGATGCCGCCGCCGATGATCAGAAAATCGTCCATGGGACGATCCTGCCGCCGGCGGGCAGGCAGGGCAAGCCCGGGAGCGGGTCAGTCGGAATAGCGATAGGTGAATTCGAGACGCTCCCAGACCTTCTGGCTGGTCGGGCGGCAATTGCGAAACACCGGCCGCCAGCCCTCGAGCACCATGTGGGTCTCGGATGTCAGCCAGCCTTCGATGTGGAAGGTGTTGGCACCACAGCGGTCGGAAAACACCCGCGCGGTCCCGTAATAGAGGTTGCCGTCGCGGTAGCCGTTGAAGAACAGCGTGCCGGGGCGCACGCCGACCTCGACCATCCCCGGCCTCGGCGCCGCATAGGTGAAGCTGCGGGCCTGGCCGTTGGCGGTGAGGCGCATGAGCGAGCCGTTATGGTCCCAGAAACTGTCGGCAAGAGCGGGCAGGGCGGCGAAAAGCGCGAGGGTGAAAACGAAGAGACGGGTGAGCATGGGTTTCGGGGCTCCGGTGTCCGGGGTTGGCAATGGGCCGATTCTTGCATGCGTGGCGCGAAAGGCAAGGCCGAAAGCGGCGGTTTGATGGCCCGGTGGAGGGCCCGGGGGGAATGGGGATGCGGGCGCAGAGAATCCATTCGTCCGGTATTCCGGACTAGAGCGAAATCGCTTCAATCTGCAACACTGCGCATCAAAATTCACGTTCGAAATCAGCAGGATGCTGATTGAGAGGCAGAGAATTTTGATTCAGATTTAGCGATTTCTGCTCTAATGGACACAGTAGGGGGCAATAAAACGGTTGTATTTCATGAGGTTAAAAAGGTTCTGCGTGCCTTTTCCGGCACCGTATTTCTGAGCAAACGCACCGCCACGACGCATGGCGGCATTGCAATGTGCAGCCGTGGTGCCATGCCGGTGGCCCCAAAAGCCCCAAAAGAAAGCCCCGCCGGTCGGGGCGGGGCTTCCGGTTGCATCCCTGTGCGGCGCTCAGTTGGGGATCTCGCCGTCGAGCCCTTCGACGTAGAAATCCATCCCCGCAAGCGTGCCGTCATCGGCCACTTCGCCCTCGGCCAGCCAGTCCGAACCATCCTGCTTTTTCAGCGGCCCGGTGAACGGATGGTAGGCGCCCGAAGCGATCGCGTCGCGCAGGGCTTCGGCCTCGGCCTTCACATCGGCGGGCACCGCGTCGGAGATCTCGCCGATGCCGACCATGCCGGCGCCGATCCCGTCCCAGGTGTTCACGCTCTCCCAGCTGCCGTCCATCACCGCCTGAGTGCGGGCGATGTAATAGGGCCCCCAGTTGTCGATGATCGAGGAGACCCGCGGCAGCGGCGCATAATCGGCCATGTCGGAGGCTTGCCCGAAGGTCACCACATTGCCGGCCTCGGCGGCGGCGGCCTGCGGGGCGGTCGAGTCGGTGTGCTGGAGGATCACGTCGGCGCCCTGTTCGATCAGCGCCTTGGCGGCGTCGGCTTCCTTGGCCGGGTCGAACCAGCTGTAGGCCCAGACCACCTTGAACTGGACGTCGGGGTTGACCTTCTTCGCGTGGATATAGGCGGCGTTGATGCCGCGGATCACTTCGGGGATCGGGAAGGAGGCGATATAGCCGACGATGTTCGATTTGGTCATATGCCCGGCGATGGTGCCCTGCACCGCGCGGCCCTCGTAGAACCGGGCCGAATAGACGCTGACGTTATCGGCGGTCTTGTAGCCGGTGGCATGTTCGAACTTCACCTTCGGGAATTTCTCGGCCACGGCAATGGTCGCCTCCATATAGCCGAAGGAGGTGGTGAAGATGAGATCGGCGCCGGCCAGCACCATCTGGGTGATCGCGCGTTCGGCGTCGGCGCCCTCGGGCACGCTCTCCTGATAGATGGTCTCGATTTTGTCGCCGAAATGCGCCTCGAGCGCGAGGCGGCCCTGGTTGTGCTCGTAGGTCCAGCCGCCGTCGCCGATCGGGCCGACATAGATGAAACCCACCCTGGTGGGGTCTTCGGCCTGGGCGGCGCTGGCAAGGCCGAGCGCCAACGCGGTACCGGCGGCGAGGGTCTTCAACAGGTTCATGGGTCTTCTCCGTCTTGGGTTTTGTCAGGTGTCTTGTCAGGGTTCTTGTCAGGTGTTTTATCGGAGGCGCCCTCGGGCCCGGAAGGCCCGCGCCTGCCGATCATGGTCTCCGCTTCCAGGAGCGCCGTGGTCACGATCGCCGCCGGCACCGCCACGATGCCGAGGCCGATGAACAGCACGAAGGTGGTAAACACCCGGCCCCCCGGTGTGACCGGCACCATGTCGCCATAGCCGACGGTGGTGAAACTCGCCACCGCCCACCACAGGCTCGAAAGGATCGAGCGAAACACCTCAGGCTGCGCCTGGTGCTCGAAAATATAGATCCCCACCGCGCTCACATAGAGCATCAGGAGGGCGATCACGATGAACACGAACAATTCGCCCCGCACCTCGCGCAGCGCCGCCACCAGACGGTCGAGCGCCTGCGAGGTGCGAAACAGCTTCAGCAACCGTACCAGCCGCAGGGCGCGCACCACCTGCCATTGCGGGGTGAACAGCGCGATCGCCGGCAGCACCGACAGCAGATCGACCACGCCCCAGAAGCTGAGCGCGTAACGCCAGCGGTGCTCCGCGGCCCAGAGTCGCAGCCCGTATTCGAGCGCGAAAACCCCGAGCACCACGATTTCGAACCCGAACAGCAGCCGCTGGATCGTCTCCGGGATCGTCGGTTCGGTCTCCAGCGCGATGGCGATGGCCGACAGCCCGATCAACACCAGACTCGCATGCGCCACCGCCGCGCCGAGCCTCGGATGGGTGCCGCTGAGCGCCTGACAGATCTCCTCCCGGGTCATGTCCGCCCCTCCGCGTTCACCCGCCTCATGCCTGCTGTCCGTGCTCAGTGCGACGCATGAAACACCCGCCCGAGCGAACCCGGCGCCCCGTGATTGCCGCGCATCGAGATCACCACCAGCACCAGAATGGTAACGAGATAGGGCGAACTGGTCAGCAGCAAAGTGTCGGCCCCGGTTGCGAAGCCGGTCAGCAGTCCGAGCAGCCAGGCCGCTCCCGCCGCCGCGCCGAAGATCAGCGGCCAGCGTCCCGCCTTCCGCAGCGAGAAGCGGCGCCCGGGCAGCTGCTTTGCCAGAGCCACCAACAGGCTCACCGGCACCAGCGCCCCGAGCAGCCAGGGCAACGCCGCCAGCAGCGCAATCCCCGCCGCCTGCAAATTGAGCTGCAACACCGTGAGCCCGCCGAACAGATAGGCCCCGAACAGCACCCAGCCGGTGCGCCAGCTGGCAAAGACCACGATCGCCAAGGCGATCCAGCCCGCACCCGAGGTCATGCCCTCGGTCCATTGCGGCACCCGCACGAGGCTCACATAGGCGCCGCCGAGCCCCGCCATGGCACCGCCGAACAGGATCGCCAGAACCCGCACCCGCACCACCTTGTAGCCGAGCGCATGGGCCGCCTCGTGGTTTTCGCCCACCGCCCGCAGGATCAGCCCGGCGCGGCTGTAGCCGAGAAACAGCCAGCACAGCACCACCGCCAGCAGCGACAGATAAACCATCGGGTCATGCTGAAACAGCACCGGCCCGACCACCGGCAGATCCGCAAGCCCCGGCAGAGGCAGCTTGCCGAGGGTGGCCGATTTCATCCCCTCATAGGGCTTGCCGATCAGCGACGACAGCCCGAGCCCGAACAGCGTGAGCGCCAGCCCCGTCGCCACCTGGTTCGACTTCAGCACCTGGGTGATCAGCGCGAACACCAGGCTGAGCCCGGCCCCCGCCAAAGCCGCCGCCACGAAACCCGCCCCCGGGCTCGCGGTGTTGACCCCGACGGCAAAACCCACCACCGCCCCGGTGATCATCATCCCCTCGACCCCGAGGTTCAGCACCCCGGCCTTCTCGACCACCATCTCGCCCAGCGCCGCCAGCAGGATCGGGGTCGAGGCCACCATCAGCGAGGCCGCCAGAAGTACCGGGTTGATCTGTCCGAAATCCATCACCACCCCCCTCCGGCGCGCCCTTTTTTACCGGTATTTTTCCTGGAGAAATACTCCGGGGGTCCGGGGGTGGAACCCCCGGCCACGCTGCCCGCCACCCCGCTCATGCCTTCGCCTCCGCGCCCCGAAGCCGCACCCGGTAATTGGCGAAGACATCCATCGCCAGCAGGAAAAACAGCAACATCCCCTGAAACAGCTGGATCGCCGCCGCGGGCATGCCGATCATGGTCTGGGCCAGCTCGCCGCCGATATAGGTCAGCGCCATCAGCAGCCCCGCCAGCAGAATGCCCACCGGATGCAGCCGTCCGAGAAAGGCGACGATGATCGCGGTAAACCCGTAGCCCGAGTTGAAGTCGATCGAGATCTGCCCCGCCGGCCCCGAAACCTCGAACAGCCCCGCCATCCCCGCCAGCGCCCCGCCGGTGCCGAGCGAGAACAGCACCAGCCGCGCCGGATTGACCCCGCCGAACCGCGCCGCCTTCGGCGCCTCTCCCGCCAGCCGGATCGAAAACCCCATCCGGTGCCGGGTCATCAGCACATGGGCGAAGATCACCGCGATCAGCGCCGCCACCACGCCCAGATGGATGCCGGTGCCGGCAAACAATTCCGGGTTGGCGGCGGCGGGAAAGTCGCGCGCGAGGTTGCGGCTTCCGGGAAAGCCATGGCCTTCGGGGTTGCGCAACAGCCCGGTGGAAACGCTCGCAAGGATGTTTTCCGCCACATAGACCAGCATCAGGCTGACGAGGATTTCATTGGTGCCGAGCCGTGTCTTCAACAGCGCCGGGATCATCGCCCAGAGCCAGCCGCCGAACGCGCCGGCACCGATCATCAGGGGAAAGATCAGCCGGTTTTCGGTCGGATAGAACGCCAGCCCCACGCCCGCGCCGAGCACCGCCCCGATGATGTATTGCCCCTCGGCGCCGATGTTCCAGATCCCCGCCCGGAAGCCCAGCGACAGCCCGGTGGCGATCAGAATGAGCGGCCCCGCCTTGATCAGCAATTGCCCGCGGGTGTAGCTCGCGAAATTGCCGAACAGCGGATCCCAGAAGATGATCCGGATCGCTTCGACCGGATTGGCGCCCAGCGCCCAGAACATCACCCCGCCCGCGACCATGGTGGCGATCACCGCCAGCACCGGGGTGAGGGCGGTGACGAGGCGCGAGGGCGCGGCGCGGCGGTCGAGTTTCAGTCTCATGCCCGCGTCTCCCCGGCGGTGGGTCCGGCCGGATCGCCAGCTGGATCACCGGTCTTGTCCCGGGCCACATCCGTCATGTCATGGGCCCCGCCCATCATCAGCCCGACCTCCTCGATCGACAGCCCCAGGGTCGGCCTGGGCCTGGCAAGCCGGCCCTCGTTCAGGGCGGTGAAATGGTCGGAAATGTCCATGAGTTCATCGAGATCCTGGCTGATCACCACCACGCCCGCGCCTTCGGCCGCGAGGTCGAGGATCGCCTGCCGGATCGCCGCGGCGGCGGCGGCATCGACCCCCCATGTCGGCTGGTTGACCACGAAAACCTGCGGGCGTTGCAGGATTTCGCGGCCGATGACAAACTTTTGCAGATTGCCCCCCGACAGCGCGCCCGCGGTCGTGTCGGGCCCGGGGGTGCGCACGTCGAAGGCTTCGATGATCCGTTCGGCGAAGCGGCGGGTGCGGCCCCAGCGGATGAAACCGTGCCAGGCGAGGCTCTCGCGCCGCTCGCCGGTGATCAGCGCGTTTTCGGTGAGGCTCATGCCGGGCGCGGCGCTGTGGCCGAGACGTTCTTCGGGCGCGGTGAGCAGGCCGCGCGCGCGGCGCGCGCCGGGGCGGCGGCGGGCGATGTCTTCGCCGTCGAGCAGGATCGTGCCGCCGGGTGCGAGGCGCTCACCGGAGAGCGCGGCCACCAGCTCGTCCTGCCCGTTGCCCGCCACCCCGCCGATGCCCAGCACCTCGCCGGCGCGCAACGTAAACGAGATGTTGCAAAGCGCGGTGCCGAATTCGCTCGGCGCGGGCAGGGAGAGCCCCAGCACATCGAGCAGAACCGTGCCATGTTCGCCGCCGGAGCGTTGCGGCCGGTGCAGGCTGCTGCCGACCATGGTTTCGGCCAGTTCAGCGGCGCTCTGCTCGCGCGGGTCGCAACGCGCCACCACCCGGCCGTGGCGCAGCACGGTGGCATATTCGCAAAGGGCGCGGATTTCTTCGAGCTTGTGGCTGATATAGAGGATCGCCGCGCCGTCGTGCGCAATCTGGCGCAATGTATGGAACAGGATCTCCACCTCCTGTGGCGTCAGCACCGAGGTGGGTTCGTCCATGATCAGCAGCGAGGGGTTCTGGAGCAGGCAGCGCAGGATCTCGACCCGCTGGCGCTCGCCCGCCGAGAGATCGCCCACCAGCCGGTCGGGGTCGAGCGGCAGCCCGTAGGCGGCGCTCACCTCGGCGATCCGGGCGCTGAGGGTGCGCTGGCCGGGCGGGTCGTCCATGCCGAGGGCGACGTTCTCGGCCACGCTCAGCGCCTCGAACAGCGAGAAATGCTGAAACACCATGGCGACGCCGGCGGCCCGTGCGGCGCGGGGGTTGGCGGGGGCAAAGGCGGCGCCGTTGAGCGTCATCGCGCCCGCATCGGGCTTCACCAGCCCGTAGATCGCCTTCACCAGCGTCGACTTGCCGGCGCCGTTTTCGCCCAGCAGGGCGTGGATCTCGCCCGGCCGGATCTGGAACGATACCCCGTCATTGGCGATGACCCCGGGGTAAGCCTTGGTCAGCCCCTCGATGGTAAGAAGCGCGTCTGTCATCCCGGTCCTCTGGCCATCCCCCGGCCCACCCTTTGGCCCATCCCCCGGCCAACCCTTTGGCCCATCTCCCGGCCAACCCTTTGGCCCATCTCCCGGCCAATGTCTTGCCCGTACCTTGGAATCCGGCGCAGGTCTAGTGGCTGGCCTCTCCTGCCACCACCAGCAGTAGCGCGTGAGCCGCGCCGACCGCAATGGCCCCCGGGGCTTTCCTGGCCCGGGTGTGCCGATGGGGCAGCGGATGCGTGCGATTGCCGCGGGCGAATGGCCGTTTCCGGCGAGGCGCGCCCGGAACCCGGCCCATCTGGTGGCCGATCCGATCAGCCCGGCGGAGGTGACTCCGTGGCCGGGCAGCGAATCGCACAGGGCGAGGTCGAGCGCGTGGGAACAGGTTAGGATGAAGTGATGCACCTGCGGCGGCGCCTTTCGCAAGACGCCGGTGAGCGGCTCGGCGGCACGGGGGATGACATTGGCCGGGAGCGTGGGCGGGGGAAGCGCGCGGGCGTGGTGTCGACGAGGGTGATGGCAAAACCGGGGAGCGGTGCGAGCACATGGACCGGCTCCCGCCCCACATGGCCCGCGCGCGCCAGATCCGGACCTCGATGGTGGGGGGCGACCGGTTCGATGACCCAGTGGTTGCGCAGGGCGGGCAGGGGCGGCGTGTCGGGTGGTGCCGCCCCGGCTTCGGTCGGGTCGCCAACCCTGCGGGCGAAGGCCGTGCCCATATCGGGCAGCGTCTCGGGAAGTGTCCCGAAACACGCGAACAGCAAAGCCACCCTGCCGCCGTTGCACTGGCCGAAATCCGGGCCGAGGGCGGCGCGGACGAAGGCCCGCGCCTCGCCGTATGCGCGCATCTCCCGGGTGCGGGGGGTAGCGTCGTGTTTCAGCCGACCGCCGATGCTGCCCTGCTGGCCGCCGTCCCGGACCAGCATCGCCGTGCCGATCTCACGCGGGGGGCGCGCGGAGCCCGCGAACATCGGCCACCACCACCCGCCCCGGCGCCCCATTGGCCGCCGGTGAGTGCCTCGCGGCCGAAGCTCACCGGAAGCTCGCCGCCCCCTACCGGCGGACCCGCCGCACCGCCCAGAGCATGCGTTCGGGCGTGGCCGGGGCGTCGAGCGCCGGGTAGCGCTTGCCGCAGGCAGCGGCGGCGTCGGACAGCGCCATGAAGGCGGAGATCCCCAGCATCAGCGGCGGCTCGCCCACCGCCTTGGAGCGAAACACCGTGTCGGCCTGGTTGGGCCGGTTCCACAGCGCCACGTTGAACACCTCCGGCAGGTCCGAGGCGGTGGGGATCTTGTAGGTCGAGGGGGCATGGGTGGCGAGGCGGCCCTGCTGGTCCCAGACCAGTTCTTCCATGGTGAGCCAGCCCGCGCCCTGGAGATAGCCGCCCTCGATCTGGCCGCGGTCGAGGGCGGGGTTGAGGCTGTCGCCGACATCATGCAGCAGATCGGCACGCAGCAGCCGGTATTCGCCGGTGAGCGTGTCGAGCGCCACCTCCGTCACCGCCGCGCCACAGGCGAAATAGAAGAACGGATGGCCCTTGCCGGTCTCCGGGTTCCAGTCCAGCCCCGGCGTGCGGTAGTGGCCCACGGCCGACAGGCTGATGCGGCCGAGGTAGCAATCTTCCACCGCCTCGGCGAAGCTGAGACTGCGGCCGCCCACATGCACCACCCCGTCGCGGAAGGCGATCTGGCGGCTGCGCACCCCGTTCGACTGGGCGAGGTAGCGGGTCATCCGGGTCTTGATCTCTTCGCAGCCCGCGCGCACCGCGGCGCCGTTGAGGTCGCTGCCGGAGGCGGCGGCGGTGGCGCTGGCATTGGGGATGATCGAGGTGTCGGTGGGCAAAACGCGCACCCTGTCGGGCCCGATCCCGAAACATCGCGCCGCCACCTGCGCCACCCTGGTGTGCAGCCCCTGGCCCATCTCGGTGCCGCCGTGGCTGAGGGCCACGGAACCGTCGCGGTAGAGGTTGATCAGCGCGCTGGCCTGGTTCAGATGCGGCAGTGTGAAGCCGATGCCGAATTTCACCGGGGTAAGCGCGATGCCACGTTTCAGCACCTCGCTGCGGGCGTTGAAACCGGCGATCTCGCGGCGCCGGGCCTCGTAATCGGCGCTGTCTTCGAGCTGTTTGACCATGTCGGGCAGCGCAAAGGCGGGGACGGGCTGGTCGTAATGGGTCTTCTGCGGCCTGGTCTTGGCGTAGAAATTCTTGCGGCGGATGGCGAGCGGATCCTGTCCGGTCACATGGGCGATGTGGTCCATCACCCGTTCGATGCCGAGCATCCCCTGTGGCCCGCCGAAACCGCCGCAGGCCGTGGCCGAGACGGTGTTGGTGCGCAGCCGGTGGCTGGCGATCCGCATTGCGGGGACGAAATAGGCGTTGTCGGCATGGAGCATCGCCCGGTCGGCCACCGGGGCGGTCAGGTCCGCCGACCAGCCGCCGCGCAGATACTGGGTGAAATCGACCCCGGTGAGCTTGCCGGCCTGGGTGATCCCGGCGCGGTAGGCAATGCGGAAACCGTGGCGCTTGCCGGTGATGGTCATGTCCGCGTCGCGGTCATAACGCATCTTGCAGGGGCGGCCGGTCCTTGCCGCGGCAATGGCGGCGGCCACCGCGGGCGCGGCGGCGTCGGTTTCCTTGCCGCCGAAACCGCCGCCCAGGCGGCGGGTCTCGACCCGGACGGAATGCAGCGGCAGGCCCAGGGCTTCGGCCACCTTCTCCTGTACCCCCGCCGGATGCTGGGTGGAGGAATGCACCACCATTTCGCCCGCTTCGCCGGGCAGGGCGAGCGCGGTCTGGCTTTCGAGGTAGAAATGTTCCTGCCCGCCGATCTCGATCTCGCCCTCGATCACCTTGTGCGCCCCGGCCAGCGCGGCCTCGATATCGCCCTTCTCCCAGATCACCGGCCCGTCGCCGAGATAGCTTTCGGCCGCCAGCGCTTCCTCGATCGACAGGATCGGCAGCCGCTTCTCGATCTCGATCCAGGCGTGAAGGGTGGCGGCGCGGGCGGCGCGGTGGCTGGTGGCGGCGACGAGAAACAGCGGCTGGCCGTGGAAATGCACCTCGCCGGTGGCGAGCAGCGGCGCGTCATGGGCAGCGGGCGAAACATCCGCCGGGCGGTCGAGGTCGGCGGCGGTGAGCACCAGCACCACACCAGGGGCCTCGCGCACGTCGGAAAGGTCCATCGACAGCACCACCCCATGGGTCTCGGGGCTGAGCCCGAAGGCCAGATGCAGGCAGCCGGGCGGGGTGGGAATGTCGTCTGCATAGGCCGCGCTGCCGGTGACATGGGCGCGGGCGGAGAGGTGGGGCAGGGGGCGTCCGGCACTCATGCGCTCACCTCCGAGAGCCTCACGCGGGCACCCTGGTCTTCGAGCCAGTAGCGCAGCAGCATGTTGGCGGCGGCGGCGAGGCGGTAGGCCCGGGAGCCGCGATGATCGCTCAGCGGGGCGAAATCCTGCGAGGCGCGGGCCTTGGCGAGTTCCACCGTCTCGCGGGTCCAGGCCTTGCCGGTGAGCGCCGTTTCCATCGCGCGGGCCCGCTTCGGGGTGGCGGCCATGCCGCCGTAGACGATGCGGGCCGTGGTGACGCGGCCGGCGTTGACCTCGATGTTGAACGCGCCGAGCACTGTGGAAATGTCCTGATCCATGCGTTTCGACAATTTGTAGACCCTGAGCCGGTCCGCCTCGCCCGGCTCGCGCGGGACGGTGATCGCCTCGATGAACTCGCCGGGGTGCAGATCCTGCCGGCCGTAGTCGAGGAAGAAATCCTCGAGCGGCAGTTCGCGGGTCGCATCGCCGCGGCGCAACAGCAGCACCGCGCCAAGGGCGATCAGCGGCGGCGGGGTGTCGCCGATGGGCGAGCCGTTGGCGATATTGCCGCCGACGGTGGCCGCGGCGCGCACCTGCGGGCTGCCGAAACGCGCCAGCATGTCGGCAAAGTCCGGATGCAGCGGCGCCATCGCCAGCCGCAGATCCTCGATCGTCGCCGCCGCGCCGATGCGCAGCATGTAGCGCGCGGTTTCGATCCGCCGCATCTCCTCGATCCGGTCGATGAACACCATCCGGCCGAGATCCTCCATCCGCGTGTTGACCCGCGGCGCGATGTCGGTGCCGCCGGCGACGATCCGGGCGTTGGGGAAGCGGGTGAGATAGGCCGCGAGCGCCTCGGCCGTGTCGGGCAGTTCGGGCTCGCAGTCCGGCGCCGGTGCGGCCCCGAGCCCGGCGAGCCAGTCCGGCACCGGGGCTTCGGCGGCCGCTTTCGCCGCCTTCAGGGCCGGCGTATAGCCGGTGCAGCGGCAGAGGTTGCCGGTGAGCTGGCGGACATGGTCGGTCTCGCCCGCGATCTGCCCGGCGGCGAGGCTTATGGCGATGCCGGGGGCGCAGAAGCCGCACAGGCTGGCGTGATGGTCGATCAGCGCCTGTTGCACCGGATGCAGTTGCCCCCCCGGCCCCGCGAGCCCTTCGACGGTGGTGAGCGTGCGGCCGTTGAGCTGCGGCAGGAACATCAGACAGGCACTGAGCGCGCGGCTGCCCTCGGCATCGCTCACCAGAACCGAACAGGCGCCGCAATCGCCCTCGTTGCAGCCCTCCCTGGTGCCGGTCAGCCCGCGCACCTCGCGCAGCCAGTCGAGCACGCTCGTCTGCGGGTCGACATCCCTGAGCTCGACCGCCTCGCCATTGAGAATGAAGGCAATATCCATCTGCCGGTTCGCTGCCCCGTCCGCCGCCCCGCTACCGGCCCGGTCTCCCCCGGTGCGGCTTGGGGGGCGGGCGTCACCAAGGGGCAAGAAACCGCAAACGGAAGGTCAAGGCAAGCGCCGGGATGGCGCCCTGGTGAAGGCGCCGGGGCGCGCGTTGCGATCGGGGGCGCCGGAATGCCTCAGCCGAGCGCAAAGGCCGCCGTCGCGGCGGCGACATCGCGGCTTGACGGTTCGGCTGTCAGCACCGCGCGGGTGAAGATCAGCGCCTTGTCCGCCTGCTCCACCGTTGCCGCGCATCCGATCCGCTCACCCTGCGCAGGCCGGAAGAACTGCATGTCCAGGCTGACCCTGTTCATCGGGCGGAAGGCGCGGAGATGGCGGGCGCAGGCAAGTATCATTGCCGTTTCGGCAAGTGTTGTCAGCGCCGGGCCGGCGACGTGCCCGCCGGGCTGGGTGATTGCGCTGCGCACCGGGATCGACAGCGCCACCCCGGTGCAGCCCGCCCTGACAACCTCCGGTTCGAGGGCAAGCACCCAGTCGGCGAAATTCCCGGTCAGCCAGGCATTGGCGGTGTCGGTGTCCATGCGGAAATCATGCACGCCTTAGCCCGCATCCCGCAAGTCCGGACCCGCGGCGGAGGTGGGGAGTCCTTGAATTGTTGTACTTTTTTGAACGTTGAATCAAATCCTGTGGTTTTGTTGATTTCAATCAACAATATCGCAACGGCCCGTGATAAGGTCCGGCATGGCCGCATCGCGGGATTCGCCGCCCGGCAGGGTTTTGCCCTGAAATGCGCGTCTTTCTGGAGCTGCGCTCAGACCGGCGCGGCGTAGCATGGAGGTTAACATGACGTTTCTCAGCAAGATCGGCCTTGTCGCCGCGATGGTCGCGGGCTCGGTCACGGCCGCTTCGGCCTTTACCGCCTGCCAGGTGACCGACATCGGCGGCATCGACGACGCCGGGTTCAACCAGACCGCCTGGAAGGGCGTGCAGGACTCCATGGCCACCCATGGCATCGACGGCCGGTTTCTCGAAAGCCAGGCCGAAACCGACTATGAAGCCAACCTCAACTCGCTGCTGGGCGGCTCCTGCGACGTGATCATCACCGTCGGCTTCCTGATGGGCGACGCCACCGCCGCCGCAGCCAGGGCCAACCCCGACCAGAAGCTTTCGATCGTCGACTTCGCCTATGATCCGGCGATCCCGAACGTGCTCGGCCAGGTCTATGCCACCGACCAGGCGGCGTTCCTTGCCGGTTACCTCTCCGCCGGCATGTCCAAGACCGGTGTGCTCGGCACTTTCGGCGGCATCAACATTCCGCCGGTGACCATCTTCATGGACGGCTTCGTTGCCGGCGCGAATTACTACAACGCCCAGAAGGGCACCGATGTGACCGTGCTCGGCTGGAACCCCGAAACCAGGGAGGGTCTGTTCACCGGCAACTTCGACTCGCTCGACGATGGCCGCGCCTTTGCCCAGAACCTCTATGACGAAGGCGCCGACATCGTGATGCCGGTTGCCGGTCCCGTGGGCCTCGGCTCCGCCGCGCTGGCTGACGAACTCGGCACCGACCAGCTGAAGATCGTCGGTGTCGATGCCGACCAGGCCCTGACCGACAGCGAAAAGGCCCATGTCTACCTGACCTCGGTGCTGAAGCGGATGGATTCGACCGTGCAGGCCGCCATCGAGGCCGCGATGAACGATACATTCGAAGGTGGTGTGATCGTTGGTGATCTGGCCAACGATGGCGTGTCTCTGGCGCCCTACCATTCCTTCGAGGATGCGGTGCCCGCCGAGCTCAAGGCCGAGCTCGAGGCAATCAAGGCCGGTATCATCGACGGTTCGATCAAGGTCGGCAAATAACCCGATCCGCCGCCGCCGGAACCACCGGCGGCGGTTTTCCTATCTGACGGTGCGCGGGCACCCCTGCCTGTGCGCCCTATCCGGGGACAGGCAATGGACGTCGAACTGCGCGGGATCACCAAGCGCTTCGGCCCGGTGGTGGCCAACAACAATGTCAATCTGACGATCCGCGGCGGCGAGGTGCTGGGGCTTCTCGGCGAGAACGGCGCGGGCAAATCCACGATGATGAACATCCTCTCGGGGCTCTATTCCCCCGACGAGGGCGAAATCCTGATCGACGGCAAGCCGGTGCGCTTCGAGGGCCCGGGCGACGGCATCGCCGCCGGGATCGGCATGGTGCACCAGCATTTCATGCTGGTTCCGGTGTTTACCGTGGCCGAAAACGTGGTGCTCGGGGTCGAGCCCACCGGACGGCTGGGCTATCTCGACCTGAAGAAGGCGCGCGCCCAGGTCAACGAGATCAACGAGAAATACGGATTGCGCGTGCCCGCGGACGAATTGATCGAGCATCTCCCCGTGGGCATCCAGCAGCGGGTGGAGATCCTCAAGGTGCTGTTCCGCGAGGCCGATGTGCTGATCCTCGACGAACCCACCGCGGTGCTCACCCCGCAGGAGGTGGAAGACTTCTTCGGTATCGTCAATTCGCTGAAGGAGGCGGGCAAGGCGATCGTCTTCATCACCCACAAGTTGCACGAGATCCTCGCCATCAGCGACCGCATCAGCGTGCTGCGCCACGGCGCGATCACCGGCGAAGGCGATCCGCAGCATCTCGACGAGGCGAAACTCGCCGAGATGATGGTGGGCCGCGCGGTGAGCTTTACCGTCGACAAGACCACGGCCGAACCGGGCGAGGAAATGCTGAGGCTCGAACATGTCACCATGCTCGACGACAACGACGACAAGGTTCTGGACGACGTGTCCTTCACCGTGCGTTCGGGCGAGATCGTCGGTATTGCGGGCGTTCAGGGCAACGGCCAGACCGAGCTTGTCGAGGTGATCACCGGGCTCATGCGCCAGCAGGGCGGGCATATCATCTTCGCGGGCGAGGACATTTCCCACGCCAGCGTGCGCGACCGGCACCGCCGCGGCATGGCGCATATCCCGGAGGACCGGCACCGTTCGGGCATGGTCGACGGCTTCTCCATCGCCGAGAACATGGTGCTGAATTCCTATTACGACGAGGAATATGCCGCGCCCTTCGGCTCGATCAACTGGCCCCATGTGCATGAGACCGCCGCGGCCTTCTGCGTCGATTTCGACGTGCGCACGCCGAGCGTCTTCCTTGCCGGCGGGGCGCTCTCGGGCGGCAATCAGCAGAAGATGGTGGTGGCGCGCGAGCTTGAACGCGAAACCCGTCTGGTGATCGCCAGCCAGCCGACCCGCGGGGTCGATGTGGGCTCGATCGAATATATCCACAAGCGGCTGGTGGAAAGCCGCGACGAGGGCGACGGGGTGCTGATCGTGTCTTCAGAGCTTGACGAGATCATGGGGCTTTCCGACCGCATCCTGGTGATGTTCGACGGCCGGATCGTGGCCGAATTCGACAATACCGGCGGCCGTGCCGACCGTAACCAGATCGGCCTTGCCATGGCCGGCGCGACCGCCGGGGAGGACGCGGCATGACCACAACCATTGGCAAACGCACACTCGACGACGCCGGACGCAAGCTTCTCGAACGCGTCTCCGGCGGACGCGAAGAGTTCGAAGATCTGGTGATCGTGCCGATCTTTGCGGTGGTCGCGGCGCTGGTACTGGGCGCGGTGGTGATGCTGGCAACCGGCGTCGACATCGCCACAATCGGGCGGAGCTTCGTGGCGCTGGGCAAGGGCTCCTTCGGCTCGCTCAACGCGATCTCGGAGACGCTCACCTCGGCGATCCCGCTGGTGCTGGCGGGGCTCGGCCTCGGGCTCGGCTTCCGGGCGGGGCTGTTCAACATCGGCGCCGAAGGCCAGCTGCTCATGGGCGGCATGGCGGCGGCGGTGTTCTCCTTCAGCTTCCCGGGCCTGCCGTTTCCGCTGCTGATGCTGCTGTCGCTGATGGCCGGCGCGGTGGTCGGCGCGCTCTATGCCGCGATCGCCGGCATCCTCAAGGCCACCACCGGGGCGCATGAGGTGATCTCGACGATCATGCTCAACCTCACCAGCTTCCAGATTCTCGGGTTCCTTCTGCGCCAGCCCTATATCCAGAAGGCGGGCCGCTCGGACCCGGTGTCGAAATCGGTGCCGGATGCCGGGCGTCTGCCCCAGCTTCTCGACTGGATCGACCCGAATTTGCGGTTGCACGCCGGTCTCATCCTGATGCTGCTGGCGGTGGCCTTCGTCTGGTGGCTGCTGTTCCGCTCGAAGATCGGCTTTGCCTTCCGCGCCTCCGGCGCCAACCCCGACGCCGCCCGCTATGCCGGCATGCGTTCGGGGCTGATCGTCGTGCTGGCGATGGCCACCGCAGGCGCGCTGGCGGGTCTTGCGGGCGCCGTGCAGGTGCAGGGGGTGCTCGGGCGGGCCTCGCCCGGGTTCTCCGCCGGCATCGGCTTCGACGCCATCGCGCTGGCGCTGCTGGGCCGCTCGCATCCGGTGGGCATCCTGTTTGCCGGGATCCTGTTCGGCGGGCTCGAGGCCGGCGGCCGGCAGATGCAGGTGGACGCAGGCGTATCCATCGACCTGATCGGCATCATCCAGGCGCTGATCATCGTCTTCATCGCCGCACCTCTGCTGGTGCGCGCCATTTTCCCGTGGGGCTTCTCGCGCAAGGGGGGCAAATGACATGACCGACGTGACGACAACCGCAACGGCGGAAAAGATCGAAAGCGCCGGCGCGCTCCGCGCCCGGATCTCGGGGGGTATCCTGCTCGGCCTCGCCGTGCTGGTGCTGTTCCTGCTCGACGTCGCCCCGGGCGAGGTGGCGACCTTCAAGCTCACCGGCCCGCGTGACGCGATCCAGATCCCCAATCTGGTGGTGCCGGGCGGCTTCACCACCATCGTGGCCGCGGTGCTCGCCTTCCTCGGCGCGCGGCTGTTCTTCCGCGGCGGCGGGCGCTGGGCGACGATGTTCATCGGCATCGGGCTCGGCATCGCGGTGCTCGCCTTCCTCGTCTGGGCCGACGCGGGCAAGAGCTTCAACCTCACCGGCATGCTCAGCGAAACCATGGTGCGCGCGGTGCCGATCGCGCTGGGCGGCCTCGCCGGCGTGCTCTCGGAGCGGGTGGCGGTGGTCAACATCGGCATCGAAGGCATGCTGCTTGCCGGTGCCTTCACCGGCGCGCTGCTCGGCTCGCTGCTGGGCAGCTGGATCGGGCTGGTGGCCGCGGTGGCGGTCGGCGGCATGTTCGGGCTCTTGCTGGCGGCGCTGGTGGTGACCTTCCGAATGGACCAGATCATCGCCGGGGTGGTGATCAACCTGTTCGTGCTCGGGCTGACCAGCTATGTCACCAGCCAGGTCTTCGCCGAACACCGCTGGATGAACAACGCCGAGGTGTTCCGCAAGATCAGGATCCCGTTCCTGTCCGACATCCCCGTGCTCGGGCCGATGCTGTTCAGCCAGAACATCTTCGTCTATGGCGCGCTGATCCTTGTCGGCGTCGCGACCTATTATCTGTTCTACACCAAGGGCGGCTTGCGCGCCCGCGCCGTGGGCGAACACCCGCGTGCCGCCGATACGCTCGGCATCGACGTCTACTGGACCCGCTATCTGCATGTGACGCTGGCGGGCATGGTCGCGGGCTTCGGCGGGGCCTATTTCACCCTCGGCTCGGTCGGGCGGTTCGACGAGAACATGACCAACGGACGCGGCTTCATCGGCCTCGCGGCGATGATCTTCGGACGCTGGCACCCGGTGGGGGCGCTGGCGGCGGCGCTGATCTTCGGCTTCGCGGATTCGCTGCAACAGAAGCTCGCCCTGCTCAACACCCCGATCCCGTCGGAATTCCTCGCCATGGCGCCCTATATCGCCACCATCGTCGTGGTGGCCGGGCTGGTGGGCAAGGCGCGGCCGCCCGCGGCGGACGGGCAACCTTACGTGAAGGAGTAGCTTCGCGGGGGCCGGGGGGCGCATGCCCCCCGGGCTCCGGTTGGTCCGGGGGCCTCTGGTTCCCGACTCCCGCCTTTTGTAGGATCGCCCCATGATCCTTTCCCGCGGCCGCCGCTACATCTTCGTCCATGCCCCCAAGACCGGCGGCACCTCGCTCGCGCTCGCCCTCGAAGCCCGCGCCATGGCCGATGACATCATGCTCGGCGACACGCCCAAGGCGAAGAAACGCCGCCGCCGTCTGAGCGGGGCCGAGGCCTCCGGGCGGCTGTGGAAACATTCCCGCCTCTCCGATCTCTACGGCCTTGTGACACAGCAGGAGATCGAGGATTTCTTCGTCTTCACCCTGGTGCGCAACCCATGGGCCCGGATGGTGAGCTATTACCACTGGCTCCAGACGCAGAGCTTCGCCCATCCGGCCGTGACCCTCGCCAAGAGCACAGATTTCCCCGGCTTTCTGCGGGCACCGCTGACCCGCGCGAGCTTCAAAGCCGCGCCCTATACGGCTTACGTCACCGACGCCGAGGGCGTGGAGCGGGCCGATCTGTTCATCCGCCTCGAACACCTGGACGAAGATCTCGCCCCGCTCGAAACCCATCTCGGCTTCCGCCTCGCGCCCCTGCCGCATGTGAACCAGTCGAATCGGACCCGCGACTGGCGCGGCTGCTACGGCGAATCGGAGGCTGAAATCGTGGCAGAACTCTGCCAATCGGACATAAATCGGTTCGGCTATGCCTTTGCCTGACACATTTCGTCCGCGCCCTGGCCATAGCCACAATGCCGTCTAAAGACTGTTTCATGCTCGGGGACAATGCCGCAACATCGTCTTATTCCCGCCGAATAATTTCCCCGCCACCAAATCATTCCTGAACCTGAGGCAACGAAGCGCCCTGGGCGCCTGCTCGGTTTCGGGATGGAAGAGAAAATGTTTGGTCCGGTTTACAAGCATATGCGCCAGCGTCCGTTGCGCGACAGTGCCGGAACCGGTTCTGACATGCCCTGCCGCGACGACCAGATGCGCGGCATCACCTCCGGAACCCGGATTGCAACCGCAGACGGCTGGCGTACGGTCGATGCGCTCACCATCGGCGACCGCATTCCGACCCTTGACAGCGGGCCGCAGAACCTCGTTGCCATCACCCGGGCAACCCGGTTTGTGCGCAAGAACACCCCCCCTGATTTCGCAAGCCCGGTTCACGTGCCCGCCGGGGTTATCGGCAACAGCGAACCAATGGTGCTGCTGCCCGAACAGATGGTGATGATCGAGAGCGACGAGGCCTTGGCCAGAACCGGCGATCCCTTCGCGCTGGTTCCGGCCAAGGCCCTTGTCGGCTACCGCGAGGCCGAGCGTTTCCGGGCGCTCCGGTCCTTCGAAGTGTTCACACTGCACTTCCGGAATGACGAGATGATCTATGTAGATGGCGGCGCGCTGGTGCTGGCGCAGGCCGCAGTCCCCGGCGAAATCGTCCCTCCCGACGCGTTCGCTCGTCCAACCCCCTATGCGGTCTTCCGCGGTCGTCAAGCGGGCGAACTCGTGGCCGCTCTTGCAGAGGAAAGTGAATTTGAAACCGGTCAGGCCGCGACTTACGCGGCGGCGGCCTGACCAGACCGGAGCGCGCGGCCTCCCCCTCCGTGCCGGCGCCCCATACAGCTATCGCGCTCGTTTCCGCCCCCCCAAGTCACAGCGCGATTTAGAAGCCCCGTCCGATCCCCCTTGCCGGACGGGGCTTCGCCTGTTTCTGGTCCCGAAGCTTCGATCTCCGCCCGAAACCGGCAGGCGCGCAGGCGCAAGGCAGATTGCGGATTGCCGGATCGAAACTCCGGCCGGGTGCCTTTGTTTGCCGGGGCAGGAACGATCTGCGGCGTCCCGCATGATCTATGCTGAAGCCTCCCGCCGCAGGGCGAACAGGTCTACAAAGCGCTGCGCCATTGCGGTATCTCCTGACACCCCGACCAGCCCCTGAGCCACAAGACCGGCCAGCGGCACCGGCCCATAGACGGCCATGGCCAGACTGTTGCCATCGCCCGACAGCACGAACTCTCCCGTGGCACGCTCCACCGCTTCGGGGCGCGGCGGGGCGTCGCCGGTCAGGTGCATGACAAACTGCTCCCCCCCCATGTCGAACCCCGCTTCGATCCGCTCCCCACGCGCCTCCGGCCGCACCATGCAAATCATCGACAGCATCAGCGCGGTCGGACTGATGAAGCGCGTCGGGTCATGGCCCGGCTGGCGCACACCCCATTCGCACAGCGCCAGCAATACCGGCCGAAGGTCGCGCCCCGCCTCGGTCAGCGCGTAAATCCCCAGCCGCGTGTCATGGGCCACGACCCCCGCCTCGGCCAGTTGCTTCAGCCGCCCGGTCAGCACCCCCGCCGTGATCCCCGGCAGCCCGGCGCGGATCTGCTGAAACCGCTTCGGCGCCAGCATCAACTCCCGCACCACCAGAAGCGCCCAGCGATCCCCGATCAGGTTCAGCGCATGGGCGGCGAGGCAGCCTTCGTCGTAGCGGGGTTTGGCGGGTTTAGTCATATAAAAATGTTACCAGTAGCTTTTTCATACCACAAGCCGTATCGTGAGGAACCAAAGCGATTCCCGACAGGAGGAAAACAATGAGCTACTATTTCGGAACCATGGCCGCCGTGCCGACCGCCAACAAAGCGGCCTATCTGGAGCATTGCCGTGCGGCATGGCCGTTGCTCCGGAAATACGGCGCGCTGCGTCTGTTCGAGATCTGGGGCACCTCGATCCCCGATGGCGAGGTCACCGACATGAAACGCGCGGTGCAGGCGAAGCCGGATGAAACCGTGGTGATGAGCTGGATCGAATGGCCTGACCGCGCCACCGGCGAGGCCGCCATGGCACAAATGCAAACCGACCCCGACGCGGCGGTTCTGGCCGACATGCCCCTTGATGGCAAACGCATGATCTTCGGCGGCTTCGAGCCGTTGTTCGACAGCGCGCAAGAGGGGTGAGGGAACGCCGCCGCCACCCAAAGCCGCCACCCCATGAATGCGCGACGCTGGCCGCAATGGCCGCCGATCCCGACCGTGCCGGGCGCCATTGGCCCTGTCCCGAACCACCGCCGGGGCCTCTCCCGTTCGCCCGTTCACAAACCAATAAAGCGTTATGCGAAAAACCTGACTCACCTGACGCTGCCTGAAATCAAAGATTTTGGGCGCGTCAGGTGATGCTCCTTGTATCAGGTATTTCGTCAAACGCTATAGGCGGCAGGTGCCTTGCGCTCTACCGCAAAGACCGGCGCCACCGGGGGCCGGCCCGTCGCATTCCGCTTCAGTGGTGTGAGGTCGGTCGCCGCGCGGCGGTTCCCCGTGCCGGCAGCATATCCGCAATCAACTCACTGTGAAGCTCGGGGTGCGAAAAGTCGAAGCTGCGCAGCAGGCGGAACAGCAGTTTCCGTCTGAGGGCCACTTCTTCCATGCTTGACGCAAGACCAAATCCCCCGCCATCGGTGTCCGTCATCGCACCCCTCCTCACGCTCCCGGGGAGGGCGCCATGGGCGCTGCCTCCTCGTCCGCTCCCCAACATCAAGCCCAGTATTTGCGGGAAATCTGGCCCGGTGATGGGAGAAACAGGGGATTTTTGGGATGTGAAAGAAACCTCCCGCGACGAGAAAGGCATTCCCGGGGCAAAAGCATGGCGTGCCGTCACGGAATTGCCGCAATACCCCGGATGGGGCCCTGGCGGATGTCACACGGGGGCCGCCTTCACGGGCGGGCCGTCCCGGTCACTTGCCAAGCGCGGCCCTGAACCGCGCATGGAGCGCCGGCGGCAGCACCTCGCTCGGCCGGTAGAAGCCTTCGAACACCGGGGTGCCGTCGGCGGGCAGTTCCAGCCAGGGCTGTTTGGTCGAGGTGAAGATATGCACCCCCGGAACCACGCCCGAGGTGTCCTCGAGCGTGCCCATGCGCACATAGGCAAAGGGCTCGGCCCCGTCCCGCGGGAATGTCGACCAGAGCGCCACCTGACAGCCGGGGCAGCGGCGCACCCGCTGGATGCCGCCGGACGCCGTCGCCAGATCCACCGTGACCGGCGCGCCACGCACAAGCTCGACCCGCTCCGGTTCGATCACCCCGTTCAGCACGAAAGCCGAGCCCGTCTCGCGCTGGCACCAGGTGCAATGGCAGGCATGGACGATGATCGGGTCATCGGTGAGGCGATAGACCACCTCGCCGCAGGTGCAGCGACCTGTCCGGTCTTTACTCATACCCGTTCCCTTTTTCCTGGCGAAAATACTCCGGGGGGTGCGGGGGGCAGCGCCCCCCGCGACTCGTCCGGGCATCAGCCCGGGCGAAATCCCTGTTCAAAGCCCTACTTCGCGGTGATCCGCCCGTCGGTGAACGGTGCGTAAGGCGTATGTTCGGCGAGATATTCCGCGGTCACATCGGCAAGATCGGGGCCGAAATCGTAGACCTTGGAAGCATCGCCGAACATCTTGTAGCCGTCGCCGCCGTTGCGCACGTAGTTGTTCGACACCACACCATATTCCGCCGCAAGGTCGATCGGCGCCCCGCCGACCATCACATCGGAAATCCGCGCCCCGGGCTCCGCGGCCGCGTCAAAGGTGTAGCTCATCCCCGCAACCTGCGGGAAACGGCCGGCGCCTTCCTCGAGCTGGCTGACACCGTTCTCCAGCGCATCGACGATGGTCTGACCGCTGACGAAGAAGGTCGACAGCGTGTTCTGGAACGGCAGCACCGTCACCACCTCGCCCATGGTGACCTCGCCCGCGTCGATCGAGGCGCGCAGGCCGCCGCCGTTCTGGATCGCGATGGTGATGCCCTGGTCCTTCACCCGGTCGAGCATGGCATCGGCCACGAGATCGCCCATCGGGCATTCCATCGACCGGCAGGTATCGCGCGATCCGTCGATCATCTCGGCTGCCTCGGCCACGACCTTTGCCATCGCCTCTTCGACGGGTCCGGCAAGCTCGGCCACGCGGGCGACGATCTCGCTGTCTTCCCCGACGGAAGCATCAAGCAGGATGGTGTCGCCGGTCGCCGAAACCACCTTGCCTTCGTCATTGAAGACCAGCGTCAGATGGCCGACATATTTCGAATAGGCATAGGCCTGTACCACCGGCACATCGCCCACCATCGTCGGATAGGCCATCGCGCCTTCCTCGGTGTTCGAGAATCTGGTGTGCGAATGGCCGCCCACCACGGCATCGAGCCCGGGCACCGACGCGGCGATCCGCATGTCCTTGGTCACGCCCACATGGGTGAGCGCGATGATCTTGTTCACGCCTTCGGCTTCCAACGCGGCGACATCGGCGGCCAGCGATTCGATCTCGTCCTGGAAGACCACGTTCGGCCCGGGCGAAGAGGTCTCGGTGGTGTCGGTCGCGAGCGCGCTCACGATGCCGATCTTCTCGCCGCCAACCTCCAGCACCACATAAGGCGTGACCTTGTCTTTCAGCAGGGTCGAGGCGCTGAGGTCGAGGTTGCCGGAGACAACCGGGAAGGAGGTCTTGTCGATGAGCTTGGCAAGGCCCTCGGGGCCGTCGTCGAACTCGTGGTTGCCCACGGCCATGGCGTCGAAGCCGATGCGTTCCATCATCTCGGCTTCCACATCGCCCTTGTAGGTGGTGTACATCAGCGAGCCCTGATACTGGTCGCCGGCGTCGAGCACGATCAGGTTCTGGCCCGCGAGCTCCTCGCGGAGCTGGTCGATCATGGTCTTGACCCGCGCCACACCGCCGAAACACTTGCCTTCGGCATTGTCCTCGGGCTTGCAGGTCGAATCGTATTTCGAGATCGGCTGGATGCGGCTGTGCAGATCGTTGATATGCACGATGTTGAGCGTGTAATCGGCAAAGGCGGTGCCGGACGTCAGCGCCAACGCGGCGGCGGAGGCGAGGAGACGGGTGTACATCTGGGGGCTCCCTGTTGTGATGATGAAAAGACAGTGCCTTGTCTTGGGTGCGGAGTCAAAACAACTGCCGCCCCCGGGGGCTGGTGAGCGGCGGGCACGCGATTGCGCAATCGCGTGACACGGCGCTTCGAAGCGCCGTCGCCCGCTCCTGCGCCACCCTGGGCGCTACCTTGGGGCGTCTTGACGAAACCGCCCCCCCTTGGCACACCCGCTTCATGCTGATCTACAAGATCTTCCGCGCCTCCGAGTGGGAGGCCTTCGCCGCCGCGGGTGCGACCGCCGGCGCCCCCGTCGACCTCGAAGACGGCTATATCCATTTCTCCACCGCCACCCAGGCCCCCGAAACCGCGGCGAAATATTTCGCCGGCGCCGGGGGGCTCCGGCTGGTGGCCGTGGACACCGACCGGCTCGGTGCCGATCTGAAATGGGAACCCGCGCGGGGCGGCGCGCTGTTTCCGCATCTCTACCGGGAGCTTCGCGCGGCCGACGTTGCCTGGTCCTGTCCGCTGCCGTCCGGTCCCGGCGGCACCCACCTGTTCCCCGCGGAGATGACATGACCCTTTACGAACGCTTCGGCATGTGGATGCTGCATCGCTTCGATGCCGAGACCTCGCACAGATTGTCGCTGATGGCGCTGAAGGCCGGTGTCGCGCCGATGCCGGGGCTCTACAGTTCCGACGTTCTGAAGACGACCGTGGCCGGGATGGCGCTGCCCAATCCGGTGGGCCTCGCCGCCGGTTACGACAAGAATGCCGAGGTGGTGGACGCGCTCGCCCGCGCCGGTTTCGGCTTCATCGAAGCGGGCGCGATCACCCCGCGGCCGCAGCCCGGCAACCCGAAGCCACGGCTGTTCCGGCTCTACGAGGATGCGGCGATCATTAACCGGATGGGCTTCAACAACGCGGGCCAGGAGGCCGCGGCGCTGCGGCTGTCGCGCCGGTCGCACCATCACCCGGTGCCGGTCGGGCTGAACCTCGGCGCCAACAAGGATTCGCCCGACCGCGCGGGCGATTTCGCCGAGGTGTTCAGGGCCTGCGGGCCTTATGTGGATTTCGTGACCGTCAACGTGTCGTCGCCCAATACCGAGCGGCTGCGCGACTTGCAGGGTCCGGCGGCATTGAAAGCGCTTCTGGAGCGGGTGTTCGAGCTCCGCGAGGCGCAGGACAAATACACCCCCGTTCTGCTCAAGATCGCCCCGGACCTTGATGACGAGGCGCTTGAGGCGATCGTCGGGGTGGCGCGGTCGGTCCGCCTCGACGGGATCGTCGCCACCAACACCACGCTGGACCGCGAGGGGCTGGCCTCGCCCAACGCGCGTGAGGCCGGCGGGCTCTCCGGCAAGCCGCTGTTCGAAAAGAGCACCCGCGTGCTCGCCAAGCTTTCGGCGCTGACCCAGGGGCATCTGCCGCTGATCGGGGTCGGGGGGATCGGTTCGGCCGAGGATGCCTATGCCAAGATCACCGCGGGCGCGGCGGCGGTGCAGATCTATTCGGCGCTGGTGTTCCACGGGCTCAGTCTGGTGGACGACATCACCCGCGGGCTCGAAGCGCTTCTGGTCCGCGACGGCTTTGCCCATGTGTCGGAAGCGGTGGGCACGAAAAGAGGAGACTGGCTGTGAGCGACGTGACCATCTGGCACAACCCGCGCTGTTCGAAAAGCCGCCAGGTGCTGGCGCTGCTGGAGGAGCGGGGCGTGACCCCGACCGTGCGCAAATATCTCGACGACGCGCCGGACGAGGCCGAAATCCGCGCGGCGCTGGCGGCGCTGGGGCTGCGGCCGATCGAGGCGATGCGGGTGAAGGAGACGGAATTCAAGGCGCTCGGGCTGACCCGCGACAGCGATGATGATGCGCTGATCCGCGCCATGGCCGAGGTGCCGAAGCTGATCGAACGGCCGATCGTGTTCAGCGGCGGCAAGGCACGGCTCGGGCGTCCGCCGGAACAGGTGCTCGAAATTCTCTGAACGCGGTCCGAGCGGGGCGGCGCTTGCGAAAGCGCGCCCGTTTGACGGCCCCTACTGCCGCCGCACCCGGCGTTTCACCGCGGCCCGGCCCATCGGGCTGACGAGGGCCGCGAGGCCGAACCCCGCGCCGAAGCCTGCAAGATCGGCCACCCAGTCGAGCGAGCCGCCGACGAGCAGCGCAAACACCAGCTGGATCCCGGCGAGGAAGGCAATGAGTGTAAAGGCCTGCACGCCGGTCGCGCGCCCGGCGAGCCCCGACCAGAGCACGAAGGTAAACCCGCCGACGAGCCCATAGGCCCCCGGGTAGCCGCCGAACAGCACCACCGGCGTGTCCCAGACCAGCCAATAGGCCAGCGCCCCCACCACCGAGGCGCCGAGAAACACCACCGGCACCGCCCATCCGCCCAGCACCTCGCCCACCAGCTTGCCGAGCGCGAGCACGAAGACCACGACGAACAGCGCATGGGTAAAGCTGCCATGGACGAAGGGATAGCTCAGCATCCGCGAGAGATATTCCCAGCGGACCACGTTGTTTTCCAGCATCCAGCGCATCAGCGGTTCGTGGAAGCCGTAGCGTTCCAGCGCGGCGAGGCGCCAGCCGGTCGCCTCCGGTCCGCCGATCAGCCCGGAATCGGCGGCGGTGAAGATCAGCTCCACCGCGAAGATCACCGCCGCGAGCAGCATCACCTGCCACGGCATCGGGTTGAACGGCGGGGCATCGTGGTCTTGCGGGATCTGGTGGGGCAGGGGCGGTCTCATGAGGGTTCCTTGACGGTCGGTTCCGTGGCAGATAAGCGGGCCGGGCGCGGATTACCAGCGCAATACCAGCGGAGAAGCCCATGTCCGAAGCCCAGTTCACCAAGCGCGTCTTTTCCGGGATCAAGCCCTCGGGCGGCATGACCCTCGGCAATTACCTCGGCGCGATCAAGCGCTGGGTGCAGATGCAGGGCGAGGATTACCAGACCATCTATTGCGTGGTGGACCTGCATGCGATCACCGTCTGGCAGGCCCCCGACGAGCTCAGGCGTTCGACCCACGAGGTGGCCGCGGCGATGATCGCTTCGGGGATCGACCCGGCACAGTCGATCCTGTTCAACCAGAGCCGGGTGTCGGCCCATGCCGAGCTCGGCTGGCTGCTCAATTGCGTCGCCCGGGTCGGCTGGATGAACCGGATGACCCAGTTCAAGGACAAGGCCGGCAAGAACGCCGAAAAGGTGTCGCTCGGGCTCTATGCCTATCCGGCGCTGATGGCGGCGGACATCCTCGCCTATCACGCCACCCATGTGCCGGTGGGCGAGGACCAGAAACAGCATGTCGAGTTGACCCGCGACATCGCGGCGAAGTTCAACCACGATTACGGCGTCGATTTCTTCCCGCTCACCGAACCGGTGATCGAAGGGCCGGGGATGCGGGTGATGAACCTGCGCGACGGCACGAAGAAGATGTCGAAATCCGGCGAGAGCGACATGGAGCGGATCAACATGCTCGACGATGCCGACCGGATCGCGAAGAAGTTCCGCAAGGCCCGCACCGACCCGGAGGCGCTGCCCTCGGAGATGGCGGGGCTGGAGGCGCGACCGGAGGCGAAGAACCTCGTGGAGATCTACGCCGCGCTGGCGGAGATGCCGGGCGAGGCGGTGCTGGCGGAATTCGGCGGTCAGGGCTGGGGCCGGTTCAAGCCGGCCTTGGCGGAGCTTGCGGTCGAGAAGCTGTCGCCGATCTCGGCGGAGATGAAACGGCTGATGGACGCCCCGGACGAGCTTGACGCGCTGCTGGCGACAGGCGCCGAAAAGGCCGCGGAGATCTCGGGGCCGGTGCTGGAGCGGACCTTCGGGATCATGGGCTTCGTCCGCGGGCGGTAAAAGTCCCGGCGTTTA
Source organism: Rhodobacterales bacterium (assembly GCA_002746935.1). Lineage (GTDB taxonomy): Bacteria > Pseudomonadota > Alphaproteobacteria > Rhodobacterales > Rhodobacteraceae > Sinisalibacter. Next base: position 53,891 of record PDRW01000031.1, read on the forward strand.
GCTCCCTTGTGGGTGTCCGGGCGCCGCAGGCGTATTTCTGCCAGGAAAAAGGGGCTTTCCGGCGGGCGCGGTTGCGGGTGTTCGGGGCCGTCAGGGCCGGGGCGCCGGTCTGCGCGCTGGACCTCATCCCTCGCGGCGCCTAGTCTCGCGGGGGGCAATCCAAGGGAGGGAACCATGGCGGTCGGCACCAACCTGCGCACCTATTTCGAAGGCAGTTGGCACGAGGGCGATGTGCCGGTCATGCGGGCGGGCGATCACGGGGCGTGGCTGGGCTCCACCGTGTTCGACGGCGCGCGCTATGTCGACGGGATCGCACCGGATCTCGACAAGCACCTCGCCCGGGTGAACCGTTCGGCAGAGGCCCTGCTGATCACGCCCACGGTATCGGTCGAGGAGATGCTGGAGATCGTCTGGGAGGGGCTGCGGCTCTATCCGAAGGACGCGCCGGTCTATGTGCGGCCGATGTATTGGGGGATCGATTCCGCGACGCTGGGGATCCTGCCCAGCGATCAGGCGACGGGTTTTGCGGTTTGTCTCGAGGTGGTGCCGATCGCGCCGGCCGGGGCCACCACCACGCTCGGCACCACCCGGTTCCGCCGTCCGGTGCTCGACGATGCGGTGGTCAATGCCAAGGCGGGGTCGCTTTACCCCAACAACGCGCGGATGATCGCCGAGGTGTCGGCCAAGGGCTTCGGCAATGCGCTGGTGGCGGATGCGCTCGGCAATGTGGCCGAAAGCGCCAGCGCCAATGTGTTCATGGTGAAGGACGGGGTGCTGATGACGCCGGTGGCCAACGGCACCTTCCTCTCCGGCATCACCCGGGCGCGGCACATTTCCAATGCCCGCGCCGCCGGGATCGAGGTGCAGGAAACGGTGCTGACGTTTGAGGATTTCCGTGGCGCCGACGAGGTGTTTTTGTCGGGGAACATGCACAAGGTGACCCCGGTCACCGAGTTCGAGGGGACGCATTACCGGCATGGCCCGGTCACCGAACGGCTGCGCGACCTCTACTGGGACTGGGCCCACGCCGAGGCGGGGCGGCCCTGAACGAGGGGCAGCGGTGTGCCGCGCCGCGTTCAAAACCGGTTGTGAGATGGCGCGACATGTGCGAGCCATGGGTCAGGGTCGGTTGCGGCCGGGCGTCTGGTGAGGGCGTTTGGTCGGGCGCCTGACAGGGAGTGACAGATGCGCAAGTTTCTCGTCGTGCTCGACGACAGCAAGGAATGCCTCAACGCCATGCGCTTCGCCGCGATGCGGGCGGAGCACACCGGCGGCGAGGTCGAAATTCTTTCGATCATCCCACCCGATGAGTTCAACCACTGGATCGGGGTCGGCTCCATCATGCAGGAGGAAGCCAGGGAACGGATCCACGCGCATTATGAAGTTTTCGCCAAGTGGATGCGGGATAAGCATTCGGTCGATCCCGAACTGGTGATCCGCGAGGGGATTGCGGTTGACGAGATCCTGAAGCGGGTGAACGAATCGAGCGAGATCGGCGTGCTGGTTCTGGGCGCGGCCTCCGGGCGGCGTGGGCCGGGACCGATCATCGCCCAGTTGATGCGGCAAACGGCGACGCTTCCGGTGCCGCTCACCATCGTGCCGGGCGAGATGTCGAAAGAACGGCTGGAAAAGATTACCTGAGCGGTCGGGCTGTGAAACGGTGGGCCCTGTTGCGGACGGGTGGCCTTCGGCACGGTCGGGATTTCGAGTATTTTTCCCAGGAAAAGGGGCGCGGTTAACCGGCTGTCAAGGTCAGTCGGCCAATGATGGGGGCGCGGTACAGGCAGGAGAGCCGATGACCGCCCAAGGAAAAGAGATGCCCCCTGCTGCCGACTTTAACTGGCCCGGTGGGGGCTCGCCCGTGTGAAGCGCTCACGCAACTGCCGGACCGGGGATGACCCGGTCCGGTTGGTGCGTCGGAGGCTCGCTCTGTGTCACTCCGTGTATAGAGCACCTTGCGTTTAATCGGTTCTGTATCCTGCGGCTTTGAAGAAGTTGAAGCATTCTTTGTCGGTGAATAGATCGCAGACGTGGCCGACAGCGCTCCGGAGGTCTTCGCAGCTGCGTGCAGCAGCCTTCCCGATCAGCGCCTTGAGCTTTGAGAACGCCATCTCGATCATTGGCCGGCAGGGCATTGCGCATGCAATGTCCCGAGAGGTGGGGTTCAGGTCGGGCGAGTATGGCGGCAAGACCAAGAACAACGCGCCGACATCATGCAGCATTTCAGCGGTCCGCGCGCTTTGTGGCTGGATAAGGCGTCATGCGAAAAACCTGACTCACCTGACGCTGCCTGAAATCATGGATTTTGGGCGCGTCAGGTGATGCTCTTTGTGTCAGGTATTTCGTCAAACGCTATGGCATAGGGATTGATGTTTCCAAAAGCACTTTGGACTGCCACCGGTTGAGCGACGGGGCCTGTGAGACCTTCGCCAACACCAAACGGGTTTGCGCAGCCGCGCCGCTGGATTGGAGCGACCGCACCGGCGCGCATGATCTTCGAGGTAACCGGCCCGTATCATGGCGCGTTTGAACGCAGGCTTGCCGGGCATCTGCCTGTGGTCAAGGTCAACCCGTTGCAAGCCCGGCGCTTTGCGCAGGCGCTCGGCACCCGGGCAAAGACTGACCGGGTTGACGCGGTGGTTCTGGCGCAGATGGGCGCGGCTCCGGGTCTGCAACCGGATGCGCCTGCGCGGGAAGATCAGCATGATCTCAAGGAGTTGCAGGCCGCCCGCACTGCTCTGGTCAAGGACCGCACAGGGCTCCTGAACCGGATCAGGACGCAGACACTTGCCCTGACCAGACACCGGTCGCGCGCGCTGCTGCGCCGGATCGAGGCGGCTCTCAAAGAGATAGAAGCCGAGATCAAGACACGTCTGCGCGCCAGTGATGAAGGCGCTTTGGTCCACGACATTCTGTGCCCGATCCCCGGAATCGGCGAACCGACCGCCGCCGCCATTTTGATCGAGTGCCCCGAAACCGGGACGCTCGGGCGCAAGCAGATCGCCAGCCTTGCCGGCCTCGCCCCGATGACCCGGCAATCGGGCCAATGGCGCGGCCAGGCCTTCATCCGGGGCGGGCGTAAATTCCTGCGCGATGCGCTCTGCATGCCTGCCCTGGTCGCATGGTCACCAAAACGGGCTTGTTATAAAGACGGATGCTATATTGCCTGTTCGCGGCCTCTCCCTGCGGTTGAAGGCGACAAGCGATACATTGGTTTCAACAAGACCGTAAACGCGTCAGGCGGTGGGTTGTTGGGCTTCGGCGCGGGCGCGAGCGGCGGCTTTGCGCTTCTTGCGGTCGGGGCTGCGGATCCAGGGCAGGGGGATGGTATCGTCTTCGATGGCGTCGAGAATGGCGCTGAGCCAGTGGCGCTGTTTCATGGGATACCCTTCTGCCCGGTCGGTTCCGGCGCGTTTGCTGCAAGGCAATGATGATGCACAATTGGGGCAGGTTTGGGGCGCGTCCGGGGAAGTTCCCGGGCGCGGGGCCGGATCGTTGACCGGATGGCGACATTTGGCGCCGGGGCCGGTTGTGGAGCGTGGGCGTGTCAGAGCCGGATGACGGCGATCAGCCGGCCGTAATCGGCCTCCTTGCGGTGCACCGAACGGCGGAAGGAATAAAACCTTTCCGGCTCCCCATAGGTGCAATCTCCGGTCCATTCGGCGTGGCCGACACCCGCGGCCATGAGGCGGTGGAGGCCGTAGCCGGGCAGGTCGAACAGGAAATGCCCCGGCGCGCCCGGACGGAAGAAGCGCGCATTGGCGCTGTCGGCGGCGAGGAAGCGGTCGTGGAATTCGGGGCCGACCTCGTAGGCCTTCTGGCTGATGGTCGGGCCGATCACGGCGGAGATGCTCCTGCGGGTGGCGCCGAGGGCCTCCATGGCCTCGATCGTGGCATCCAGCACCCCGCCGAGCGCCCCTTTCCAGCCCGCATGGGCCACGCCGACGACCCCGGCGTTCTGGTCGGCGAAGAGCACCGGTTCGCAATCGGCGGTGAGCACGCTCAGCGCCACGCCGGGGGTGGCGGTGACCATCGCGTCGGCTTCGGGGCGTTGGTCGGGGAGGGGGAGGGTGATGGTCGCGACATCGGCGGAATGGGTCTGGTCCATGCCCACCAGCCTCTCCGGCGCCACACCGATGGCGGCCGCCACCCGGGCGCGGTTGAGGGTCACCGCGTCGCGCTGGTCGGCCGATCCGCCGCCGCAATTGAGCCCGGCATAGACCCCGGAGGAGGCCCCGCCAAGGCGGGTGAAAAACCCGTGGGTCACGCCTTCGAGGCGGGGGGAGGTGATGATTTCGAGGGTCATGGGTCCAGTCCCGGCAGCATCGGTGCGCCCGGGCGCACCAGCCCGAGCACCTTGAAAAGGTGTCCCATTTCCTCAGGGTGCGTCAAGCGGCGATGGGCGGCGATATGGGCCTCAAGGGCCTCGCCGGAGAGCTGCTCGGCCAGCGCCCGGGCGCGCGGGGTGATGCCGAGGCGTTCGAGGAACACGCCCTGAGGGGTGAGGCGCGAAGCGGTGAGGCGCGGGGCGGCGCGGGCGAGGGCTTCGAAGTCCACATGCGCGGTGAGGTCGGCCTGCCCCGGGTGGGCCAGCGGATCGGCGAAGGCGTGGTTTTCCAGCGCTTGCAGCGTGTCGCCGAGGGAGCGCCAACCGCCATAATCGACGATCAGCGCGGCCCCGCCATGGGCGGCGATGCGGGTCTCGAGCCCGGCCATGATCGCGGGGGCGGCGGGGCAGATCTCGACGATGTCGCCTTCTGCATCGCCCCCTGCGGCCTCGCGCCCGGCAAGCTCCGGCGGGTCCACCGGGCCGGAGAGGCCGAAGGCCAGCGCGCCGCCGTCGAGCCCGACCATACACTCGTGCCAGGTGCCATTGCGGCGCTGGAACTGGCGGATCGGCAGGGCATCGAAAAACTCGTTGGCGATCAGGAACAGCGGCGCATCGGGGAGGCTTTCGGCGCGGTCGTGATGGGTGAGCGGCAGGTCCGCGAGGGCCCGGCTCTGTGCGGCGCGCAGCACCGGCGAGGTCTCCACGAGGTGGAGGCGGGCGGCGGCGTGGAAGCCCGGCACGGCGCGGGTGGCGCGCAGGAGGTCGGCCATCAGCGTGCCGCGGCCGGGGCCAAGCTCTGCCAGCGAAAACCGCGCGGGCGCGCCCTGATCCAGCCAGCTCTGGGCCAGTGCCAGCCCCACCAGCTCGCCGAACATCTGGCTGATCTCCGGCGCGGTGGTGAAATCGCCCGCGCGGCCCAGCGGGTCGCGGCGGGTGTAATAGCCAAGCTCCGGGTGGCCGAGGGCTTCGGCCATATAGTCGGCCAGCGAAATCGGACCGCTGGCGGCGATCCGCTTGGCGAGCTGCCGGGCGAGCGGGGTGGCGAGCCGTTCGGCGGGGCTCACGCCGGGCTCCGCCTGAGCGCCCAGATCATCGTCGCAACACCGGCGAGGATCATCGGCAGCGACAAGAGTTGCCCCATGGTCATGCCCGCGAAGACATGGCCCCAGGGGTTGTCGGGGCTGATGAACTGGGCGTCGGCCTGACGGAAGAACTCGACGATGAAGCGCGAGAGCCCGTAGCCGGTGAAGAAGGTGCCGGCGAGCAGCCCCGGGCGTTTCAGCCAGCCCGCGCGGAAGGCGAGGGTGAGCAGCAGCGTGCCCAGCAGCAGCCCTTCGAGCCCGGCTTCGTAGAGCTGCGAGGGGTGGCGGGCGCAGGGGGCGTCGGCGGTGGCGCAGGATTGTGCGGCAGGCCCGGGGAAGATCACACCCCAGGGCGCGTCGGTCGGGCGGCCCCAGAGCTCGGCATTGACGAAATTCGCGATCCGCACCAGTCCGAGCGCCGGCGGGGTGGCCACGGCCAGAAGGTCGGCGACGCTGGCGGTGGGCAGGCCGTGGCGGCGCGAAAACACCCATGCCGCGATCACCACGCCGAGGAAACCGCCGTGGAAGGCCATGCCGCCCTCCCAGAGTTTGACGATCTCGCCCGGGTTTTGCAGGTAATATCCCGGCTGGTAGAACAGCACGAAGCCGAGGCGGCCGCCCAGGATGATGCCGATCACCATCCATGTCACCAGCTCTTCGAGCTGTTGCTTCGTCATCGGTGACTGGCCGGCGAAAAGCGCCGGCCGGGCGATGGCGCGGCCGATGATCCACCAGCCCGCGAGGATGCCGATGATATAGCCCAGCGCATACCAGCGCAGCGCGAAACGGAAGCTGCCGAAGTCGATCGCGAAGACCTCGGGGCTCAGGTTGGGGAAGTCGATGGCCAGCAACATGGCGCCTTGTTGCGGGCGGCGGGCGGGGTGTCAACCTTGTGGTTGGCCGCACTCGGCCCCATATAGACGGAAACGTGATGGAGGGTTCCGATGTCGACCAGCAACAAGGTGTTCGATGATTTTCAGCAGCTGTTCACCAATGCCATGGGGGTGGCGCAGGGCGCCAGAACCGAGGCCGAAACGGCGTTGAAAGGCTGGATGGACCGCTGGCTGGCCGACCGTGATTTCGTGACCCGCGAGGAATTCGACGCGGTGCGGGCGATGGCGCAGAAGGCGCGCGAGGAAAACGAGGCGCTGAAGGCGCGGATCGCGGCGCTGGAGGAAGCCGGGCCGGAGGCGTGAGCCTGCGGGCGCGGGTGGCTGTCTACGGGGCTGTCCGCGCGTGCGTCCCTGGGGCAGGGCTGGCTTTAGGGCCGGTGGGCGCGCTTGGTGCGGGCGCGGCTCTGTTGGCCGGATGGCCTCACCGGCGCAGTGCGACAGTAAATCCCCCTGCAAGCGAAAAAGCCGGACTACGTCTCCGCGGCCCGGCCCATCGCTCAACTGAGCTTCATGTAGATCAGGACCAGCAACACGAGGTTAACCGCTCCCAGAACCAATTGGATCATCTCCATAGGCCACCTTTCTCCAGGGGGGGAGGCCGAATGCGAGCGCCGCACAGGCGAGCGCGATGTGTTTCGGGGCGCCTTCCCGGCGATAGGTCGGAACGGTGTTCTTGCCGATCCCGAGTTGGCGCGCCGCTTCAAGGCCCGAGAAGCCCATATGGTCCATCCAGGCGTTGAAATCGTCGGCGGTCATTGCGATGGCCTCCTGTTTCGGTTACTTTGGACGAGTGGCCGGGGAGCTTTCGCCCCCCGACCTTCTTCTATTTCCTCCGGCTGGCGTTGATCAGGATGGCAACGCTGACCGCCAGCTGGAGGATCTGAAGCGCCAGAGCGTCATGCGAAAAACCCAAATCACCCAGGCGCTGCCTGAAATCAAGGATTTTGGGCGCGTCAAGTGATGCTTTCTTTGTCAGGTATTTCGTCAAACGCTATAGCCCATTTCACGCGCCTCATTTCAGATAGGGCGGCTTGTCCGGGTCCATTCCCGGACCCTTGGGCCTGGCGGCGGCCTCTTCGCCGTCCGTGCCCTCCGCGTCCGGATCGGGGAAGGCGAAGCGCAGGCCCATCCGGTCGAGATGGTCGCAGATCGCCTCGCTTGAGGCGAAGAAGGCGACGTCCACCGAGGCACGGTCCATGCCCGAAAAGACCAGCGCTTCCTGGGTGGCGCGTGCCAGCGCCGGTTCGGCGCCGGGGCGGGCGTCGATGAAGGCGAGCAGCCAGCCCTCGTGGCCGCCCTCGTAGCGGCCCTTGACGAAGACCGCGTGGGAGGCGAGCCCCGCGGCGCCCAGAAGCTTTTCCTCCAGCCCCTCGATCAGGCCATCGGGCAGGCCGGTGGGCGGGGCGATGCCGGTCAGCCGGCCTTCGCCGGGCTCGGGTTCGGCGGCGAGCGTGTCGGACAGCCAGTCGAGCGCCTCGGCGGGCAGCAGGACCGACGACGGCGCGCTGTCGAGATTGACCGCGAGCCCGACCCCCTGACCCGCGAGCGCCCGGGCGATCACCCGGCCGGGCAGGGCGGCATAGGGCAGGGCGTCGTTCCGGTAGGCGGCGAAACCGGCGAGGCGCTCCTCGGTGTCGAACACCAGCGCATAGCGGTCGGGGCGGGCCGGGTCGTCGCCGGCGGTCTCGAGGATCTCCGGATCGAGCGGGGCACCGTCGGTTTCGGGTTCGCGGGTCAGCAGCAGAAACAGCGTGGTGTCGGCGAGGCGACGGTAGAAGCGCAGCCGGGCGCTGTCGTCCCCGGGGGCGCCGGTCATCGCCGCATGGGCCGCGTCGAGCGGGGTCATCGCCATCGGGTCATCCTTCCAGTTCCTCACGCACCCGGGCGCGGAGCCTCGGCAGAAGCTCGTCTTCGAACCACGGGTTCTTCCTCAGCCAGCCCGTATTGCGCCAGGACGGATGTGGCAAGGGAAAGGTGGCCGGCGCATGGGCGCGCCAGTCGCGGACGGTCTCGGTGAGGCTCTGGCGGGTCGCGAGATGGTGGCGCTGGGCGTAGGCGCCGACCAGCAGGGTGAGGCGGATGTTGGGGAGGGCGGCGTCGGTTTCGTGCGCCCAGGTGTCGGCGCAGAGCCTCGGCGGCGGCAGGTCGGCGCCGTGGGTGTCGTAGCCGGGAAAGCAGAACGCCATGGGCGTGATCGCAATGCGGGAGCGGTCGTAGAAGGTGGCGCGGTCGATGCCCATCCAGGCGCGCAGCCGGTCGCCGGAGGCATCGTTGAACGGCAGACCGGTGCGGTGCACCCGCATCCCCGGCGCCTGGCCGACGATCCGCAGCCGCGCCTCGGGGGCGAACCAGGCGACCGGACGCGGGGCATGGCCGGTCGCGGTGGCGGCGAAGCGTTCGGCGCAAAGGCGGCAGGCGCCGATCCGGTCAGCGAGGCTGGGCATGGGCAGGAGATAGGCGGCGGCGGGCCGGGGGACAAGCGCGGCCATGGGCCCGGGCGATGAGGTGGCGTTGCGGGTTGGGTGAGAGGAGGTGGGGCGCGGCAGTGGAAGGTTGTTCTGCGCTGGGTTCGGAGAGTCCATTAGTCCGGAATACCGGACTAATGGACTCTCCATAACGTCATGATAAATAATGATAAAAACCCCGTCACCGTGTGGGATTCACAATTCGTCAACCACGATCCCGCAGGCCCGGCGGCGCCGCTGGTTCCCGTGAATGGCGGCCGGTGGCACCGGCAATCTCCGGCGTCCGGTCCATTTCAGAGAACGTCGAAACATCTTGCGCCCGCCATGATATTTCAATATTTCTAGAAATATGAAACATGAATCACATATTCTCGTCTGTCCGCCCATCGCCTTTGCCGCCTCCGCCTTCGCGGCGCTTGGCTCCGAACAGCGGCTTTCGGTGCTTCGCACCCTGGTGCGCGCCGGACCCGGCGGGCTCAGCGTGGGCGAGCTCGGGCGTCGCAGCGGCATTTCCGGCTCGACCCTGAGCCATCATCTCAGGATTCTCGTCAGCGCGGGCCTTGTGACCCAGGAAAAACGCGGCCGCTCGATCATTGCCGGCGCGGCCGACATGACCACGATGCAGGCGCTGTCTGACTATCTGCTGTCGGAATGCTGCGCCGATGCGGCTCCCGACATCACCCCCGAAAAGGTCCACGACCATGGCTGACACAACCTTGCCTCCTGCCTCCCGCTTCAGGATCGACCGGGCCTGGCTTGCGATCCTCGCGATCCCCGCGCTGCTTGCCATTTTCGCACCGGAGGAACTCTGGCCGGCGCTCCATTTCGCGGGTAGTGCCATCGCGCGGACCGGGGTTTTCATCATCTTCGCCATTCTTGCGGTTGCCTTCCTGAAGGCGACCGGGGCGGAGAACCTGCTGGCGCGCGCCTTTGAGGGTCACGAGACCCGGATGATCGTGTTGGCCGCCTTCGCGGGGGGGCTGGCGCCGTTCTGTTCCTGCGAGGTGATCCCGTTCATCGCCGCGCTGCTGGCGGTGGGGGCGCCGCTTTCGGCGGTGATGGCCTTCTGGCTGTCGTCGCCGCTGATGGATCCGGCGATGTTCTTCATCACCAGCGGCGAGCTCGGCCTGGGCTTTGCACTGGCCAAGATGCTGGCGGCCTTCGGGATCGCGCTGACGGGCGGTTTCACGGTCAAGGCGCTGTCGCAGACGGCGCTGTTCAGCGATCCGCTCAAGAAGGCGGCGGTGGAAAGCCTCGGCGGCGGGCATTCCGCCGGCCATGATCATTCCTGCCACGATCATCCTGGCCACGATCATTCCGGTCACGACCATGCGGGCCACACCCATGCCGTCGGCTCCTGCTGTTCGGCGACGGGCTGTTCCTGTTCGGGCGACGACCCCTTCTCCGGCGAGGTGGTGTGGAAATTCTGGCCCGATCCGGCGCGCCGGACCATTTTCCGCGACACCGCGATGGCCAACATCCTGTTCCTCGGCAAATGGCTGCTGCTTGCCTATCTGATCGAGGCGCTGATGATCCGCTACATCCCCGCCGAACTCGTGTCCGGCTGGCTGGGCGGCACCGGGATCGTGCCGATCGTGCTCGCATCCCTTGTGGGCGCGCCCGCCTATCTCAACGGCTATGCCGCGGTGCCGATGGTGTCGGGACTGCTCGAGCAGGGCATGGGACAGGGGCCGGCGATGTCCTTCGTGATCGCCGGCGGGGTGAGTTGCATTCCTGCCGCGGTTGCGGTCTGGGCGATGGTGAAGCCGCGGGTCTTTGCTGCCTATCTCGGATTCGCGGTTGCCGGATCTGTGGTGGCCGGGCTGAGCTGGGGGCTGCTGGCGGGCTGAACCTGTGCGCTCCGTCCGGGCCGGACGTTTTCTCTCATCTGCTTTGAACAGTTCGCCTTGTGCCCGCCCGGGAAAACCCGCTATGACGCGTTCAAAGATCGCATAGCGGGGGCAGGCCGATGTACAAGGTCAGAAACTTCATCAACGAATACTCGATCCTTCTGATCGTCGGCGCGGTCGTTGCGCTGTTCTGGGCCAATACCGACCCGCATTCCTATCATCACTTCGTCGAATTCCCGCTCTGGTTCAACTCCTGGATCGGCGTCGATATCTATAGCTGGACAAGCTCCTACGGCGAGGCCGCCCATCACTACGAAATCGGCGATGTCGAGAAGGTGGTGACCTTCCACTATCTTGTCAACGATCTGCTGATGGCGCTGTTCTTTGCCATTGCCGCCAAGGAAGTCTGGGAAGCGGTGGCGTTGAAGAATGGCAGCCTGCGCGGCCGCAAGGCCGCCTCGCCGCTGATTGCCACCGCCGGTGGCATGGTCGGGCCTGTGGCCGTCTATCTCGGGCTGGCGATGTTCATGGGGTCCGACATCTTCGATGCTGTCGCCCATGGCTGGGCCGTGCCCACCGCCACCGACATCGCCTTTTCCTATCTCGTTGGGCGGATCGTTTTCGGGGCGGGGCATCCGGCGGTGCGCTTCCTGCTGCTGCTCGCCATTGCCGACGATGCCGGCGGGCTGATCATTCTGGCGATCTTCTACCCCACCGCCACGCTGGCGCCGGTCTGGCTTCTGCTTTCTGTCGGCGTTGCGGTGCTGGTCTATCTGCTGTTCAACTACCTGCCGCGCTACATGGACCGTGGCAACCAGCTGCGTCCGCTGTCCACCTGGGTGCGCAAATACCTCGGGCCCTGGCCCTATGTGGTTGCGGGTGCGATCTCCTGGTTCGGCTTTGCGCAATCGGGCATCCACCCGGCGCTGGGCCTGTTGCCGATCGTGCCGGCAATTCCCCATGCCGACCGTGCCTTCGGTATCTTTGCCGATGCTGAGCGCCACCTCAAGGATCTGCTCAACGAGATGGAACATGCGCTGCAGGTTCCGGTCGACCTGGTGCTGCTGATGTTCGGCCTCGCGAATGCGGGGGTCGAGTTCTCGGCGATCGGGGAGCCGACCTGGCTGGTGCTGGCGGGGCTGCTGATCGGCAAGCCTCTGGGGATCTTCCTGTTCGGCTGGCTGGCGGCGAAACCCCTGGGGCTCGGCCTGCCGCAGGGCATGCGCATCGTCGATCTGATCGTGGTCGGAACCGTGGCCGCCATCGGCTTCACCGTGGCGCTGTTCGTTGCCGCCGTGGCCTTCGAGCCCGGGCCGGTGCAGGATGCCGCCAAGATGGGCGCGCTGTTCTCCTTCGGGGCCGGTATCGTCTCGGTGATCGTCGGCAGGCTGTTGGGCGTCGAGCGGCAAAAGGGCTGACGCAGGGCTGAAGCCGGGGCGGAAACGGCGCGGAAACCGGCAGTTTGTTTCCGCATTCGCGACAGCTTCGCGCCAAACCGCCCGCAACGCTGTGAAAACGCCCCCGCCGGGTCGGCCCCCGTTGGCCGGACGGGGAATTTCCGACATAATGGCGCCCAATTGGGGGTGTATAGCCCAAATATTAACGAAGATCGGCGAGAACCGACCCGTAACCGTTTCTTCGCCGACCCGGGGCCGGGCGCGGGGCAAGAGCAGGATTCCGAGGCTGGACACCGGATGATCGAATTCAAGGACGTCTCGAAGTCGTTCTGGACCGGCAAGCAGCGCAAGGTCATTCTCGACCATGCGTCGTTCCGGGTCGACATCGGCCATTCGCTCGGCATCCTCGCGCCCAACGGTTCGGGCAAGACGACGATCATCAACATGATGGCGGGTCTGGAAAAGCCCGACGAGGGCGAGATCCTCCGCACCTCGCGCATCTCCTTCCCGCTCGGCTTCATGGGGGGGGTGCTGTCGCGGCTGTCGGCGAAAGAAAACGCCCGCTATGTGGCGCGGCTCTACGGGCTCGACCCGGATTACATCGAGGCCTATACCCGCTGGCTCTGCGGGCTGGAGGAATATTACGACTTCCCCGTCGGCACCTACAGCGCCGGGATGCGCGCGCGGTTCAGCTTCTCGCTGCTGTTGTCGCTGGAATTCGACATCTACCTGATAGACGAGGGCATGCCGCAGACCACCGATGCCGCGTTCAACCGCAAGGCGGGCGACGTGCTGAAGGAACGGCTGGAGAGCGCCACGGTGATCATCGTCAGCCACCAGGCCCGCACGCTGGAAAAATTCGCGCGATCCGCCGCCGTGCTCGACGGCGGGCAGATCCACATGTTCGATACCTTGGAAGAAGCGAAACAGCTCTATGACTACCAGACCCAGGGCTAAGAAATTCCGCATCCGCCGCGGCAGCGCGCGCGACAAGACCGGGGCGGCGCGCGATGCCGCTTTCGAGGATGGTGCGCCGGAACCCGCAGAAGCTGCCCCGCGCCAGATCAACCCGCTGGAAGAATCGGTGCTCGGCGGCACGGAAGACGGTTTTCCGGATGAGGGGTTTGCCACCGCCGGGCGCGGCGGGGCCGGGGCTTCTGCCTCGGCGCCCCCTGCCGGCGCAGACGCGGGTGCCGCAGCCCCGCCACCGCGGAAAGAGGCCTCCGCCGGCGAAGGTGCCGCCGCCCCGGGGGCCGAGACCGACCTCGCTTCGATCCGCAAGGAGGGGCTGACCGGGCGCCAGCTGCGCATGGCGCGCAGGCTGGCGCAGAAACACGGGCTTCCCGCGACCTCGGATTACGATGCCGTCCGGTTGCTGCGCGCCGCGGGGATCGACCCGTTTCACCGCGCCAACATGCTCGAACTGGTCTCGGCCGAGCCCGGCACGGAACCCGCCCGGACGCAGACCGGTCCGCAACCGCTCTCGCAAATCCCGCGGACCCTGCCGGGCGGTGCCGCCATGCCGCCGCGCCCCTCTCCCCGGATGATCGACCCCGCCGAACGGGCGCGCTCGGTGATGGAGATCCAGCGCGACATCGTCAGGCGCCGCCGCCGCAAGCTGATGCTGCTGATGGTGCGTCTGGCGTTTTTCGTCGGCTTGCCGACGCTGATGGCGGGTTATTACTACTACCGGGTCGCCACGCCGATGTACGCGACCAGGTCGGCCTTTGTGATCCAGAAGGCCGATGTGACAGGGGGGAGCGGGCTGGGGTCGCTGTTCGCCGGGTCGGGCCTTGCGACCAGCCAGGATTCGATCAGCGCGCAGATCTTCCTCAGCTCGCGCGATGCCATGCTGCGGCTCGATGAAGACCTTGGCTTCAAGGCGCATTTCCAGCAGGAATGGATCGACCCGCTGCAACGGCTGGCGCCCGATGCGTCCAACGAAGAGACCTACAAGCTTTATCAGCGTTTCGTCAGAACCGGTTACGACCCGACCGAGGGGATCATCCGGCTGGAGGTGATCGCCGCGACCCCCGATGCCTCCGCCGCTTTTGCGCAGGCGCTGATCGGCTATGCGGAGGAGCGGGTCGACAATCTCACCCAGCGGTCGCGCGAAGACAAGATGACGGAGGCGCGGGCGATCTACGAGGAGGCCGAGGCGAAACGTGCCGCGGCTCAGGCGGAGGTGCTGCGCCTGCAAACCGACTTGCAGGTGCTCGACCCGACCTCCGAGACCGGCTCGGTGATGAGCCAGGTCACCGCTTTCGAGACCGAGCTCAACCAGAAACGCCTGCAATTGTCGCAATTGCTCGACAACGCCCGGCCGAACCAGGCCCGGGTCGACGGGGTGCGCGGCGATATTGCCCGGCTCGAAGAGCTGATCGCCGATCTGCGTTCGAAACTCACCTCCACCGGCACCGCCGCCGGCGCCTCCGCTTCCGGCGAGAGCCTCGCCCAGATCGCCGGACAGCTCGCTGTCGCGCAATCCGATCTCGAAATCCGCAACCTGATGATGCAGCAGGCGTTGCAGCAACTCGAAACCGCGCGCATCGAGGCGGACAAGCAGACCCGGTATTTTGAAATGGGCGTGCGCCCGGTGGCGCCGGACGAGCCCACCTATCCGCGCGCCTTCGAGGACACGGTGCTGGCCTTCCTGATCTTTTCGGGGATCTATCTGATGGTGTCGCTCACCGCCTCCATCCTGCGCGAACAGGTGTCGGGATGAGCGGGCGCGTGGTATCCATTGGCGGCACCCGTGTCGGGGGCGATGCGCCCCTGTGCCTGATCGCGGGGCCCACCCAGCTCGAAACCCTCGACCATGCGCTGGAGATCGGCGAGGTGCTGAAGGCGGCCTGCGCCGCCGCCGGTGTCGGCTTCATCTTCAAATCCTCCTTCGACAAGGCCAACCGCAGCAGCGCCGGCGCCCCCCGGGGGCCGGGTATGGAGGCCGGGCTCGAGATGCTCGCGGGCCTCAAGGCGCGGCTTGGGGTGCCGGTCTGTACCGACATCCATCTGCCCGAACAGGCCGCCCCGGTGGCCGATGTGGCCGATATGCTCCAGATCCCCGCGTTCCTGTCGCGCCAGACCGACATTCTGCTGGCCGCGGGCGAGACCGGGCGGGCGGTCAACATCAAGAAGGGCCAGTTCCTCGCCCCCTGGGAGATGAAACGCGCCGCCCGGAAGGTGGAGGCCACCGGCAACGCAAGGGTGCTGCTCACCGAGCGCGGCAGTTCCTTCGGCTATGACACGCTGGTCGCCGACATGCGCGCGCTGGTGCTCATGGGCGAGACCGGTTTCCCGGTGGTGATGGACGCGACCCATGCGGCGCGGATGCCCCGGGTGCCGGGCCATGTGGAGGCGGGCGACGCGCGGATGGTCCCGGCGCTGGCCCGCGCCGCGGTGGCCGTGGGCGTGGCGGGGGTGTTTCTCGAGACCGACCCCGACCCCGACAGCGCGCCGTCCGACGGGCCGGGCATCGTCCCGCTCGACGACATGGCCGGGCTGATCGCCGGCCTTGCCGCGCTCCACGACGCGGCGCGCGCCCAACCGTGGCCGACCGGGTAGAGCCGATGCCGCGCCGGGGTGACAGAGGCGAATACCCGCCCGAATATCTGTTCGAAGGCAAGAAACTCCGGGTCTCGGTGCGCGGCCCCGGGCAGGCAAAGCTGATGGTCACCCATGATTACTGGTCCCGCGCAAAACCCGGCTTCGGCCGGCTCGACCGGCGCTCGCGCTATGCCGACCGCGGCTTCACCCATCTGCATCTCCACACCCGCCAGAACGACTGGTTCCTGAACCGCGAGACCGAAGCGGCGCTGGCGGTGATCGAGGCCTATGCGAAAGGCTTCGACATGGCCCGCAGCATCGGCTTTTCCATGGGCAGCTACGGCGCGATGCTGGTGAGCCGGGTGGTGACGTTTGAGCACGTGCTGCTGGTCTCGCCGCATCTCACCTTTTCCGAACACCAATACCCGCACGAGACCCGGTTTCCATCGCATATGGCCAACCTTGGCCGGGCGCTGAAGCTCAACGCGCGGGTGTTTGACGGCCCCCCGGCGCGCGCCCGGGCGGCGGTGATCCATGACAGCCGGGTCGCGGGCGATCTCTACCACGCCCGGCTCGCGGCCAGCCGCTTCACCGATGCCGAGCTTGTCGATCTCGAAACCGGCGGCCATCCGGCCACCACCCGGCTCACCCGGGGCGGCCAGTTCAACCTGGTGCTGGACGCCATCACCGGACCCCCGCGCGGGCCCGGGCTCGACATGGCGCCGGTCCGCCGGGCGCATGCGGCCCTTCTCGCCCCTTCCCCCTGACCCAGAACCCGGAACACCCATGGCGCTCATCCGCACGCTTCTCCTGCTTCTCTCCCTTGGCCTCACCCTCGCCGCCCCGCTCGCGGCGCAGGACAGTCCGATCAGCACCGAGGAAGGCACCTCCGCCGCCACCCAGGCCGAGACCGATGCCGCCATCGCCACCCGGATCCGCGACATCCTGCATGAGCTCGACGGCTACGAAGACGTGACCGTGACAGTGAGCTCGGGGATCGTGACCCTGCGTGGCACCACGCTCGATGCTGCCCTGGTGGAGGAGCTCGGCGCCCTCGTCGGGCGGGTCGAGCATGTGGTCGCGATCGAGAACGAGGTCATGCTGTCCACTTCCGTTTCCGAGCGGCTGGAACCGGTCTGGCAGCGGCTGGTGACCCGGGCGCAACAGGCGCTGGCCTTCCTGCCGCTGATCGCGGTGGCGCTGGTGGCCTTTCTGCTGGTCACCTGGGCCGGGTTCGCGCTGGCGCGGCGCCACCAGCCCTGGGACCGGCTCGCGCCCAACGCCTTCATCGCCGACATCTACCGCAACATCATGCGGCTGGTGAGCGTGATGGCGGGGGTTGTCGTGGGGCTCGACATTCTCGGCGCCACGGCGCTGCTGTCCACCATTCTCGGGGCCGCGGGGATTGTCGGCCTCGCCATCGGTTTCGCGGTGCGCGACACGGTGGAGAATTTCATCGCCTCGATCCTGCTGTCGATCCGCCAGCCGTTCCGTCCCAACGATGCGATCGAGATCGACGGCGTGGAGGGCAAGGTGATCCGCCTGACCTCGCGGGCGACGGTGGTGCTGAACTGGGACGGCAACCATGTGCGCATCCCCAATGCCACCGTGTTCAAGGCGCGGATCCTGAATTATTCGCGCAATCCACAGCGGCGGTTCAGTTTCGAGCTCGGCGTGGCCTATGGCACCGACCTCGCGGGCGCGAAAGACCTCGCGGAAACCACCGTGGCCGCACTCCCCTTCGTGCTGCAAAGCCCGGCGGTGAATTCCTGGACGACGACGCTGAACGGCTCCGACATCGGCATGACTGTCGTCGGCTGGATCGACCAGCGCGAGACCGATCTTCTGGCGGCGCGGTCCGAGGCGATCCGCCAGGTGCTGCTGGCCTTCGAGGCCGCGGGGATCGAAATGCCGGAGCCGACCTACCGGCTGATCGGCGCCGGGCCGGGTACTGGTGGGGGCAGTGGTCCGGGCACTGGTCGGGGCGCGATTGCCGCCGAAAGCCCCGCCCGCCCCGCGCCGGACCCCGCCCTGGCTTCGAAGGTGCAGGACGTGGCGGCGGGCGCCGAACAGGAGCTCGAGCGGATGGTCAACGACGAACGCGCCGCTTCAGGCCCCGACGACCTGCTCACCCATGGCGAGCGGTCGGAATAACCTGTAACCCCCCTCGCTTTTGCGTGGATTTGGGGTTGCAGCAGGGCCGGGCTTTGGCTAGGAAGGCGCGCATTGTTGGGGTGTAGCCAAGTGGTAAGGCAGCGGTTTTTGGTACCGTGTATCGTAGGTTCGAATCCTACCACCCCAGCCATGAACCTCAAGAGTTCATGCTTTCCAATAGGATAGCAGATGGTGAGTCAGCTGTCCTGCCCCCGCTGCCGCCCCCCGCTGCAGCGTGGTGCTTCACATCGTGCTTCACATCGTGCTTCACATCGGCCCGTTCGGGGCCGGTGGGACCTCGGGCGCGGAGATCGGGCCTTTACCTCAAGCGTTATGCGAAAAACCTGACTCACCCGACGCTTCCTGAAATCATGGATTTCAACGCGTCAGGTGATGCTCTCCGTGTCAGGTTTTCGTCAAACGCTATCGTCCGTCGCGAACGAATTTGTGGGCGAGGTGGCGGCCCGGAATGGGTTGAAACGGGTCTTCGGGGGAAGAAGTTGGGAACCCTTTCGTCGTACGTCAGGTTCTCGCGGTCATCAGTCAGTTCCTGAAGGTCCAGGCGCGGGTGGAAAAGGACAACTACGCGATGCGCGGTGTGCATTCGTCGAAATTGATGCAGCTCGGGATCGAGACCGGCACGTGCCAGAACACCCTCGGTCGAGCCAGTCGAGCCCCGGATCGGTTGCGGCCGTGTTGCCGACAACGGGCCTTCTGCTTGTCTGGTGTTCTATGGTTGCGAGGTCTTTATGCAAGGCATGCCGGACGAGGCTGTTCCTTTCCATCCTGCGCTGCCGGGGCCTGTTGCCCTGGCGGGGGAGGCGGCACAATTGTGCCATGCCGCGCGCGGTGGCGCTTGCGCCGTCTCTCCGCTTGGTATACAACTGCATACATCCAGCCCGGCACCGGACAGCAAGTGGCCAGCCAGACCCTTATGATCCGGACCGGGACGATCGAAACCTAACCTGCCGGGATCAGACATGAGCTTGTACACCACCTACCTTGAAGAGATTGCCACCCGCAAACAGCAGGGGCTGCACCCGAAGCCGATCGACGACGGCGCGCTGGTGGCCGAACTGATCGAGCAGATCAGGGACACCGGCAACGAGCACCGTGAAGCCTCGCTGGATTTCTTCATCTACAATACTCTGCCGGGCACCACCTCGGCCGCGGGGGTGAAGGCGGCGTTTCTCAAGCAGATCATCCTCGGCGAAGCGGCGGTCGCGGAGATCACCCCCGATTTCGCCTTCGAGCTTCTGAGCCACATGAAGGGCGGCCCCTCGGTGGAAGTGTTGCTCGACCTCGCCCTTGGCCATGACGAAGCCATCGCCAGGCAGGCGGCAGAGGTGCTCAAGACCCAGGTGTTCCTCTACGAGGCCGACATCGACCGCCTCAAGGAGGCCTATGAGGACGACAATGCGGTGGCGAAGGAGATCCTCGAAAGCTACGCCAAGGCCGAGTTCTTCACCAAGCTCCCCGACATCGACGAAGAGATCAAGGTGGTGACCTATATCGCCGCTGAGGGCGACATTTCCACCGACCTGCTCTCGCCCGGCGCCGAGGCGCATTCGCGCGCCGACCGCGAGCTGCACGGCAAATGCATGATCACCCCCGAAGCGCAGGACGAGATCGTCGCCCTGCAAAAGCAGCACCCCGAGGCGCGGGTGATGCTGATCGCCGAGAAGGGGACGATGGGCGTGGGCTCCTCGCGCATGTCGGGGGTCAACAATGTCGCGCTCTGGACCGGCAAACAGGCCAGCCCCTATGTGCCCTTCGTCAACATCGCCCCGGTGGTCGCGGGCACCAACGGCATCTCGCCGATCTTCCTC
>PDRW01000003.1 GCA_002746935.1 Rhodobacterales bacterium
GCCACGGCAGCTTTCCGGCGGCGAGCAACAGCGGGTCTGCATCGCGCGGGCGCTGATCAACGAGCCCGCGCTGATCCTCGCGGACGAGCCGACCGGCAACCTCGATGAAGAGAACGAGGCCCGCGTGACCGAATTGCTGCAACAGCTGCACCGCGAGGGCCGGACCATCGTTCTGGTCACGCATAACCCGGCGATGGGCGCACTGGCGGAACACACCCTGCGCCTCAACCATGGCCGTATGGCCTCCGGGCAGGAGGAATAGACCGGACATGCGGCGCTTTGCACTGGCTATATTTCTGCTGTTGGCCCTTCTGCCCGGCTGCAAGTCCGAGGTGAGCGCGCAGGTGGGCAAGCCCGCCCCGGCGCTGACCGCGCTGACCCTGGGCGGTGACGCCATCAAGCTGGAGGATCTGCGTGGCAAGGTCGTTCTGGTCAATTTCTGGTGGTCGGGCTGCGGCCCGTGCCTGACGGAAATGCCCCAGATAGACGTGGTTTACCGCGCCCTTGCCGATCAGGGGTTCGAGGTTCTGGCGGTCAACATGGGGCAGGATGCAAAAGAGGTGCGCGCCGTGATGCGGCGGACGGGGGTCAGCTATCCGCTGCTGCTGGACGGGCTGAAGATCGACGCGAAGAAATACGGTGTTGTCGCCGCGCCGACATCCTTCCTGATCGACCGTGACGGCAATGTGGTGGAGCGGATCAACGGCCCGATGACCGGCGAGCAGCTTCAGGCGCGCGTCGAGGCCCTGGGCTGAAAGACCGGCTGAAAGACCGGCTGAAACACGGGCTGATACCCGGCAAAAGCCGGTTATTGGTCCGCGAGCGTGGCGATATAGGCGGCAACGTCATGTATGTCCTGCTCGCCGAGGCTGCTCTTGATGCGGTCCTGCATGCTGTGTCCATCATGCGGCAACTGATAGGAACTGAGCGGACGCGACCGTCCAAGCGCCTTGGCCTGCCCGCGCGGGCCATGGCAGTTGCGGCAGTTTTCGGTATAGACCTCCTGCCCCCACTCCGCATCGGGCGCGGGATCGGCCAGAGCGCCGGCGCTTGCCAGACAGAGGAAAACGATGCTCAGACGCCTCATGACATGCCCTCCTTCCCCGCCTTCCGCGCCCGGAAGATCATGTCCTCCGCACGAACAAAAGGCAAGAAACGGCTCGCAGGCACCATGGCTCTTGCCCTGCTTGGGCTTGCGGCCTGCCAGGAAGAACAGATCGCCGAGATCGGCGGTCCGGTGCCGGCGCTGGTGGTACTGGATACCGAAGGCGAGCTGGTGGACATGTCACAATACGAAGGCCGGCCGCTGGTGCTGAATTTCTGGCTGGGCGGCTGCGCCCCCTGTCTTGACGAGATGGACGAGCTGGAAGCGTTTTACAAGCTTCGCGGCAGTGAAATCGGCCTTTTGTCGGTCAACAATGGCACGTCGGGCGGGCATGTGAAGCAGATCGCGGCAGAACACGGCGCAAGCTACGACATGGCGCTCGACGAACTCGGCATAGCGGCGGCACGCTTCGGCGTCGTGTTCTATCCGACAACCTGGCTTGTCGATTCCAACGGCATCCTGCGCGACCGCATCGTCGGCGAAGTCAGCACCGGAATGCTGCTGGACAAGGCCGCTCAGCTTGAGTGACTATCCCGCCAGGGGGTCCGCCCGCCATCCCGTCGCCGGTCGGAGTGGGTTCCGGCCCCGGCACGCCATCGACAGGTCCGACAGAGGAATTTGGCGCATGAAGACCAATGCTGACACAGGCGCTTCGCCCGCCAGGCAGCCCCCCGCCCTGCCGCGCAGGCAATACCCCGGCCCCGCCACGGGACCGGCCCCCATGGTGGCGTCATGACCCGGTTCGTCACCGCCGATGACGGTATCCGTCTGGCCTGGGAAGAGGCGGGCCACGGAAAGCCGGTGATCGCGCTGGCGGGCGTCACCCGCACGATGCGCGATTTCGATTTCGTGGCACCGCATCTCGACGGGGTCCGGCTGATCCGGATGGACGCCCGCGGCCGCGGGCTTTCGGATCACGCGCCGTGGCAGAGCTACAATATTGCCCGGGAAACGGCGGATGTGCTCGCGCTGATGGACCACCTTGGCCTCGAAAGCGCGGCAATCCTCGGCACCTCGCGCGGCGGGCTGGTGGCGATGGCGATTGCCGCGACCGCGCCCGGGCGGCTCACCGGGGTCTGCCTCAACGACATCGGCCCGGTGATCGACCGCGCCGGGCTCGACATGATCGGCACCCATATCGGCCGCAACCCCGGCGCCCGCAGCTATGACGAGGCGGCAGCGGTGCGGGCGCTGGCGCATCCCGGTTGGGCGAACGTGCCCGAGGGACGCTGGCGCGCCGAGGTCGAGCGGCTCTATGTCGAGACCGCGACGGGGCTCGCGATCAACTACGACCCGGCCCTGGGCGAGGCGTTCAGGGCGGGGGTCGCCGCCGCCTCCGATGCCTGGCCCGCCTTCGAAGCGCTGGCGGGGCTGCCGCTGGCGCTGATCCGGGGGGCGAATTCCGATCTGCTCACAGCCGAGACCGCCCGGGCCATGTGCCACCGCCGTCCGGACATGTATTTCGCCGAAGTGCCGGGCCGTGGCCACGTGCCCTGGCTCGACGAACCCGAGGCGCTCGCCGCGATCCGGGCCTGGCTGAAGGCCCTGCCATGAATATCGCCATGATCCGTGCCGCCGCCGAACGGCTCGCAGGCCATGTGCGCAACACCCCGCTGCTCAATTCGCCCTTTCTCGACCGGATCGCCGGGCGGCGCCTCTGGGTGAAACCCGAATGCCTCCAGCACACCGGCTCGTTCAAATATCGCGGCGCGCGGGCGGCGCTTTCGGCGATGGAGCCGCATGTGCGGGCGCGCGGGGTGGTCGCGGTGTCGTCCGGCAACCACGCCCAGGGCGTGGCCCGGGCAGCGGCGGAATTCGGCGTGCCGGCGGTGATCGTGATGCCCTCAGACGCACCCCGGCTCAAGATCGCCAACACCCGTGACCTCGGCGCCGAAGTGGTGCTCTACGAGCGCGCCAGCGAAGACCGCGACGCGATCGGCGCGGCGCTGGCTGTGGAGCGCGGTCTGACGCTGGTAAAGCCCTTCGACGATTCCCAGGTGATTGCCGGGCAAGGCACCGTCGGGCTGGAGATCGCCGCGGCCGCAGCAGAGGCGGGTGTCGGGCGGGCCGAGGTGCTGGTGCCCTGCGGCGGCGGCGGGCTGACCGGCGGCGTGGCGCTGGCGCTGGCCTCCGAAGCGCCGGGGTTCCGGGTGCGCCCGGTGGAGCCGGAGGGGTTCGACGATGTGAAGCGGTCGCTCGAGGCCGGGCGGATCGAAACCAACCGGGAGGCGGCCGGTTCGATCTGCGACGCGATCGTCACCCCCTCCCCCGGCGAGATCACCTTTCCGATCCTGAAAGCCCATTGCGGCCCCGGGCTGGTGGTCAGCGAGCGCGATTGCCTGCACGCCATGGCGCTGGCCTTCAGCCGGCTGAAGATCGTCATCGAACCCGGCGGTGCCGCGGCGCTGGCTGCGGCGCTGTTTCAACCGGAGGCGTTGGAGGGAGGCGACGTGGTGGTCGTGGCCTCCGGCGGCAATGTCGATGCGGCGCTGTTTTCCGGCGCGCTCAGGCGATTCGCCTGACCGCTCAAGCGTTATGCGAAAAACCTGAATCACCCAGGCGCTGCCTGAAATCAAAGACGGGTCATGCCTAGAGTCTTTCCCGATCAGGTTGAGTTATAGCCTGCGTTTTGGATGTAGTTTGCGCATTCTTGTTGGCTGATCGCGTTGAGGGCTGTTTTGATGGCGT
>PDRW01000016.1 GCA_002746935.1 Rhodobacterales bacterium
CGGGATGAAAAGGGAACACGGTGCGGTGTAGCCAACAGGCGCCAAATCCGTGACTGCCCCCGCAACTGTGAGCGGAGAGCGACCCGTCGAGCCACTGGACCCAAAGGTCCGGGAAGGGACGGCGAGCTTTGACCCGCGAGTCAGGAGACCTGCCATCGCAGATGAAACGTAATCCGGGCGGGGTGTCCGGGGAGGATCGCATGGCATATGGCGCCAGGGCCGGGCAACCGGCAGACGCTGAGTACATGGCTGGTTTTGCCCATTCCCCCGCTGTTGAGCGGAGGACAGGCCGATCTCAGCCGAAATCATTTCAGAATTAACGCACCGCATCGCTCCCGAAATGGGGTCCGCGCGCCTGACCATCGAACAGGCGACCTGGGCGCCGCGCCGGGGCGCGCCGCTGTTGCTGCACGAAACCAGCTTCGAGGTGGAGCCGGGGCACGTCTTGGGCGTGGTGGGGCCGAACGGTGCGGGGAAAACCACGCTGCTGCGGCTGATTTATGGCTTTAACCGTCCGTTGAGCGGGCGGGTGATGATTGACGGGGTGGATCTGGCACAGATTCCGGCCCGTGCGGCGGCGCGCAAGGTGGCGGCGGTGTTGCAGGAGCAGCCGACGGATTTTGCCCTGACGGTGCGCGACATCGTGGCGCTCGGGCGGGTGCCGCACCGCACCGGATTTTCCGCGCCGGGGGCCCATGACGGGGCCATCATTGACGCGGCGATGGATCGCCTGGACCTGCACGGCTTTTCGCAGCGCACCCTCTCGACCCTGTCCGGCGGCGAGCGCCAGCGGGTCATGGTCGCGCGCGCGCTGGCGCAGGAACCGCAGGTTCTGGTGCTGGATGAACCGACCAACCATCTCGATATTCGCCATCAGTTGGAGGTCTTGCGCCTGATCCGCGACCTCGACCTGACCATCGTCACCTCGCTGCACGATCTCAACCTTGCCGCTGGCGTCTGCGATCAGGTGTTGGTGCTGAAGGGCGGGCGGCCGATGGGCTATGGCCCGCCGCAGGATTTGCTGACCGACCGGCTGGTGTCGCAGACCTTTGGGGTCGCGGCGCGTCAGGAGCGGCTGGAGCCGAGCGGCGTTGACCATTTCACGTTTCACCTGAGCAATGAGCAACCCGAACAAGCAACCCGAAAGGAACCGATATGAAACTTGTCTCAACTGCGATTGGCCTCGTCATGCTGGCCGGAGCGGCCCATGCGGGCGTGACCGTCAAGAGCTGTAACCGCGAGGTCACCTTCGATGAGCCGCCGAAAGCGGCGATTTCCAACGATGTGAACCTGACCGAGATGATGCTGGTGCTGGGTCTGGCCGACCGCATGGTGGGCTATACCGGCATTTCCGGCTGGAAGACGCTGGACGAAGAAATGCGCGCGGGCGTCGAAGAACTGCCGGAACTGTCCGCCAAATACCCGAGCAAGGAAGTGCTGATCGGTGCCGATGCGGATTTCTACTTCGCGGGCTGGAACTACGGCATGAAGGTGGGCGGCGAGATCACCCCGGAGACCCTCGAGCCGTTTGGCATCAAGGTGTATGAACTGACCGAGAGCTGCATCCATATCGGCGAGAAACCGAAGGTCAGCATCGACGACATGTATAACGACATTCTGAACCTTGGCCGGATTTTCGACGTGGAAGAGCGCGCGGAAGCTCTGGTCGAGGGTTACAAGGCAGAGGTTGTGGCGCTGACCGCTTCCGTTGAGGCCGCCGATCCGCTGCGGGTGTTCGTTTATGACAGCGGCGAAGATGCCCCCTTCACCGCCGGGCGTTACGCCATGCCCACCGCGCTGATCGAAGCGGCGGGCGGCGTCAACATCATGGATGATTTCGAGAAAAGCTGGGCCAAAGTCACCTGGGAAGAGGTGGTGGAGCGCAACCCCGAAGTCATCGTCATCGTCAACTACGGCGATGTGACCGCGGAAGAAAAGCGCGCTTACATGATGAATAACCCGGCCTTTGCCGATATCGACGCGGTGAAGAACGACCGTTTCGTGGTGCTGGAATATGTTGAAGCCACGCCGGGGCCGCGCAACATCCGCGCCATCGAGAAGCTGGCGACGGCGTTCTGGGGCAAGTAAGATGGGGGGAGCCTTGCCATTTCGGGTATTTGCCCTTGTCTCGGTGGGGCTTCTGCTCCTGTCTTTGAGTGTTGCCATTTCGGTGGGCGCGGTTTCCGTGCCCATCGACACGGTCTGGGGGGTGTTGGCGCATAAGATTGCGCCGGAAATGATCACCCCGGACTGGTCCAAGGGCCGGGCTGCGATTGTCTGGGAAATCCGGTTCCCGCGCGCGTTGCTGGCGATGATGGTCGGGGCGGGGCTGGCGGTGGTTGGCGCGGCTTTGCAGGCGGTGACGCGCAACCCGCTGGCCGATCCGCACCTGCTGGGCATCTCCTCGGGCGGGGCCTTCGGCGCGGTGCTGGCGCTGTTGCATACCGGGCTGTTCATGGGCCTTCTGACGGTGCCGCTGCTGGCTTTCGTCGGCGCGCTGGCGGCGACGCTGATCGTGCTGGGCGTGTCGCGCATGGCGGATGCGACCAGCGCCGACCGGCTGGTTCTGGCCGGGGTCGCGGTGTCCTTCGTTATCATGGCGGGGGCCAACATATTGATTTTCCTTGGCGATCCGCGCGCGACCCATACGGTTGTGTTCTGGATGCTGGGCGGGCTGGGTCTGGCGCAGTGGTCGCATCTGGTTTACCCACTGGCCGTGCTGCTCCTCGTCGGGCTGTGGCTGTGGCGTCATGCGGCCAATCTCAACGCCATGACCATCGGCGACGAGACCGCTTCGACGCTGGGCATTGAGGTGGCGAAATTCCGGCTGTCGGTCTTCGTGGCCGGGGCGCTGATCACCGGGGTGATGGTGGCG
>PDRW01000049.1 GCA_002746935.1 Rhodobacterales bacterium
AACGTGAAAGGCTTTCGGGTCAACCGCACCGGCTGGTATGCCGTGGCCATTGGCCCGTTCACCGAAACGCAGGCCTTGCAGCGCCTGAGCGAGTTGCGCGCGCAATTACCGGGCGATGCCTATGTTTCCGACAGCACGCTCTATTCGACGCAGTTCTGGCCGGTGGGCGACAATGCGCTGGCAGCGGCGCCTGTGACGGAAACCGCGCCGCAAGCCCCGGTGAATACGGCCCCGGCAGCCACCGAACCGGCCCCGGCGGAAACAACACCCGCGGCCGAAACTGCCCCCGTTGAGAGCGCCCCCGCCGAACTACCGGACGAAACCAAGGCACAGGCGCGCGCCTCTGAGCGCAACCTTACGCGCGAGGAACGCAAAGCGCTGCAAATCGCCCTGCAATGGGGCGGGTTCTACACTTCCGGCATCGACGGCGCCTTTGGCCCCGGCACGCGCAACTCGATGGCACGCTGGCAGGAAGCCAGGGGCTACGAGCAGACCGGCATCCTGACCACCCGCCAACGCGCCGAGCTTCTGGCCGAATATCAGGCGGTTCTCGACACGATCGGCCTGACCCTGTTCAACGGGCGACAAGGCGACCCTGTTTGGCCTGTATGACATCCTGCAAAGCCTCGCCGTGGTGCCGAAAGACGGGCCGCGCCAGCGCCGGGAGCGTGATTTCACCATCGAAGGCGCCAACAGTGAGCTGATTTCCTACACCTACGCCAAGCTGACCGACGGCGCGGTCAAAGGCTTCATGCTGATCTGGCCGCAGGGCGCACGGATCACGGCCGAAGATGGCAGCGAAAGCTATGAGGTTGACCGCCGCCGTGCCCTCGTCCTCGACGCCATGCGCCAGAGCTTCGCCCCGATCCCCGGCGCGGCCCTGCCCGACAATGCCGGGCTGGATCAGGCGGAACAGTCCATCGACCTCGTATCCGGGCTGAAAATCCGCAAGGCCGAACGGGCGCGCTCCGGCTTCTTCGTCACCGAGCAAGGCGATGTGCTGACCACGCTGGAAGCGGTGCAGAATTGCGGCTCGGTCACGCTGGAAGACGCCTATCCGGCCAACATCGTGGCGACTGATGAACAGCTCGGCCTCGCCCTCTTGCGCCCGCAAACCCCGCTGGCTCCGATGGCGATCGCGGAACTCCTGAACTTCGATCCGCGCATCGGCTCGGAACTGGCCGTGGCGGGCTTCTCCTATGGCGGACGCCTGCCCTCGCCGACCCTGACCTTCGGCACGCTGGCCGAGACCCGTGGGCTGGCTGGGGAAACGGAGATTTCCCGCCTCAACGTGACGGTGCAGGACGGCGATGCGGGCGGTCCGGTTCTCGATCAGGGCGGCGCGGTCATCGGCATGTTGCTCGCCGCGCCGACCGAGGGCAAACTCTTGCCGCAGGGCGTCGGCCTGACCGCCAAGGGCACCGCGCTGGCCGAGTTCCTCGCCGCCAACGGTGTCACCGCGACGATGACGCAAATTCAGGGTGCCCTGACGCCCTACGACCTGACCAACAACGCCGCCAACATGACGGTGCTGGTCTCATGCTGGAAATAACTTTCCGTAAACTCGCGAAAAGGCCGCCCCTCCGGGCGGTCTTTTTGTGCCCGTTCATCCCCGCCAGAAGCGCAGGGTAAATAGAACGTAAACCGACAACAGCTCCAGCCGCCCGATCAGCATGGCGGCGGTCAGAAGCCATTTCGCAGTGTCGTTGAGCGGCGCGAAATTGCCCGCCGGACCAATCGTATCGCCCAGCCCCGGCCCGATATTGGCCAGCGCCGTCGCCGCGCCCGAAACCGCCGTCACCGCATCCAGCCCGGTCAGGCCGAGCAACACCGACAGGATGCCGAGCGACACCACGAACATGACGAAAAACGCCATCACCGAGGACAACACGTCCTGCCCCACGGGCCGGCCCGCATAGCGCGGGGTGAAAATGCCGTTGGGCGAATGGATCGCCTGCACCTGCGCCTTGATCGAGGCGAACAGAAGCTGGTAGCGGAAGATTTTCACCGAACAGGCGGTCGATCCCGCGCAGCCACCAACCAGCCCGAGAAAGAAAAACACCGCGACCGGGAAAGCGCCCCAGGTCTGGTAATCGACGCTGGCATAGCCGGTGCCGGAAATGATCGAAGTGACGTTGAACAGCCCTTCACGGAACCCATGTTCAAAATGGTCGCCATTGAAGGCCAGCCGATACAGGGTCATGGCCAGCGTCACCGCAAAAATCACCCCGAGATAGGCGCGCACCTGCGGGTCGGTGAAAAGCGGGCGGGCGGTGCCCTGAATCATCTGGATATAGCGCACGAAGGGCAGGCTACCGAGGATCATGAACACGGAGGCAACATATTCCGGCGCGCCCTGATAGGCGCCCATACTGGCATCATGGGTCGAAAACCCGCCGGTAGAAATCGTCGTCAGCGCATGGTTCACCGCCTCGAAAGGCGGCAGGCCGACCAGCAGATAAGCCACGACATTTACCAAAGTCAGGCCGAGGTAAATCCACGAAATCCGCCCCGCAATATCCACCGCGCGCGGCAGCACCTTGCCCATGGTGTCAAAGGCTTCCGAGCGGAAAATCTGCATCCCGCCAACGCGCAATTCGGGCAAAAACACCATCGCCACAACAATGATCCCGACGCCGCCAAACCATTGCAACATCGAGCGCCAAAGCAGTAACCCCTGCGGCAGGTCGTCCAGCCCGGATAGCACGGTCGAGCCGGTCGTGGTCAGCGCCGAAACCGCCTCGAACATGGCATCCACCGGCCGCGCCTGTAACTCACCGAGATAAAGCGGCAGGGCGGCAAAAAGCGGCAGCGCGATCCAGATCAGCGTGGTCAGAAGGAAGGTTTGCTGCACCGATAACCCCTCGCGGGTGGTCGACGCGGTGGCAATGGCGCCAAAGCCGCCCACCGCCATGGTAATGACCGACGATTGCAGGAAGATCAGCCAGTCCGGGCGCCCGAAATACAGATCAATCCCCATGGGCACCAGCATGGAAGCCCCGAGGGCGGCAAGCACCAGCCCGATGACGTAAACGATTGGCCGCGGATCATACATGCGAGAGGCTTGGCGCGCCGCGCGCGCGCTGTCAAGCACCCGCGCGCAGGGTTACTTATGCACGAGGCTGGTGAAGAGCTTCGGATCGAG
>PDRW01000050.1 GCA_002746935.1 Rhodobacterales bacterium
GGTCGACCACGCCAACCATGACGGCAACGCCGCGCGCATGGTATCGGATGGCAAGGCCTTCGCCGACGCCGTGGCCATGGCCGACGCGCTGACCGATGATGCCGACACCCTGATCATCGTCACCGCCGACCACGAACACGCCATCGCCTTCAACGGCTATTGCGGTCGCGGCTCCAGCATCCTTGGCCTCTGCATGGGGATCGACGGCGCAGGCACGGCTCATAACGGCAAGCCGATCCTCGCCCAGGATGGCAAGCCTTTCACCGTTCTGGGCTACCTCAACGGCGCCGGTTCCGTCATCCGCGAAGAGCTGAACTGGGCCGGAGTGCGCCCGGAGCTGGACGAGGAAACCGCGCATGAGCTGGACTATCTCCAGCAGGCACTGGTCCCGACCAGCTACGAGACCCATTCCGGCGAGGATGTCGCGGTTTACGCCAAAGGTCCGTGGGCACATCTTGTTGAGGGCACACTGGAGCAAAACGTGCTTTTCCACGTCATGCACCACGCCGCGACACACTAAAGCGTGAAAACCCCAAACCCGGAGGGCGCCCCGCGCCCTCCTTTCTTTTACCCCCTATTTCATGGATTCATTGAAAATTTTCCGCTAGAGAACCCAAAGAGCGGCCCCATCGGTCGTCAAGGGAGGGGTTATGCGCAGTATCATTTCAAGCGCCTGGCGCGCACGCGGCGCCATTTTTTCCATTCATCTGGTGATGAGCATTCTGGCCGTTGCCATTATCGGACCGTTGGTCGGGTTTTCGGTGCAACTCGGCGTGTCGCTGTCCGGCAAAGGCGCGTTAACCGATTTTGACATCGCGAAATTCCTCTTCTCCCCGTTAGGGCTTATCGTTCTGATCGTGCTGGCGGCGATTATCCTCACCGCTGCGGCGCTGGAACTGGCGGCGCTGCTGATCGCTCTGCGCGACGGAGGCAGCGTTGCGGGACCGTTGGCACGGCGTTTGCCTGCGCTTCTGGCCCTCACGGCGCAACTGGTGGTTCGGGTTCTGCTGCTGGTTCTGCCCTTTGCAGCCATCATTGCCATCATCGTTTTCAGCCATATCGGCGCCTACGACATCAACTATTACCTGAGCAAAATGCCGCCGGAATTTGTCCGCGCCATCCTGTATTCAGCGCCGCTACTGCTAATCGCCATCGGCTTGCTGGCGTGGTCGCTCGCGGGTTGGGTCATGGCGCTGCCGCTGGTTCTGTCCGGCCACGCAGCGGGCGCAGCGATCAAGGAAAGCACACAGCTAACACGCAGCAACCGGCGCAAGGTTGCGATGGGGCTGTTCATCTGGGCCATCGTGACGCTGGTGATTTCCGCGCTGATCGGCGCGCTGATGCGCGGGGCGATTGTGCTGCTGATGCCGCCGGTCACGGCGGGGCTGGGAACCGTCGCCATCATGGGGCTGGTCAGCCTGCTAATCTGGGCCGGGGCGAACCTTCTGACCGGAGCGATCAGCGCGGGGCTTCTGGCTGCGGCGGTCGATAATCTGGCCGCGCGGCTGATCCCCGAATGGGAACGCGCCCGCCCCGCATACGTTCCCGGCGCGCGGCGCAGAATGGCATTGCTGGTTGGTGCGGTTGCCGTGTTCGGCGCCGTCACAACCGGCTGGAACCTGATGCGCGGCGCCGCCCCGCGCGACGACGTGGCCATCATCGCCCATCGCGGCGCAGCGGGCGCGCGGCCCGAAAACACCATCGCCGCAATGAAAGAAGCGCTGGCGCAAGGGGCGGACTGGCTCGAAATCGACGTGCAGGAAGACGCGACCGGCCGGGTCGTTGTTGCCCATGACAGCGACTTCATGAAGCTGGCCGACAACCCCCTGACCGTCTGGGACGCCACCCCGGAAGCACTGGCGCAGATCGACGTCGGCAGTTGGTTCGACCCCGCCTATGCGGACGAACGCGTGCCGACCCTGCGCGATGTGTTGGAACTGGCGCGTGGCAAGGCCGGGGTTGTGGTCGAACTGAAATATTACGGCCATGACGAACAACTCGCCGCCCGCGTGGCGCAGATTGTCGAGGAAACCGGCATGGTCGAGGCGACGCAATTCATGTCGCTCAAGCCCAAACAGGTCGCCGATATGCGCGCGACCCGGCCCGGCTGGCCGGTGGGCCTGCTCGCGGCGACCTCGATCGGCGACCTGTCCGATTACGACGCCGATTTCCTCGCCGTCAGCACCGGCGCCGCCAGCCGCAGCTTCATCGCAGACGCACAGGACGCGGGCAAGAAAGTCTATGTCTGGACGGTGAACGACCCGCTTGACATGGCGCAGATGCTGTCGCGCGGGGTGGACGGGCTGATCACCGACGAGCCGGGGCTGGCCCGCGACGTCATGGCCGAACTGGCGAACCTGACCACCGGCCAGCGCCTGATGCTGGAGCTTGCCGCCCTGTTCGGCATGGACGCTTCCGACAAAACCTACCGCGACGAAAGTCCGTAACTTACATCGAGAAATGACATGAAAATACTGAAAGACTTGCTTTTGGCGATGCTGAACGCCACCATGATCCTGCTGATCGCACTGGTCATCAGCGGCATTGTGCTGTTGAACAAAGCCTCCGATTTCCGCGACCAGACCGCCGCGATGCTGGCCCCGCAGGCCGCGCAACTGCAAAGCATCGCGACCTCGCTGGAAGCCATCAGCGCGGGGGCGCAGTCGGCGCAAACCGCAGCGGAGGTGGAACAGGCGCTGGACAAAATTCCGGACCTGTCGGGGCTGGAAGAAATGACCAT
>PDRW01000051.1 GCA_002746935.1 Rhodobacterales bacterium
GCCCTCACAGAAATCTGCGATCTCTTCTCTCCGGAAGAGTGCTGGAACTACTTCAGGGCTGCCGGATATGTCTCAGGTTAAAGGTCGGGCGCTTTAAGCAGCCAAATCTTCCCAATATAGGACGTTGTCCGTCAGGATCGCTTTCACCGGCAGCTCGAGGTTGCGGTAGAACGGCAGCACGTCGTTGTGGAGCACCGCCACCGCCGCCTCGGGCTGCCTGGAGACGTGCAGGAAGCCGAAGGCGTCGCTGCCGCAGGTGTCCACCACCGCGTGCAGGCAGACCTTGCCGACGGCCTTCAGGCTGCCGACAAAGAGGGTGTCGGCAGAGAGCAGCTCGCCCGGGGCGCCTGATTCCACATGCCTTTCCCGGAAGCAGGGGTTCAGCTTCTCCAGGAAGGCGGCCTGTTCAGGGGTGATCTCGATCACCTTCTCCGCGTTCTGCGCCTCCAGTGCCAGCCAGCGGTCGATCTTCGTGCCGAGACCGTGCTCGTTCAGGATCTTCTGGATCGTGATCGCCGAGACCCGGATGCCTTCCAGTGCCAGCATCGCCTCGTGCCGGTTGCAGCCGCAGGCGGGATGCGCCAGCGCCAGTGCCCTGATCTTCTCCATCGTCTCGGGTAGAGTGGTCTGCGGATGGTTCTTGTGGACCGGCGGCAGATCCTTCAGCCCCTCGAAACCCCGGGTCTGAAACCGGCGCTTCCACTCGTCAAAGCTTGTCCGGTCCATCCCCCGACGACGGCATGCTCGGCCACGTTGCCGAGCTCGCGGGCCAGCTCCAGCACGCTCAGCCGCTGCCGCGCCACCTTGCTCGCCGCATCACGCAGCGGCAATTCCTTCGTTGTCGATGTTCTTCCCATGGGGTCGTCCTCCTTGCCCAAAACAGCATGGCAAGAAGGTTAAGTGGACAAGCGGTGCCGCCCGGCTACTGGCGCAACCGTTCCGCCCGCACCTCCTCTTCCGCCGCCCAGGCCAGCAGCGCATCGCGAATTCCGCCCGCGGCCTTCGCCCGCCAGGCGGGGTCGGTCAGGTGTTCGCGGTCCACCCGCGACGACAGAAAGCCAAGCTCGACCAGTGCGGAGGGGATGTCAGGGGCTTTGAGCACCGAGAAGGCGGCATGCATTCTGGGGGTCTTGTAGGTCGCGCCCGTGGCCTGGAAAATGCCCTTCACCAGCGCATCCGCAAGCCGTTCCGACCGTGGCCGGGTCTCGGTGCGGGCGAGGTCCATCAGCAGCAGGGCCACCGAATCGTCGGTCTCGCTGAGATCGACGCCGGCAAGCAATTCGGCCCGGTTGTGCCGCTCGGCGAGCTTTTCACTCGCCCTGTCGGAGGCCTCCGCGCTGAGCGTGTAGACCGTCGCCCCATTGGCCTGGCCCTCTTCCAGCGCATCGGCGTGAAGCGACACGAAAACATCCGCCCCCACCGCATGAGCGATCCGCACCCGCTCTTCGAGCGGCACGAAAACGTCGTCGTCGCGGGTGAGAACCACCTCGATGTCGGCGCTGGCGCGGCGCAACTCGTCGCGCAGCTCGCGCGCGAAGGTCAGCGTCAGATCGGCTTCGCGCACGCCGCCGCTCTCGGCCCCCGGGTCGATGCCGCCGTGGCCCGGGTCAAGCACCACGGTGAAACGGTCGTCAGCGGCTTTGGGCGGCAGAGCGGTGCCCTCGCCCCGGCTGAACAGCGCGCCCGGCGGGGCACCGGCAGCGGCGGCAAAGGCCTCCGGCGTGCTGTCGGTGAGCTTCAGCGACACCCGCGCGCCCTTGTCGCCCGCCGTCATGCCGGCCTGCGTCACCGCCATCGGCCGGGCCAGCGCGATCACCAGCCGCGACCAGCCGGGGCGGAAAGTGCCGGTGGCGATCTCTTCGATCCGGGTGATACGGTCGAGATTTGCGGGGGGGCGTGCGCCTGTCCAGTCGACCTCGGAGAAATCGACCACCACCCGCCAGGGATTGTCGAGGGTAAACACCCGCCAGGGCACCGGTTGCGAAATGTCGAGCGACAGCAGTACCCGACCGCGCCTCTCGGTCAGCACGAGGCCCTCGCCGACGGGTACGGCCAGCCCCGAGAGCGGTTGCCGGGCGGCAGCGGGGGCCGCAAAAGCGAGCCACGGGAGCGGCAGGAGAAGAAGGAGAAGAAGGCGCCTCAAGATCCGGGTTCCCTTTTTGGGAACCGCAGTAGCGCGGCCGGCGCCCTGTGACCAGCCCCCCGCAGGAAGCTGCGCAGCGGGCAGCGCGGTTTCGCTGGCGGGCGCGACCGCGCGCCCGTCAGACGACAAGCGTAGCGATGCAATTTCCGACTGCGTCACCACGCCACCCTGCGCAACGCCGCACAAGAGGCCTCGCGGCTTGTTCTGGAACTGTTTCCGGGGGTATTTGGTGGGTCGGTGCGCCCAGCCCCCGACAACCTGAAGTGGTCCCGGACTTTCGGACAGCTGGCCAAGGTGTATCCCGAACCTGTCGGAGGGATACGAGATGGCGAAACACCGGAAGTTTACAGATCAGTTCAAGGCGAAAGTCGCGCTTGCGGCGCTGCGAGGCAACAAGACGATCCAGGAGGATCCAAGAGATTGAACCGCCCCGGGTTTACCGGAGAGTTTCTGGTTCAATAGTTAAGCCGCTTTGGGTCATGCCTAGCTGAGAGGGTTCTCCCGGAGGTATCGTAGCAACAGTTTTGGTTTATCGGAAGCGCGGTGATTGTAGCGCCATTCGGTCTCTTTC
>PDRW01000047.1 GCA_002746935.1 Rhodobacterales bacterium
CGTACGAGAAAAATCGTGCGCGAAAGAGCATCTATGAGTGATCGGATGACTTCTTCAGAAAAATAGCTCCAATCGACCTTCCAACAGCCTGGCCTGCCCAAGCTCCTGGGCCCCGCCGCCTGGGTCTCTTCGGCCAGTTCCAGTTCTTGCACAAAAAAGAACTGTCCGAACTTCTCAGCAAATTCCTTGAGATATTGAAAGCTCTCAAGTCCGCTTTCAATATCAGGCAATCCCTGGCGCGCACGATAGTCGTCTATTTCAAGCGCCGTGTATTCGCTCAGCAGCAGCCGGAATGTGTGAACAGGCGCATCCGGTCCTGATCGAAATTGGAAGCGGTAGATGAACCCACCTTCCTTGCTGGTGTCAAAACCATGATAATTCAGCTCGGACCCCGTTACCGGGTCCGTGACATGTTCAAGCGCGGCAGTGAGGTCACGCATTGCTTTTGCCCCCTCTCTGGCCTGCAACGCCCCCGTTTTCTCCGGCGTCTCCTCGCCCACCAGACGCCCGATGACCGGATGCAGCCACGCCCGCACGCAACGCAACATGCTCATTTCCCGCGCTCTCCCTCGGCCAGTGCGTCGGTCAGCGCCCGCACCCGGGCCACGAAATCCTCCGCCCCGTCGCCCAGCGCCGCGATCAGCCGCGCCTGATATTCGGCGGCGATGGGCGCGAGCGTCGCGATCAGCTCCCGGCCCTGCGGCGTCAGCGAGAGTTCCACCAGGCGGCGGTCGTTGGGGTTCACCGCCTTGATGACATGGCCCGCCGCCTCCAGCCGGGTCGCCGCACGGCTGACCTTCGGCTTGTCCATGCCGACCCTGGTGTGGATCTCACGCACCGACACCGCCTCCTGCTGGCTCAGATGCGCCAGCACCCGCCATTCGGCCACCGAAATCCCGTAGACCTTCTTGTAGTGGCGCGAAAACCCGGCGCTCGCCCGGCGCGACAGTTCGGCAAGCTGGTAGGGCAGGAAATCGTCGAGGTTGAAATCGGTCACAGGCGGGCTCCGTCGTCAGGATCGCAAGGATAAGACCCCACCTGCGGCCACAGCGCAAGTGTCGCGCAACGGGGGGCCTTGTGCAGCGGGCAGGCCTGTGCCAACTGGCGCGGGCAAAACAAGGAAACGCCATGAAAGCCGGGATTGTCACCTTCATCGCGGGCTATGTGCTCAGCCAGTTCTACCGTGCCTTCCTGCCGGTGCTGACCCCCGTGCTGGAAGCCGATCTCGGCGCCACACCCGAGGGGCTCGGGCGCGCCTCCGGGGTCTGGTTCCTCGCCTTCGCGGCGATGCAGATCCCCGTCGGCTGGGCGCTCGACCGCTTCGGCCCGCGCCGGGTTGCGGCTTCGCTGTTTTCCGCCGCCGCCGCCGGGGCGGCCGTGTTCGCGCTCGCTACCGCGCCGGTGCACATCCTCTGGGCAATGGCACTCATGGGCATCGGCTGTTCGCCGGTGTTGATGTCAAGCTACTACATCATCGCACGGGCGTTTCCGGCACATCTGTTCGGCTCGCTCGCGGGCCTGGTGCTCGGTCTGGGCTCGCTCGGCAATATCGCGGGCTCCCTGCCCATGGCCTGGGCCGCCGAAGCCTTCGGCTGGCGGGCAACGCTCTGGGGCCTCGCGCTCATCACCCTCGCCATTTCCGCGCTGATCCTCGCCGTGGTGCGCGACCCGCCACGGCCCGAACCCTCCGGCGAAACCAAGGGCTCCCTCATCACCCTGCTGACGATCCCGGCGCTCTGGGCGATCTTCCCGATGATGTTCGTGAACTATGCCCCCTCCGCGGGGCTGCGCGGCGCCTGGACCGGACCCTTCCTGCGCGATGTCTACGGGCTCGGCGCCGACGGGATCGGCATGGTCACGCTGGCCATGGGGCTCGCGATGGTCATCGGCAGCCTCGCCTATGGCCCGCTCGACCGCATCCTCGGCACCCGCAAATGGGTGGTCTTCACCGGCAACGCCGCCTCCGCCGTGGCCATCCTCGCGCTTTGGGCCTGGCCAACCTCCGGGGTCGTGGCGGTCACGGCGCTGGTTGCAGCAGCCGGCTTCTTCGGCGCGTCCTATCCGCAGATCATGGCCCACGGACGCGCCTATTTCCCGGCGCATCTCACCGGCCGGGGCGTCACGCTTCTGAACCTGCTGGGCATCTCCGGCGTCGGCCTGTTCCAGTTCTCCTCGGCCTGGGTCTACGAGAGCGCAACCCTCCCCGGCGACCCGGTGGCGGGCTACCGGGCGGTGTTCCTGTTCTTCGCGGTCCCGGTGCTGATCGGCAGCTTCGTCTATCTGTTCAGCCGCGACCGGGTGGACTGACCCGGCGTTTCGGGCCAGGGCACAACGGTCAGCTCGGGCCAGAGCTGGCACTGGCGCACGGCCTTGGCCTCATGGGTGGCGCGGTTGTCGCGCACCGGGTTGGGGGTGAGGCGAAAGGCGAAAATGTCGTCGAGGCCGAAGGGCGCGTAGAGCCGCAACCTGTCGTCCGCCTCCAGCCGCAGACCGACCGCATGGGTGCGGCAGGCGAAATTGTCGATCGCATCGCAGGTGCGGGTGAGCGGCGGATAGGGCTGTCCGAAATGCGCCTCGTACCACAGATGCACCCGCGCCTGATTGCGCAGCTCGACCGGCGGATCGGCGGCAAAGTGGCGCGCGGCGCGGCGGATCTGGCGGTCTTCGGCCTCCCACGAGAGATCAGGGTCGAAATAGAACAGATCGGCATCCTTGATCCCGTGACGCAGCGGACGTCCGGTCAGGCTGTTCCAGACCGTGTTGTAGATCGCCCCCGAGACCAGCCACCAATCGGGCAGATCCAGCGCCCGCGCGGTCTCCAGAATGGCGACGAGAAAACCCGCCCCGCGCACGATCTCCTCCAGCGCGGCTTCCTGCGTGGCACGGTCGCAGCCGGCCCATTTCAGATGGGTCATGAGAGGCTCTCGATCAGCGCCCGCGCCGAGTTGGAACGCGGCTGCCATAACCCTCGTTCGATCGCCTCTTTCAGCCGTTCGGCGATCTCCCTGAGCGCCGGCGCATTGTTTTCCGCGATGAAATCGCGGGTGTCGTCATCATCGAGAAAGGCCGCGTGGACCATGTCGAAATGGTGGTTCTTCACCGCTCCGGTGGTGGCCGCGAAGGCGAAGAGATAATCCACCGTCGCGGCGATCTCGAACGCCCCCTTGTAGCCGTGGCGCTTCACGCCCGCGATCCACTTCGGGTTCACCACCCGCGACCGCACCACCCGGCCGATCTCGTCATCAAGGGTGCGGATCACCGGGCGTTCGGGGCGGGAATGGTCGTTGTGATAGACCGGGCGGTCGCGGCCCTGAAGCGTCGAGACCGCCGCCGCAGCACCCCCTTCGAACTGATAGTAATCGTCCGAATCCAGCAGATCGTGCTCGCGGTTGTCCTGGTTCTGCACCACCGCCTCGACCTCGGCCAGACGCGCCTCGAGCCCCGCCCGGTCGCGCGCGCCCTCGCCACCCGCGCCATAGGCATAGCCGCCCCATTCCAGATAGGCCTCGGCAAAATCCGCCTTCGACGACCAGATCCGCTCGTCGATCAGTGCCTGAAGCCCCGCGCCATAGGCCCCGGGCTTCGAGCCATAGACCCGCGCGCGCGCCTCCCCCGCCCGCGCCCGTGCCGCGGCGGGGTTGACCTCCTCCGGCTCGTCCAGCGCCTGCACCGCCCGCGCCGCACTGTCGACCAGCGCGATCAGCCCCGGGAAGGCGTCGCGGAAGAAGCCCGAGACCCTGAGCGTGACATCGACCCGGGGGCGGCCGAGCGCGCTGGCGGGGATGATCTCGAAACCGGTCACCCGGCGGTTCTGCGTGTCCCAGACGGGTTTCACCCCCATCAGCGCCAGCGCCTGCGCGATGTCATCGCCGCCGGTGCGCATGTTGGCGGTGCCCCAGGCGGTGACCAGCATCGCCCGCGGCCAGTCGCCTTCGGTTTGCAAATGTTTCTCGATCATCAGATTCGCCGATTTCCACCCCAGCGCCCAGGCGGTCGGGGTGGGCACGGCGCGGGTGTCGACGGAGTAGAAATTGCGCCCCGTGGGCAGGGTGTCGAGCCGGCCCCGGGTGGGCGCGCCGGAGGGGGCCGGCGCGAGGAAGCGTCCGGCAAGGGCAGTCAGCAGCCCCGCGCCCTCGGCCGCGCCGCAGGCCCGCACCGCCGGCCGGATGGTGCTCTCCACCTCTTCCAGCACCGCCGCACTCATCGGCCCCGGCGCCACCGCGCCCCCGTCGATCAGCCGCGCGGCCAGGGCTTCGAGCCGTTCCACCGTGTCGCCGTTGCTGCGCCAGACCCCGGGCCCGGCGAGGCTCTCCGGCCTTGGCCCCTGCCAGGGCGCGGCCATGTCGCAATCGAGCGGATCGAAACCGAGGCCGAGATCCTCCGCCAGTGCGCGCGGCAACGAGGCGTTGCCGCCCTCGCCCTGCCCCCGCGCCACCCGGCACAGCGCCTGCACCAGATCGCGCTCCAGCCGCCCCTCGGGGCTCTGCCCGAAGACATGCAGCCCGTCGCGGATCTGCGCTTCCTTGAGCTCGCAAAGATAGGCGTCGAGCTTTGCAAGGTCGGTCTCCTCGTCCTCGCCCTTCATCCCCACATCCGCGTCGAGCCCGGTGGCCGCGCTCATGGAGAGGATCTCGCGCCGAAGCCGCTCGATCCGCCGCGGATCCACCCCCGCGGCCTCGTAATACTCGTCCACCAGCGCTTCGAGATCGCGCATCGCCCCGTAGCTCTCGGCGCGAGTGAGCGGCGGGGTCAGGTGGTCAACGATCACCGCCTGCGCCCGCCGCTTCGCCTGCGTGCCCTCGCCCGGATCGTTGACGATGAACGGATAGACATGCGGCAGCGGCCCCAGAACCGCCTCGGGCAGGCAGTTTTCCGACAGCGCCAGCGCCTTGCCCGGCAGCCATTCGAGGTTGCCGTGCTTGCCCATGTGGACAATCGCCTGAACGCCGAATTCGGCCCTGAGCCACGCATAGAAGGCAAGGTAATTATGCGGCGGCACGAGGTCGGGGCAATGATAGGTGTCGGTCGGGTCGACGTTGTAGCCGCGTGCCGGTTGCAGCCCGACGACCGCATGGCCGAAGCGCAGGATCGAGAGCTTGAAACCCTGTCCCGGCTCGACGAAGGGATCGTCTTCGGGCGCCCCCCAACGCGCGGTGATCGCGGCCCGCACGGCCTCGGGGAGGGCGCCGAAAAACGCGCGGTAAGCCGCGAGCCCAAGCGTCTCGCCGCCCGCGCGCTCGACCCTGTCGGTCAGCCAGTTGGTCGGCCCGGCGAGCACCGCATCCATCAGCGCGTTGGCGTTTTCCGGTGCGTTTTCAATGCAATACCCTTCGGACTCCAGCAGGCGGAGAGCATGAACCGTGGCCGCGGGCGTGTCGAGCCCGACGCCATTGGCAAGGCGGCCATCCTTGTTGGGGTAGTTCGCCAGCACCAGCGCCAGCCGGCGCTCCGCCACCGGGGTCCGGCGCAGACGCGCCCAGTTCGCGGCGAGCTCGGCGACAAAGTCGATCCGGTCCTGACGCGCCTTGTAGGCGGCAATCGGACATTGGGTGGCTTCGTCGAAAAACGCCTCACCCTTGAAGCTGACCGCCCGCGTGAGCACCCGGCCATCGACCTCCGGAAGCGCCACGTTCATGGCGATGTCGCGGGAGGAAAGCCCGCTGAGCCCGTCCTCCCAGGCGGTTTCCGACCCGCCCGACAGCACCACCTGAAACACCGGCGCACCACCCGCCTCCGGGCCGTTCAGCGGGTTGACCGCAGAAAGCTCGCCCTCCGGCGTGCCGACGGCAAAGGCGGTGGCGTTGAGGATCACCTCCGGCGGGGCGGCGGCGAACAGCCGGGCGAGCGTTGCGGCCGAGAGCGGATCCCTGAGCGAGGCGACAAACACCGGCAGCGGGTTCAGCCCGCGGTCGCGCAGCGCCCGGGTGAGACGGTTCACCGGTTCGAGCCCCGCCCCCTCGACCAGCGCGCGGTAAAACACCACGGGCACCACCGGGGCGCCCTCGGTCCAGTCGGCGCGCAGCCGGTCAAGCTCGCTCACCCCCGCGCCGGGCCAATAGAGCCCGGCGCGCAACAGCGGACGCGCCGGCGCCGGGCGCTCGCTGCCGTCGAGCATCGCCCGGGCGAAGGCAAGGAAACCGGTGGCGTTCTCCGGCCCGCCCTCGACAAGATAGGCCCAGAGCGCGTCATAATCGGCATCCGCCACCGTCGACAGCCGGCGCAACTCCGGGTCGGGCTTGTCGTCGCCCGGCAGCAGCGCCAGCGGCACACCCGCCGCATGCAGATGCGCCGCATATTGCTCGACCCCGTAGCGCCAGTAGCCAAGCCCCCCCAGCACCCGCGCCACCACCAGCCGCGAGCGGCTGGCGCAGGCCCGGATGTGGAGATCCACCGACATCGGATGGGCGAGCCAGCCGAGATTGGCGAGCCGCAGCGTCGGCGGCGCCTCCATTTCGGCGCGCGCCGCAGAGAGCGCCGCAAGCTCGGTATCGGCGGCCGAGATAAAGACAAGATCGGCCGGGGTCTGGCCGAGATCGACCGGCTCCTTGCCATCGTCGATCTGGCCGGGGGTGGCGGCGAGCAGGTGCATCGGGTCAGACTTTCAATCTCTTGCAGCATCCGGGTTCGAGTATTTGAACCAAGAAAAAAGGCGCTTGGAGGGAAGGCCCAGGCGGCTCCTTTTTCCTGGGCAAAATACTCCCGCCGGAGGCGCCGGCGCGACCCGGAGGCGATTGCGCCGGAAGTTGCGCGGAGCCCATCAGCTCAACCGCTTTTCCATGAACAGCGAGCTCGGGGCCGCGGGATAATCGCCGAAAGGGCCGCGCTCGGTGAAGCCCGCGCGGGCATAGAGGCGGTGGGCCGCTTTCAGCAGGTTGCCGGTTTCGAGCCGCAGGATGGGCAGGGCGCGGGCGCGGGCCTCCGCTTCGAGGCGCCCGAGCAGCGCCGCGCCGACACCGCGCCCCCGCGCCGCCTCATCGACAAACATCGACTTCACCTCGCCATAACCGCCCATCTCGGCGAGCGCTGCGGTGCCGAGCACGGCGCCCTGTTCGGTTGCCACGAAGAAGGCGATATGCGGCGCGGTGAGGGCGTCGATATCGAGGTAGAAATTGTCTTCGGGCGGGAACAGGCTCTCCATGAGCGCGTGGCTCCGTTTCAGGAGCCGCGCCGCACCGGGGGCGCGCGGGTCGCCGGGCTCGACGGTCACGCTCATGCGGTCAGCGCCTCGGCGATCGCGGCCCGGTCGAGCCCGGACTCTCCGATCACCACGAGGCGGGTGCTGCGGGGTGTGTCGCCGAAGGGCTGGTCGTAATAGCTGTCGATCCGGGGGCCGACGGCTTGCAGGGTGAGGCGCATCGGTTTGCCGGTGACGGCGACGAACCCCTTGAGACGCAGGATGCCATGGGCACGGATCACCTCGGCCACCTGTGCGGTGAAGGCCGCCGGATCGGCGACCTCGGCGCGTTCGACCACGAAGGTTTCGAATTCGTCATGGTCATGGTGGTGATCGTCGTCCTCGTCGCCGTGATGGTGGCCTTCGTCGCGGCCCTCCATATTGGCCTCGGCCTCGGCGCCCTGACCCAGCACCACCTCCACCGGCAGCACCCCCATGGTGGCGCGTAACACCTGCACCCCGCAGCGCGCCTCGTCTCCGAGCCGGGTCACCAGCGCATCGGCCTCGGCCTCGCCCAGCAGATCGGCCTTGTTGACCACGATCATGTCGGCCGCGGCGATCTGGTCTTCGAACAGCTCCGACAGCGGGGTTTCGTGGTCGAGATTGTCGTCGGATCTGCGCTGGGCGTCGACCGCGTCGAGATTGGCGGCGAACTGGCCCTCGGCCACCGCCTTGCCGTCGACCACGGTCACCACGCCGTCGACCGTCACCCGCGTGGAGATCTGGGGCCACTGGAAGGCGCGCACCAGCGGTTGCGGCAAAGCGAGGCCGGAGGTCTCGATCACGATATGGTCGGGCGCGTCGGGGCGGTCGAGCAGGGCTTCCATGGTGGGGATGAAATCCTCCGCCACGGTGCAGCAGATGCAGCCGTTGGACAGCTCGTAGATGTCTTCCTCGGTGCAGGTCTCGTCGCCGCAGCCCTTGAGGATGTCGCCATCGACGCCAAGATCGCCGAACTCGTTGATGATCAGCGCGATGCGCTTGCCGTTGGCATTGTCGAGCAGGTGGCGGATGAGCGTGGTCTTGCCGGAGCCGAGAAAGCCGGTGACGACGGTGGTGGGGATCTTCTTCACGTGTTGTCCTCCATGGCCCGTCTCCCCGACGGGTGGGTTGGGTCTCGCATGGCAGGTCTCCTGGCTCGCGGGCCTTTGCCTCCGCCGCCTTCCCGGGGGTGACCCAGTGGCATCCGGCGGGTGCCTTGCCTGCATACAGTCGCGGGGGCGGCTGCGGCACCCGGGCCCCGGCATGGGTCGCCCGTTTCCGCATTCCCTCTTGGCCCGCGCGCGCTTGAGCGGATCGCGGGAACCATGCCGGCGGTTTGTCGCCCGGGGCGCGCGGGGCGTCAAGCGGGGAGCGCGGAGCCGGGCCGGACGAAGCCCTGTTTCACGGCCCATCCGCCACATCTTGCGGCGCGGCGGGCACGCCCCCCGGATGCGGCGGTGCGCGCGTTGACACCCGGCGCGCCCCCCGGAACAATGGCGCCTTGAACGAGAATCAACCCCGAAGGCGGCCCCGTGCGGTTCACCAGACTCAGGCTCAACGGTTTCAAGAGCTTCGTCGATCCGACCGATCTGGTCATCGCCGAGGGGCTCACCGGTGTTGTCGGCCCCAATGGCTGCGGCAAGTCGAACCTGCTCGAGGCCTTGCGCTGGGTGATGGGCGAGAACCGGCCCACGGCGATGCGCGGCGGCGGCATGGAAGACGTGATCTTCGCCGGGGCGGCGACGCGGCCGGCGCGCAATTTCGCCGAAGTCTCGCTGACCATCGACAACAGCGAACGCCTTGCGCCCGCGGCCTTCAACGATGGCGATCTTCTCGACGTGGTGCGCCGCATCACCCGCGACGCGGGCTCGGCCTACAAGGTCAACACCAAGGACGTGCGCGCACGCGACGTGCAGATGCTGTTCGCCGACGCCTCCACCGGCTCGACCTCGCCGGCGCTGGTGCGCCAGGGCCAGATCGCCGAACTCATCAACGCCCGGCCGAAAAACCGGCGGCGGATCCTCGAAGAGGCGGCCGGGATCTCGGGGCTTTATCAGCGCCGCCACGAGGCGGAACTGAAGCTCAAGGGCACCGAGGCCAATCTGGCGCGGGTCGATGACGTGATCGAACAGCTGGCGCATCAGCTTCAGCAACTGGCGCGTCAGGCCCGGCAGGCGGCGCGGTATCGGGCGATCGGGGCGGAGCTGCGTCAGGCCGAGGGGCTGTTGCTCTATCGCCGCTGGAAGGAGGCCGACGAGGGACGGCTCGAGGCCGAACGGGTTCTGACCGAAAGGACGCGCGCGGCGGCCAGCGCCGAAGCCGCGGCCCGGGCGGCGGGGCGGGCGCGCACCGAGGCCGAAGACCGGCTGCCCCCCCTGCGCGAGGAAGAAACCGTCGCCGCGGCGATCCTCCAGCGTCTGCAAGTGGCGCGTGACCAGCTGTCTGACCAGCAGGCGCAGGCCGCCCAGCGGATCGCGACGCTCGAAGG
This sequence comes from Rhodobacterales bacterium, assembly GCA_002746935.1. GTDB lineage: Bacteria > Pseudomonadota > Alphaproteobacteria > Rhodobacterales > Rhodobacteraceae > Sinisalibacter. Next base: position 9,645 of record PDRW01000047.1, read on the forward strand.
GCGGATCGCCCAGCTTGAACGCGATTCCGAGCGTGAGGAAGCGTTGAACCGCGATGCGGGCGAGACCATCGAAAGGCTCGAATGGGAGGCCGGCGAGCTTGAAAAGGCAGGCATCGGCCATGAGGAGCGTCTGGCGCAGGCGGGCGAGGAGGCCCATGCCGCGCTGATGGCCGCCGAAGCCCGCGAAGACGCGCTCACCCGGATGACCGAGGAGGTCGCCCGGCTGGCGGCGCGGCACCAGTCGGCCCAGCGTCTGCTCGAAGACAACCGCAAGACCCTCGCCCGCTCCGAGGCCGAAGAGGCGCGCGCGGCGCAGGCCGTGGAACAGGCGGGCGCCGCGCTCGAAACCGCCGCCGCCGCCTTTGGCGCGGCCGAGGCCGCCCAGACCGGTCTCGCCGCCCGGGCCGAAGCGGCGGAAGCCGCGCTGGTGGCCGCCGACGAGGCCCGCGGTCAGGCGCAGGCCAGCGAGGCCGAGGCGCGCGCCGCCCGCTCCGAGGCCGAGGGCGAGGTCACCGCGCTCCGCGCCGAGGTCACCGCGCTGGCCAACCTGCTGGAACGCGACACCCGCGCCGGCGACCAGGTGCTCGACATGCTCCGGGTCGATCCCGGCTTCGAAAAGGCGCTGGGCGCGGCGCTGGCCGACGATCTGCGCGCGCCTGCGGCGGGCGGGGACGACGCCTCCGGTTGGGTCGCGCTGCCGGATTACGACGCCGCCCAACCGCTGCCCGAGGGCGCCACGCCGCTTGCGGCCCATGTGCGCGCGCCGGAGGTGCTCGCCCGCCGGATGGCGCAGATCGGGCTGGTGGAACCGGAGGCCGGCCGCCGCCTGCAAGCCGCGCTGCGTCCCGGCCAGCGTCTTGTCAGCCGCGCCGGCGATCTGTGGCGCTGGGACGGGCTGCGGGCGGGCGCGGAGGATTCGTCGTCCACCGCCGCGCTGCGGCTCGAACAGATGAACCGCCTCGACGGGCTCCGGCATGACCTCACCGGTGCCGAGGCCCGCGCCACCGAGGCCCGCACCGCTCACGAAGACTTGCGCGCGGCGCTCACCGAAGCCACCGAGGCCGACAAGCAGGCCCGTCACGCGCGCCGCGAAGCCGACCGCGCCATGGCCGAGGGCGCCCGGGCCCTGTCGCGTGCCGAGGCCGACCGCAACCTCGCCGAAGGCAAGCTCGAAAACCTCTCGCTTGCGGTCACCCGTCACGCCGAAGAGGCCGGGGCCGCCCGCGCGCGCCTTGCCGAGGCCGAGAAAGCGGCCGCCAGCCTGCCCGACCTCGCCGCCGCCCGCGACAAGGCCGAGGATGAAAAGCGCGTGGTGGAGGCGGCGCGCAGTGCCATGCTGGCGGCGCGCAGCGCCCATGAGGAACTCAGGCGCGAGGGCGATGCCCGGCTGAAACGCGCGCAGGAAATCACCAAGGAGGTTTCCGGCTGGCGCCACCGGCTCGACAGCGCCGAAAAACGCATTGCCGAGCTTGCCGACCGCAAGGCGGCGAGCGAAGCCGAACTGAAGGAGGCCAAAGCCGCCCCCGCCGAACTCGACGCCAAGCGCGATGAGCTGGCCCGCGCGATTTCCGAAGCCGAAGCCCGCCGGGCACAGGCGCTCGACGCCCTCACCGGCGCCGAAGCCGCGCTGCGCGAGGCGATGACCGGCGAACGCGACGCCGAACGTCTGGCAAGCGAGGGGCGCGAGGCCCGGGCCCGCGCCGAAGCCCGCGTCGAGGCGGCGCGCGAAGCGGTGGGCTTTGCCGCCGAGCGCATCGGCGAAGACCTCGAGACCACGCCGGACCGCCTGCTGGAAGACCTGGGCGCGGAGGCCGGCGAAATGCCCACGGCCGAGAAGATCGAACATGACGTCAACCGTCTCAAACGTCAGCGCGACAGCCTTGGCGCGGTCAACCTGCGCGCCGAGGAAGACGCCCTCGAGGTCAGGGGCGAGCATGAGACCCTGATCAGCGAAAAGGCCGATCTCGAAGCCGCGATCGCCAAGCTGCGCGCCGGTATCGCCAGCCTCAACCGCGAGGGCCGCGAACGCCTGCTCACCGCCTTCGAGCAGGTCAATGCCAATTTCGGCCTGTTGTTCAGCCATCTGTTCGGCGGCGGCGAGGCCAATCTGGTGCTGGTCGAGAGCGACGACCCGCTGGAAGCCGGGCTCGAGATCATGTGCCAGCCGCCGGGCAAGAAGCTTTCCACCCTCAGCCTGCTGTCGGGCGGCGAACAGACCCTGACGGCAATGGCGCTGATCTTTGCGGTGTTTCTTGCCAACCCCGCACCGATCTGCGTGCTCGACGAGGTCGACGCGCCGCTCGATGACGCCAATGTCACCCGGTTCTGCGATCTGCTCGACGAGATGGTCCAGCGCGCCGACACCCGCTTTCTGATCATCACCCACCACGCGGTGACCATGGCACGGATGGACCGGCTGTTCGGGGTGACCATGGCCGAACAGGGGGTGAGCCAGCTGGTGTCGGTCGATCTGAAGAAGGCCGAAGCGCTGGTCGCCTGAAACGGCCCCGCCCGACCGAACCGCCCGCCCGCCCGGCCCGGCAACCGGACAAGCCCCAGCCGGTTGCGCAAAACCGCCGTTGATCCGAACGCCGATGCGGCTACACTGTGCCCGATACAAGGGGGAGGAGCAGATGAAGCTCGCAGTATTCTTCGCAACCGCCGCGCTCGCCACCGGGCTCGGCGCCGCGGCCGAGGCCCAGCAATTGCGCGCCTCGGAGCCGCAGACCTTCGTCGATTTCTTCGCCGCCGAAGGCTACCGGCCGGAATTGCGTCAGGACACCGTGGGCGATCCGATGGTGATGTTCCATCACGAGGGCAATCCCGAATACCTGCTGTTCTACGATTGCACCGAGAATGCCGATTGCCTCTCGGTCCAGTTCTTCACCATTTTCCAGACGGAAGCGGGCGTGCCGCTGGAGCTGCTCAACGACTGGAACAGCGGCGTGCTCAAGCGCTTCACCCGGGCCTACAGCTATGACGACAAGGTCCGGCTCGACATGGACATCGCCACCAGCCAGGACGGCATCTCGGCACGCGATTTCGCGGTGCTGATGAAACTGTGGCTGATGCGCAAGGCCGAGTTCGAAGAGAAGATCGGCTATTGATCCGGCCGCGGCCGACAGGATCTCGGACTATGCGCCGTTCCATTACGACACCGACAACCCGGGCGTGCTGACCCTCGAGGGCGACATCGACTCGCGCACCGATTTTCGCCTCGGCCGCGCGCGGCACCGCTTCCCAGATGTGAAAACACTGACGCTCTCGAACCAGGGCGGCACGGTCTATGACGGCTTGTCGATGGCCACGACGATCCGCGAATACGGGTTCAAGACCATCATCCCCTCCGGCGGCGAATGCAATTCGGCCTGCGCCTATCTGTTCTTCGCCGGCACCAAGCGCGAGGCCCAGGGCAAGCTCGGGGTGCACCAGCTCGACGGGCTCGGCGGCGATTTCACCTTCGGTCAGGAGATCCTGTCCGAGGTCTTTGACTCGCTGCACACCTGTGGCGTGCCCGGCGAGGTGATCGTCAAGATGCTGCGCACCCCGCCGGAACAGATGTATGTCTATTACCCCGACCAGCTGTCCGGGCTGGGCGTGCTCGGCACTGCGGGTGCCAGCCCGGCCGGCGCCGGCGTCGGACAGCTTTCCGGCCTCTCCGGTCTCTCCGGCGCCCTGCTGGCCTCGTCGCCCGGCTCGCTCGTGGCGTTTCTGGAGAAACACGGGCACGGCCCGCAGCTGACCACCGACCTGCTCGGCGACCCGATGATCATCTTCACGGATCAGGGCGTCGAAAACTATCTGCGGTTCTAGGATTGCAGCAACAACACCAATTGCCTCTCGGTGCAATTCTACACCAGCTACAACCGGGTCGGGCTCGACACGATCAATGCCTGGAACAGCAGCTACGACGGCCGCTTCACCCGGGCCTGTCTCGACGACGACCAGATGGTTTCGCTCGAAATGGACATCTCGACGAACCGTAACGGCATCTCGAAACACGATTTCAACAAATTGCTGGGGCTCTGGCTGATCCGCAAGAGCGATTTCGAACGCAGCATCGGATCCTGGAGCGTCTTGCGTCTGACCGGATTCGGGGTTCCCATTTAGAGCGTCATGCGAAAAACCTGAATCACCTGCCCTTTGACAGGTGAAGTGCACCGTTTTTGATGCGGCCAACTGTTTGAACCAGCCTCTGTTTTGCT
>PDRW01000048.1 GCA_002746935.1 Rhodobacterales bacterium
ACGCCCTCACAGAAATCTGCGATCTCTTCTCTCCGGAAGAGTGCTGGAACTACTTCAGGGCTGCCGGATATGTCTCAGGTTAAAGGTCGGGCGCTTTAGTCGACGCTGGCCTCGGCGACGGCGACAAAATCGGCCAGGGCCTGGTCGGCGGCAGGATCGGCCACCGCATAGGATTCGGTCAGGGCCCCGGGAGCAAGCACGACGTTCTTGACCACCGAAGCGCCCTCGCCCGCGGGGCCGTAGGCGGTGCCGTTGACGGCGAAATAGACCGACCCTGAATTGCCCGACCGCAGGGTCGGGGCCGCTTCGAGGGGCGGGAGAACGTATTTTTCTCCCGTGTCGAGGATCTTTTCGAGGATCACCGAACCGTCGGCGGCGCGGACCCGCACCCAGGATGGGCGCACCGCGAAGATCGCCACTTCGGGCGCGTCGGGTCCGAAGACCCGCACCCCGCCCGGAACCGGGGCTGTCGCCGCCGCGTCGGAAGCGGAACCGGCTACCCGCGAGGCGGAGACCGGGTCGGTCGCGGGACCGGCGGCCGGCCTGGTGGTTTCAGTACCGGCCAGAACGCCCACATCGGCCGGATCGAGCGTTGAAATCGGCCCGTCTCGGGCGATCAGCACCGGCACGTCCAGCGCCTGCGGGCGATAGAGCCGGTCGAGCGCCTGGGCGGTTGGCGGGGTCACCGGCGGGCCGGATGCACCGGCTTCACCTGCCAGCTTCGCGGCGCCGCCACCGGTGGCAGCCGGGCTGTCTGCTCCCAGGCCGGGAATGCTTTCGAGCACGCCGACGCTCTGCTCGACGGGTGCGAAATCCACCTTCTGAATCTCGCGCAGCACCGAATAGCCGCCAAAGCCCAGCACACCGATCAGCGCCAGCAGCACCGCCACGGAACCGACCGCGCCCGGTTCGATCCCTTCGAAAATGGAGCCCGGCTGCGGCGCGAAGGCGATGCCGGCAAACGGGTCGGGGCCGTCGGACTGACCGGACTGACCGGTCTTGCGGGCGGCCTTTTCCGGCCTCGCGCGACCGGAGGTGAGCCCGTGTGCCGACACATGGCCGCTTTCGCGGCAGAAGGTGTCAAAGGCCCAGTCCGGGTCCATGTCGAGATAGCGCGCATAGGAGCGCACGTAGCCGGCAATGAAACTCGGGGTTTCGAAGGCCTTGACGTCGGCATTTTCGATCGCCGCGATATAGGCCGCCTTGATGCGCAATTCGTTCTGGACGTCGAGCAGCGACTTGCCGAGGGTGGCCCGTTCGCCGCGCATGACATCACCCAGCCGGAGATCGAAGGAATCGAATCCGGTCGGCTCTTCAGCCTGTTCGGTGATCCTGGGCGTAACCCAACGCCTGATCATCGGCCATCCCCTGCCTCATGAGGGCGATGCACCGCCCCGCCCCCGTTTGCGGACGATTCGAACACCGCCCTCCTTGCAGTAAGATGCTTGTAGCACGCGGCAAGTGCAACCACACAACGCAGCAGAAGGTCACGCAGAGAGTTCGGCGCGATTCAGCGCACATTGCGACCAGAGTTCATCGAGCGCATGGACCAGCGCATCGGCCTCCTGAGCCCCATGCACCGGCGAAGGCGTGAACCGCAGCCGCTCGGTGCCGCGCGGAACGGTCGGATAGTTGATCGGCTGCACATAGATGCCGTAACCGTCGAGCAGCAGGTCGCTGAGACGCTTGGTGTGAACCGGATCGCCGACGATCAGCGGCACGATGTGGCTGCCGTGGTCAATGAGCGGCAGGCCCAGGGCTTTCAGCCGCGTTTTCAGCACCCTGGCCCGCTCCTGATGCTTGTCGCGCAGGGCCTGGCCGGCCCCGGTCTTGAGGAATTCCACCGAGGCGGCGGCACCGGCGGCCAGCGCCGGGGCGAGCGAGGTGGTGAAGATGAACCCGGGCGCGTGAGAACGGATGGCATCGACCATCTTGGCCGAGGCGGCAATGTAGCCGCCCATCACGCCGAAGCCCTTGGCGAAAGTCCCGTTGATGATGTCGAGCCGGCCCATCAGCCCGTCGCGCTCGGCAACGCCCGCGCCGCGGGGACCGTAGAGGCCGACGGCGTGCACCTCGTCGATATAGGTCAGCGCGCCGAATTCGTCGGCGAGATCGCAGATCTCCTCGATCCGGCCGAAATCGCCGTCCATCGAATAGACCGATTCGAAAGCGATCAGCTTCGGCGCCCCGGGGTCGTCGGCGGCGAGTTTCTCGCGCAAATCGTCAATGTCATTGTGGCGGAAGATCCGCTTGGCACCGCCGTTGCGGCGCACGCCTTCGATCATCGAGGCGTGGTTGAGCGAATCGGAATAGATGATCAGCCCGGGAAACAGCCTGGGCAGGGTCGAAAGCGTGGCGTCGTTGGCGATATAGGCCGAGGTGAACAGAAGCGCCGCTTCCTTGCGGTGCAGGTCGGCTACCTCTGCCTCCAGGCGTTTGTGATAGACCGTGGTGCCGGAAATGTTGCGGGTGCCGCCGGACCCGGCGCCGGCGGCGTCGATGGCGGCGTGCATCGCTTCGAGCACCACGGGGTTCTGGCCCATTCCGAGATAATCGTTGCCGCACCAGATCGTCACCGGCACTCTGGAGCCGTCGGGCTTCGACCACATCGCATGAGGAAAATTGCCGTTCTCGCGTTCGATGTCGATGAAGACCCGATAGCGCCCTTCGTCATGCAGCCTTTGCAGGGCTGCATCCAGTTCGGCTTCGTAATTCACCTAATTTTCCTTTCTGGGACGCCGTGCCTCCCGGGGCCGTTTCGGGAACCCCCGCCTGACAATGCTCCGGCCTTTCTGTTTCCGATCATATCGGAGTCTTACGTTGTGTATCTGCGGAAGAGTTTGATCCCGGTCAAGAAAAACTGACAAATGTCAGTTTTTTGGACCTTATGCCGCATTTTCAAGGGAAATATGGGGGCATTCGTGGGGCGTCCCGCCACCGGTCCGGGCGGCACGGCGCACCCAGGCCGCGATTCTCCCCATCCCGGCCCGCGTGCCGCCGCCGTTTGACGGTGCAGCCGCGCCTTTGCGGCGATCAGCCATCGCCCGGCACGAAAAACCCGATCACCGCACAACCGGTTTCGGCCTTGGCCTCGCAGGCTTCGAGCACCGCCGCCCTGGCCCCGGCGCGGTCGGGCAGGTTGGCGACCGTGACAGGATCGCCGCGTCTGGCCACGGGAATGGCGATCGCACCCCAGGCGCCCTGGCCTTCGGCCTTCATCGCCGCGAGCTGGTCTTCCCCGATGGAGGCCTGAAACTGCTTCACCCCCGCCATGCGCTCGGACGAAAGCCCCTCGGGCGCCACCGGTTCGAAGGCCAGCCCGTCCGCGGCCACCGGCGTGGCGGCAGACACCAGAAAGAGAGGCAGCAGAAAGCGGGAAAGAGCGGGGATCTTCCGGGTTCCGGTCATGCGCATGTCTCCGTTTGCTGTGGACATCTGCTGTGACCAGCATATCGCCGGCCGCGCCCCGGCACCACCCCCCCCGCCGCGCTGGACAGTGCCGGCCATCGTGATACGGTTTCCACCGACCAGCCGGACCGCCCGGCTCCTCCACAGGAGACAGACATGCCCCTCGCCAATGTTCTTTCCCGCCTCGACCAGACCCGGAACGACGCCCTCGACCGCCTGCTGGCGCTCTTGCGCATCCCCTCGATCTCCACCGACCCGGCCTACAAGGGCGATTGCGATGCCGCCGCCGACTGGCTGGTGGCCGACCTCGCAAGCATCGGCTTTGCCGCCGAAAAACGCCCCACCCCCGGCCATCCGATGGTGGTGGCCCATGGCGGCGCGGGCGCGCCGCATCTCCTGTTCTACGGCCATTACGACGTCCAGCCGGTCGACCCGCTGGAACTGTGGGACAGCCCGCCCTTCGAACCCGCCGTCGAAGACACAGCCGCCGGCCCGGTGATCCGCGGCCGCGGCACTTCGGACGACAAGGGGCAGCTCATGACCTTCGTCGAGGCGATGCGCGCCTGGGTGGCCGAACATGGCGAACTCCCCTGCCGGATCACCATCTTCCTCGAAGGCGAGGAAGAATCCGGCTCACCCTCGCTGGTACCTTTCATGAAGGAAAACGCCGAAGAGCTGAAAGCCGATTTCGCGATGATCTGCGACACCGGCATGTTCGAAGGCCGCATCCCCGCGATCACCACCATGTTGCGCGGGATCCAGGCCGAGGAGGTGACCCTGAAGGCGGCCTCGCGCGATCTGCATTCGGGCATGTATGGCGGACTGGCGCACAACCCGATCCATCTGCTCGCGAAGATCCTCGGCGAGATGCATGACGACAACGGCCGGGTGACGCTCGAAGGCTTCTACGACGACGTGCCCGAACTCCCCGAGGCGATCCGCGCCCAATGGGAGAAGCTCGGCTTCGACCACGCGCGGTTTCTCGACAATGTCGGCCTGTCGGTGCCCGCGGGCGAGGCCGGCCGCACACCGCTGGAGATGATCTGGTCACGCCCCACGGCGGAGGTCAACGGCATCACCGGCGGCTATACCGGCGAGGGCTTCAAGACGGTGCTGCCGGCGGAGGCCAGCGCCAAGGTGAGCTTCCGGCTGGTGGGCGATCAGGATCCGGCCAAGGTGCATGCGGCCTTCGTCAAACATGTCGAAAGCCGCCTGCCCGCCGATGTCACCGCCGAATTCCCCCTGCTCCACGGCGACCGCGCCAGCCACATGCCCACCGACGACCCCGCCTTCGAGACCGTGCGCCAGGCGCTGACCGACGAATGGGGCATCGAGGCGGCGTTTACCGGCTGCGGCGGGTCGATCCCGATCGCCGGGCATTTCCAGGAGATCCTCGGCATGCCGGCGATGCTCGTGGGCTTCGCCCGCGACGACGATGCGATCCATTCGCCGAACGAGAAATACGACGTCAGAAGCTTCACCAAGGGCGCGCGCAGCTGGGCGCGCATTCTCGCGGCGCTGTCTGGAAAAGGCTGAGCGGGGGCCGGGCCGGAGCCGGGCCGGGGCCAGGCGAGGGCGTTTCATGCTTACGCCGCCGCCAGAAGCCGCGCCGGCAGCCAGCCCTCGGCCCCATCCCGGTCACGGCACCAGATCCAGCCATGGGTCGCTGCCAGCCCGGTGACAGACGTGCCGGGGGTACAGCTCAGTTCCATGGCGCTGTAATCGGCCCGCGCCCGGGCCTCATCAATCAAAGCATCGACCAGCGCATCGGGCACCCAGCCCACACGCCCGTCCGCCGCCTCGGCCCAGAGCCAGCGGTGCCCGTCCCAGATCTCTTCGCGGCCCGACAGGGTGAGCGGATCGCCGGCACGCAGCCGGATCGGGTCGGCATAGCTCGCCCTCCACCTCCCCGTCGCGACCAGAGCCCGGGGCCAGCCCGGCTCAGCCAATCCGCACCCCCCGCCGCCCGGCAAGGTCGGTGACGAATTGCCAGGCCACCCGGCCCGACCGCGCCCCGCGCGTCGCCTGCCATTCGATCGCCTCGGCGCGCAGGCTGTCGTCGTCCACCCCGATCCCGAAGGCCGCCACATAGCCCCGGATCATCGCAAGATAATCGTCCTGAGAACAGGGGTGGAAGCCGAGCCAGAGGCCGAACCGGTCCGAGAGCGACACCTTCTCCTCCACCGCCTCGCCGGGGTTGATCGCCGAATGGCGTTCGTTCTCGATCATGTCGCGGGGCATCAGGTGGCGCCGGTTCGAGGTCGCATAGAATACCACATTGCCCGGCCGCCCCTCGACACCGCCATCCAGCACCGCCTTGAGGCTCTTGTAATGCTGGTCGTCATGGCTGAACGACAGATCATCGCAGAACAGCACGAAGCGATGCGCCGAGGCGCTGAGATGCCTGAGCAGCCGCCCGACGCTGGGAATATCCTCGCGCTGCAATTCGACCAGTTTCAGCGGGTGGCCTTCGGCCGAAACCGCCGCGTGGACCGCCTTCACCAGCGACGACTTGCCCATGCCGCGCGCGCCCCAGAGCAGGGCATTGTTGGCCGGCAGGCCGCGGGCGAACTGGCGGGTGTTGTCGAGCAGGATGTCGCGCACCCGGTCGACCCCCACGAGCAGCGCGATGTCGACACGGTTGACCCGGGCGACCGGCGCAAGGCGGTCGGGGTCCACATGCCAGACGAAGGCCTCGGCGGCGTCGAAATCCGGCGCCCCGAGCGGCGCGGGCGCGATCCGCTCCAGCGCCTCGGCGATGCGGGTGAGCGCGTCACCGGTCATTGCCCCCGCCGTCATCCCCGCCTTCACCGCTTTCATCGCGCCCGTCATCGCGCCTTCATCTCCCCGGCCCGTCAGCCTTTCCCGGCGCCGGGCCCCGGCGCGTCATCCGCAGCCTCACCGGCCCCATGGTGCGCCATGTCGTCGGCCTCTTCGTCGTCGTCCCAATCATCCTCGAACCACAGCCCCTCGGCCCTCAGCCGTTCTTCGCGCTGTTTCTCGAACCGCTTCACCAGCTGGATCGAGACTTCGTAGAGCCCGTAGACCACGGTGAACAGGATCACCTGGGTGATCACATCCGGCGGGGTGACGATGGCCGCGAGCGTCAGGATGCCGACCACGGCATATTTGCGCACCCCCGCCAGACCGGCGCTGGTGGCAAGCCCCGCCCGGCCCATCAGGGTCAGCAGCACCGGCAGCTGGAACGACAGGCCGAAGGCGACGATCAGCTTCAGGGTGATGTCGAGAGATTCGTTGACCTTGCCCTGAAAGACGATCTCGATCCCCTCCTTCGGGGCCACCGGCTCCAGCACCTCGCCCGCCGCGGTCGGCACTTCGGTGAAGAACACCGCCACCAGCGAGGCGGCATCGGCGAAGCCGAGGAAGAATTGCATCGCCAACGGCGTGACCACCAGATGCGCAAATACCCCGCCCAGCGCGAACATCACCGGCGAGGCGATCAGGAAGGGCAGAAACGCCTGTTTTTCCGACTTGTAGAGCCCCGGCGCCACAAACCGCCAGAGCTGGTTGGCAACAAAGGGGAAAGACAGGAACAGCCCCGCCACCATCGCGATCCGGACCAGGGTGAAGAAGTATTCCTGCGGCGCGGTGTATTGCATCACCGGGTTGGGATTGCCGAGCGCGCGCATGCTCTGCTCGATCGGCACCAGCAGAAAGTCGAGGATCTGGCCGGAAAAGATGAAGGCGACGATGAAGCCGATCACGAAATAGAGCACCGCCCGGATCAGGCGGGTGCGCAATTCGGCAAGATGTTCGATCAGAGGCGCGGAGGTGTCCTCGATCTCGTCGTCGGCAGGGCTCATGTGTCGTCGGTCTTGGTCTCGGCCGCTCCGGCGGCGGGTTTCGGGTCAGCGGGCTGCGGTGCGGTCCCCTGTGCGGATGCGGCGGTGCCGGATGCCCCGGTGGTGTCGGCCCCTTCGCGCGCCGTCGTCCCGCGGCCTTTCGCCTCGGTCATGGCGCGGATCTTCTCCACATCGGCGCGGCGCTGCGGCTCTCCGGTGTCCGTCTTCTTCGGGTCCCTCGCCGAAGCCGAAGGCGACCAGTTCTCGAACTTGTCGGCCGCCTCATTGAGCTTGTCGAGCCCGTAGGAGCCGGGGTTCGTCATCCCCTTGAGGTCTTTCGCCACCTCCTCCATGCCGCTCTCTCTGGCGGCCGCGTTCATCGCCTGGGTAAACTCGCGCCCGAGCCCGCGCAGCCGCGCGGTGATCCGGCCGAGCGTGTGAAACAGCTTCGGCAGGTCGTTCGGCCCGACGACGATCAGCGCCACCACGCCGATCAGCATGAGCTCGGTGAAACCGATGTCAAACATGGGCTACCTCTCGAAAAGCCGCCCCCCCGGGATGCCGTTGCCGGTCCCGTCAGGTCGCGACCGCCTCACAGGCGCACCGCGAAGGCCGGGTCAGACCTTGTCCTTGTCGTCTTCGGGGGTGACGTCTTTCGCCGCCTCCGCCGCCTGTTCCTCGATCTCCTTCTTGCCTTCCTCGATCCCCTTGCGGAAGGAGGTGATGCCCTTGCCGACCTCGCCCATCATCGAGGAGATCTTGCCGCGCCCGAACAGCACGAGCACGACAACGGCGATCAGCAGCACTTGCCAGGGACCAAGAGACATGGGTTTTCCTTTCGCGGAATTGTCCGGAATTCGTTCCAGACGTATCTATTCACTTGCCAGGCAAGATCAAAGCCCGAAAGCGCGCGCGAGGCAAGAAAACGCCCGCGAAGCCCCGGCACGGTCCTGTGCGCGGACCCTGCGCCGGTTACCGCGCCCCACCTCTCAGCCCTCCCCGGGCACCACGGGAAACACGAAGCAACGGTCGCGCCGCAGCGCGATCCGCAGCGGCGTGCCCGGATCCGGCAGAAACACCCCCGGCACCGTCGCCGTCAGCCAGGCGCCATCGGCCTCCACCCCGACCTCGACCAGGCTTTCCTTGCCGATGAACCGCGCCCGCTCCACCCGTGCCCGCGCCCAGCCCCCATGATCCGGCGCCGGAGCCTCGCCCGCGCGATCGGTGTCGATCCGGATATGCTGCGGCCTGACGACAAGCTCCACCTCCGCCCCGTCCGGCTGCCCCGGCACCGGAAAGGCGCCGAAGACAGTCCCGGCGTGCTGATCGCGCACCTGCCCCCGGATCACGTTGACATCGGAGAAGAACGCCGCCGCCTCGCGGTCGACGGGCGCGTTGTACAGGCTGTAGGGCGCGCCCTGCTGGACGATCCGCCCGCCCCGCATCAGCGCGATCTCATCGGCCATGCGCATCGCCTCCTCGGGCTCATGGGTCACCAGCAGCACCGCCGCGCCCTCATCCTTGAGGATCGCCAGGGTCTCGTCGCGGATGCCGTCGCGCAGCCGGTCGTCGAGGCCGGAAAAAGGCTCGTCCATCAGCATGATGCGGGGCCTCGGCGCCAGCGCGCGCGCCAGCGCCACGCGCTGCTGTTCGCCCCCCGAAAGCTCGTGCGGAAAGCGCGTCTCGTAGCGCAGCAGCCCGACCTTGTCGAGCAATTCGCGCACCCGCATCCGCCTGGCGGTGCGGCTGCCGGTGAGCCCGAAGGCCACGTTGTCGAACACGCTGAGATGCGGAAACAGCGCGAAATCCTGAAACATCAGCCCGATGCCCCGCTTCTCCGGCGGCACGAAAACGTCCGGCCCCGCGATCGCCCGCCCGTCGATGCGGATCACGCCCGCGTCCGGCCGGTCAACCCCGGCGATGATCCTCAGCGTGGTGGACTTGCCGCAGCCAGACGGGCCGAGCAGGCAGATCACCTGCCCCGGATCCACCCGCAAGCACACATCACTGACCACCCGCCGTCCACCGAAGGCGCGGGAAATGTCGTTTATCTCGAGGCGAGCCTCCATGCGGGCGGGGTCCATGCCTGATAGAACTTGTCGGAAACCGGGAAGGCCCGGATAGCAGCCCCGGCAGACACAGGCAAGCCCGGCACCCGAACGCCCGCCGCTTTCCCCGGCGATCCGCCCCGGACCCGTCCGCGCCCGCCCGGGGCGCACCCCTTTTCCGGCCCGGATACTCGAACCCGTGCTCAATCCCGGCCCCTGCCGCCCGGCACCGATTCGCCCTCTTTCGCGAATGCCTGTCGCCGGACAGGACACAATCCTTTCCGCCAGCCCTCGCGCCGGCCGGGCTGTTTCCGCGGTTGCAACACCCCTGTCCCGGGATGCCCCCGGACAGCGGCGTTTCACGTCTCCTCACCGGATCATTGACCCGACCGCCGCCTCCGCCCTACCCTTGCGCCCGGCGGTGGGGGCCCCGCCAGGGGAACAGGGCAATGACCACGCGGACCGACCCGGCAGACCGCCAGAAGCAGACGCTCACCCGGCATCTGCCGGTCTTCCTTTCGGAGCACTTCACCGCGATACGCGGCGCCAACGAGGGTGACCCGCTTGGCGACGCCGCCGACCTCGCCTGTGAAGACGTCTATGCCCTCGCCCCCGGGGCCCGCCACCGGCGTCTCGGCCTCGACACCGACCCCGCCACCGGCGCCTTGCACGTCGCCCCCGCCAGCGGCACCGGCCAGCCGGGCGCACGGGTGTTTCTCGACAGCCTGCTGACCTTCATGGATCCCGGGAGCGCCACCCGCGACGCGCTGGTCTTCGTCGAGACCGACAGCGACGGCAATATCGCCGCAATCTACCTGGCTCCGCTGGCCCCCTTCCTGCCCGGACGCGGCTACACGCTCGTCACCATCGACCGCAGCGGCGCCCCGGCACGCCTGGCCGAAACCGCCGCCGTCGCCTTCACCCGGGGCACGCGGATCACGCTTGCCGGCGGCATCCAGCGCCCGGTTGAGGCACTCAAACCCGGCGACCGGGTGCTGACCCGCGATTCCGGCTCCCAGGTGCTGCGCTGGATCGGCTGCGACACCCTGCGCGCCTTCGGCCCCTTCGCACCGATCCGCATCGCGCCGGGCGCGCTCAACAACACCGGGCCGCTGCTCGTCGGCCCGGCGCACCGTTTGTTCGTCTACCAGCGGGTCGACGCGCTGAAAGCCGGACAGAAGGAAGTGCTGGTGCGGGCCGAACTGCTGGTCAACGGCACCACGGTCACCCGGCAGCCCGGCGGCTTTGTCGACTATTTCCAGTTGCTGTTCGACAAGCACGAGATCATCTTCGCCGAGGGCATCGCCGCCGAAAGCCTGCTGGTCGACCCCACCACCGAGGCCGCCCTGCCCGACGAGATCGCGCGCAGGCCCCGCAGCGGCAGCGCGCTCCCTGCCGCCGAGATCGAGCGCGCCGACCTCGCCCAAAGCCCCGACGTGGCCCATATGCTGAAACGCCTCTCCGCGCTCTGAACCCGGGGGAACGTCCTTCCAGGGGCGTTCGGCACGGCCTTTCGAAAGGCTTTCCCGCAATGCCAAATCAACTTCAAGATCGCCTTGCATCCTTTTGATCTCCAAAGCATATCAATATAGCCAATAAAATTTCCGGCAGATCCCGCAACCGGCACCGCATACCATAACCCAGCCCCCGCGCCGCCCGTCCCTTGCCGCCCCCCACCGCCTTGCCTATACCGCGGCCCATGTCGAACACGTCGAACACCGCCCGGAACCGCCCCGAAAACCGCCCCGACCTGCCCGCCGAAATCGCCCGGCGGCGGACCTTTGCGATCATCTCGCACCCCGACGCCGGCAAGACCACGCTCACCGAGAAATTCCTGCTCTACGGCGGCGCCATCCAGATGGCGGGCCAGGTCCGCGCCAAGGGCGAGGCGCGGCGCACCCGGTCGGACTTCATGAAGATGGAGCAGGACCGCGGCATCTCGGTCTCGGCCTCGGCGATGTCCTTCGACTTCGACCGATACCGCTACAACCTCGTCGACACCCCCGGCCACTCCGACTTCTCCGAAGACACTTACCGCACCCTCACCGCGGTCGATGCGGCGATCATGGTGATCGACGGCGCCAAGGGCGTCGAAAGCCAGACGCAGAAGCTCTTCGAAGTCTGCCGCATGCGCGACCTGCCGATCCTGACCTTCTGCAACAAGATGGACCGCGAGGCCCGCGACACGTTCGACATCGTCGACGAAATCCAGGAGATGCTGGCGATCCACGTCGCCCCCGCCTCCTGGCCGATCGGCATGGGGCGCGATTTCCTCGGCTGCTACGACATGATCCACGACCGGCTGGAGCTCATGGACCGCGCCGACCGCAACCGGGTGGCCGAAAGCATCCGCATCGACGGGCTCGACGACCCGAAACTCGCCGACCACGTCCCCGGCCCCCTGCTGGAACAGCTGCGCGAAGAGGTCGAGATGGCGCGCGAACTCCTGCCCGCGCTCGACCCGGCCGAAGTGGCGCAAGGCATGATGACCCCGATCTGGTTCGGCTCCGCGATCAATTCCTTCGGCGTCAAGGAACTCATGGACGGCATCGCCGCCTATGCCCCCGAACCCCAGCCGCAACGCGCCGAACCGCGCCAGATCGCGCCGGAGGAAAAGAAGGTCGCGGGCTTCGTCTTCAAGGTTCAGGCCAACATGGACGCCAGACACCGCGACCGCGTGGCCTTCGTCCGCATGGCGTCGGGGCATTTCAAGCGGGGCATGAAGCTCACCCATGTGCGCACGAAAAAGCCCATGGCGATCTCCAACCCGGTGATGTTCCTCGCCTCCGACCGCGAGCTTGCCGAAGAGGCCTGGGCCGGCGACATCATCGGCATCCCCAACCACGGACAATTGCGCATCGGCGACACGCTCACCGAGGGCGAGGCGCTGCGGGTCACCGGCATCCCCTCCTTCGCGCCGGAACTCCTGCAAGGCGTGCGCGCGGGCGACCCGATGAAGGCCAAGCATCTCGAAAAGGCGCTGATGCAATTCGCCGAGGAGGGCGCCGCCAAGGTGTTCCGCCCCGACATCGGCGCGGGCTTCATCGTCGGCGTTGTCGGCGCGCTGCAATTCGAGGTGCTCGCCAGCCGGATCGAGCTGGAATACGGCCTGCCGGTCCGCTTCGAGGCGTCGCAATTCACCTCCGCCCGCTGGGTCTCCGGCCCGAAACCCGAGCTCGACCGCTTCATGGCCGCCAACAAGCAACACATGGCCCACGACCACGACGGCGACCCGGTCTATCTCACCCGGCTGAAATGGGACATCGACCGCGCCGAACGCGACTACCCGGAGCTCACCCTCAGCGCCACCAAGGAGATGATGGCCTGACCGCCACGCCGGCCCCGGACACAGGCAGCACGATACCGGCGCCCTCCTTTTTCTTGGCTCAAATACTCCGGGGGTCCGGGGGCAGCGCCCCCGGCTCACCCGAAACCACCCCGAACCACCGACCGGACCAGCGCCCCGCCGCCGGCAAAACCGCCGCTCCACCGCCGCTCCCTTGACCTGTCGCCCCCTGCCCGCTAAAGCCCCAACCACTGACACGTTCCGGCAATACGGCCGGACCGGCCGCTTTGGTTTTGCGGCCATCACCGCCGCCAACCAACCGAAAAGGCACGCCTTGACCAAGTTCACCGATCTGAACCTCAGCCCGAAAGTCCTCAAAGCCGTCGACGAAGCCGGCTACGAAAGCCCGACCCCGATCCAGGAAGGCGCCATCCCGCCGGCGCTGGAAGGCAAGGACGTGCTCGGCATCGCCCAGACCGGCACCGGAAAGACCGCCTCCTTCACCCTGCCGATGATCTGCAAGCTCGCCCGCGGCCGCGCCCGCGCCCGGATGCCGCGCTCGCTGGTCCTCTGCCCCACCCGCGAACTCGCGGCGCAAGTGGCAGAAAACTTCGACACCTACGCCAGACACGTCAAGCTCACCAAGGCACTCCTGATCGGCGGCGTCAGCTTCAAGGATCAGGACCAGCTCATCGACCGCGGCGTCGACGTGCTGATCGCCACCCCGGGCCGTCTGCTCGACCATTTCGAGCGCGGCAAGCTCCTGCTCACCGGCATCGAGATCATGGTGGTCGACGAGGCCGACCGGATGCTCGACATGGGCTTCATCCCCGACATCGAACGCATCTTCGGCCTCGTGCCCTTCACCCGGCAGACGCTGTTCTTCTCCGCCACCATGGCGCCCGAG
>PDRW01000021.1 GCA_002746935.1 Rhodobacterales bacterium
GGGCCTCACGGAAGGCGATTTCAGGGTGAGATCACCTATCCGCACCAAGGCGGATTGAAACTATGACACCTAAACCTTCCGGGGGAGGATTACTACAGGTATATCCCAAGTGAGATCACCTGTCCGCACCAAGGCGGATTGAAACGAACCGGGATATCGGGGTCGAGCCGATCTGCAGGTGAGATCACCTGTCCGCACCAAGGCGGATTGAAACGCCGTGCGGCCCGAGCAGATCGCGCATGTGGGTGAGATCACCTGTCCGCACCAAGGCGGATTGAAACCCATGCGGTGGCGTGTGGGGCAAAGCCTGTCCGGGGTGAGATCACCTGTCCGCACCAAGGCGGATTGAAACTTTCCAGACACGGTGATTTCCACGACATCGGCGGTGAGATCACCTGTCCGCACCAAGGCGGATTGAAACTCGAACCGGACGTACCCGCTCACGCGGCTGGCGATCTGCGGTGAGATCACCTGTCCGCACCAAGGCGGATTGAAACTTCGCGCGACGTGCGAGATTCACTTTTTTCATTGGTGAGATCACCTGTCCGCACCAAGGCGGATTGAAACCCATATAGTTCAGTTGAGGTGTATCTGCTTGCGGTGAGATCACCTGTCCGCACCAAGGCGGATTGAAACTCCAGCTTCTTCACGTTTCTCTCCATAAAGAGGTGAGACCACCTGTCCGCACCAAGGCGGATTGAAACTTGCGCAGCACCTCGCCCGGGTTGAGCTTGGAGGTGAAATCACCTGTCCGCACCAAGGCGGATTGACCGGCTCCGGGTGGGGCGGCATGGTGCGTGCATGGAAACCGCCCCCCAGACCGGACTGGCGCGCGTCCTCGCGCGGCCAGAAATTGTTGATGTGCAGCAACTGGCCGCCGCGTGGTATGACCAGACCTTTACCCTGCGTCTCGAAGGGGCGGGGCAGGGGGTGTCTGCGGATATCGGCGGGCACCTGCGGCGCTCCTTTCTCGGCGCGCTCGGACGCGGGGCCTCGCCCGAGGCGCAGGCGTCGCGTCCCTGCAACTGGGAGCCGCCCTGTGCGCTTGATGTCTTTCGCCGCGAGCAGTTGCGCGGGCCAAAGGGCGATGGCCTGCCCAAGCCCTACCTGATCCGCGCCTGGCGGCGGGGCCGTGATCTTTGCGTCATGCTGCGGGTTGTCGGCATGGCCAACGACTGGTCCATGGCCGCGGTCGAGGCGCTGACGCTGGGTATCCGCGAGATCCTGCCGTGGGGCCGCTGTGTGCGCGGGATGTCAGCGCCGCCGGTGGTCGCCGGGCGCAGTCTTGAAATCCACGAGATCGCGCCGGAAGCCGTGCCGAAACGGGTGGCGCTCCGGTTCCTGTCGCCTGTCGATGCCAGTGGCGCGCCGGTGCCTGAGTGTCCGCACAGCCTGCTGACCCGGCTGATCCGCCGTGCCGACGCGATGTCGCGCTGGAACGGCGTGGCGCTGTCGCATGAGACCGGGCGCGACCTGGCCCGGCATGCCGCGGGGCTGGACTATGACCTGACGGGGCTGCGCTTGGGCCACTACCAAAGCCCCAACCGCCACGGGCAGCTGCGCCGCGACCCGGCGCTGTTCGGGCGGATCGTGATCGGCGGCGACCTCGCCCCGCTCTGGCCGATCCTGCAAATCGGCGCCCGCTGTCACGTTGGGCGTCATGCGGTGGAGGGGCTGGGGGCCTATCGCCTCGACCCGGTTCCGGGGAGCGGGTGACCCCGCATCATGGGGAGGTGACGCGGACGAGTGGCGGCATCGTGAGTATCCTGCACGCGCGCATGCACCAGAGCGACCGTTTCCGGGCGTTTCGGTTTGGGCTGATCTGCCGACCTTCAAATGTGCGCCGGATTGCGCAGGGGCTTGTGGTCTGACGATGGCACGGGAGAGCGTTCGCCAGACCTGTTCTCCCCGCCACTGGCCCTCGCGAAGGCGTTCTCCCGGTCAGGCTGTGGTCGGGCTTTGCCGTTGTGTCGGAAGATGTGACCCGGCCGTCGGGCTGTTGGCAATTCGTTCAGACAAAGGATGAATGCAGCGCAGGCTTTCGGACGAACAGACCACCGGGCGGGCCAAGACCCGAGGCTGGTGCGAGTGTCCGGGGGCGGGGAGGTTGCCGGAGGAGGTGTGGCCAAGGGCAGTTCAGGTGCCCCGGCAAGCGTCACACCATCAGGCTGAGGTCACGCAACGGTGAGGCCGCGGGTGCGGAAAACCTCCCGCGCGGCCTCGGTGGCGGCGTTGGTCGGGGTCGGCGTTTCGGCGAGCCGGTAGGGCTTGCCGAGCTGTTCCCACTTCGCCTTGCCGAGCTGATGGAACGGCAGAACCTCGACCAGTTCCACCAGCGGCCCGAGCCCGGCGACGTAGTCGGCCATCCGCGCGAGTTCGTCCGCGTGATCCGTCCAGCCCGGCACCAGCACGTAACGGATCCGCATCGTCTTGCCGAGCCGCACCATGCGTTCGGCGCAATCGAGCGTCGGTTGCAGCGGCTGGGCGGTGAGTTCGCGGTGGCGCAGCGGGTCGATATGTTTGATGTCAGCCCCGACGAAACCGCCCTGCATCATCGGTTCGCCGCCGGAGAAGGTCACGCCGCCGGCGAATTTGAGGAAGCCGGCCAGTGGTTCCACCTCGCCCAGGATATCCTCGACACTCACCCGGCGGCCGTTGTGCAGCTTCCAGGTGTCGGGGTTGTGGCAGTAGAGGCAGCGGAACTGGCAGCCCGCCATGAAGAACACGAAACGCATGCCCGGCCCGTCGACCGCCGCGCCCGATTCCAGCGAATGCAGGAACCCTTCGGAGGTGGCCTCGAACGGGTTGGTCCGGGTCTTGAACAGGGTTTGCGGCTGGTAGACGCTCATTGGCTTGGCTTTCGGGGGGCAGGAGACGGCAAAGGGCGCGCCCGAAAGCGCGCCCCGTTGGTTTCCGGCTTACATTGCCTCGTGGAAGGTGCGGTTGATGACGTCGAGCTGCTGGTCGCGGGTGAGCTTGACGAAGTTCACCGCGTAACCCGAGACCCGCACTGTGAGCTGCGGATAGGCTTCGGGGTGTTCCATCGCGTCTTCGAGCGTCTCGCGGTTCAGCATGTTGACGTTGACGTGGAACCCGTCGGCGGCGCAGAAGCCGTCGAGGCAGTTCGAGAGGTTCGCCACCTGCTCGCTCTCGGTGTGGCCCATGGAGGTGGGCGTGGCCGACGCGGTCCAGGAGATGCCGTCGAGCGCCGCGTCATAGGGCAGCTTGGCGACCGAGGCGCCCGCGGCCACGAAGCCCTTGGTGTCGCGCCCGTTCATCGGGTTGGCGCCCGGGGCGAAAGGCTCGCCG
>PDRW01000056.1 GCA_002746935.1 Rhodobacterales bacterium
AAGGTGCTGACATGATCCATCCTCCCAAACAGGATGAATCACAGATCAGCGGTCATGGGAACCCTTGCGATTCAGGTTTTTGGCCGGACGCTTTAGTCCGGACAACTGGAATACCATTAGTCCGGAATTCCGGACTAATGGTTTCTCTGTTTTATTCATTTACAGCAAGCTCTTACAGTCTTCCGCGGGCACCCAGGTCACGGCCTGTTTAGCACTTGCAAACCGGACTCCACCGCCCGCGCATTACCCGCCCGAGACAAAAAAAGGGCGCCCCGTTACCGGCGCGCCCTTCGCTCATCCAATCAGAACCAGCCTCAGCCGAGTTGTTCCATCACCTCGTCCGAGGTTTCGAAATTGGTGTAGACATGCTGGACGTCATCATCGTCTTCCAGCGCGTCAACCAGCTTCATCAGCTTCTGCATGTCCTCGAGGCCAAGCTCGGTGGTGGTGGTCGGCTTCCAGATCAGCTTGGCGCTGTCGCTCTCGCCGAGCGCCGCGTCCATCGCCGAGGAGACCTCGTTGAGATCGGTATCAGCGCAATAGATCGTGTGGCCCTCGTCGGAGCTCTCCACATCTTCCGCGCCGGCTTCCAGCGCCGCCTCGAACACCGTGTCATGATCGCCGGCGGAAGCGGGATAGGTGATCTCGCCCTTGCGCTCGAACATGAACCCGACCGAGCCGGTCTCGCCGAGATTGCCGCCGTTCTTCGAAAAGGTCGAACGCACGGTCGAGGCGGTGCGGTTGCGGTTGTCGGTCATCGCCTCGACGATGACCGCAACGCCGTTGGGCCCGTAGCCCTCATAGCGGATCTCGTCGTAATTCTCGGCATCGCCCCCCTGAGACTTCTTGATCGCGCGGTCGATCACGTCCTTCGGCACCGACTGGCTCTTCGCCTCTTTCACGGCGAGACGCAGGCGCGGGTTCTTGTCGGGGTCGGGGTCACCCATCTTCGCCGCCACGGTGATCTCTTTTGCCAGCTTCGAGAACAGCTTCGACCGGGCGGCGTCCTGACGCCCCTTGCGATGCTGAATGTTCGCCCATTTTGAATGGCCCGCCATGGGATACTCCAACGTTGTCCGGGTGTCGCGCCTCTATAGGGCATCGGGGCGGCACGGGGCAAGCCCGGGAGGAATGGGAGCGGGTCACGGCGTTCTGACCGGCGGGCCGCGCTCATCCTTGGGTGAGCCCATCACCACCAGCGTGGTGATCCGGCTTACCGTCTCGATGGTGCCGAGCCCGTCGGTGTGCAACCGCTTGTAGCTGGCGAGGTCGGCGGTTTCGACACGCAGAAGGTATTCGAAAGCTCCGGTCACGTTGTGACACTCGCGAACCTCGTCGAACAACGCCACCGCGCGCTCGAACCGCTCTTGCGCCGCCTTGCTGTGCTCGGAGAGGCCCACGGTCACATAAGCCACGAACCCGCGCCCCATCGCGGCGGGGTCGAGCACCGCGCGGTAGCCGGCGATGACACCTGTGCGTTCCATCTCCTGCACCCGGCGCAGGCAGGCCGATGGGGAAAGGCCGACGCGATCGGCAAGCTGGGTGTTGGGAAGACGCCCGTCCCGGGAAAGCTCTCGCAATATTCGATGGCTAATTCTGTCGATACTCATCAATAATTGCCATAAAAAGGTGAAACGTAGCAATATTTTCAATCATATCGCGCAGAAAGTCAACCATTCTTGCGCCATGTCAGCAGAACTCTTCCTCGCTCTCGCGGGCTTCGCCGCAGTCACCCTGTTCACGCCAGGTCCGAACAACATGATGCTGCTGGCCTCGGGAGCCAATTTCGGCTTTCGCGCCACGCTCGGGCACTTGTTCGGCGTCGCGCTCGGTTTCGCGCTGATGGCCTTTATGTGCGGCGTCGGGCTGATCGGAATATTCGAGCTGTTTCCGGCCCTCGAAACCGTGCTGAAAGCGGTCTCGGTCGTCTTCCTTGGCTGGCTTGCGTGGAAGATCGCCCATGCCGCCGCCCCCGCCGACATCGCTGCCGACGAAACCCGCCTCGCCCGGCCAATAGGCTTCTGGCAGGCCGCCGCCTTCCAGTGGGTCAACCCCAAGGCCTGGACGATGGCGCTGACCGCCATCGCCGCCTATGCGCCTGAACGCAGCCTGTTAGCGGTCTTCGTGGTGGCGGCGACCTTCCTCGCCCTTGGCCTGTGCTCGGCTTCGGTCTGGACCCTGCTCGGCCGCGAGGCGCGCCGCATCCTGTCGGACCCGCGCCGCCTCACCCTGTTCAACCGGACGATGGCCGCGCTGCTTGTCGCCACTTTGGTGCCGGTTCTCTTTGCCTGACCGGCCCGGTCTTCGCCCTTTTCGCCGCCGTCTTCGGGCTCCTGCTCTGGGGCCGCTACCGCTACGACCTCGTCGCCTTCGGCGCGCTGATGCTCGCGGTGGTGCTCGGCGTGGTCGACACCAGACACGCTTTCGACGGTTTCGGCCATTCCGCCACGCTGATCGTGGCGCTGGTGCTGGTGGTCTCGGCCGGGCTGGTGCGCTCGGGGGCGGTGTTTCTCATCACCCGGACGCTGGTGGACGCAGGCCGTTCGATGGGGGCGCATATCGCCATCATGGGAGTGATCGGCGGAGCGCTCTCGGCCTTCATGAACAATGTCGCGGCGCTGGCGCTGCTGATGCCGGTCGACATCCAGACCGCCCGCAAGGCCGGCCGCGCCGCCGGGCTGACGCTGATGCCCCTGAGCTTCGCCACCATCCTCGGCGGCATGGCGACGCTGATCGGCACCCCGCCCAACATCATCATTTCCTCGATCCGCGAGGAGGCGCTCGGCGAACCCTTCGGGATGTTCGACTTCGCCCCCGTGGGCGGGCTCACCGCCATGGCCGGGCTCGCCTTCGTGGCGCTGGCGGGCTGGCGGCTGATCCCGCGGCCCGATGCGGCCAGTGGCAAGGCCGACCCGATGGAGGGCTATTCCGATTTCGTCTCGGAGCTGGTGGTGCCGGAGGGCTCGAAGCTGATCGGGCGCCGGGTGCAGGATCTCTACGACGAGGCCGAAAAGGCCGATGTCGTGCTCGTCGGGCTGATCCGCAAGGGCAAGCGCAGCTACGGCACCGCGCGCACCACGCAGCTTCAGGCGGAGGATGCGCTGGTCATCGAAGCGGTGCCGGAGGCGCTCGACGAGTTCCGCGCGGCGCTGGCGCTCGAGATTGCCGATGCCACCCGCGCCGAACGGCTGCGGGCCGAGGGCGCGGGGCTGTCAAAGATCGAGGTGGTGGTGACCGAACACGCCCGCATCGCCGGCAAGACCGCTCAGGCCATCGGCCTCAACTGGCGCCGCCACGCGGTGCTTCTGGGGATTTCGCGCGGCGGCAAGCCGTTTCGCTCGGCGGTGCGCAAGACCCGGGCCGAACCCGGCGATATTCTGCTCCTGCTGGTGCCCGAGGGCGAGGAAGCGGAGGTGACCGAATGGCTCGGCTGCCTGCCGCTCGCCGACCGCGGCCTCACCGTCACCCGCGACAGCAAGGTCTGGCTCGCCATCGGGCTGTTCGCCGCCGCGGTGGCGGCCGCGAGTTTCGGGCTCATCTACCTGCCGGTGGCGCTCGGGATCGTCGCGGTGGGCTATGTGCTCACCGACATCCTGTCGGTCAGCGAGATCTACGACCATATCGAATGGCCGGTGGTGGTGCTGCTGGGCTCGATGATCCCGCTCGGCGCGGCGCTGGAGACCTCGGGCGGCACGGAGCTGATCGCCAGCGCGCTGGTGGCGCTGACCCAGGGCCTGCCCGCCTGGGCGGTGCTGACGGTGATCATGGTGGTGACGATGACGCTCTCGGACGTGCTCAACAACACCGCCACGGCGATCGTCGCGGCGCCCATCGGCATCGAGATGGCGGGCCAGCTCGGCGCCAGCCCCGATCCGTTTCTGATGGCGGTGGCGGTCGCGGCCTCCTGCGCCTTCCTCACCCCCATCGGCCACAAGAACAACACCCTGATCCTCGGCCCCGGCGGCTATCGTTTCGGCGATTACTGGCGCATGGGGCTGCCGCTGGAACTCATGGTGGTGGCGGTGTCGATCCCGCTGATCCTGCTGTTCTGGCCCTTGTAGGCGGGCCCTTGCAGGCGGGATTCAGCGGGGGCACGGCTCGGGGTGGTCGCGGAGGGCGAAGTCCGGCGGGCCTCAGTCTTCTCCGAACGGGTCGGGGCGAGGGTGGGTTTCGAGCCAGGCCTTGCAGGTGTCGGTGAGAAGGGTTTTCCAGTTCGCTTTGGTCAGCCCCTCCACATGGCCCTGAGTGCCCGTGGCTTCGACCTCGCGGATCGCGTGTTTGAGCTGGTAGAAGATCACGAGATCCGGCGTTTCATGGTCGAACCAGAGCCGTGAGACCAGTTTCAGCGAGGTGAAATCCTCGCCCCCCGAGGCGAGGATGTCTTCCACATGGCCATGGGCGAGCCAGAGGGTGGCGTCGTCCTGAGAGCCGGGGGTTTGCAGCCCCTGTTCGCGGGCGATCCGGCCGACGAGATCGGAGAGCTCCGACCAGTGGAACGGCGGGGTCAGGGCGGTGAGCGCCCAGATCCCGTCGGAGAAGCGGCCCGCATCCACCATCGCCCAGCCCCAGGCCACCGCCTGCTCGCCCATTTCGATGGTCAGCGCCTTCAGCGCAAGGATGTCGGTGGTCTGGCGTCTGAGGCCGGGCATCACAGCGGCCAGAACAGCGGGATCAGCACTGAAGCCAAAAGGCCCATGGTGAGGTTGAGCGGGATGCCCACCTTCATGAAGTCGGAGAACCGGTAGCCGCCGGGGCCATAGACCATCATGTTGGTCTGATAGCCGATCGGCGTGGCGAAGCTCGCCGAGGCCGCCACCATCACCGCGATCACCAGCGGCCGCGGGTCGAGGCCCAGCGCCGTGCCCAGCCCGATGGCGATCGGGGTCACCACCACCGCCACCGCATTGTTGGAGACCAGTTCGGTCAGCACCGAGGTGAGCAGATAGATCGCCCAGACGATCAGGAAGGGGGGCAGCTCCGCCAACAGTGGCGCGCAGGCATTGGCGATCAGCCGCACCGCGCCCGAGTTTTCCAGCGCCGCGCCGATGGCGAGCATGGCGAAGATCAGCGCCAGCAAGCGGCCGTCGATGAAGGAAAACGCTTCGTCCGCGTCGATCGCCCGGGTTGCCAGCACCAATGCGACCGCCACCACCGAGATCGCGAGGATCGGCGCCACGCCGAGCCCCGCCATGACCACCAGACCCACCATCGCCCCGATGGCGATGGGCGCATGGCCGCGGCGGAAGGCCCGCGCCGAGGGGTGGGAGACATCGACCAGGTTCATCTCCGTCGCCAGACGCTGGATGTCGGCGGGGTCGCCCTCGATGAGCAGCGTATCGCCGACGCGCACGGTGATGTTGTCGAGCTGGCGGCCGATATTCTGGTTCCGCCGGTGCATCGCCAGGGTGTAGATGCCGAAACGGCGGCGCAGGCGCAGCGCTCCCAGCGTGCGGCCGACCATCTTGCAGCCCGGAGTGATCAGCACCTCGACCGTGGTGGTCTCGACCGCGCTCACCTGATCGACGCGCTTGAGCTCCTTGTTGCTTTGCAGCGACAGAAGCTCGGTCATCTCGGTGCGCAGCACCACCCGGTCGCCGACCTGAAGCGTCACGTCCTTGAGGTTGCGCCGCAGCGAACTGTCGCCGCGGACCACATCGACCAGCCGCACGCCCTCGCGCTTGAACAGCTGCACCCCGAGCACCTCGCGGCCGATGAGGTTCGAATCGGGCGGGATCACCGCCTCGGTGAAGAACTTCTTCTTCGACCGGTCCGACAGCAGCGCCGCCATGGAGGTGCGTTCCGGCAACAGACGCGGCCCGACCAGGGCGATATAGGCCATGCCATAGGCCACGAGGATGAGGGTGAGCGGGGTGATTTCGAAGATCGAGAAAGGTTCCATCCCGTTCGACCGGGCGACCCCGTCGACCAGCAGGTTGGTCGAGGTGCCGATCAGCGTGAGCGTACCGCCGAGAATGGCGCCATAGCTGAGCGGGATCAGCAGTTTCGACGGCGCCACCTTCATCCGGTTGGCAAGCTGGGTGAAGACCGGGATCATCACCACCACCACCGGGGTGTTGGACACGAAGGCCGAAGCGAGGATCACGAACACCATCAGCGAGGAAAGCGCGAGCAGCGGGCGTTCGGCCACCTGGCGGTCGGCGTGCTGGGTAAACCAGTCGAGCGCGCCGGTGCGCACCAATGCCCCCATCACCAGAAACATGCAGGCGATCGTCCAGGGGGCGGGGTTGGCGAGCACCGAGAGCGCGGTGTTGTAGGGCAGAACACCGGTCACCAGCAGAATGGCCACCCCCGCGATCGCCACCACTTCGGTTTCCCAGATCTCGCGCAGGAAGGCGACGAACATGAATCCGACCACCGCCAGGGAGATGAACGCCTCGGTTCCCGGAGAAAAATCAAACAGTTCCATGGTGCCTGCCCCGTTCAGATCAGCTCACTCGTCACAGTCTTGCCCGCCGGGGCGCATTCGGCAAGACACAATCTGTAAGGCAAGGGCGTCACGGCACCGCCTGTTGCAGCACCCCGCCGTGACGCACCATCGCGACCCGCTTCGCCTTGCCGGTGGTGTCGTCGGTCTCGACGAAGACCCCGCACAGGGTCGCCTCACCCCTCGCCGGGGTGAAGCGGGTCTTCGACATGCCGGTGACAAAGCGGCGCAGCGGTTCGGCCTTGTCCATGCCGATGACAGAGTTGTAATCGCCGCACATGCCGGCGTCGGTGAGATAGGCGGTGCCCTTCGGCAGGATCATCGCGTCGCCGGTCGGCACATGGGTGTGCGAGCCCACCACCAGCGAGGCGCGCCCGTCGAGGAAATGGCCCATCGCCATCTTCTCGCTGGTGGCCTCGGCATGGACATCGACCACGATCGCCTGTGCCTGACCGCCGGGCGGATACGGCCTGAGCGCGGTTTCGATACTGCCGAACGGGTCTTCGAAGGGCCGCTTCATGAACGCCTGCCCCAGCACCTGAGCCACCAGCACCTTGCGGCCGCGGGCATCAGAGAACAGCCGTGCGCCGGAACCGGGGGCACCCCTGGCGTAGTTGAGCGGCCGGACGATCCGGGGTTCCTGTTCACAGAAGGAGAGCATGTCCTTCTGGTCGAAGGCATGATCACCGAGGGTCAGCGCATCGGCCCCGGCGGCAAGAAAGTCTTTCGCATGGGCCGCGGACAGGCCCATGCCGCCGGTGGCGTTTTCGCCGTTGACCACGACGAAATCGAGGTTCCAGTCTTCGCGCAGGCGGGGAAGGCGCTCGGTCAGCGCCCGGCGGCCGGCGCGTCCGACCACATCACCGAGGTACAGGATCTTCATGCGGCAGGCTTTAGGAGGAAGCGCGGGCGGGTGCAACCGCAAGCGCATGAGGCGGCCCGGTCTTGTGAAATCGGGCCGGGCCAGGGAGATTGGTGGAGAAGTTGGGAGGCGGGGGCGTGTCGTGGCCGCGGACTGACGAGAACAATGCCTTGATTTTCAACGGAAACACTGCGTTTCCGGCCGGGTTTTGCGCGAATCCCCGGGTGAACCGGGTTTGGTGCCGTAGCGGCGGCCAAACCGGGGCGTTTTCGGTGAAAACAGGCCTGTCTGGGGGTCTGTCTGGCCGTCTTCTGGCCGCATGGAACAGAGCAACCCTTTGAAATCCAGAAAGAACACTCTTGTTCCTCTGCGTGGTCAATCGCCCCGGTGCGAACGTCGACCTACCCCGCAACACCCTGGTGCCCCCCTGTCGCGCCCTTCTTCTACACAACCGGGCCAAACGGCCGCGCCCCAGCGCCACAGGCCTCAGAACCGCAACACCCCGGCCTCGCTCACCACTGCGTCGAGCGGCTGGTCGGTCTCCTCCAGCGGCAAGTCCTCCGCCTCCTGCGCCGCATAGGCGAAGCCCACAGCAAGGCAGGGGCCCTTGGTGCGGAGGTGTTCCAGGGTGCGGTCGTAGAAACCGCCGCCGTAGCCAAGACGTCCACCGGCGCGGTCGAAGCCCAGAAGCGGCACGATCACCACCTCCGGCACCAGCACCTCGCGGCTGACCGGCACCGGGGCGCCATAGGGTCCGGGCTCCATGGCGCAGCCCGGGCGCCAGCGGTGGAAGGCGAGCGGCGCGGCCTTCGCCTCGATCACCGGCACGCCGACCGGCCCGGACCCGGCCATTGCCGCCATCACCGGCAGCGGGTTGATCTCGGTGTGGATCGGCATGAACCCGGCGATCACCCGGCCGCGGAAAGGTTCCAGCAGCCCCAGCAGATGGTCCTGCGCCGCGGCATCGAGCCCGCGTCCATGTGCCGCCGCCCGCCGCGCCAGCGCCGCCTTGCGCGCAGCTGTCTTGATGTCCGAAAGCGTCACAGCAGCATCACCCCCGCGAGCCAGAGAAAGGCGAAAAAGCCCACCACATCGGTCACCGTGGTGACGAAGGCGCCCGAGGCCAGCGCCGGGTCGACGCCGAGCTTGTCGAGCAGCACCGGGATGCCGACCCCCGCGAGCCCCGCCACCACGAGGTTGACCACCATCGCCACCGCGATCACCGCACCGAGCACCGGCGTGCCGAACCAGATCGCGCCGACGATCCCCATCAGCACCGCAAACACCAGCCCGTTGACCAGCCCCACCATCCCCTCGCGGCGGATCACCCGCCAGACGTTGGCGGCGGTGAGATCCTTGGTCGCCAGCGCCCGCACCGCAACGGTGAGCGTCTGGGTGCCGGCATTGCCGCCCATCGAGGCGACGATCGGCATCAGCACGGCCAATGCCACAAGCTGCGCGATGGTGGCCTCGAACTGGGCGATCACCAGCGAGGCGAGGATCGCCGTCACCAGGTTGACCCCCAGCCAGGGCACCCGGCGCTTCGTGGTCTCCAACACCCCGTCCGACAGCGCGCTTTCCTCGCCGACACCGGCGAGGCGGAGGATGTCTTCCTCATGTTCCTCGTCGAGAATGCCCATCGCATCGTCGATGGTGATGACGCCGACAAGACGGTCGTTTTCATCGACCACGGGCGCGGTAATCAGGTGGTACTGGTTGAAGGCATAGGCCACCTCGCCCTCGTCCTGCATCACCGGGATGGTGCGGAAACTCTCCTCGGTGAGATGGGCGAGCGGCATCTCGCGGGGGCTGGCCATGATCCGCCCGAGGGTGACGTATCCGGTTGGCACCATGCGCGGGTCGACCAGGATGACGTGGTAGAATTGCTCCGGCAGATCCTCGGTGGCGCGCATGAAGTCGATCGCCTCGCCGACGCTCCAATGCTCCGGCGCCACCACCATCTCGCGCTGCATCAACCGGCCGGCGGAGTTTTCCGGATAGGTGAGCGAGCGTTCGACGGCCATCCGGTCGGGTGCTTCGAGCGCCTCGAGGATCGCCTCTTTCTGGGGGTCGTCAAGGTCTTCGACGAGGTCGACCACATCGTCGGTTTCGAGCTCACGCACCGCTTCGGTGAGCACCTCCGGCTGGAGGATCCCGATCACCTCTTCGCGGATGCCTTCGTCGAGTTCCGACAGCAATTCGCCATCGAAGGCGCGCCCGTAGAGGCGGACGAGCTCCGCCCTCGTGTCGTCGTCCACCTGTTCGAGCAAGTCGGCGATGTCGGCGGGGTGCAGCGGTTCGAGCAGACGCGCGAGGGCCGCGGCATCGCCCGCGTCGACCGCGCTCCGCACCGGGCGCAGCAATTCGCGGTCGATCTCGTAGTCGCCGTCTTCCGGGACGATGTCGTGGGTCTGGTCTTCAGCCATGCCTGCGCCTCGCGCTTGTTGCCGCAACCATAGGCCAGGCGGCGGGCGGGGAACAAGAGTGCCGGCGGGCGAAACCGCTCGACGGCGCCCCCGCCCCAATGCAAACTACCGGTGCACAGCGCCCGGGCAACAACAGGGGACAGGCGATGCAGCTCCTTCTCGGCCAGACGCTCCGCTTCACCGGCGACCCGTTTCGCACCCCTCCCGAGGCGAGCGCGCAGCATGAGCGCCGCGGCGCGGTGGCGATCGAGGCCGGGCGGATCGTGGCGGTCGGGCCGGCGGAGGATCTGCGGGCGCGCTACCCGCAGGCCGAAACCACCGACATGGGCGCGGCGCTGCTCTCGCCCGGCTTTGTCGATGCCCATGTGCATTATCCGCAGACCGCGATCATTGCCTCCTGGGGCAAGCGGCTGATCGACTGGCTGACACAATACACCTTCCCGGAGGAGGCGCGGTTTGGCGATCCCGCTTATGCGGCGGAGATCGCGGCGAGGTATTTCGATCTGACGCTGGCGGCGGGCACCACCACCGTCTCGAGCTTCGCGACCATCCACCCGGAGAGCGTCGAGGTCTTCTTTGCCGAAGCGCAGGCCCGGGGTCTGCGGGCGCTGGCGGGCAAGACCTGCATGGATGCCAACGCGCCGGACGATCTGAAAGACAGCGCACAGACGGCCTATGACCAGTCAAAGCGCCTGCTGGAGCGCTGGCACGGGGTCGAGCGGCTGGGCTATGTCATCACCCCGCGTTTCGCGCCTACCTCGTCGCGCGAACAGCTGGAGGCGCTGGGGGCGCTCTGGGCCGAGCACCCGCAGGTGCTGATGCAGACCCATCTCGCCGAGCAGCCCGAAGAGATCGCCTGGGTCGCGAAGCTGTTTCCCGAGGCGCGGGATTATACCGATGTCTACGACCGGTCCGGCCTGCTCGGGAAAGGCGCGCTGATGGGGCATGCGATCCATCTCACCGCGCGCGAGCGCGACCGGCTGCGCGAGGCGGGGGCGAGCCTGATCCATTGTCCGACCTCCAACACCTTCATCGGCTCGGGGCTGTTCGACATGGCGGGGCTGATGCGCGCAGGCCAGCGGATCGGGCTGGCGAGCGATACCGGCGGCGGGTCGTCGTTTTCGATGCTGCGGACCATGGCGGCGGCCTATGAGGTGGCACAGCTGAACGGCCACGCGCTGCACCCCGCGCAACTGTGGTGGCTGGCCACCGCAGGCTCGGCGCGCGCCCTGCATCTCGGCGAAAAGATCGGCACGCTGGCGCCCGGGCTGGAGGCCGACATCATCGCCGTCGACCTCGCCTCCACCCCCGCCATCGCCCAGCGCGCCGCCCGCGCCGAAACCCTGTGGGAGGCGCTGTTTGCGACCATCATGATGGGCGACGACCGCGCCATTGCCGGGGTCTGGACCGGCGGGCGGCGGGTGAAGGGTTAGGGGCAGCCCTCACCAATGCGGCGGCCGCTGGTCCGCCAGCGGGATCGCTTGCGCGCTGTCGGCCTCGCGCGCCGCCTCGCGGCTCATCAGCATCTCTACCCGGCGCACAAGCCGGTCGATCTCGCCATCCTGCCGGGCCAGCACCTCGGACAACTCATCGGTGATGCGGGTCAGATGCGCCACCTGTTCTTCCAATGCGGTGATACGGTCGCTCATGCGCGCCTCCCTGTTGCCCCGATGCTTGCTGTCAGCTAGACCCGCCCGAGTTGCAAGCGAGGTCAGCCCCATGGCGAAGCAGAAAAAACAGCCCCGTCCCCGGGCCGAACCGCCGAAAGGGTTCCGCGACTATTTCGGCGCCGAGGTCGAGGAACGCAAGCAAATGCTCGACCGGATCGCCGCGGTCTACCATGCCTATGGGTTCGATGCGCTCGACAGTTCCGGTGTCGAAACCCTTCAGGCGCTCGGCAAGCATCTGCCCGATGTCGACCGGCCCAATGCCGGTGTCTTCGCCTGGACCGACGACGAAACCGGCCCGGAAGACGGCGCTGAAAACAACCGGAAGGGCGACTGGCTGGCGCTGCGCTATGACCTCACCGCACCGCTCGCCCGGGTCTATGCGCAGTTCCGCAACGATCTGCCGACGCCCTACCGGCGCTATGCGATGGGCCCTGTCTGGCGCAACGAGAAGCCGGGGCCCGGGCGTTACCGGCAGTTCTACCAATGCGACGCCGACACCGTGGGCGCGGCCTCGATGGCGGCGGATGCGGAGATCTGCGCGATGCTCTCCGATGCGCTGGAAACAGTCGGCATCCCTCGCGGCGATTATCTCGTTCGCGTCAACAATCGCAAGGTGTTGAACGGGGTGCTGGAGGTGATGGGCGTGGCCGAGGGGGAGCAGCGCGACGCGGTGCTGCGCACCATCGACAAGTTCGACAAGGTCGGCGAGGAAGGCGTGCGCGCGCTGCTCGGCGCCGGCCGGCTCGACGCCTCGGGCGCCTATATCGAGGGCGTCGGCCTTGCCCCCGAAGCCGCCGAACCGGTGATCGCTTTCCTGACCTCGAAAGGCGCAACCAACGCCCTGACCCTCGAAAACCTCCGCGCCGCCGTGGGCGACAGCGCCACCGGCGCCGAAGGCGTGGCGGAGCTGGCCGAGATCACCGATCTGCTCGCGGCGCAAGGCTACGGGCCCGACCGCATCGTCATCGACCCCTCGGTGGTACGGGGCCTCGGCTATTATACCGGCCCGGTGTTCGAGGCCGAGCTGACCTTCGAAATCACCGACGAAAAGGGCCGGCCGCGGCAGTTCGGTTCGGTCGCAGGGGGGGGGCGCTATGACGATCTGGTGAAGCGTTTCACCGGTCAGGCAGTGCCCGCGACCGGCGTGTCGATCGGCGTCGACCGGCTGCTGGCCGCGCTCCGCGCCAGGGGCCGCTACAAGGGCGAGAGCCCGGGGCCGGTGGTGGTCACGGTGATGGACCGCGACAGGATGGCCGATTATCAGGCGATGGTCGGCGAGCTGCGCCGCGCCGGGATCCGCGCCGAAGCCTATCTCGGCAATCCGAAGAATTTCGGCAACCAGCTCAAATATGCCGACAAGCGCCACAGCCCGGTGGCGGTGATCCAGGGCACCGACGAGGCCGCGCGCGGGGTGGTGCAGCTCAAGGATCTGGTGCTCGGCGCCGAGATCGCCGCAAGCGCCACACTCGAGGAATGGAAGGAGCGCCCCTCGCAGATCGAGGTGGCGCGCGCCGATCTGGTGGCCGAAGTGCAGAAGATGCTGGAGCGCCACGATGGCTGACAAATCGGCGATCCGCGCCGAGGCCCAGCGGCTGATGGCGGGGTTCGCGGCGCAGGGCGCGGCAGAGGTGGACCCGCCGATCCTGCAACCGGCGCATACCCTGCTTGACCTCTACGGCGAAGACATCCGCTCGCGCGCCTTCATCACCCATGACCCGGTGCTGGGCGAAGCCATGTTGCGGCCGGATTTCACCGTGCCGGTGGTGCAGATGCATATGGCGAGCGCGCCGGAGACCGGCGCCGACCCCGCCCGTTACACCTATTCCGGCGAGGTGTTCCGCGCCCAGGACGAGACGGCCCATCGGGCGCCGGAATATATTCAGGTGGGCTATGAGCTGTTCGGCGGCGCCGATACCGCTGCGGCCGATGCCGAGGTCTTCGCGCTGATCGAAACCGCGCTCGAAACCGCGCTCGGGGCCGAAGGCGCGCGCGGGCTGCGGGCCATCACCGGCAGCATTGATCTGATCATCGCCGCGGTGGAGGGGCTCAGCACCACCAAGGCGCGCAAGGCCGCGCTGATGCGCCATATCTGGCGGCCACGGCGGTTCCGGCATCTGCTCAGACGCTTCGCCGGGCTGGTGCCGCCGCCCGAGGGCCGCGCCGCGCTGATCGCGGCGGAAGACCCCTTCGCAGACGGCGCGGTGCAGATCGGCCTGCGCTCGCGCGCCGAGGTCGAGGCGCGGATCGCGGCGCTGCGGGAAGACGCCGCCGCGCCGCCGGTCCCGGAAACCGAAATGCGGCTGATCTCGGATCTGCTGTCGCTGCGGGAGACCGTCGACAACACGCGGGAACGGCTGCATGATTTCGCCGTCGACATGCCCGCGCTCGCGCCCGCCGTGGCCCGGTTCGACGCCCGCGCCGAGGCGCTCCGCGCCCACGGGATCGACACCGCGAAGCTCGGGTTCGAAGGCGCCTACGGGCTCACCACGATGGAATATTATGACGGTTTCGTCTTCGGCTTCACCGCCGAAGGCCGCCCGGACCTGCCCCCCGTCGCCACCGGCGGGCGCTATGACGCGCTGACCCGCAGGCTCGGCGGCTGCGAGATCCCGGCCGTGGGCGCAGTGGTCCGGCCGGAAATGCTGCTGGACATCCGGGAGGGGCAGACATGAGCGTGAAGCTGGGCGTGCCCTCCAAGGGCCGGCTGATGGAAAAGACCTTCGACTGGTTTGCCGCGCGCGGGGTGAGGCTGAAACGCACCGGCTCGGCGCGCGAATATGCCGGCGCCGTGGAAGGGATCGACGGGCTGGACCTCGTGTTGCTCTCGGCCGGCGAGATCCCGCGCGAACTCGCGGCGGGGCGGATCCA
This sequence comes from Rhodobacterales bacterium, assembly GCA_002746935.1. Classification (GTDB taxonomy): domain Bacteria; phylum Pseudomonadota; class Alphaproteobacteria; order Rhodobacterales; family Rhodobacteraceae; genus Sinisalibacter. The sequence goes on from PDRW01000056.1 coordinate 14,272, forward strand.
TCTCGGGGTCACCGGCTCGGACCTGGTGCGCGAGAAGCTCGGCGCCTGGGAGGAAAAGGTGCGCGAGCTCGAACCGCTCGGCTTCGGCCATGCCAATCTGATCATCGCGGTGCCACGGGCGTGGGTCGACGTGACCACGCTCGACGATCTCGACGCGGTGGCGGCGCGGTTCCGGGCGGACCACGGCTTCCGGCTGCGGATCGCCACCAAATACCACCGTCTGGTGCGCGACTATCTGCGCGAGCATGGGGTGGCGGAGTATCAGCTGGTCGACAGTCAGGGCGCGACCGAGGGCACGGTGAAGAACGCAACCGCCGAGGCGATTGCCGACATCACCTCGACCGGGGACACGTTGCGTGCCAATCACCTGAAGGTGCTGGCGGGCGGGCCGGTGCACCGGTCGCAGGCGACGCTGTTCAAGTCGCGCAAGGCGGCGTGGAGCGCGGCGGACCGGGCGACTTATGCCGGGCTCTGCCGGTTGCTCGGGGTGGAGGCGGAATAGACGTCGGGGTTTGAGCGGGGTTTCAGGACGGCGCTTTTTGGCCCCCCGGACCCAACCGCCCCTGAAGCGTCATGCGTGGCGCATGGCCGTTGGTGCAATGCCGGAGCACCCGCGCGGCAAAGCTCACTGCGCGCTGGACATGGTCAGCCGGAAGCGTTTGAGAGCAATGAAGAAGAACAGCGCGCTCAACCCCGCCATGACCAGCATGTTCACCGCCACCGTTTCCAGCCCCGCCCCGCGATAGAGGATCGCCTGGGCGAAGGCGACGAAATGGGTCGAGGGCACCGCCTGCATTGCGGTTTGCAGCCACTCGGGCATGCTTTCCAGCGGCGTGGTGCTGCCCGACAGCAGGTTCATGATCACCAGCACCGGCAGGGCCAGCAGGCCGAATTGTGGCATCGAGGTGGTAAAGGTGGCCAGCAGGATGCCAAGGCCGGTGACCGAGATCAGATAGATCACCGCGCCGCTGACAAACAGCAGGGTCGAGCCGGCAATCGGCACCCCCAGCAGCCCGTCCACCACCAGCCACAGCGACAGGATCGCGGCGACGATGATCGCCAGCCCGTTGGCCCAGATC
>PDRW01000032.1 GCA_002746935.1 Rhodobacterales bacterium
GATCCCGGGCACATAATCGCCGGGCTTGCACAGCACCACCGTGATGCCCTCACGCGCATTCGGCGCCCCGCAGACGATCTGCTTCTCGCCCTCGTCGGTGGCCACGGTGCAGACCCGCAGCCGGTCGGCATCGGGGTGTTGCTCGGCATGGGTGACCTTCGCCAGCGTGAAGGCGCGCAGCCGGTCGGCCGGGTTGATGACCTCTTCCACCTCAAGCCCGAGGTCGGTCAGCGCATCGGCGATCTCCTCCACGGAAGCCGTGGTGTCGAGATGGTCTTTCAGCCAGGAGAGGGTGAATTTCATTGAGATTTGTCCTTTGGCTCAAGCGCTTTTGAAAGCACTCTTGCTCGGAAAAGAGTGCCCACACCAATAACGAGGGCTATGTAGACGCCAATGTCCTTTGGTTCGTCAAAGTCCAGAGTGTCCGCGATGGTGTTCTTCACAGCCTCCCCGATTGGCAGACCCGAATGATAGCCAAGATATGTTTTCGCGAGTATGAAAACGCCCACCAGGCCAATAAGCGCCCAAGCGCCGATCCTTGACCAACGAATATAGGTTTTCATCGCGAAATCCCCCCCCGCATCGTCGGCACATCCAGCGCGGCAAAGCCGTAGTGGCGCAGCCAGCGCAGGTCGCTGTCGAAGAAGGCGCGCAAATCGGGGATGCCGTATTTCAGCATGGCGAGGCGGTCGATGCCGATGCCGAAGGCGAAGCCCTGATACTCGTCCGGGTCGATGCCGGCGTTTTTCAGCACCCCAGGAGCAGCGCAGATCCACCTCCGCCGAGGGTTCGGTGAAGGGGAAATGCGAGGCGCGGAAGCGGAGCTCCACCTCGTCGACCTCGAAAAACGCGCGGCAGAATTCCTCCAGCACCCATTTCAGGTTGGCCATGGAGATGCCCTTGTCGATCGCAAGCCCCTCGACCTGATGGAACATCGGCGTATGGGTCTGGTCGTAATCGGAGCGATAGACCCGCCCCGGCGCGATGATGCGGATCGGGGCGCCCTGGGCCTGCATGGCGCGGATCTGCACCGGCGAGGTATGGGTGCGCAGCACATGCGGCGGACGGCTGTCGCCCTCGGCGCGGTGCATGTAGAAGGTGTCGAATTCCTGCCGTGCCGGGTGATGCGGCGGGATGTTGAGGGCGTCGAAATTGTGCCAGTCGTCCTCGATCTGCGGCCCTTCGGCCACCGCGAACCCCATGTCGGCGAAGATCGTGGCGACCTCGTCGGTCACCTGGCTGATCGGGTGGATTGTGCCCTGCGGCCGCGGCCGGCCCGGCAGGGTCACGTCGAGCCACTCGGCCTTGAGACGCGCCTCCAGCGCGGCATCGGCCAGCGCCTCGCGCCGGGCGGCAATGGCCGAGGTGATCTCGTCTTTCAGCGCGTTGAGCTTCGGCCCGACCTCCTTGCGCTCCTCCGGCGTCATCTTGCCAAGCTCGCGCATCTTCAGCGCAATCTCGCCCTTCTTGCCGATAGCGGCGAGGCGAATGTCCTCAAGCGCCTTTTCGTCGGCGGCGCGCGCCACAAGGTCGATGAATTTCTGCCTGAGATCGTCCATCTCGCATTCCTTCCAAAGGTTGCGGTGTTGCTAGCGCAGCTTTGGCTGGGCGACAAGGCTGGGGGCCGAATTGGCTAACGCTCCGTGAAGGCGCGCCACCCCTGGACAAGGCGCGTCAGCGCGGTGACCCAGCAGGCGGCGGCGAAGGCCAGTGCGAGCGGGGCGAAGGCGCCGGGCCAGAGGCACATGGCGGCGAAGACCGCGATGGTCTCGGCGCCTTCGGTCAGCCCGCCCAAGTAGGCGATGCCCTTGTCGCGGGGCCTTGGCGGCGGGGTGCCGCTTTGGGCCGAGACCGCCGCAAAGGTGAGGAAGCTGGCGCCGGTGGCCATGAACGAGGCGATCAGCACCGCCGCCGGAAGCGCGTTCCGGCCCGGGTCGGCGAGGGCGAAGCCGAGGGGAAACAGCGCGTAGAAGATGAAGTCGAGCGCGATGTCGACGAAGGCGCCGCGGTGGGTGGGGCCGGTGGCGCGGGCAATCTCGCCGTCAAGCCCGTCGGCCAGCCGGTTGGCGGCGAGCAGCGCCAGGCCCCAGAGGCTGTGCCCCAGCGCCACGGCGCACAGGGCGGCGAGGCCCAGCGCGAAGCCTGCAAGGGTCACATGATCGGCCCGGATGCCGCGCGCGGCCAGCGCATGTGCGGGCGGGCCGAGAAGCCGGGTGGTGAGCGGTTGCAAGGCGGCGTCGAACATGTGCTAACGGCGTAGGGCGATGACATTCCTCATGGCGCGAGTGGAGGCCGGAGCCGGGGCCGTGTCAACCGCGTTGCCGCCCAGGAAAAACCGCGCGCCCCCGGGGGGCACGCGGCTCATCCTTTCGAAACCCGGCAAGCCTCAGGCCAGCGCGGCCTTGGCCTTGTCGACGATGGTGCCGAAAGCGGCGGGTTCGTTGACGGCGAGATCGGCGAGCACCTTGCGGTCAACCTCGATCCCGGCCTTTGCCAGCCCGTTGATGAAGCGCGAATAGGTCAGCGCCTCGTCATGGGCGCGCACCGCGGCGTTGATCCGCTGGATCCACAGCGAGCGGAAATTGCGCTTGCGGTTCTTGCGGTCGCGGGTTGCGTACTGGTTGGCCTTGTCGACGGCCTGGGTCGCGGTCTTGAACGCGGTGGAGCGACGGCCGTAATAGCCTTTCGCAGCGTCGAGAACCTTCTTGTGACGGGCGTGGGTCGTGGTTCCACCTTTGACACGGGGCATGTGCGGACCTCCTCAGCGCGAATAGGGCATCATCGGCTTGATGATCTTCTCATCAGCCTTCGACAGCATCTCGGTTCCCCGCGCCTGGCGGATGAACTTGGTGGTGCGCTTGATCATGCCGTGCCGCTTGCCGGCGGGGCCGCGCTTGATCCGGCCACTGGCCGTGAACTTGAACCGCTTCTTGCAGCTCGATTTCGTCTTCATCTTGGGCATTTCGGTCTCCTTCGAGTTACCCGTTCATGCGCGACCCGGCATGCCACTCGGGCCGGCCGCGCGGCTGAAGCGCCTCCTATAGGCCCGAACCCCCCGCCAGGCAAGGCCAAAGCTCAGCCTGCGGCGCGCGTTCCGGCCAATGCGCAACAAACCTGCCCGGGCCGCGCGCCTGCGGGGCCTGTCCGGATGACAGGCTGCGGCAGATCGTTTAAGCATCGCAATGGCAAGACAATTCCCGGCCGAGGCCGGCAAGACCAAGGAGCAGCCCGAGCCAATGCGCCGCCTGACCATCCTGCTCATCGCCCTTCTCGGGCTTGCCTCCTGTGCCGCCGGGCCGAACCGGGCGCCGGAAGAAACCGCGAAACCGGGCGAGATGGTGAGCACGCCTCACTACCGAAGCCCGAACCCGCCGACGCTCTCGCTGCTTACCGAGATCAATCTGGAATCGGGCAACGGCGGCCACACGGCGCTGCTGGTGGACGCCAGCGAACGGGTGGTCTTCGACCCTGCGGGCAGCTTCAGACATCCGCAGATGAACCGGCAGGACGACGTGTTTTACGGCATGAACGACCGGGCGGTGAATGTCTTCATCGACTATTACTCACGCGGCGTCTGGAAAGTCGTGCGCCAGGACATCCGGGTATCGGAGGAGACGGCGGAACAGGCGCTGGAACTGGTCACGACGCATGGCCGGGTGCGCAAGGCGTTCTGCACCAGTTCGACCTCGAAGCTGCTGTCACGGCTGCCGGGCTTCGAGCGGATCCATGGCACGATGTTCCCGGTGTCGCTGATGAACCAGGTTGCCGGGCTCGAAGGGGTGACAAGTTCGACCTACCACGACATGCGCTTCAACAGCCGGGGCCAGCTGGTCGCCGCCAACAACTGAGCGGGTCCGGCAACACCCCAGGTGCCGGGCTCTGGCCGGGCTCGCGCCATCGCTGCCGTGTCAGAACCCGGCCCAGATGAAGCCATAGAGCGCGGCGGCCCCGGCAAAGATCGCCCAGAGCGTGTTGCGCAGCACAAGCCCCGCCCCGACGGTGACAGCAGCGGCGGCGAGCCGCGCCGGATCGGGCGTGCCGCCGGTGGCTTCCGGGAACAGAACCAGCGGGGCCACCAGCCCCGGGATCACCGCGACCGGCGTGTAATGCAGAAGACGCAACAGCCAGCGCGGCAGGGGCCGGTCGCCTGCCAGCCCAAGGAAGGAAAACCGGATCAGAAAGGTTCCGGCGGCAAGCGCGGCGATGATCGTCCAGACCTGGGTGCCCTCCGGGATCATGGGCTTTTCTCCCGTTTTCCCCGCGCCCCGTGCCGTTCGAGCAGCACTTCGCTGCCCGCGCCTGCCCCCATCGCCACCGCTGCGGCCACCAGCAACCCCGCACCGTTCGGCAGGCCCGACAGCGTCAGGGCAACGGTGATGGAGGTGAGCGCGGCCACCACATGCGGCAGGGTCTTGAGCATCGGCGCCACCATCGCGAGAAAGGTGATCGGCATGGCGAAGTCGAGCGCGAATTCCTCCGGGATCGCCTGCCCCACCAGCGCGCCCGCGAACGTCGCCGCATACCAGACCGGCGCGATCAGCAGCATCGTTCCGAAATAATAGGCATAGCGCGCCGGGGTGGGCAGCCCGGGTTCGGCCATGAACCTTTGCGTGGCCAGCAGAAAGGACTGGTCGACCAGCAGATAGGCCGCGAGCGCACGTTTCCACAGCGGCGCCCCGCCGAGCCAGGGGGTGATCGCCGCCGAATACATCGCCATGCGCAGGTTTACCGCCAGCGCCGTGGCAAGCACCATCGCCACCGGGGCGGTATCGGCCATCTGCTGGAGCGCGGCGAACTGCGCCGCCCCCGCGATGACCAGCACGGTGAACCCCATGACCTCGGCGAGATTGAGCCCCGCCTCGGTCGCCACCACGCCAAACAGCATGGCGAAAGGCGCGATGACCAGCACGAAGGGCAGCGAGTCGCGCGCGCCTTGCCACAGCAGCGATCTGGTCTGGTATCGGGTCATGGCTCGCCTTAGGTTCCGGCAGGAAGCGGTAGGGGGTATTGCGCAAAGATGCAATCGGGCAGAGCCGAACGACGCGAAGGGCTGTCGCCGGAAAGGGCGCCGGTGGAGGGGACAATGACCCTCTGCGGGGTGATCCTTGCGGGCGGGCGCGGGCGCAGGATGGGCGGGGCCGACAAGGCGCTGCTCGAGCTCGGCGGTGTGCCGATGATCGCCCGGGTGATCGCCCGGCTCGGCCCCCAGGTCGATGCGCTTGCGATCAGTGCCAATGGCGCGCCCGGGCGGTTTGCCGGTTTCGGCCTGCCGGTGCTGCCCGACACCATCGCAGGCCACCCCGGCCCGCTCGCCGGGCTGCTGGCGGGGATGCGCTGGGCCGAAGCCGAAGGGGCGAGCCACATCGTCACCGCCGCAACCGACACGCCCTTCCTGCCCGCCGACCTCGTCGGGCGTCTCGGCAGCGCGCGAGGTGCCCCGATCGCACTGGCCGAAACCGCCCGGGGCCTGCACCCGACCTTCGGTCTCTGGCCGGTCAGCCTCGCAGGCGCCCTCGCCGAAGCGCTGGAAGCGGGCACACGTCGCGTCGGGGCCTGGGCGCTGGAGCAGGGCGCGGCAAGGGTGCGTTTCCCCGCCGGCCCGCCGGATCCGTTCTTCAACATCAACACCCCTGCCGATATGGAGGCAGCGGCGTGTATTCTCGCAAAGGAGCATCCATGAAAATCTACGGCGTGGTCGGGTGGAAGAACGCAGGCAAGACCGGGCTGATGGAGCGGCTCGTGGCCGAGATCGCGGGGCGTGGCCTGCGCGTGTCCACGGTCAAGCACGCCCACCATGCCTTCGATCTCGACCGCCCGGGCAAGGACAGCCACCGCCACCGCGATGCGGGCGCGAGCGAAGTGTTGCTGGCGTCCTACAAGCGCTGGGCACTGCTGCACGAGCTGGGCGAGGCGGAGGAACCGCCGATGGAGGCGCTGCTGGCCAAGCTCGCGCCCTGCGACATCGTGCTGGTCGAGGGCTACAAGCGCGACAGCCATGCCAAGATCGAGGTGTTCCGCGCCGAGACCGGTCATGCGCTGATCCAGCCCGGCGACCCCACCGTGCGGGCCATTGCCACCGACACGCCGCTCGACGGGCTCCCGGTGCCGCTGTTCGATCTCGACGACACCCGCGCGATTGCCGATTTCATCCTCGCCGAGACCGGTCTCGGGGCGGAGCGCCCGGCGGGGCTTGCAGGCGAATGCTTCAAACCCCGGGCCACCGGCGCGCTGGCCACCGTGGCCGAGACGGAGACCATGCTGCGGGCCAGCCTGCGTCCGGTGGCCGTGCCGGAGCGGGTGCCGCTCGGCGCGGCGCAGGGCCGTGTGCTGGCCGCCGAGGCCCGCGCCCGCCGCGACAACCCGCCCGCCGCCAATTCGGCGATGGACGGCTATGGCTTTGCGCAGGCGAGCCTGCCCGCCGCAGGCGTGGCGCGGCTTGCGCTGGTCGAAGGGCGGTCGGCCGCCGGGGCGCCTTATCCGGGCGTGGTACCGCCGGGGGGGGCGGTGCGCATTCTGACCGGGGCGCTGCTGCCGGAGGGCGTCGACACGGTGGTGATGCAGGAGAAGGTCACGCCGGAGCCGGGGGCGATCCGGTTCGGGGCCGGGATCGAAAAGGGGGCCAACACCCGCGCGCAGGGCGAAGACATTGCCGCCGGGGCCGTGGCGCTTGCCCGCGGCAGCCGGATCGGCGCCGCTGAAATCGGCCTTGCTGCCGCCGTCGGACTCGGCGAACTCACCGTATATGGCCGCCTGCGCGTCGGCGTGCTGTCGACCGGCGACGAGCTTGCCGCCCCGGGCAGCAGCGCCGGTCCGGCCCGCACCTATGACGCCAACCGCCCGATGCTGCGCGCGCTGGTGGCGGGCTGGGGGCATGAGGCGGTGGACCTTGGCCATATCGGCGACGATCGCGACGCGCTGCGGGCGGCTTTTGACGGTCTTGCGGGCCGGGTCGATGCGCTGCTCACCTCCGGGGGCGCTTCGGCGGGCGACGAAGACCATGTGTCGGCGCTGCTGCGCGAGGAGGGGCAGCTTGCGCAATGGCGGGTGGCAATGAAGCCGGGCAAGCCGCTGTTGCTGGCACAATGGAACCGCGTGCCGGTTTTCGGCCTGCCGGGCAACCCGGTTTCGGCCTTCGCCACCGCGCTGATCTTCGTCCGGCCCGCGCTGTCGGTTCTGGCGGGGGGGGCGTGGCTTTCGCGGCAGGGCTTCGCGGTGCCTGCCGGGTTTTCGCTCGCCAAACGCGCGGGCCGGCGCGAGTTTCTGCGCGCGCGCCTGGGCAAAGACGGCCGCGCGGAGCTGTTCCGTTCGGCAAGCTCCGGCATGATTTCGTCGCTGGTCTGGGGCGAGGGGCTGGTCGAATTGCCGGAAGACGCCTGCGAGATCGCCCCGGGCGACAGGGTGCGCTTTCTGCCGTTTTCAGGCTTCGGGCTGTGAAGCCGCACGGCTCCTGACCGCGTGAGGGGCAAAGCCTCTCTCACGTGGTGGCCGGATCAGCCCGCTTCGAAGGCGCCGGTGACCCGGCCCAGAAGCATGAAGGCGCGCGAAGTGCGGGTGGTGGCGAAACGGTCGATCTGCGCATCGTTCATCCGCGGCTCGGCCTCTGCCAGAACGGCATCATATTCGCGCAGGAAATGCAGTGCCGCGTCGCGGAAGGTTTCGTCGGATTTCATGCGCCCCGCCGACAGCGCCAGCGACGAGCGGTCATTGATGCCCGCGAGCGCGGCGACAGGCTGGCCGCGTGTGCCGCGGGCGAAGGCGCGCCAGGCCCCGGGCGGCGCCGGGGAAGGTTCGAGATCGTCCATGTAGATCCCGTCCTGACTGAGCAGCGTCAGCACATCCTGCGCGGCCTGGATCAGGGTGGCAACCTTGCGGTCGACAAGCGTGCGCCTCAGCGCTTCGAAACCGGCCTCGTCCTCGGCGTTTTCGGGGAAGTTGATCGCGCGGATCAGATCGTCGATGTCAACCTTCGGGGTCTTGTCGGCGCCGGCATCGAGGCCAAGATCCGGCTGGTTGTCTTGCGGCACTTTTTCCGGCGCGGCGGCTTCCGGTTCGCTCGCCGGGCTCACGTCGCGCATGGTTTCGGGTTCCGGCTCCGGCGTGGCCGCCGTCGTGCCGCGCTGCCGGCTGGAGGTGAAGGCCGGAATGTCATCACTGCCGATCCGCGGCGTCTGTTCGTCGCGGGGCGGCGGGTTCAGCGCCTGAAACTCCTGCACCTCGATCAGCACCTTGCGCATTGCGCTCATCGAAGCCTGAAGCCGCTCGCTCTCGTCGGTCACGATCCGGGCGGAGCGCACCGAAGCGACCGCGAGCCACACCACCGCGACCGGCACCAGTACAGAGGCCACCACGAGCACGAAGCCGATCCCGTTCTTTTCGGTTTCGCCCCCGGTTCCCCCGGTCCCCCCGGAGCCGCCAAGGCCGAAGAAGAAGACGGCGCAGAACAGCACCCAGACCACGGCAAAAACGAAGGTGCCGATTTCGGCGGGGCTTGCCTTTCGTGGCCGGGAGGGCCCGCAGGCCCGCAAATCCGCTTCGTCGCGATAGTTGTCGCTCATGCTCTTGCCTTCTCCGGCGACCGGGGCTGCCGGCGCCTCAGATATACTCGACCGAAAGAATTTCGTAGGATTTCGCGCCGCCCGGCGTGCGCACCTCGACGCTGTCGCCCTCGTCCTTGCCGATCAGGGCGCGGGCCAGCGGCGACTTGATGTTGAGCCGGCCCTGCTCGATGTCTGCCTCGGGTTCGCCGACGATCTGATAGCTGCGCTCCTCGTCGGTGTCTTCATCGACAAGCTGCACGGTGGCGCCGAACTTGACACTGCCCGAGAGCTTGCCCGGGTCGATCACCTCGGCAAGGCCAAGGATGCCCTCGAGCTCCTTCACACGGCCTTCGATGAACCCCTGTTTCTCGCGCGCGGCGTGGTATTCGGCGTTTTCCGAAAGATCGCCATGCTCGCGCGCCTCCGCGATCGCCCGGATCACCGCCGGGCGTTCGACCGATTTCAGGGTCTTCAACTCGTCGTTCAGCGCGCTGTGTCCCGCACGGGTGATGAGGATCTTCTCCATTGAGCCTCTTGCCTTCGCTTTTTCCGGCCTGCCGCGTCTGGTCGCCGCTTCCGGTGTGGCTTGTCCCCGGAATCTGCCGGAGAAACGCAAAAATGCCGCGTCTCGACCGAAACGCGACTGTTCCGGGGGCGACAGAAAAGCAAAACAGCGCGATTTGCAACGGAATTGTTTCCATGACCCACCTGCGGGCCCTGCGCCGCCGGGCGTGATGCTGCCCGGAATGCATCCTGACAGCGATTGCCTGCCGCGCGATTGACCCAGCGAAGCCGGGCAGGTACCAGTCTGGAGTGGTTTTTGAAGGGAGGAAATCATGGCCGAGATCGAACGCGAAGCGATGGATGTCGACGTCGTCATCGTGGGTGCAGGCCCGGCGGGGCTTGCGGCGGCGATCCGGCTGAAGCAACTCGACGAAGACCTGATGGTCGTGGTGCTCGAAAAGGGCTCCGAGGTGGGCGCGCATATCCTGTCGGGCGCGGTCTTCGACCCCATCGGGCTCGACAAGCTGATGCCCGACTGGAAGGACAAGGGCGCGCCGGTGACAACCGAAGTCGGCACCGACCGTTTCTGGATGCTGACCGCGAAGGGCGGCTTCAAGATCCCCGGCTGGCCGATGCCGCCGTTCATGCACAACCACGGCAAATATGTCGTCTCCATGGGCCAGGTTGCGCGCTGGATGGCCGAGCAGGCCGAGGCGATGGGGGTCGAGGTCTATCCCGGCATGGCGGCGAGCGAGCTGGTGCTGCGCGACGACGGCTCGGTCAAGGGCGTGGTCGCGGGCGAGTTCGGCAAGGAGGCCGACGGCACCCCCGGCCCCGCCTATGAGCCCGGCATGGAGCTCAACGCCAAATATGTGATGATCGCCGAGGGCGTGCGCGGCTCTCTGGCCAAGGAGATCATCGCGAAATACCAGCTCGACAAGGACAGCGACGAGCCCAAGTTCGGCGTTGGCATGAAGGAGATCTGGGAGATCGACCCGGAGAAACATGCCGAAGGCACGGTCGACCATTACATGGGCTGGCCGCTCGGCAAGAACGCCGCCGGCGGTGGCTTTGCCTATCATGCCGAGAACAATCAGGTGTTCATCGGGCTGATCGCGCATCTCAACTACAAGAACCCGCATGTCTATCCTTACATGGAATTCCAGCGGATGAAGCATCACCCGCAGCTTGCGAAACTGCTCGAAGGCGGCAAGCGGGTGGCCTATGGCGCGCGTGCGGTGACCGCCGGCGGGCTCCAGTCGATGCCGAAGGCGGCCTTCCCCGGCGGTGTGCTGCTGGGCGACTCGGTCGGCCTGCTGAACTACGCCCGGATCAAGGGCAACCACAACGCGATCCTGTCCGGCATCGCCGCCGCCGAAGAGGCCGTGACCGCGATCAGGGACGGCCGCGAGGGCGACACGCTCGAAGCCTACGATCAGGAGCTGCGCACCGGCCCGGTGGCGAAAGACCTCAAGCCGGTCCGCAACATGAAACCCCTCATCACCCGCTTCGGCCTCAACCTCGGGATGATGCTCGGCGGCTTCGACATGTGGACCAACCACCTCTTCGGCTTTTCGCTGTTCGGCACGCTGAAACACGGCAAATCCGACGCCGCGTCCACCGGCAAGGCGAAGGATTACCCGAAGATCGACTACCCGAAACCCGACGGCAAGCTGTCCTTCGACCGGCTGACCAATGTCAGTTTCTCGGCCACCAACCACGAGGAAAGCCAGCCCTGCCACCTCAGGCTCGCCGACCCGTCGATCCCGATCAGGGTGAACCTGCCGGAATTCGCCGAGCCCGCGCAGCGCTACTGCCCGGCGGGGGTCTATGAGGTGCTCGAAGAGGCGGGCGAGCCGGTGTTCCGGGTCAATTTCCAGAACTGCGTCCATTGCAAGACCTGCGACATCAAGGATCCGTCGCAGAACATCACCTGGACGGTGCCGCAGGGCGGCGACGGCCCGAACTACGGCAACATGTGAGGCCCGATTGCAAGGCCGGGTCTCGGCGGAAGAAACAAGGGGGCACGCCCCGGATTGATCCGGGGCGCTCCGGCGCATAGGTTGGCCTCAACCTTTCGGAACGGAGCCTTTCCTTGCCGCTATCCAATTCCCTGCGCCCGCTCGGGCTCGCAGCCCTCATCGCCGCCGCGACCATGCCCGCTCTTGCCGCCGGCAAGGGGGCTGGCGAAATCCTCGCTCAAACCGCCACCGACCCCCCTTTTGAAATCCCTGACGGCGCGCCTGTCGGGCTCCCCGCTGAAATCCCCGCCGGAACTCCGGTTCAGATCCCGGCCGAGATTCCTCTCGATACCTCTGTTCAAATCCCCGCTGAAATCCATGCGGAAACGGCCCTGGATACCGCGGCCAGGGCTTCCGGTGCCTATCTCGCCGCGCGGGAGGCCGACCGGGCAGGCGATTATGCGGCTGTCGTCGAATACGGACCCCGCGCGCTTCTGGCCGATCCGCAGAATGCGTCTCTTCTCGAAGGCGTCGTCGTGGCCAATCTGGGCCTTGGCCGGGTCGAAGCCGCCGTGCCTGCCGCCGGACGTCTTGCTGAAATCGAGGCGCAAAACCAGATTGCGGGTCTGGTGCTGCTGGCCGCGGCGATCCGCGAGGAAAACTGGCCAATGGTCGACGAGCGCCTCAAGGTAGGGGCTTCCGTCGGCCTGCTGATGGATGACATGATCCGCGCCTGGAGCGCCGTCGGTGCCGGGCGCATGAGCGATGCGGTGGCGCATTTCGACGCGCTGATCGACAGCGGCCCCGGCGGGCAACCCGCACTGATCCAGAAGGCCCTCGCCCTGGCTCTGGTCGGCGATTACGAAGGCGCGGCGGCGATCTTCGGCGGTTCGGAAACGGTGCTGCGCCTCAACCGTGCCGGCGTGCTTGCCTTCGTCCAGGTGCTGAGCCAGCTCGAACGCAACCCGGACGCGGTGGACGTGATCGAAAAGGCTTTCCCCGGCACCGAAGACCCGGAGCTTGTCACCCTGCTGGCGGAGCTGCGCGCCGGCAAGCCGATCCCGTTTACCGCCATTGAGGGGCCGCGCGCCGGTATTGCCCAGCTGTTCTACGAGGTCGGCGAATCGCTTCGCGGCGAGACCGACCCGGCGCTGGTTCTGCTCTACGCCCGGATCGCGGGCTATCTTGATCCCGGCCATGTGGGCGCGACCCTTGTCGTGGCCCAGGTTCTCGACGAGATGGAGCGCTATGACCTCGCCGCCGAGGCCTATGGCGCGGTGCCCGACAGCAGCCCGTCCTGGCCACAGGCCCAGCTTGGCCGCGCCGCTGCGCTGAAGGCGCTCGACCAGGTGGACGAGGCCATCGCGGTGCTCACCAGCGCTGTCCAGCTTCATCCCGATTCCCCGGTTCTTCATGCCGCCATCGGCGACGCACTGCGCGGCGAACAACGCTATGCCGCGGCAACCCCGCATTACGATGCAGCGATCGCCCTGTTCAGCCAGGAGCGCCCGGCCCAGTGGCGCGTCTGGTTCGCCCGTGGCATCACCTACGAGCGTCGCGGCGAATGGGAGAATGCCGAGGCCGATTTCCGCAAGGCCCTGGAGCTCAGCCCCGACCAGCCTTCGGTGCTCAATTACCTTGGTTATTCGCTGGTGGAACGGCGCGAAAACCTCGACGAGGCGCTCGACATGATCAAGCGCGCGGTCGTGGAGCAACCCTATGACGGCTACATCCGCGACTCGCTCGGCTGGGTGTTCTACCGGCTCGGCCGCTACGACGATGCGGTCGAGGAAATGGAACGCGCGGTCGAACTTCTGCCGCTGGAGCCGGTGCTCAACGACCACCTCGGAGACACCTACTGGGCGGTCGGACGGCTGCGCGAAGCCCGCTTCCAGTGGAAACGCGCGCTCTCCTTCGTCACCGACGACACCGACCTCGACGAACTCAACCCCGACCGCATCCGCCTGAAACTCGAAATCGGCCTCGATGCGGTGCTCGAACAGGAGGGCGGAGCGCTGCCCCCCCAATGATCGTCCGCAGCTTCGCCCCGGCCAAGGTCAACCTGACCCTGCATGTCACCGGCCAGCGCGCCGACGGCTACCATTTGCTCGACAGCCTTGTGGCTTTCGCCGATGTCGGCGACCGGCTGCGGCTCGAGCCCGCGGAGGCAACCCGCCTGAAGCTGACCGGTCCGATGGCCGCAGGCGTCCCGGCCGATGCCTCCAACCTGGTGCTGCGGGCCGCCGGGCTCTATGACCTTCCGGTCGCCATCACCCTCGACAAACACCTGCCCCTGGCTGCGGGCATCGGCGGCGGCTCCTCCGACGCGGCGGCAACGCTGCTCGCCATGGCCGAACTCACCGGCAGCCCCCTTCCCGCGGGCGCCACCGGCCTCGGCGCCGATGTCCCGGTCTGCCTGATGCGCCAAGCGGCGCGGATGCGCGGCATCGGCGAAGACGTGCAGCCGGTCACCGGTCTGCCCGATCTCCACGCCGTGCTCGCCAACCCGGGCGTCGCGGTTCCGACCCCGGCGGTGTTCCGGGCGCTGAGCGAAAAGAACGGCGCACCGATGCCGATACAGCTGCCGCAATGGCAAGACCGCCGCTCCGCCATCGACTGGATCGCCGGCCAACGCAACGATCTCGAAACCCCCGCCATCACCCGCGCCCCGGTCATCGGCGAGGTGCTTGCGGCGCTCTCCACCCTCCCCGGCGCCCGCCTTGCGCGCATGTCCGGCTCCGGCGCCACCTGCTTCGCCCTGTTCGACACCCGCGCCGGGGCCGACAAGGCCGCCGAAATTCTCGCCACAAGCCAGCCCGGCTGGTGGACCACCGCCACAACTCTCCGCTGATCACCTCTTTTCCTGGCCGAAATACTCCGGGTTTTTGGGGGGATCCGGGGGCTGTCCCCCAACGACCCGCCCGCCGCAGGCGTCAGACGCAGTGTCAGGTGAACCGCATCAGGTGAACCGCGCCACCACATAATCGGCAATATCCGCAAGCATCCCGCGAATCGGATCCTCCGGCAGCCCGTCGAGCGCCGCCCTGGCCTTCTCCGCCCAGGCATTCGCCTCGGCACGGGTCGCCTCCAGCGTCCCGTGCGCGTCCATCAGCCGCAGCGCCTCTGCAAGGTCGCCCTCCTGCTGCCGGCCCTTGCCGATGGTCCGTTCCCAGAAGTCGCGCTCCGCCTCATCCGCCGCCGCAATCGCCTTGATCAGCGGCAGGGTCAGCTTGCGGTCGCGGAAATCGTCGCCCCTGTTCTTGCCGATGTCGTTGCCGCCCCAATAGTCGAGCAGATCGTCGGCGATCTGGAAGGCGATGCCCATCGCATCGCCATAGGCGGCAAGCGCGTCAATCTGTTCCTGCGGGGCCCCGGCGATCACCCCGCCCACTTCGCAGGCCGCGGCAAACAGCGCGGCGGTCTTGCCGCGTGCCACCTGAAGATACACGCCCTCGCTGGTCCCGATATCGCTGGCGGCGGTGAGTTGCAGCACCTCGCCCTCGGCGATGGTCGCCGCGGCGCGGCTGAGGATCCGCAACACCTCGATCGAGCCGGTCTCGGTCATCAGCTGGAACGAGCGGGCAAACAGATAGTCTCCCACCAGCACCGAAGACTTGTTGTCCCACAACAGATTGGCGGTCGGCCGCCCGCGCCGCTTCTGCGATTCGTCGACCACATCGTCGTGCAGCAGCGTCGCGGTGTGGATGAATTCCACCGTGGCCGCGAGATGGATGTGATAGGGGCCGCCGTAGCCCATCAGCCGCGCCGTTGCCAGCGTCAGCATCGGGCGCAGCCGCTTGCCCCCGGCTTCGACCAGATGCGCCGTCACTTCCGGGATGCGGGGCGCATGTTCAGACGCCATCCGCTCCCGAATCAGGCCGTTGACGGCTTCAAGGTCGCCCGAAAGGTGCTCGGCCAGCCTTTCGTGTGGCAGGTTGGCTATCTCGTCGCGCATCGTCACCGTTCCGTGTCTCATCCTCCACCCGGCGCCTCTCGACTTCCCCGGGCGAACCCTTAAGTCATCTGAGGATGAAAGAGCTTCTGAGAACCACCGACCCGACCGTCATTGCCTTCGCAACGGCGCTTCTCGACGGCGAAGGTATAGCCGCCTTTGCCATCGACGTCCATATGAGTGCGCTGGAAGGATCCATCGGGATTCTCCCCCGCCGCCTCATGGTCAGAAGCAGGGAGCACGCCCGCGCCGTGCGTATTCTCGCCGACAACGGAATCGAATGCGCGGGGGCGGAAGGATGGAGCTGACCGAAGACAGGTTTCTGGGCGGACGGCTGGTGCTCCGGCAGCCGCGCGAGGGCTATCGTGCGGGGGTCGACCCGGTGTTTCTGGCCGCCGCCACCCCGGCCCGGGCAGGCCAAAGCGTGCTCGATCTTGGCTGCGGGGCCGGGGCTGCGATGCTTTGTCTCGCCGCCCGGGTGCCGGGGGCACGGCTCGTGGGCGTGGAGCGGCAGGCGGCCTATGCGGCGCTGGCCCGGGCGAATGCGTCTGCCAACGGCATCGCGGCCGAGGTGGTCACCGCCGACCTCACCCTTCTGCCGCCGGAGGTGAAACAGCAGCGGTTCGACCATGTGATCATGAACCCGCCCTATCATCTGCCCGCCCGCGCGACCGCGAGCGCGGACCCGGGGCGCGGCGCGGCGCTGTTCGAGGAAACGCCGCTCGCCGCCTGGATCGACGCCGCCACCCGGCGGCTGAAACACCGCGGGCGCCTCACCGTGATCCAGAAAGCGGAGCGCCTGCCGGAGATCCTTGCCGGAATCGACGCCCGGCTCGGCGCCGTGGCGGTCAGACCGCTTCAGCCGCGTGCGGGACGGGCGGCGGCACTGGTGCTGGTGCAGGCCCGGAAAGGCGCGCGCGCGCCTTTTCGCCTGGCCCCGCCGCTGGTGTTGCATGAGGGGGCCGCGCATCAGGGCGACCGCGAAAGCTATCGTCCCGAGGTCTCCGAAATCCTGCGCGAAGCGGCTCCCCTGACACTCTGACCACCGCTCCGCACGCCCCGTCCCGGCCCTGCCCCGCCGATCCGCCAGGCCGGGCACGGCAATTTCGCGGTCGTTGCTCCGGTTTGCTGCAACGATCTCGTGACAACCACGCAAATCTGTGCTGCACTGCCATGGCGAGAACCAGAACAAAAAGGAGACCCCGCCATGAACCTCGACGCGCATCTGGAAGAGCTTCGCAAGAAGCATGAAGCGCTGTCCGTAAAGGTCGAAGAAGCCCAGGCCGCTCTCGGTACCAACGACCTCGATATCGTGGCGATGAAAAAGGAAAAGCTCCGTCTCAAGGAAGAAATCATGAGGCTTTCCAAAGGCTGACCCCTTGGCGGGGCCGTTCAGGCACGGCCCCGCTCACCCGTTCAGAGCGTTTTCGGTTTTCGGCCTGACCGGGCGGCCAGCACGGCGCCCGAGGTGATCAGTCATGGCGCAAGCAGCAATTCGCCCCGGGGCTGAGCCATGCCGGCCACGATCAGCGCCAGTGCCCGCAGGACAACCGCAGTGAAGCCGATGACGGTCGCCGTGGCGCGTGTCATCGGGGCACGTCCGCCGCGGCGATGAACCTGTGCTGCGCCGTGCATGGGATCATGTCCGACACTTCCGTGACGATCCAGTCGATGAAAGCCCGGACGGCGGGGCGTTCGTCGGCCCCGAGGCGGGTGAGCAACCGATAATGCGCCTCAGTGGTGAGCGCGACCTCGTAGGGCGCCACGAGGCCGCCGCCGGCGAGGGCCACAGCCGCCAGCGACGCACGCCCCAACAGCACCCCCGCCCCGCTCAACGCCGCATCGAGCGCGTGGTCCGCATGGCTGAAGTGGGGGCCTCCGCCCTCCGGCATATCGAGCCCGGCGGCGCGGTACCAGCTTTGCCAGTCGCAGGGCGGATCGAGGAAGGCGGTGTCGTCCTGATGCAGAAGTGCCTTGGCCGGGATCATCGACGGATCGGGGTAGCGCGCCGCGATGTCGGGGGTCATCATCGGCGAAAACCATTCGCGCATCAGCGGCATCGACATCAACCCGTCATCATCGGCGTAGCCGAATCGGATCGCAACATCGACCTCGTCGCGTTCGATGTCCATCAGGCGCAGGTTGGCGACAAAACGCAACTCGATCTCCGGCTGTGCCTGTGCAAACCGGAACATCCGCGGCGCCAGCCATTTCGAGGTAAATGCCGGCCCGGCGGTCACCGTCACCACTTGCGCCTGCCCGGTCGCCCGGGCCTTTCGCCAGGCGCCGGCGAGGGCCTCGAAACCATCGCGCGCGCCGGGTGCAAGGGCGTGGCCGGCCTCGGTAAGCTCCACGGCCCGGTTGAGGCGCCGGAACAGCGCCAGACCGAGATGGCTTTCAAGCGACTTGATCTGGAATGACAGCGCCGCCGGTGTCACGTTCAACTCCTGCGCCGCCTTGGCAAAAGACATGTGCCGCGCCGCGGCGTCGAAGGCGCGCAGCGCTGTGAGCGGGGGCAGGCGATCGGTCATACGGTTAGAAATTTTTTATGTTTAGAGGTAAAAAGTCTCGTTTGTTTGATGTTTTGCAGAGGTTCATACAGGTATCAAGATAAATTTTCTGAAGAAAGGCCTGTATGATGCTTGAGACCGCCAACGACACCGCTGTCGCCAGAGAAGCCCATCGCCAGCGCTCTCTGCGTGCCTGGGCGCTGCTGCGCGCGATCCGGTCCGCAGCCTTGCGGTTTTGGACGCCGCACACAATAAGAGCCGCCGCGAAGGGTGACCCTTCCAAGGCCGCAGCGGGCACGGTCAGACGACGAACTGCGCCCCGTTGGCCGAGATCGTCGAACCGTTGATGAAGCTGGCGTCGTCCGAGGCGAGGAAGGTCACGCAGCGGGCGATTTCTTCCGGCTCGCCGAGGCGACCGGTGGGGATCTGGGCAATGATGCTCTCACGCACCTTTTCCGGCACCGCCATCACCATTTCGGTGGCGATATAGCCCGGGCAGATCGCATTTGCGGTGATGCCGAGGCGCGCGCCCTCCTGGGCCAGAGATTTGACGAAGCCGAGGTCGCCCGCCTTGGTTGCGGCGTAATTGACCTGAGCGAACTGGCCCTTCTGTCCGTTGATCGAGGAAATCACGATCACCCGGCCGAACTTGCGTTCGCGCATTCCGGGCCAGACCGGATGAACGGTGTTGAACACGCCGGTCAGGTTGGTGTCGATCACCTCGTGCCATTGGCCCGGCGTCATCTTGTGGAACGGCGCGTCGCGGGTGATGCCGGCATTGGCCACCACCACTTCGATCGGCCCGAGGTCCGCCTCGACCTGCGCAAGACCGGCCTTGCTCGAGTCGTAGTCGCCCACATTCCACTTGTAGGTGTTGATGCCGGTTTCCCCGGTGAATTTCGCCGCCGCCGCGTCATTGCCCGCATAACTTGCCGCGACACTGTAGCCCTCGGCCATCAGCGCTTTGGAAATCGCCGCGCCAATGCCGCGGGTACCACCGGTCACAAGTGCAACCCTGCCCATGTCATTCTCCCTGTCACGATTCGTTTTGGCAACTCTGTTTCTTATGAGGTAGATCATACGCAATTTTATTGCGCAACCTTTATATGAAAAGGCAAACGGTCTGAACAAAACGGTCTGAAGAGGAACGGTGAAATGGAACGGGGCGCCGAAGCGCCCCGCGAATTTCAGTGCAGGCCGTGGCCTCAGCTACGCTCGACGCACATCGACACGCCCATGCCGCCGCCGATGCAAAGGGTGGCGAGGCCCTTCCTGGCGCTGCGCTTTTCCATCTCGAACAACAGCGTGGCCATGATCCGCGCGCCGGAGGCGCCGATCGGGTGGCCGATGGCAATGGCTCCGCCGTTGACGTTGACGATCTCCGGATCCCAGCCGAGCTCGCGGTTGACGGCAATGGCCTGGGCGGCAAAGGCTTCGTTGGCCTCGACCAGATCGAGCTCGTCGACCGTCCAGCCCGCCCTGTGCAGCGCCTTGCGCGAAGCCGGGATCGGGCCGGTGCCCATGACCGAGGGGTCTACGCCCGCGGTCGCGTAAGATGCGATCCGCGCCAGCGGCTTCAGCCCCTGTTTCGCGGCATCGTCGGCATCCATGAGAATGAAAGCAGCGGCGCCGTCGTTGATGCCGGAAGCGTTGCCGGCGGTGACGGTACCATCGCGGGCGAAGGCCGGGCGCAGCTTCTGCATTGCCTCAAGGGTGGCGCCATGGCGGATGTATTCGTCCTGCTCGACCACGATGTCGCCCTTGCGGGTGTGGACCGTGAAGGGAACGATTTCGTCGTTGAACCGGCCAGCCGCCTGTGCCGCTTCGGCCTTGTTCTGTGCGCCACATTCTCGGCGGTCTGGCCCATGTGGTAGCCATTGAAGGCGTCCCACAACCCGTCCTTGATCATCGAATCGACGAATTTGGTGTCGCCCATCTTGTGACCGGCGCGCAGATGCGCAACGTGGGGCGAGAGCGTCATGTTCTCCTGCCCCCCTGCCGCCACGACGCGGGCATCGCCCAGCTGGATGTGCTGGGCACCAAGCGCAAGGGCGCGCAGGCCGGAGCCGCAAACCTGGTTGATTCCCCAGGCGGGGCTTTCGACCGGCAGACCGGCATTGACATGAGCCTGACGGGCCGGGTTCTGGCCCTGGCCGTGCGGCAGAACCTGCCCGAGAATCGTCTCTGAAACCGCTGTCTTGTCGATCCCGGCGCGCTCGACCGCGGCTTCCAGCGCGATGCGGCCGAGCTCATGGGCCGGTGTCCCCGCGAAGGCTCCGTTGAAACTGCCCACCGGCGTACGTGCGCCGGAAACGATTACCACATTGGTCATGTTGTCCTCTCCTGTCGTCCGGCGGGCAGTGCCTGCCGGAATGGGGCCGGTCAGATTTGTCCGGCGCCGGTTCCGGTGAAAGCTACTGGTTCCCTTCCGTTTGGGCAACCGCGTCGCGTGTTTCGAAGGGGAGAGCCTGTCAAATCAAGCCGGATGTGTGCGTTTGACCGCAGACCCCCGGGGGAGGCAGGCGTTGTGGATGTGTCGCGTGGAGCCTCCCGGCGGTTGGGGGTGAAGCGGCGGCAGCGGGGCGGGGCTGACTATTGGGGGCAGGAAGGCCGGCGGGGCTCGGGGGGCGAGGTCACACCCCTGCCGCCTGCGCCTTCTCACGCCACGCCGGCCGCACCGTGGCAGAACCGAAAAAATTGCCCTGGAGCATGTCGCAGCCCGCGCCGATCAGGAATTCGGCATCTTCCCATGACTCGACATATTCGGCGACGGTGAGCATGTCGAACTGCTGCGCCATCGACAGCATCGCCTGGGTAATGACCTGATTGTCGGGGCTCGCAGCAATGCCGCTGATGAATTCGCCGTCGATCTTGAGAATGTCGAAGTAGAAATCGCGCAGGTAGCGGAAGGCGGTGTATCCGGCGCCGAAATCGTCAAGCGCAAAGGCGATGCCCTGCGATTGCATTTCCGACATGAACACCTGCACGAGGTCCGGCATGACAATCGCGGTGCGTTCGGTGATTTCGAGAATCAGCCGTTCCCCGGCGGTCGCATCGCGCGCAAGCCCGTTGCGGAGCGCATCCATCCAGCGCGGGTAGCCGATGGAGCGCGCCGACATGTTGATGGCGAGGCGCAAGTCGGAGCGTTCTGCGAGCGCCTGGAAGCCGAGCTCCAGCGCCCAGGTGTCGATCTGGCGTCCGATCTCCTGCGCCTCCACCACGTCGATGAAATCGGTGGCGGGGATGATTCGCCCGGTATGGTCGAGCACCCGGATGAGGCCTTCGTAAAACGCCGGCATCTCCGGGTTCGCCGCCCGCACCACCGGCTGGAAGGCCAGCATGAGCCGCCCCGTCCTGACCGCGCGGCGCACCATCTGCATGGTGTCCCGATCGCGCCGGGCGATGGCGACCGACAGCGGGCTGCCGTATCCGGGTGGCGTATTCACCGGTTCGAGAGAGTTCAGATCATCCATTGGCCTACTCACCGCTTTGGACTACATTGAAACGGCAATCCGTGAAAATGTTGTAAAGTCTGGCATTTACTTCAAAATTTATCGGCTTTGACGGGGGCGCGATGACGGAAGGGCTTCAGGAACAGAGATGCGGCTGGTGCGGCGCGGATCCGCTCCATATTGCCTATCACGACGAGGAATGGGGGGTGCCGGAATACGATGGGCGGGCGCTGTGGGAAAAGCTCGTGCTTGACGGCTTCCAGGCCGGACTGTCTTGGCTCACCATCCTCAAGAAACGCGCGGCGTTTCGGGAAGCGTTCGAAGGGTTCGAGCCGGAGGTGATTGCGACCTGGGGCGAGGCGGAGGTGGCCCGCTTGCTCGGCAATCCGGGGATCGTGCGGCATCGCGGCAAGATCGAGGCCACGATCGGCAATGCGCAGGCCTATCTGGAGATCGGGGGCGCGGCGGCGTTTTCCGAGGCGATTTGGGGGTATGTGGGCGGCAAGCCGCTGGTGAACCGCTTCGTCACGCTTGCGGACGTGCCCGCTTCGACGCCGCTTTCGGCGCGGATCTCGAAGGACTTGAAGCGGGCGGGTTTCCGGTTTGTCGGGCCAACCATCGTCTATGCCTGGATGCAGGCCACGGGGCTGGTCAACGACCACCTCATCGGCTGTCCGGCGCGACGGGTGTGAAGCGGGATTTCGGGCTGACGGGTGTCGGCGCGGGGCGGTGGAGGATCTGATAAGTCTTTGTTATAAAGTGACTTTATGGCGCTCCAGAGAGTCCATTAGTCCGGACTACTGGAATTCCGGTAGTCCGGAAAACCAGACATTTTGAAATATGAATGTCAGCGGTAGCGCAGCCTGCCCGGCCCAACCTGCCCGAGCCGCCCCGTGATCGCCAGAACCCCCCAATTCCGTGAGCTTGTTACCTGTCGATCACCGCCTGAATGACCGCCTTCGCCGCGTCACTCGCCCAATCGGCCCCGCCAATGAACCGCGCCACCTCGCGCCCCTCGCGGTCGATCAGCACAGTTACCGGCGGCGCGACCACGCCCATCTCGGCCGACAGCGCGCGGTCGGGATCGAGCAGCACCGGCAGCGCGTCGACCTCGTAATTCGCGACAAACCGCGCCAGCCCCCCGGGATTGTTGTAGCCGAAAGCCACCGGCACCACCGCGAAATCCGCGCCCCCCATGGCCTTCTCCAGCGCATTGAGGCTCGGCATCTCCTCACGGCAGGGCACACAGGACACCGACCAGAAGTTCAACAGCACCACCTTGCCCTGCCAATCGGCGAGACTGTGAGTGCCGCCCTCCGGGTCGGTAAACGTGGCCGTGCTCACCGGCTTCGGCTCTGCATGAACCGCAAGCCGCTTCATCTCCCCCGCCTTCAGCCCCTCGAGCACCGCCGGATCGACCGCCAGCGCAGGGTTTGCACCCATCACGAGGGCCGCATAAAAAAGGACGAAACGCAACATTCCAGGCTCCCGAGGCACAGCCCCATGACAGATTCCAAAAGCGCCAACGCGATGTGGGGCGGGCGGTTCGCCGCCGGACCCGATGCCATCATGGAGGCGATCAACGCCTCGATCGGTTTCGACCGCCGTCTCGCCACGCAGGACATCGCCGGTTCGCGCGCCCATGCCGCGATGCTTGCGGCGCAGGGCATCATCAGTGATAGCGATGCGCAGGCGATCAGGGAAGGGCTGCTCACGGTTCTGTCAGAGATCGAGGCGGGGGATTTCACCTTTTCCACCGCGCTCGAAGACATCCACATGAACGTGGAAGCGCGGCTGAAACAGCTCATCGGCGAACCGGCAGGGCGGCTCCACACCGCGCGGTCGCGCAACGATCAGGTGGCGACCGATTTCCGCCTCTGGGTGCGCGACCAGCACGATGCCGCCATCGAGGCCATCGAGGCGCTGATGCGCGCGCTGCTCGACCAGGCCGAGGCCGGGGCCGATTGGGTGATGCCGGGCTTCACCCATCTCCAGACCGCCCAGCCCGTCACCTGGGGGCACCACATGATGGCCTATGTGGAGATGCTCGCCCGCGATCTTTCGCGCTTCCGCGATGCCCGCGCCCGGATGAACGAATGCCCCCTCGGCGCCGCCGCGCTTGCGGGCACCGGCTTCCCGATCGACCGTCACGCCACGGCGGAAGCGCTGGGCTTCGACCGGCCGATGGCCAATTCGCTCGACGCCGTTTCCGACCGCGATTTCGCGCTCGATTTCCTCACCGCCGCGAGCCTCTGCGCCATGCATCTCAGCCGGCTGTCGGAAGAGCTGGTGATCTGGTCCTCGGCGCAGTTCCGCTTCGTGACCATGTCGGACCGGTTCTCAACCGGCTCCTCGATCATGCCGCAGAAGAAGAACCCCGATGCCGCCGAGCTGATCCGCGCCAAGATCGGACGGGTTCTCGGCGCGACTGTCGGGCTGTTCACGGTGATGAAGGGGCTGCCGCTCGCCTATGCGAAAGACACCCAGGAGGACAAGGAGCCGGTGTTCGACGCGGCCGACACGCTGATGCTCTCGCTCGCGGCGATGACGGGCATGGTATCAGACATGAGTGCCGACCCTGAGGCGCTCGCCGCCGCCGCCGGCTCCGGTTTCGCCACCGCGACCGACCTCGCCGACTGGCTGGTGCGCGAGGCGGGGTTGCCGTTCCGCGAGGCGCATCACGTCACCGGCGCGCTGGTGGCGCTGGCGGAGGATAAGGGCTGCGACCTCGCCGATCTCGCGCTCGACGAGATGCAGGCGGTCCACCCGGAGATTGCCGAAAGCCTCTACGATGTGCTCACCGTCGAGGCCTCGGTGGCCTCGCGGCAAAGCTACGGTGGCACCGCGCCAGTGCGGGTGCGCGAACAGATCGCGCGCTGGCGTGAGCGGCTCGGCTGAGACCGGCCCGGGAAACCCGATTGCGCGATGCGCCCGACGTGCTATCACGCCCCGACCCAACCGCGAGGCCCGAGATGGACCATTTCACCTACCGCCAGGGCATCCTTCATGCCGAAGGCGTGCCCCTCCCCGGGATCGCCGCTTCCGTCGGCACACCGTTCTATGTCTATTCCGCGGCCACCTTGCGGCGGCATTTTCAGGTCTTCGACGAGGCGCTTCACGGCATGGAGCATCTCGTCTGCTACGCGGTAAAGGCCAATTCCAATATCGCGGTGCTGAAACTGCTCGGCGACATGGGCGCGGGGATGGACGTGGTTTCGTCCGGAGAATATCGCCGCGCCCGGGCCGCCGGCGTGCCTGGCGAGCGGATCGTGTTTTCGGGCGTCGGCAAGACCCGCGAGGAGATGCGGATCGCGCTGGAAGGCGGCATCCGCCAGGTCAACCTCGAGAGCGAGCCGGAAATGCTGGCGCTTCAGGAGGTCGCGGCGAGCCTCGGGGTGGAGGTTCCGGTGACGCTGCGGATCAACCCGGATGTGGACGCGAAGACCCACGAGAAGATCGCCACCGGCAAATCCGAAAACAAGTTCGGCATTCCGATCGCCAAGGCGCTCTACGCCTATGGCGAAACCGCGAAACAGGCCAATCTGCGGGTGGTCGGCATCGACGTGCATATCGGCTCGCAGCTCACCGACCTTGCGCCCTATCGCGCGGCCTATACCAAGGTGGCGGAGCTTGCCGAAATGCTGCGTGCCGAGGGTCATGAGATTTCGCGTCTCGATCTCGGCGGCGGCCTGGGCATTCCCTACGAGGCCACCAATGACGCGCCGCCGCTGCCGGCGGAATACGGCGATGTGGTGCGCGACACCCTCGGCCATCTCGGCTGCGAGATCGAGATCGAACCCGGTCGGCTGATCGCCGGCAATGCCGGGCTGATGGTGGCGCGGGTGATCTATGTGAAACAGGGGGCCGGGCGGAAATTCCTGATCCTCGACGCGGCGATGAACGATCTCGTCCGCCCGGCGATGTACGAGGCGCATCACGACATCGTGCCGGTCACCGCCCCGGCGCCCGGCGCGCCGCAGGAGCCCTACGATATTGTCGGGCCGGTCTGCGAAACCGGCGACACCTTCGCCCGGGGCCGCAACATGACCGCGGTCTCGGCCGACGATCTGATCGCCTTCCGCTCCGCCGGCGCCTATGGCGCGGTGATGGCCTCGGAATACAATTCACGCCCGCTGATCCCGGAAGTTCTGGTCGACGGCGAGCAATTCGCGGTGATCCGGCAGCGGCCGTCCTTCGAGGAGATGATCGCCCGCGAAAGCGTCCCGGACTGGTTGTAGGACGGATGTGGAGCCTGCGCGCCATTGCCGGGTGATCCCCCCGAACGGCGCCTGGCCATGCCTGCGACCTCATCGCCGATAGCGTTTGACGAAATACCTGACACAGAGAGCATCACCTGACGCGTCCAAAATCTCTGATTTCAGGCAGCGTCAGGTGAGTCAGATTTTTCGCATGACGCTTTTGGGATGCACCTCCCGGTATTTCTCCCACAGCAGCGACAGGGTTACGCATGGTCGCCGCAGTTCGCGGTGAACATGGGTCCAATCGGGCTGCGGATAGATGGACACCACGTGCGGCAAAGGGGCGGAGCCCGTGTCTCTTTTGGCGCCAAAAAAAGACCCGGGACAAGCCCGGGTCAGTCCAACAGGGAGGATTCCACGTCATCACCCCGACGCGGAGGGGAATTGCTGCGTTGCGGGCCGTCATACCGCCTGCAACGAGTCCAGCTTAGACGGAAAAACCGTCAGGATTAAGGCCAGTCTGAACCCATGTGGCAATCATGCCACAAGCCTGTAACCGCCGGTTTCGGTGACCAGAAGCCGCGCGTTCGAAGGGTCGGGCTCGATCTTCTGGCGCAGCCTGTAGATATGCGTCTCCAGCGTATGGGTGGTGACACCGGCGTTGTAGCCCCAGACCTCGTGCAACAGCACATCGCGCGCGACGACCCCGTCCTGAGCGCGATAGAGGAACTTCAGGATATTGGTTTCCTTCTCGGTGAGACGGATCTTGCGGTCGTCCTCGGTGGTGAGCATCTTCATCGACGGCTTGAACGTGTAGGGCCCAAGCTGGAACACGGCATCTTCGCTCTGTTCGTGCTGGCGCAGCTGGGCACGGATGCGGGCGAGCAGCACCGGGAATTTGAACGGCTTGGTGACGTAGTCGTTGGCCCCGGCATCAAGCCCGAGGATGGTATCGGCATCGCTGTCATGCCCGGTCAGCATCACGATCGGGCATTTCACCCCCTGTTTGCGCATCAGCTTGCACAGCTCGCGGCCGTCAATGTCGGGCAGGCCGATGTCGAGGATCACCAGATCGTAAAGCGCCTCGCGCGCCTTCTGCATCGCTTCGGCACCGTTTCCGGCCTCGAACACGTCGAAATCCTCGGTCATCACCAGTTGTTCGGCCAGCGCTTCGCGCAGGTCTTCGTCATCATCGACAAGCAGGATGTATTTCTGGGCGGCCATGGGCTCCTCCGTTTCACGTGAGGGGGATGTGGTCTGCGCGCGCGCCGCTGACAAGGATTGCTGCAACGGGCTCACGCGGACGTGTCGGTTTTGCGGGGAATGTTTCACATTTTGCCGCGAACAGCCTACAGATGGGGCCTTCCAGGAGAGGATATGTGATGCGTTGGCCGTTTTTGCCGCAACCTGCCAGAGAGCGGGTCAGCCCGGGGCCCTTGCCGTGAGACCCGGGCGGGGCGACATGGTGGTCACGCGCTGGGGGGCGCGGTTTCATGGGCAGCGGTTTCCGGTCTCCATCGGGCGCGGCGGCATGACCGATGCCAAGCGCGAGGGCGACGGGGCGACGCCGCGTGGGGTCTGGCGGCTGATGGCGGGCGGCTATCGGGCGGACCGGCTGGCGCGGCCGGTGGCGCCGTTTCACCTGCGCGCCATCGGGCCGGGCGATCTCTGGTCCGACGACCCGGCCACGCCGGACTACAACCACCGGGTGCGCGCACCCCATGCGGCCTCGCATGAACGGCTTGCGCGTGGCGACCGGCTCTATGACGTGGTGCTGGTGACCGACTGGAACTGGCCCGAGGCGCAGCCCGGGGCGGGGTCGGCGATCTTCGTGCATCACTGGCGCAAACCGCGCCACCCGACCGCCGGATGCCTCGCCTTCCGGCCGGATCATCTGGCGTGGATCCTCGCCCGCTGGACGATGTGCAGCCGGATCTTTGTGCGCTGAAGCATGTCGCGCAAAAGTGGGCACCGGTTTTGCGCATTTCGACATGCGAAAACAAACGACAGAGTGTGCCTCGTGAATGCGAATGAGTGCGACGTGTTTCAGGGTCGAAGCGCAGGGGCCGAAGCCCCGACAGCTTACCCGCCGTAGTCGCGTTCGCCGAAAATCGCCGAGCCCACCCGCACCAGAGTCGCGCCCTGAGCAATGGCGGTTTCGAAATCCGCCGACATGCCCATGGACAACTCCGCCACCCCGTTGCGGGCGGCGATCTTTGCGAGCAGGGCGAAATGGGGGCTCGGTTCTTCGTCCACCGGGGGGATGCACATCAGCCCGGCGATCTCCAGCCCGAGGCCGCGGCAGTCGGCGATGAAAGCATCGGCCTCCGCGGGCAACACGCCCGCCTTCTGCGGCTCTTCGCCGGTGTTGACCTGTACGAAAAGCTTCGGACAGCTGCCGAGTTCATCTTTCAGCCGGGCGATGGTGCGGGCGAGTTTGGGGCGGTCCAGCGTTTCGATCGCGTCGAACAGCATCATCGCCTGACGGGCCTTGTTGGTCTGCAACGGGCCGATCAGGTGCAGCTCGACGCCGGGAAAACGTTCGCGCAGGGCCGGCCACTTGCCCGCAGCCTCCTGCACCTTGTTTTCACCGAACAGCCGGTGGCCCTGTTTGAGCACCGCAACCACGCGGTCGAGGGGCTGCACCTTGGAAACGGCAACGAGACGGGTCGAGCCGGGGGTGCGGCCGAGGCGGGTTTCTTCCTTGCGGATCCGGTCGGTGATGTCGGCGAGGGGCATGGGTGGTCTCCGGCTTGCCTGGAGGGCGTTTCAGAATGGAAACCACAGCCCCGCACAAAAGAAAAGAGCGGGCCGAAGCCCGCTCTTCCCTGATCAGATCCTGAAGCAGGATCAGAACTTCATGGTCACACCGACCTTGGCGAGGGAAACGCCGGTCTCGTTGACACCGTTGGCGTCGATACCACCGTTGACGGTGTCGTTGTCGAAGATGTAGGCCGCATCAATCGACACGCCGCCGCCGAGATCGTAGCTGCCGTTCACGCCGTAATCCCAGTCGTCATCCTCGCCATCGTCTTCGATGAACCCGCCGAAGGAGAAGGCGTCGATCGTGTAGCTGGCGCTGGCTTTGAAGTCCCAGTCTTCGACAACAGCGACGTATTTGGCTTCGACTTCACCGGAGAAGCCGCCCATCGCGGCCGATGCACCGACCGTGGCTTCGTAATCGTCGTCTTCTTCGACGAACTCATACTGGCCCCAGACCGAGTAGTCACCGAAGTTGTAGGTGCCTTTCAGGCCGTACTTGTCGTTGTCGTCGCCCCACTTGTAGTTGTACCAGGCTTTGACGCCGAAATCGCCGAAGTTGTAGGTGTAGGTGAAGTTGACCTTGCCGAAAACGTGAACCACGTCATCGTCGTCTGCGGAGATGTCATCGACAGTCGCGGTGCCGTTCGGGCCCTTGTATTCCATCTGGAACTTGCCCCAGTCGCCCGAGATCCAGACCTTGGCGTTCTTGACCGAACCGTCGTTCTTGCCATCGCCTTCGATCTTGCCGAAATCGTCTTCGGTGTGGTCATCCTCGAAGGAGAGGCCCGCGGCTTCCACGGTGACATTGGCGCCGGCTTCCAGGCCGCCATCGGTGGTGGTGGTCATGCCAGCGGTGAACTTGGCGGTCACTTCCGGCGAGAAGATGACGACATCGGTTTCGCCGGTGGTGCCGTCACCATCAAGGTCCTGACCCGCAGCTTCGTCCCAGTCCCAGGAAGCGCCGACGCCCATGTAGGCTTCGCCGGAGAAGGTGAAGTTCGTGTTGTCAGCAGCGGCGAAACCGGCGGTGCCAGCCAGGATCGTCGACGCGAGAAGGATCTTTTTCATTTCGTTTCCCTCGTTTTCTAAAGGTGCACCTCAATTCAGGGGAATCCGAATTGAGTATGAGATTTACCTCCCTCTTTCGGGGTATCTTTGCAAGCGATCCCGGATTGCCCCCGGATTTGCGGGCAGGGATGGTGCAGCTATGCCACAGTCGTTTCGCGCACCCGGGAACCCTTCCGTTCAGGCCATGCGCACCCCGCGTGCCGGGGCCTGAAACCGCCCTCGCGCGACGTGCAGAGCGGCCAACGGCACATGCCCCGGCGCCTCCCGAAAACGCTTGCCCGCAGGGATGGGCTTGGGTAGTTAGGAAGGGATTTTGACGGGGGTACAGGAATGCGCATCGGGCAGACCGCCACACGGGTTCTCATGATAGCCGGGCTTCTCGGCCTCGCCGGTTGCAGCGGCCAGGAGGGTATGACGGGCAACGGCGCCGGTCCGGCACCAGCGGGCAACGAACGCGCCGTGCGCCCGGAGGCGGAGCCGGAGCGCGAGACCATCTGGGATCTGTTCGCGGGGCGGGATGACCCGAACACCACCGTGGAGGTCAACAAATACCTCTGGAGCGCCGCGTTTGACGTGCTGAACTTCATGCCGCTCGAGGCCGCCGATCCGTTCTCGGGGGTGATGGTCTTCGGCTACGGCACCCCGCCCGGCGGCGGACGCGCCTACAAGGCCACGGTGTTCGTGAGCGATCCGGCGCTGGACGCGCGCTCCATCGAGGTGGCGCTGCAATCGCGCGGCGGGCCGGTTTCGGCCGAAACCGCCCATCAGGTGGAAGACGCGATTCTCGCCCGCGCCCGTCAGCTTCGGATCCAGGACCGAAAGCTCTGACCCCGGGACCGGACCGCGCATCTCAGCAAGACGAAACCAGCGCCGGGCCCGAGCCCGGCGTTTGCATATCCGGAGAAACATGGATGTCCCGCTACGACGCTTCCACGATCGAACCGAAATGGCAGAAGGCCTGGGACAAGGCCGGCACTTTCGAGGCCCGGCAAGACCCGTCCCGGCCGAAATATTATGTGCTCGAGATGTTTCCCTACCCGTCGGGGCGGATCCATATCGGGCATGTGCGCAATTACACCATCGGCGACGTGGTGGCGCGCTACAAGCGGGCGACGGGGCATAACGTGCTGCACCCGATGGGGTTCGACGCTTTCGGCATGCCCGCGGAAAACGCCGCCATGGCCTCGGGCGGCCACCCCAAGACCTGGACCTATGACAATATCGACACCATGGTCGCGCAGATGAAGCCGCTCGGCTTCTCGCTCGACTGGACCCGGATGTTCGCCACCTGCGACCCGGAATATTACGGCCAGCAGCAGGCGATGTTCATCGACATGCTGGAGGCCGGGCTGGTCTACCGCAAGAACGCGGTGGTCAACTGGGATCCGGTCGACATGACCGTGCTCGCCAACGAACAGGTGATCGACGGCAAGGGCTGGCGCTCCGGCGCCGAGGTGGAACGGCGCGACCTCACGCAATGGTTCTTCCGGATCTCCGATTTCTCGGAAGAGCTGCTCGACGCCATCGACACGCTGAAGGACTGGCCCGAGAAGGTGCGGCTGATGCAGGCCAACTGGATCGGCAAGTCGACCGGTCTGCGGTTTTCCTTCGAGCGCAGCGACGGGGGGGCGCCGATCGAGGTCTTCACCACCCGGCCCGACACCCTGCTCGGCGCGTCCTTCGTCGGCATCTCGCCCGACCACCCGATTGCCAGGGCGCTGGAGGCGGAACGCGAGGACGTGGCCGCTTTCGTCGCCGAATGCCGCAAGGGCGGCACCACGGCCGAGGCCATCGAGACCGCCGAGAAACTCGGGATGGATACCGGCATCCGGGTGAAACATCCGCTCGACCCGTCTTGGGAACTCCCGGTCTGGATCGCCAATTTCATCCTGATGGATTACGGCACCGGCGCGGTGTTCGCCTGTCCGGCGCATGACCAGCGCGACCTCGACTTCTCGCGCAAATACGGGTTGCCAGTGACCGATACCTTCTTCGCGCTCGACAACCCGGTGCCGGTGGAAAACACCGCTTTCGTGCCGCCGAAGAGTGAAAAGGTGAAATGGGTCAGGCATTTCACCGGGATCGACGAGGCCACCGGCGATGAGGCTGTCGCCGCCACCATTGCGCTCGCCGAAAAGCAGGGCTGGGGCGAGGGTGTTACCCAGTTCCGCCTGCGCGACTGGGGCCTGTCGCGGCAGCGCTATTGGGGCTGTCCGATTCCGGTGGTCCATTGCGAGGCCTGTGGCGTGGTGCCGGAGGCGAAGGAAAACCTGCCGGTGCTGCTGCCCGATGACGTCACCTTCGACACGCCCGGCAACCCGCTCGACCGCCATCCGACATGGCGCGCCTGCACCTGCCCGAAATGCGGCGCCCCGGCGACCCGCGAGACCGACACGATGGACACGTTCGTCGATTCGTCGTGGTATTTCGTCCGCTTCACCGCGCCGCGCGCCGAAACCCCCACCGATTTCGATGCCGCCGACTACTGGATGAATGTCGACCAATATACCGGCGGCATCGAACACGCGATTCTGCACCTGCTCTATTCGCGCTTCTTCGCCCGGGCGATGCAGATCACCGGGCATCTGCCGGAGAAATGCAAGGAACCGTTCTCGGCGCTGTTCACCCAGGGCATGGTGACCCATGCGATCTACAAGACCACCGACGCCTCGGGCCGCCCGGTCTACCACTACCCGGAAGACGTGGAGCTGACCGAGCACGGCGCGGTGCTGAAGGCAACCGGCGAGGCGGTGGAGGTGATTCCCTCCGCCAAGATGTCGAAATCCAAAAACAACGTGGTCGATCCGGTCGATATTGTTGCGAAATACGGCGCCGATACCGCGCGCTGGTTCGTGATGTCCGATTCGCCCCCCGAACGCGACGTCGAATGGACCGCCGCCGGCGCTGAAGCGGCCGCGAAACACCTCGCCCGCGTCTGGCGGATGGCCGACGAGCTTGCCGAGGCGGACAGCACCGGCAAGGACGATCCCGCGCTGCTGCGCGAAATGCACAAGACCATCGCCGCCGTCACCCACGGGATCGACAGCTTCCAGTTCAACACCTCGATCGCGAAGCTCTACGCCTTCACCAACCACGTCGCCAGATCGTCTGCCTCCGCCGCGGCGAAACGCACGGCCATGAAGGTCATGGCCCAGCTGATGAGCCCGCTCACCCCGCATCTCGCCGAAGAGATCTGGGAGCGGCTCGGCGGTGAGGGCATGGTGGTCGACGCCCCCTGGCCCAAGGCCGACCCCGCGATGCTGGTGGACGACAGCGTGACCCTGCCGGTGCAGGTCAACGGCAAGCGGCGCGACGAGATCACCGTGGCGAAAGACCTGCCCCAAGCCGAGATCGAGGCGCTGGCGCTCGCAACCGAGGGCGTCCAACGCGCGCTCGCCGGCAAACCCCCGAAAAAGGTCATCGTCGTGCCCGGCCGCATCGTCAACGTGGTCGCCTGATGAAACTCGCCCCCCGCGATGCCCCGCGGTTCTTCGCCAAACCCGACAGGGCCTGCGCGGGGGTGCTGATCTTCGGTGCGGACCCGATGCGGGTGGCGCTGAAACGCCAGCAGCTGATCGCCAATCTGATCGGCCCCGAAGGCGAGGCCGAGATGCGTCTGACCCGGATGTCGGGGGCGGATCTGCGCAGCGACCCGGCGATGCTGGCCGACGCGATCAAGGCGCAGGGCTTCTTCCCCGGCCCCCGCGTGGCTTTCGTGGAAGAGGCCACCGACGGGCTCACCAAACTCATCAAACCCGCGCTGGAAACATGGGCCGAAGGCGACGCGATGGTGGTACTGACCGCCGGCAACCTCACGCCGCGCTCCTCCTTGCGGAAATATTTCGAGACCCATGGCAACGCCTATGCGGCGGGGATCTACGACGATCCCCCTTCCCGCGCCGAGATCGAGACCGAGCTTGCCAAGGCCGGGCTCACGCAGGTCTCGCCCGAGGCGATGACCGAGATCGTGGCGCTCTCGACCGCGCTCGACCCGGGCGATTTCCGCCAGACCATCGAGAAACTGTCGCTCTACAAGCTGAACGACCCGGGCCCCCTCACCCCCGCCGATATCGACGCCTGCGCCCCCGCCTCCACCGAAGCCGCGACCGACGATCTGCTTCATGCCGTCGCCGAGGGCCGTCCCGCCGATCTCGGGCCGCTGCTGCACCGGCTCGAGGCCCAAGGCACGCTGCCGGTGACCCTCTGCATCGCCGCCACCCGGCATTTCCGCACCCTCCACCTCGCGGCCGCAGACCCGGAAGGCCCCGCCAAAGGGATCGCCCGCGCCCGGGTGCATTTCAAATCCCGCGACCGGATGATCCGTCAGGCCCGCGCCTGGGGCCCGGCCCGGCTTGAAGCCGCGCTGCACATGCTCATCGACACCGATCTGAACCTGCGCTCCTCCGCGCCCACCCCCAACACCGCCCTGATGGAACGCGTCCTCATCCGCCTCGCCTACATGCCACGCGGCTGACCTTCCTTTTTCCTGGGAAAATACTCCGCAGGGGTCCGGGGGCGCGAAACCCCCGGGCTTTGCCACTTTCAAACAAAGCCGGGCACTGCTGCCGCAATGCCCTCGCTTCAGCTCGCGAGGGGGCGGGTACCCCCCAATTTTGCGGGGCCTGGTCGTCGAATTCAAGCGGCCATCATCAGGTTCCGAGCGGGTGTCATGCTGCCGGTTCCCATGCTGGGACGATCGTTGTTGCAAGGCCAGAGCCATTCGGTGGCAATCTGCTGCACCTCCCCGATACTTTCGAAGATGTAGTGCTCCACCCGCGCGGCCGGGATCAACAAAAGCGCGCACGGCCTCCGCAAGGCCCGCGCCGTCGCCCTCGCCGACGCCACCACCCACCAGATCGGCGCCTGGACCGGCCACGAAAGCCTCAAGGAGGTCGAGCACTACACGATCAAGGCCGACAGGCGGCGGGCGGTGATGGGGCAAGCACGGACAATTCCAACCACGGACGAGGCGAACACGCCCTGAGGTCACGGCCGCGCGCCAGAACGCCTTGCTCCGCAACCTCTTCCTGTGTTTATACGGAAAGAGAGCCAATCATGTCCTCTGCACCGATGCAATGGCGCACTCGAAAACACATTGTCGAAGGCGACCAGCCCCCCTGCCGCGCCCGAGGCTATGCGGATGAAACCAAAACCGGCCGACTCCCTCAGCAGCCACGACAGGATGGGCGTTCACACCGAGCCCTTCGCTCGCAGCCTTCCCCTCGCGCCAATCGACGCCCCTTTTTCAGCCGCCCCGATAGGGCGAACAAAGAACGAAACTGGCAAACCGTACCGCGCAAAGTGGCAAACTGCGGAAAATTCCGTGTTTTATCAGCTGATTGAAAGGAGATTGGCGCGCTGGGGAGGATTCGAACCCCCGACCCCTTGATTCGTAGTCAAGTACTCTATCCAACTGAGCTACCAGCGCGCGGGTAGCGGGGATGTAGCGGGCCTTGCGGAGGGATGCAAGGGGGATTCTGTTCAGCTTGCGGCGGTTTCGAGGCCGCGCGGAAGATGCACGGCGAAACGAGTGCCGGCGGGGCCGGTCGAGACCAGCTCCAGACGTCCGCCGTGGCCGCGGGCGAGGTCGGCGGCGATGGCAAGGCCGAGGCCGGTGCCACCCTTTCGGGTGCCGGCAGAGAAGGGCTGGAACAGGGTCTCGCGGGCTTTCGCCGGCAGGCCGGGGCCGGTGTCGCGCACGGCGATGGACCATTCTGCCTCGTCTTCGGCGGCGGTCACGGCGATCTCGCCCGCGCACCCGGTGGCCTCGATGGCCTGACGGGCGTTGCGCACCAGATTGCTCAGGATCCGGTGCAGCTGTTCCGCATCGGCGCGCAGGGTAAGCCCGGGCGGGATTTCGGCGGTGAAGACAATCCCGCAATCGCCGCAAGCGAGGCGTTCGCTTTCCAGCACGTCTTCGACGATCCCGGCGAGCGGCACGCGGGCAAGCCGCGGGGCCGGGTCTTCGGCGCGGCCGAAGGAGAGCGTCGCCTCGGTGAGGTTCACCGCACGGTCGATCGAGCCGATCAGCTTCGGCACCGTGCGCTGGACGCCTGGGTCTGCGCTCATCTCCACCCGGTCGGCGAACAGCTGGGCGGTGGTGAGGATGTTGCGCAGATCATGGCTGATCCGCGCCACCGCACCGCCGAGGCGGGCGAGGCGTTCCTTCTGTTTCAGCGCTTGCGCGAGTTCGGTCTGCATGTCGTGCAGCGCCACCTCCGCCTCGCGAAGCTCGCTGAGTTTCGAACTCGGGTCCAGCACCCGGCGGGCGTCTTCCGGCGCCTTGGCCCAGGATTGCATGGAGCTCACCACCGCCCTGACCGGACGGACGAACATCACCCGCACCACGAGAAACAGGAGCCCCGCGGTGATGCCCGAGATCACCAGCGAAACCCAGAGGATATTACGGCTGAAGTCGACCATGGCGGCGTGGAGCGGCTGTGCCGGCAGGGTCACCTCGATTTGCAGCCCGCCCATGCCGACGGGGGCGCCGATCACCCGGATCACCGCGTCGTCGGGGTCGAGCAGGCGGGCAAGTGCGTCGCGGATCAGCGCCGCCTGCGAGGGCGCGCGCAGGTCGAAAGTGGCCTGCACCGGCGAGGGCACCGGTGACGACAGAACCAGTTCCCGCGCCTCGTCGCGCAGCAGCACGACGTTGTAGATCCCCGCGGTCTGGAGCAGTTCCTGTTCGAGCGCGGGGTCGAGGATGTCGTCGGCCAGGAGCGCCAGCGAGGCGATCTGGGCGCGTTCGAGGCGCGCGCGCAGGTAGTCCTCGCGGAAGCCCGCGATCGAGGGCACGAAGATCAGCACCTCCGCCAGCATCACGAAGGCGATGGTCAAAACCAGAAAACGGCCGGACAGGGTGTTGAACATGGGCGCCTCGCCGGGGGGTCAGGGCAGAAACCGTTGCACCATGCGCACCATACGCGCGACCCATGGATTATCAAACAGGCGCGGTGCGAACCATGCCCCCGCGGCGCGTTTGCTAAGCTCGGCGCGGGTCGGATAGGGCAGGATCGTGCCGGCGATGGCGCCGAGTTTGAGGCGCCCGGATATGGCGAGCGACCACAGGGCGATCTGCTCGCTGGCGCCCGCGCCCACCATCGTCGCCCCGACCGGACGGCCCTTGACCGCCATCACCTTGAGGAAACCGGCAGGGCGTCCGGTGGTGCTGGCGGCGATGGCGCGGTCGTTGTCGGCAAGGTCGGCCCGCAGCACCTCGAGCTTGTCGTGGGTCGCGCGGGCCTCGGCCTCGGTGAGCCCGACCTGGGCGAGTTCCGGCGCGGTATGGAGCGCACGGGGGATGTGGCTGGTGCGGGCATTCACCGGCAGGCCGAAAAGCGCGGCCCGCAGCACCAGCCCGGCGTGGTAGCCCGCCAGATGGGTAAACCCCGCGCCGCAGGTCACGTCGCCAATGGCGTAGATGCGGCGGTTGCTGGTGCGCATCCGCTTGTCGGTGACGATGCCGTCGGGCCCGAAAGCGACCCCCGCCGCATCGAGCCCGAGCCCGTCGACCGCGGGCACCCGCCCGGCCGCCACCAGCAGATGCGAGCCGGTGATGTCACCGACGGTGGTCTCGAGCGCGACACCTTCCGGCGCGAGCCGGGCGGCGGTGACCTGCGTTTGCTCAAGGATCCGCACCCCCCGGCCGCGCATGGCGTCAAGCACCAGCGCCACGGCCTCCGGGTCTTCGCGGCCCAGCGCCCGGCCCGCCTCGATGACACTCACCCTGGCGCCGAGCCGCCGGTGCGCCTCGGCCATCTCCAGCCCCACCGGACCACCGCCCAGCACCAGCAGATGCGCCGGCTGTGTGTCGAGGCCGAAAAGGGTTTCGTTGGTGAGATAGGGCAGCGCGTCGAGCCCGGGAATGTCGGGCACGAAGGGGCGCGACCC
Source organism: Rhodobacterales bacterium (assembly GCA_002746935.1). GTDB lineage: Bacteria > Pseudomonadota > Alphaproteobacteria > Rhodobacterales > Rhodobacteraceae > Sinisalibacter. Next base: position 36,840 of record PDRW01000032.1, read on the forward strand.
GGTGGCAATGACGAACCGGCGGGCGGAAATGCGGCTGTCTCCGGTGGTCACCTCGCGCCGGCCGGTAAACCGCGCGAAGCCGCGCAGCACCGTGACCCCCAGCCCCTCGAACCGTTCGGCGGAATCATGCGGGGCAATCGCCGCGATGGCGCTGCGCATATGGGTGTGCGCGGCGTCCCAGCCGAGCCCGGCGCGCCCCGCGGCCAGCAGCGCCTTCGAGGGCACGCAGCCGGTGTTGAGGCAATCGCCCCCCATCTCCGCCCCCTCGATCAGCACCACCCGCGCCCCCATCTGCGCCGCCCCCGCCGCCACCGAAAGCCCCCCGGCCCCGGCGCCGATGATGCAGATGTCGGTGTCGATGCGGGTCATGCGCGGTCTTTCCGGAAGGGTCTCAGCAGCATCGGCAGTGCGGTGAGCAGGCTGAGGCCGAGGAGGGGCAACAGGATATGGGGCGCGAAGATGACGCCGAGGTCGGGGCGGGTTCCGGCGTCGAACATCTCGCCGAGCCCCGCGCCCATGGCGGTATAGACCAGCGCGCCCGGCAGGATGCCCAGCGCCGTGGTGATGAAGAACCGGTGGAGCGGCACCGCCAGCAGCCCCGGGATCACATTGGCGACGAAGAACGGCACCGCCGGCACGAGGCGCATCAGAAACAGCACCGACCATTGGTCGCGGTCGAGCCCGCGTTTGAGGCGCGCGATGCGGCTTTCGGAGGCGTCGAGCCGGGCCGCGAGGGCCTCGCCGAGCCCGCTGCGGGTGGCGAGGAAGATCAGCACCGCGCCGGTGGTCGCGGAAGCGGCATTGTAGACGAGGCCGGGGAACAGCCCGAAGAGGAAGCCGCCGGTCAGCGTCGCGATGGTGGCGCCGGGGAGCGACAGGGCGACGATGCCGATATAGGCGGCGCAGAACAGGGCCGCGGCGAGGGCGTGGTTTTCGGCCACGCGGGCTTCAAGCAGGGCGCGGTTGGCCGCGAGGCTGTCGAAGGTGAGATACGGCCGCAGCCAGATCAGCCCGGCGACGGCCGCAATGGCGATCACCAGCAGCGGCAGGCGTTTGAGGTGGGTGGGTCTTGGCATCTCCGGCTTCGGGCTTTGGCCCCCGGGTTTTCAGGGGGTTTCGGGGGGTTTTCGGTGGGCTTTCAGGGGGTATGGCCTGTCCCGGCGCCGATGCCCAGAGATTTTAACACAGAGATTTTGGCGCGGTTTCCCGCGGCTCCGGCTCGAGGAATTCGAGGCGGTTGCCGAAAGGGTCGTCGGTATAGAAGCGGTTGAAACCGGGGAGATCGGCGTCGGGCCGGATGTCGCAGCCCCCCGCGGCGAGGCGGTCGGCAAGTGCTGCGAGCCCCCCGAGCCCACGGACACGAAACGCCACATGGGCTTTCTTCGCCGGGCGGAACGGCTGTTCGACCCCGAGATGGACCCGGATGTTGCCGCGTTCGAACCACAGGCCGCCGCGCGCCGCCAGAACGGGCGGTTTCTCCACCACCTCAAGGCCGAGGAGACCAGAGTAGAAATCCCGGGCGGCGGCTTCCGCGCCCTTTGGCATGGCGAGCTGGACGTGATGGAGGTCTTCGAGCATGCTGGCTCCTTGTATACTATAGCATACAATACCCCGCCGCAGCCGTTCCGGCAAGCCCGCAGCCAGAGGTTTCCGCGAAAGGCCGTTTGACTTGGGCCGAAACCGCGCCTATAGACCGGCTTCTAATGGATTTGCCCCCGATTCCACCGGGCAATCGGGGCATGCGACGATATGGACGGAGACGGGCGATGAAACGCACCTTTCAACCCTCGAACCTGGTTCGCAAGCGCCGCCACGGCTTCCGTGCGCGCATGGCGACCAAGGGTGGCCGCAGGATTCTCAACGCGCGTCGTGCGCGCGGCCGCAAGAAGCTGAGCGCCTGAGCAAGCTTTCCCGTGAAGAGACAATGATGCCGCCGGAGGCCCTGCCAGACGACAGACCCCCGGCGGCTTCTCTGTGTGCGGATGGCGCGAGCGGCGCGCGGCGGCTCGTCGTGCTCGACAAACGCGCCGATTTTCTCGCCTGCGCCCGGGGCCGCAAGGCCCCTGCCCCCGCCTTTCTGCTGCAAGCCCGCCGCCGCATCACCGCTGAACCGGCGGGCCCCAAGCCTAAAAAACCGCCGGAGAAATTACCGGAGACGCCAGTGCGCGTGGGCTTTACCGCGTCGAAAAAGATCGGCAACGCGGTCGCCCGCAACCGCGCCAAACGGCGGCTGCGCGCCCTCGCCCGCGCGGTGCTGGCGCGCGAAGCCCGGCCCGGATGGGATTATGTACTGGTCGCCCGCCGCGACGCCACCGCCACCTGCCCCTTCGCAGAGATGAAACGCGATCTGTCGCGCGCGCTCGAGCGCGTTCACAGCCCGAAACCCTGACGCCGTTGCGCGCTCAGGTAGATGTCTGGCCGAAGCGGAGCCCGCCCCCAACACAGTTGAAAACTGTCATTCCCCGACCACGGCTGTGCCATCATCGTCAAGCCGACAGGTTGGCGGGGTATCTGGCCAACAGGATGGGCCATGACGCCCTCTGCTTCTGGAACAAGGCCGACTTGAATGACCCGTTTTCAAAACAGGTCACACACCGCATCCATTGCCGCAAGATATCTTCGGAATTATGACGGGGCCTATTATTGGTTCAAGGAGGTGGCGCGACGCGATGACCCCCTGACCCGGGACCAGGCTGGCCTCACGCCGCAATAAGACGCAAGTATAAGAAAAAGGCCAGAAACAATTCTGGGCATCAGTTCATATTCACTCTCCGGCCTGTCATTTGCGGTTTCCTCGCCTTCGATCCTGATATTATCCCCTTCATGCAAACGGCCCCCTCGTTTGGCTACAGCGTTGCCCATCGTGGTGCTCCTGTGGTCGGCAGTTCGTGCCGCAATAACACCCTGGGCAGATGCGCCGCCGTCAGTCAAACCGCCCGGGCAGCCGATTCACTCATGGCTCACAGGTCTTCCGGTCCGTGATTCATGGTTATACGGCATTGGGCGGGCGGACTGCGTGGATAGGACGCGAAGACGGAGTCGCTGTTCAGCCATGTGGATGTTGAAGAGCCGAGTCCGGCAAGACATCCGCTGCGCCTGATCTGCCGATTCGTGAACGAGGCATTGGCGGGGCTTGAACGGGAGTTCGAAGCGCCATCCGGCTGCGGCAAAACCGTGGTCAGCATCGTCCGCACCGTCCAACACGGCATCGAAAAGGTCCGAACGAAACTCCCGACGACCGTGGCGAGCCGCAACCTCGCAAGGTTGCCGAGATTGCTGGCCGCATCGCTCCCGCCAAAGGGGCAGATAACCGCAACAATGCCGCGCTGCGACGTGCAATTGCCTCCGCTCTCCGCTAAGCAAACCACATCTGACCCAGTGGAGATACCCGATGACATCAATCCTCTATCCCACCCGCCGCGGTTTTCTTGCCAGCGCCGCGGGCGCTTCGCTCGTTGCCCTGCACCCGTTCTCGGCCAAAGCCGCCGCCAACCAGGCCCATCTGCGCCTGATGGAAACCACCGACGTGCACGTTCACGTCATGCCTTATGATTACTACGGCGACAAACCGGTCGACACCGTCGGCCTTGCCCGCACCGCGGCGCATATCGCCGACATCCGCGCCGAAGCCACCAACTCGATGCTGGTCGACAATGGCGACTTCCTTCAGGGTAACCCGATGGGCGATTACATGGCCTATGAAAAGGGCATGAAGGAGGGCGACATCCACCCGATCATCGCCGCGATGAACACCGTGGGCTTTGACGCCTCGACGCTTGGCAACCACGAATTCAACTACGGCCTCGACTTCCTCACCAAATCGCTCGCAGGGGCCGATTTCCCGGTCGTGAGCGCCAACGTGGCCCGGGAAGCGGGTGCCAACCCGCGCGAAGACAAGACCCTCATCAAGCCCTACATCATCCTGGACAAGACGGTTATTGATGGTGCCGGCAATGCGCATGTGGTGAAGGTCGGCATCATCGGCTTCGTGCCGCCGCAGATCATGACCTGGGACCGCCGCCATCTCGAAGGCAATGTCATCACGCGCGACATTGTCGAGACCGCCCGCGCCTGGGTGCCGCAGATGAAGGAAGAGGGCGCCCAGATCATCATCGCGCTGTCGCATTCCGGCATCGGCGAGGCGCAGCACAAGGACGGCATGGAAAACGCCTCTGTTCCGCTCGCCGAGGTCGAGGGCATCGACGCGCTGATGACCGGACACCACCACCTCGTCTTCCCCGGCCCGGATTATGCCGATACCGCGGGCGTTGACGCCGAGAAGGGCACGATCCATGGCAAACCCGCGGTCATGGGCGGCTTCTGGGGCTCGCATCTCGGTGTGATCGACCTGCTGCTGGAATTCGAGGGCGGTGAGGTGCGCGTTGCCAGCCACGCCAGCGAAGTGCGCCCGATCTACGAGCGCAACGAAGACCGCTCCGTCACCGCGCTGGTCGAAAGCGTGCCGGCGGTGGAGGCCTCGGTTGCCGAGACCCATGAGGCCACGCTGGCCTATGTCCGCCGCGCGGTCGGCAAGACCTCGGCGCCTCTGCACAGCTATTTCGCGCTGGTGGCCGACGACCCCTCGGTGCAGATCGTGAGCCAGGCGCAGCTGTGGTACATCGCCGAGATGCTGAAGGGCACCGAATATGCCGATCTGCCGCTGCTCTCCGCCGCCGCGCCGTTCAAGGCCGGGGGCCGTGGCGGGCCGGACTATTTCACCGACGTGCCGAAGGGCGACGTGGCGATCAAACATGTCGCCGACCTCTATCTCTACCCCAACACCGTGCGCGCGGTGAAGATCACCGGCGCCCAGCTCAGGGGCTGGCTCGAGCGCTCGGCGGGCATGTTCAACCAGATCACCCCCGGCGAGGCCGATCAGGTGCTGCTGAACCCCGACTTCCCGTCGTATAATTTCGACGTGATCGACGGCGTGACCTACGAGATCGACCTCAGCCAGCCGATGATGTTCAACAAGGCCGGCGAGGTGATCAACGAAGGTACCCGGCGGATCGTGAACCTGAAGTATAACGGCGAACCGGTGACCGACGAGATGGAATTCGTCGTCGCCACCAACAATTACCGCGCCGGCGGTGGCGGTCACTTCCCGGGCGCCAAGGGCGACACGATCATCTTCGAAGGCCCCGACACCAACCGCGACGTGATCGTGCGCTATATTGTCGAGCAGGGCACGATCAACCCGACGGCGGATGCCAACTGGCACTTCAAGCCGATGAACGGCACCACCGTGCTGTTCGACACCGGCCCGAAGGCCACGGCCTATCTCGGCGACGTGAAAGGTGTGACGATCGAGGAAGCGGGCGACGGGCCGGACGGCTTTGCGCGGTTCCGGATCACGCTCTGACCCTGCTGCGCCTCCGGCTCCGGTCGGAGGCGCAAGCCCCGCGAAACACACAAAAAGCCCCGCCGGACAGCGGGGCTTTTCTCATTTTCACAGTCCAGGCACAGTCCAGGCAAGAAACCCGGTTCAGGCGACCTTGATCTCGAACGTATAGACGTCGCCTTCGTTCGACTGGCTCACCAGCTCGTTGCCGGTCTGGTTGCAGAAGGCGGTCATGTCGGCGATCGAGCCCGGGTCGGTCGCCATCACCTGAAGCACCTGACCCGAAGACATGCTCTTGATCATCTTCTTGGTCTTGAGGATCGGCAGCGGGCAGTTCAGCCCTTTTGCGTCGAGAGTTTTGTCGGCCATTCGTTGGTCCTTCCTGAAACGTCAGTGGATTGGGTCAGATATAGAGGTTGATGTCGGATTTTCCGGCTTCTTCCATCCAGGTCGCCGCACCGCCGATTTCGACCCCGTCGATCAGATCCTTGCGGTCCAGCTCGAACAGATCGAGCGTCATCTGGCAGGCGATGATCTTCACCTCCATCTCGACCGCGGCCTCGCGCAGGTCTTCGATCGAGGCGACGCCCTTCTTCTTGATGAGGTTTTTCATCATCGTGGTGGCGGCGCGGTCGACGCCGGGGATCATCGAGACGATATTCGGCATCGACATGTGCATGCCGCCCATGGGCATCTGCATCGCCGGATTGCCAAGGGTGGAGATCTTGAGGTCAAGATCCTTCTTGAGCAGCGACAGCCCGTAGAAGGTGAAGAACATGGTCACCTCGACATCCATCGCGGCGGCGGTGGTGCCGAGGATGAAGGGCGGATAGGCCCAATCGAGCGTGCCCTTGGTGACGATGATCGTCATCTTTTTATCGTTGTCGCCGGTATCCAGCACAGCACGGTCCCCCGTTTCTCAGAAATCTGTTTATCGGAATTGATGAATATAAATCCCTTTACAGTCAAGGGAACTCTGCCCCTCTGCCCGGCTACACAGGGCCGCACCCCCCGTGGCGCGGGGTCGCATGCTGAGGCAGAAGGGCCACGAAGACGCGCGGCTTCGGGGTTGTGCCGGCGGCGCGTCCGGCGATCCCCCATAGCGTAACGGCGGAATTCTGCTCCCGCCGCTACGCCATGTATCTTTGGTTTTACGCTGATGCTTTGCGGATTTTGGGATCAAAATCCACTCCCGTCAGCTATACAAGGTGAAAACCGACGCTGGGAGAGATGCAGATGGCCAACCATTTCCACCGGAACGATTTGCCCGACGGGCTCGATCTCGGGCCCATCGTGGCGATCGACACCGAGACCATGGGGCTCAACCCGCATCGCGACCGGCTTTGCGTGGTTCAGCTTTCGGCCGGGGATGGCGACGCGCATATCGTCCAGATCGCCAGGGGACAGACAGAAGCGCCCAATCTGGTGGCGATGCTGGCCGACCCCGAAACCCTGAAGCTGTTTCACTTCGGCCGTTTCGACATCGCCATGCTGCTGCATGCCTTCGGGGTGCTGGCCGCGCCGGTCTATTGCACCAAGATCGCCTCGAAACTGGTGCGCACCTATACCGACCGGCATGGGCTCAAGATCCTGCTCAACGAGCTTCTGCATGTGGATGTGTCCAAGCAGCAGCAGCAGACCGACTGGGGGGCGGCGAATCTCACCGAGGCGCAGCTCGACTATGCCGCGGCCGACGTGCTGTATCTGCACCGGCTGAAAGACAAGCTCGATGCGCGTCTGGCCCGGGAAGGACGGACGGAACTTGCCGAAGCGGCGTTCCGCTTTCTGCCGGCGCGGGCGAAACTCGATCTCATGGGCTGGCCGGACATGGATATCTTTGCGCATTAGAGTACATGTCACGCAATAGCGTGCAGCGGTTTTGCGCAGCTCGGCCTGCCCCGGTTAACGCCGGGTGCGCAGGGTTAGGCAGCTGTTCAGGCCCGGAGCGGTAAACCCCTGGCGAATTTCCATGCACCAGGAGGCCCCATGTCGGATAATTCGCCACGGCTCGATCTGCCGCTCCTCCAGCCGTCACAGGCCCAGAAACATGTGACTCACAACGAGGCGCTCAGAATTCTCGACATTTTCGTTCAGTTGACGGTGGAGGAATTTGACGCGTCCAATCCACCCGCCAACCCGGTGGAAGGGCTGGTCTATGCCGTGGGCCCCGGGGGGACAGGCGACTGGTTCGGCGCAAACGGGCGGCTGGCGACATGGGTCGACGGGGCCTGGCAGTTCCACACGCCCACCGCGGGCTGGATCGCCGCCCATGCGGCCAGCTCCGAAGTTAGGGTGTTCACCGGTTCGGTATGGAGCGCGGTGACCGGCGGGGGGGCCGCAAGCACGCAGAACCTCGCGGGCGTCGGCGTCAACACCACCTCCGACCTCACCAACCGGCTGAACGTCTCTGCCCCGGCCACCCTGCTGTCGCATGAAGGCGCGGGCCATCAGCTCAAGGTCAACAAGGCGAGCGCGGCGGATACCGCGTCGCTCCTGTTCCAGTCCGGGTTCTCGGGGCGGGCCGAGCTTGGGCTTGCGGGAGACAACGATTTTTCGCTGAAACTCAGCGCGGACGGGTCTGCCTGGGTCGATGCGCTGAAACTCAGCCCCGGCCAGAGTGTGCTGACCACCGACAGCATGGTCGGCAGCGTGAGCGCCACGCCAGGCGCCGGTTCCGCCGCTTTCGAGACCGGCAGCAATGCCAACGGGCGCTACACCCGGTTTGCCGACGGCACTCAGATCTGCTGGAAAAACGACTTCACCGCCGCGGGCAGCAGTGGCGGGGTCTGGACCTTCCCGGCGCCTTTCGCCGATGCAAACGCTGCGGTCACCGCCACGCCGCTTGGCGAATTCGCCCGGTTCATCAGCCTTCTGCATGTGACCGCGACCGGGGCCACGCTCAACGGCTATTCCCAGCCCGGCGGCACGGAATTGCCCGACACCAGCCTGATGGCCATCGGGCGCTGGTCCTGAACCACGCGCCCGCTCATTCTTGTCGATCCCCGTTTTTGATGCCAAACAAAGGGAAAGGACGGGGAGACGACATTGGCCAGGCTGATCACGATCCTGAACGGGCCGAACCTGAACCTGCTCGGAGTGCGCGAGCCCGGGATCTACGGGCATGACACGCTCGACGACGTGGCGGCGGCCTGTGCGGCGGTCGGGCGCGAATTCGGGCTGGAAACCGAGCTCCGGCAGACCAACCACGAGGGCGAGTTGGTGGAGATGGTCCATGCGGCGCGGGAGACCAGCGCCGGGATCATCATCAACCCCGCCGCCTTTACTCACACCTCCATCGCCCTGCTCGATGCGCTCAACGCCTTCGAAGGGCCGGTGCTGGAGGTGCATGTTTCCAACGTCCACAAGCGCGAACGTTTTCGCCGCCATTCCTATGTGTCGCTGCGCGCCGACGGGGTGATCGCGGGCTTCGGGGTCGAGGGTTACGCGCTGGCGATGCGCCGGATGGGGACGCTCTGCGCATGACCGACCGTTACGCCGTGTTCGGCAATCCGATCGTCCACAGCATGAGCCCGGAACTGCATCGGGCTTTCGCGGCGCAGTTCGGTGAGGATATGAGCTATGAGGCCGTCGAGGTGGCCGCCGGGGGGTTCGAGGAGGCGGTTCGGGCCTTCATGGAACACGGCGGCAAGGGGCTCAACGTCACCGTGCCGTTCAAGGTCGAGGCGGAAGCCCTGGCCGACGAATCGCATGACAGCGCCGCTATCTGCGGGGCCGCCAATTGCCTGAAATTCGACGGCGGCAGGATCATCGCCGAAAACTTCGACGGGATCGGCCTGGTGAGAGACATCACCCGCAACCGGGGTGTCGCGCTCAAGGGCAAGCGGGTACTGATCGCGGGGGCCGGAGGGGCGGCACGCGGCGCGCTCGAGCCGCTGATCGAGGCCGGTGTGGCCGAGATTGTCATTGCCAACCGTTCGCTGGACCGGGCGCAGGAGGTGGCCGAACTGCTTGGACCTCGCGGGTCGATTTCCGCGAGCGGTTACGAGGTGCTGGAGCCCGGATTCGACGTGTTGATCAACGGCACCTCGGCGAGCCTTGCCGGCACGGCACCACCGATCCCGGGCGCCGCCTTCGTGGGCGCGGAACTGGCCTATGACCTCGCTTACGGCAAGGGGCTCACGCCGTTTCTTGCGCAGGCGAAGGCCTATCGCGTCGGGCAGATCGCGGACGGGGTGGGGATGCTGGTGGAGCAGGCTGCCGAAGCGTTTCACTGGTGGCGCGGCAAATGGCCGGACACCGCGCCGGTCATCGCCAGGCTTGCAGTGCCGCTTGAGCGCTGAACAAGGACCGCGCTGCGCGGCCCTTGTTCAGCTTTTCATGCCTTCCCAGAAATGCTTCACCTTGGAAAAGAAGTTCGAGCTTTCCGGATTGTTCTCGGCAGAAAGCTCCTCGAATTCCCGCAGGATTTCCTTCTGGCGCGAGGTCAGGTTGACCGGCGTTTCCACCGCGAGTTCGATATACATATCGCCCCAGGTCTTGCTGCGGAGCGCGGGCATTCCCTTCGAACGCAGACGCATCTGACGCCCGGATTGCGAGCCCGCCGGGATCTTCACCCGCGAGCGGCCGCCGTCGATGGTCGGCACCTCGATATCGCCGCCCAGCGCGGCTGATGACATCGAGACCGGCACCCGGCAACGGAGGTTGACGCCATCGCGTTCGAAAATCGGATGCGGTGCCACTTCGATGAAGATATAGAGATCGCCCGCAGGGCCACCGCGCATTCCGGCCTCGCCTTCACCGGCCAGCCGGATGCGGGTGCCGGTCTCGACGCCTGCGGGGATGTTGACCGAAAGCGCGCGGTCCTTCTCGATCCGGCCCTGGCCATGACAGGCCTTGCAGGGATTCTTGATCATGTGGCCGGCGCCATGACAGGTCGGACAGGTGCGTTCCACGGTGAAGAACCCCTGCTGCGCGCGCACCTTGCCGAGGCCTGAGCAGGTCGGACAGGTGCCGGGTTCGGCGCCACCGTCGGCGCCGGTGCCGTTGCAGTCGGTGCAGGCCACGGAGGTCGGCACGCTGATGGTCTTCTGGAGACCGGAATAGGCCTCTTCCAGTGTGACACCGAGATTGTAGCGCAGATCCGAACCACGGGTCGCCCGGCGCCCTCCGGCGCCGCGGTGGCCGCCCATGAAATCGCCGAACAGATCGTCGAACACGTCAGAGAAAGCAGAGGCGAAATCGCCCTGGCCATGATGCCCGCCGGGCCGCGCACCACCGCCCATTCCGCCCTCAAAGGCCGCATGGCCATAGCGATCGTAAGCTGCTTTCCGGTCGGCGTCCTTGAGAACGTCGTAGGCCTCGTTCACTTCCTTGAACTGCGCCTCGGCGTTCGGATTGTCGGCATTGCGATCGGGGTGAAGCTCCTTGGCCTTGCGCCGGTAAGCCTTCTTGATCTCGTCCGCCGAGGCCCCCCTGGACGTGCCAAGCACATCGTAATAGTCACGCTTCGACATGGTTTTTCCCCTTGGGAACGTCTGTGCCGGCCCGTATTGCCGGGCCGGCGACATGCACGTGAAGATTACTTCCGCTTATCGTCGTCAAGATCTTCGAAATCGGCATCGACGATGTCGTCGTCCACGCCGGCGGGGGCACCGTCGTCTGCATCAGCTTCGCCGGTGGCCGCTTCCTGCTCCGCCTTGTAGATCGCCTCGCCGAGCTTCATGGCGGCTTCGGTGACGTTCTGGATGCCGGACTTGATCTTGTCGGCATTGTCCTTTTCCAGCTCGTCCTTGAGCGCGGCGATGGCCAGCTCGATCGCCTCGATGGTGGTCGGGTCAACCTTGGAGCCATGCTCTTCCATCGACTTTTCGGTCGAATGGATCAGGCTTTCGGCCTGGTTGCGGGCCTCGACCAGATCGCGCCGCTTCTTGTCGGCCTCGGCGTTTTCCTCGGCTTCCTTGACCATCTTGTCGATGTCGTCGTCCGACAGCCCGCCAGAGGCCTGGATGGTGATCTTCTGCTCCTTGCCGGTGCCCTTGTCGCGGGCCTGGACCGAGACGATGCCGTTGGCGTCGATGTCGAAGGTCACCTCGATCTGCGGAACGCCGCGCGGGGCCGGCGGGATGTCTTCGAGGTTGAACTGGCCGAGCAGCTTGTTGTCGGACGCCATTTCACGCTCGCCCTGGAACACCCGGATGGTCACCGCGTTCTGGTTGTCTTCGGCAGTGGAGAAGATCTGGCTCTTCTTGGTCGGGATGGTGGTGTTGCGGTCGATCAGCCGGGTGAACACGCCGCCCAGCGTCTCGATGCCGAGCGACAGCGGGGTCACGTCGAGCAGCACCACGTCCTTCACGTCGCCCTGAAGCACACCGGCCTGGATCGCGGCGCCCATGGCCACAACCTCGTCCGGGTTCACACCCTTGTGCGGCTCCTTGCCGAAGAACTTCGTGACTTCCTCGGTGACCTTCGGCATCCGGGTCATGCCGCCGACGAGGATCACCTCGTCAATGTCGTCCTTGGAGAGGCCGGCGTCTTTCAGCGCGGCCTGGCAGGGCTTCATCGAGTTCTTGATCAGATCGCCCACAAGGCTTTCGAGCTTGGCGCGGGTGAGCTTCATCACCAGGTGCAGCGGCTGCCCGTCGGCCCCCATCGAGATGAACGGCTGGTTGATCTCGGTCTGCGACGAGGACGACAGCTCGATCTTCGCCTTCTCGGCCGCTTCCTTCAGGCGCTGAAGCGCCATCTTGTCGCGGGTGAGGTCGACGTTGTTTTCCTTTTTGAACTCATCGGCGAGGTATTCGACAACCCGCATGTCGAAATCTTCACCGCCAAGGAAGGTGTCGCCATTGGTCGACTTCACTTCGAACAGACCATCGTCGATCTCGAGGATGGTGATGTCGAAGGTGCCGCCGCCGAGGTCGTAGACGGCGATGGTCTTGGATTCCTTTTTCTCGAGACCATAGGCCAGCGCCGCGGCGGTCGGCTCGTTGATGATCCGCAGCACCTCGAGACCGGCGATCTTGCCGGCGTCCTTGGTGGCCTGGCGCTGGGCGTCGTTGAAATAGGCGGGCACGGTGATGACCGCCTGCTTGACGTCTTCGCCGAGATAGGATTCGGCGGTTTCCTTCATCTTCTGAAGGATGAACGCGGCGATCTGGCTCGGGGAGTATTTCTCGCCCGCGGCCTGAACCCAGGCGTCGCCATTGCCGCCGTTGACGATTTCATAGGGAACCAGCTTCTTGTCCTTGGCGACGGCCGGGTCGTCGAAACGGCGGCCGATCAGGCGCTTGACGGCGAAGACGGTGTTGTCCGGGTTGGTGACGGCCTGGCGCTTGGCGGGCTGGCCGACGAGGCGTTCGCCGTCCTTGAAGGCGACGATGGAGGGCGTGGTGCGCGCGCCTTCCGAATTTTCGATCACGCGCGGCTGCGACCCGTCCATGATGGCGACACAGGAGTTGGTGGTGCCGAGGTCGATCCCGATGACTTTGGTCATGCTCTAATTCCTCTTCTTAGGCGATGTTTTGGGCCTGGACCTTGGAAAGCACCCCTGCCCGATCCCGATTTGGTGACCGGCGCCGGGTAGCCCGGAGCCAGCGTCCCGCGGTATATAGGGAGGGCATTTACAGCCTGCAAGTGGCGGTTTCCGGTGGAAAACGTGAAAAATACGAGTCGTTTCCGTGGATTGGGGGAGAGACCGGGCAAGGGCGTGCCGGAGCCCGAGAATGTCATTGGCGGCGCGCCGGTGTGGCGCGGCTGGCTCGATGCAGAGGCGCAGGCCGCCATGGTGGAGGCGGTGCGGGGCGTGGTGGCGCAAGCGCCCCTGTTCTCTCCCGAGACCCGCTGGGGCAAGCCGATGAGCGTGCGCATGACCAGCGCCGGACGCTACGGCTGGTTTTCCGACCGGCGCGGCTACCGCTATATCGGGCAGCACCCTTCGGGGGTGGACTGGCCGCCGATCCCGGAAGAGGTGCTCGAGGTCTGGCGGGCGCTGGTCTCCGATGAGCGGATGCCCGATTGCTGCCTGGTGAACTTCTACCGCCCCGGCGCGCGGATGGGGCTGCATCAGGACCGCGACGAAGCGGATTTCTCCTGGCCGGTGCTGTCGGTCAGCCTCGGGGATTCGGCGCTGTTTCGCATCGGCGGTGTGGAGCGCGGCGGGCCGACGCAATCGACCTGGCTGGACAGCGGCGACGTGATGCTGCTCACCGGCCCGTCGCGTCTGGCCTATCACGGCATCGAGCGCATCCGCGGCGGCTCGTCGCGCCTGCTGGCCGATGGCGGACGGCTCAATCTCACCCTTCGGGTGGTGGACGCGGCCGGTTGAGCCTTTGCCAAGGCGCGCCGCTCACCGCCGCGCGGCCCAGCTCAGCGACACATGTTTGCGGGTATAGGCCTCGCCCATGAAGCCGATCATCATCAGGGCCACCGACACCAGCAACGGGTAGAGCCAGTTCGAGTAATGCGGGTTGTAGTTGATGAAGACGAAGCCGCGGGCCTGGTCGATGATGTGAAACAGCGGGTTCCAGGTGAACATCGCCAGGATGTAATAGGGCGTTGCATTGGCGAGGAACATCTTGCCCGAGGCGATCATGTTGGCGCGGGCATAGATCGTCGACCCCACCCCCGCGACCTGCGGAAACCACGGCTTGAGCGACAGGAACACCAGCCCGATGCCGATGCCCGAATACCACGCCAGAAGCAGCATCCCGAAGGCCGGGGCCGGGTCGTAGATGGTGATCGGCTTGAAGGCAATGTGGTAGATATAGAGCAGCACGACGACCGAGAGAACCTGAATGTAGAGCTGCGCCAGCGCCGCTGACAGGATCGCCACGAAGGTGTTCATCGGTGCGTGCTGCATCATCGGCGAGGCCGGACCCTCGGAGCCGACCACTGCGCCCATGGTCTTGATCTGCGTCATGTAGAGGAAGATCCCCGACATGATGTAAAGCAGGAAATCACCCTGGATCATCGAGTTGCGAAGGCCCAGCACCGCATACATGAGGTAGAACACCAGCACCAGGGTGAGGGATTGCAGCATGTTGAGAAAGATGCCGATCAGCGCGTTGGAATGGGTCCGGCGAACATGGCGCACGGTGGTGTGATAGACCACTTCAAGCAGGCCGACGACCCGACTCAACCGGCTTTGCTGTTCGCTGATCTGAAACATTCCGCGCTTTCCGCTGGTTCGGCCCTACCCTGGCAGGGAATTCTTGCCGTTCCGTTGACGGGCGATCATAAGGGGAACGGCGATTTTTCGCAACGATCCCGGATCGCCGGCACTGGAGGTGGCAAGGATGGATTTCGAAAAGCTGGAACAGGTCATGCGCCGGCTGGCGCTGGAGGCGGGCGATGCGATCATGGAGATCTACGGCCGGGAGGATCTGGGGGTGCGCACCAAGGCCGATGCCAGCCCGGTGACCGCGGCAGACGAGGCGGCGGATGCGCTGATCTCGGCGGGGCTGCGGGCGGCCTTCCCCGACGTGTTGCTGGTCACCGAGGAGCAGGCCGAGAGCCATGGCGAATCCGCGGGCGATTTCCTGATCGTCGATCCGCTCGACGGCACCAGGGAATTCGTCCACCGGCGCGGCGATTTCACGGTGAATATCGCTTATGTGTCGGGCGGTGTGCCGTTGCGCGGCGTGGTCTATGCGCCGGTGCGGGAGCGGATGTTCTACACCCGGGCCGATGGCGCCGCGGTCGAAGAGATCGGGCCGTTCGACAAGGCCCGGGCGGGCGCGGTGAAGCCGATCAGGGTGTCCGAGCCGGACAATACCGCGCTGATGGTCGTGGCCTCGAAATCGCATCGCGATCAGGCGACCGAGGATTACATCGGCAAATATGCGGTGCGCGACATGCGGTCGGCGGGGTCGTCGCTGAAATTCTGTCTGGTGGCGACCGGCGAGGCCGATCTCTACCCGCGGCTTGGCCGGACCATGGAATGGGATACCGCTGCCGGTCACGCGGTGCTGGCGGGCGCCGGCGGAGCGGTGCTCCGCTTCGACGACCACAGCCCGCTCACCTATGGCAAGCCGGGCTATGAAAACCCGTTCTTCATCGCCAGCGCGCCCGGCGTGGAGCTGAAAAGGGCCTGAGATGGGCGTGCTTCTGGTGATCCCGGCGCGCTACGCCTCGACCCGCTATCCGGGCAAGGCGCTGGCGGAGCTGACCGGGGCAACGGGGCTGAAAAAGACACTGATCCACCGCAGTTGGGAGGCGGCGCAGGCGGTTTCGGGCATCACCCGCGTGGTGGTGGCGACCGATGACATTCGCATTGCCGACCACGCCCGTGGCTTCGGCGCCGAGGTGGTGATGACCTCCGAAGCCTGCGAAAACGGCACCGAACGCTGCGCCGAAGCGGCGGATGCGCTGGGCGGGCGGTTCGACATGGTGGTGAACCTTCAGGGCGATGCGCCGCTCACCCCGCCGTGGTTCGTCGAGGAGCTTGTTGCCGGGCTCAACGCCCATCCGACCGCCGAAGTGGCGACGCCGGTGTTGCGGGCCGACGGACGTGCGCTCCGCGGTTTCCACGAAGACCGGCGGGCGGGGCGCGTGGGGGCGACCACGGCGGTGTTCGGCATCGACCGGCGGGCGCTCTATTTCTCCAAGGAGGTGATTCCCTACACCACCGAAGACTACCCCGCCACCGCGCCGACCCCGGTGTTTCATCATGTGGGCGTCTATGCCTATCGCCCCTCGGCGCTCGCGGCCTATCCGCGCTGGAGCATGGGCACGCTGGAGCGGCTCGAAGGGCTGGAACAGTTACGCTTTCTCGAACGCGACCGGCCGGTGCTCTGCGTCGAGGTCGAGGCGCGCGGACGGCCGTTCTGGGAGCTCAACAACCCCGAAGATGTGGCCAGAATAGAGACTATTCTGGCCGAACTCGGGGTCGAATGATCCGGAGCCCGAAACGCGCCCTGCCCGGTGGTACCGGGCGGACAGTCACTCATAGGCCCGCGTTCGTACCGGCCCGACAATGCCGCTGAAATGCCACTATTCCGCAAAGTCCTTGCCCGTGTTGCTCCCTAATTTCAGCGGCAATCAAAGGATCCGGGGTGGAATGCTCCCCCCGATTCCCGCGCGAATTGTCAGAAAAGGTGGTGGAGCGCACATGAATACCAAGGTGAGAAAGGCGATCTTCCCGGTTGCGGGGCTGGGCACACGGTTTCTGCCGGCGACAAAGTCGATCCCGAAGGAAATCATGACCCTGGTGGACCGGCCGCTCATTCAATACGCGATCGACGAGGCGCGGGCGGCGGGGATCAAGGAATTCATCTTCGTGACCTCGCGCGGCAAGGGCGCGCTCGAAGACTATTTCGACATCAACCCGGTGCTCGAACAATCCTTGCGCAAATCCGGCAAGAATGCGCTGCTCGAAACGCTGAAATCCACCAATATGGAATCCGGCGCCATCGCCTATATCCGCCAGCACAAGGCGCTCGGACTCGGCCACGCGGTCTGGTGCGCGCGCCGGCTGATCGGCAACGAGCCTTTCGCGGTGATCCTGCCCGACGATGTGATCGCGGCAGAAAAACCGGTGTTGCAACAGATGGTCGAGGCCTATGCGCAGACCGGCGGGGCGATGGTCGCGGCGATGGAAGTGCCCCCGGAAAAGGCCAGCGCTTACGGGGTGCTCGATGTTGCACAGGACATGGGCGATCTGGTCGCGGTCAAGGGCATGGTCGAGAAGCCGAGCCCGGAAAAGGCGCCGTCGAACCTCGCGGTGATCGGGCGGTATATCCTCACCCCCAGGGTCATGAACCATCTTTCGTCTCTCAAACGCGGTGCCGGGGGCGAGATTCAACTCACCGACGCGATTGCCGAGGAAATCGCCCAGGACCACGACGTTTATGGCTTCCGCTTCCGCGGCCAGCGCTTCGATTGCGGCTCCAAGGCAGGGTTCCTTCAGGCCACGGTGGCCTTCGGCATGGCCCGCGAAGAGCTGCGCGACGAATTCACCGCCTATCTTGACGAGATGGCGATGATGCGAAAAGCCGCGCAATAACGCGCAACAGAGGGTGATATGGTGGCCGGTGTCTGACAGAACCCGAAGCGGAGAGACACCGGCGCTTCGGGCGCGCTACCGGCTGCGGTTGCAGCGCAAGCGGTTTCTGTGGCGTGCCTTGCGCAGCCGGCACAGCCTGCACTGCGTGGCGGACCGGACCGCGCAGATCCGCAAGGGTCAGCTGCTGGCTTTCACCGTGCTGCGCAATGAAGCGGTGCGGCTCAAGTATTTCCTGCACCATTACCGCAAGCTCGGGGTCGATCATTTTCTGGTGGTCGACAATGGCTCGCAGGACGGCGCCGCCGAATGGCTGGCGGAGGCGCCTGACGTGTCGCTTTGGCGCACGCAGGCGGGCTATCGCGACGCGCGGTTCGGGCTCGACTGGTCGGGCTGGCTTCAGATCCGCTACGGGCATGGGCATTGGTGTCTGACGGTGGATGCCGATGAGGTGCTGATCTATCCGCATTGGGACAGCCGCGACCTGCGTGCGCTGACCGCCCGGCTCGACGCCACCGGCCAGCCGGCGCTGGGGGCGCTGATGCTTGACATGTATCCGCGCGGCCGGCTGGGCGATGCGGCTTACCGGGCGGGGGAGGATCCGTTCGAGACGCTGTGCTGGTTCGATGACGGCCCCTGGCGGGTGCAGCGGCAGGCGCCCGCGCAGAACCTCTGGGTGCAGGGAGGTGTGCGGGAACGGGTGTTTTTCGCCGACCGGCCGGAGCTTTCGCCAACGCTCAACAAGCTGCCGCTGGTGAAGTGGAACCGCCGCTACGTCTACCGCAACTCGACCCATTCGATCCTGCCACCGCGGCTCAACCTCGCCTATGACGGGCCCGGGGGCACGGCGCTGTCGGGGGTGCTGCTGCATTCGAAATTTCTCGACCTTGTGGTGGCGCGGTCGGCAGACGAAAAGGCGCGGGGGGCGCATTTCAACCGGCCGGAATTGTTCGACGCCTATTACGACCGGTTGAACGCCAATCCGCGGCTGTGGTCGGAGGCGTCACTGCGCTACACCGGTTGGGAGCAACTGGAAGCGCTGGGGCTGATGGCGCGGGGCGGCTGGGGGTGATTTTCCAAGGGCGCGCAACAATACCCGCCTCAGCGCAGACGTGTTTACGGAGTCAGCGGTAAAGTCTATTCTCTGCGGCAATGGCGGCCTGTGTCGCAGGCGCGCCGCATGATCCACATCCGCCGACAGGGCGGAAGGACGGGCGACATTCGGGCAGGCAGAGGCAGGCGGTTTGGGCGCAATCGAGGCATATCGGCTCCGGTGGAGGCGCAAGCGCTGGCGGGTCCGGGCGTTGCGCAAGCGGCGCGAGCTCACGGCTGTCGCCAACCGCACCGGACAGATCGCCCCGGGCGCCGTGCTGGCGATGACGACGCTGCGCAACGAACGCATCCGGCTGGATTATTTTCTGAGCTATTACCGGCGTCTCGGGGTCGATCATTTCCTGATGGTCGACAATGGCAGCACCGACGGCTCGCGCGACTATCTCGCCGAGCAGCAGGACGTGTCGCTCTGGACCACCGAGGCGAGCTACAAGCGCGCGCGCTTCGGGGTCGACTGGCTCAACTGGCTGGCGCGGCGCTACGGTCATGGTCACTGGCTGCTGACCGTCGACCCGGACGAATTCTTCATCTATCCGTTTTCCGACACCCGCTCGATCAAGGCGCTGACCCAGTGGCTCGACACCACCGGCGTGCGCTCCTTCGGGGCGATGCTGCTCGACATGTATCCGCGCGGGCCGCTCAACGCCCAGCCTTACCAGGCCGGGCAGGATCCTTTCGAGATCGCCTGCTGGTTTGACAGCGGCAATTATGTGATCCGCAAGAACCCGCGCTACCGCAACCTGTGGATCCAGGGGGGACCGCGGATGCGGGCGTTTTTCGCCGATGATCCGAAACAGGCCCCGGCGCTCAACAAGATCCCGCTGGTGAAATGGCACCGGCGCTATACCTATGTGAGCTCCACCCACAACCTGCTGCCGCGGGGGCTGAACCTCGTCTATGACGAATGGGGCGGCGAGAAGGCCTCCGGGGTGCTGCTGCATGCGAAGTTTCTCGACACGTTCTCCGCCAAGGCGAAGGAGGAGGTGGAGCGGCGGCAGCATTATGCGGGCGGGCAGGAATATGCCGCCTATGCCGCGCGGGCGGGAGAAGACCCGGACCTGTGGTGCAACTGGAGCGAGAAATATATCAACTGGCGGCAGCTCGAGATCCTCGGGTTGATGTCGAAGGGGAACTGGGCATGACGGTCGGCTTCGTGATGCTGGTTCACACCGCGCTCGACCGTGCCGAACAGGTGGCGCGCCACTGGGCAAAGGCCGATTGCCCGGTGGTGATCCATGTCGACAGGAAGGTGAAGCGGCAGGATCATGCGGGCTTCGTCAATGCGCTGGCGGATGTGGAGAACATCCGGTTTTCCCCACGTTTCAACTGCGAATGGGGCACCTGGTCGCTGGTGCGGGCGAGCCAGGACGCGGCCGAACTGCTGCTGAAGGCATTCCCCGAGGTCCGCCATGTGTTTCTCGCGTCCGGCTCCTGCCTGCCGCTGCGGCCGGTGCAGGAACTCAAGGATTATCTCGCCGAACGGCCGCTGACCAATTTCATCGAAAGCGTCACCACCGAGGATGTGCCCTGGACGGTGGGCGGGCTCGACGAAGAACGCTTCACGCTGCGGTTCCCGTTTTCGTGGAAACGGCACCGGCGGCTGTTTGACTGGTACGTGAGGGTTCAGCGCCGTCTCGGGTTCAGGCGGAAGGTGCCGGAGGGGCTGACACCGCATCTCGGCAGCCAATGGTGGTGTCTGACCCGGCAGACCCTCACCGCGATCCTCGAAGACCCGGAACGCCCGGTGCATGACGCCTATTTCTCCAGGGTCTGGATCCCCGACGAGAGCTATTATCAGACCCTCGTCAGGCTCTATTCCACCAATATCGAAAGCCGCTCGCTCACGCTTTCGAAATTCGATGTCCAGGGCAAGCCGCATGTCTTCTATGACGACCACATGCAGCTTCTGCGCCGGTCGGGTTGTTTTGTCGCCCGCAAGATCTGGCCGGATGCGGAAAAGCTCTATGCCGGGTTCCTGTCGGAAGATGCCAGCGTGTTTTCCGGCGCCGAGCCCAATCCCGGCAAGATCGACAGGATCTTTTCCATGGCCGTCGAACGGCGCACCAGGGGGCGGGCGGGGCTTTACATGCAGAGCCGGTTCCCGAAAGCCTGGCGGGAGCACGGGCTGACCGGCGCGCGTTACGCTGTGTTCGAGGGGTTTTCGGAGCTTTTCGAGGATTTCGAAGACTGGCTGACGCGGGTGTCCGGCGCGCGGGTGCATGGGCATCTTTTCGGGCCCGAGAGAGTGGAGTTTGCGGGCGGACAGAAGGTCTTTGCCGGCGCGCTCTGCGACAGTGCCCGGCTGCGCGACTACAATCCGCGCGCCTTTCTCACCTCGCTGATCTGGAACACCCGCGGCGAGCGGCAGTGTTTCCAGTACGGACCGCGCGACACCCAGGCGGTGTCGCATTTCATCGCCCGCGATGCCAATGCCACCGTTTCGGTGATTTCGGGCGCCTGGGCGGTGCCGCTGTTCTATTCCAACGCCAATTTCTCCGAGATCCGCCGCAAGGCCGCAAGGCTTCAGAAGATCGAGGCGCGGCATCTCGAGGTGCTCCGGGCCTTCGACACCAAGGCGCGGGTGCGGATCTGGACGCTGGCCGACTTTGTCGAAAACCCGATGGAACCGTTGCAGACCGCGGTAGACGCGCTTGGCGCCCGTGGCATCCACCGGCTCACCGAGGCGCCGCGGATGGTCTCGCTCGAAGGCTTCGGGCAGTTCTTGCAGAACCTGAAAAACCAGGGGATGAAGCCGCATCTGATGGGTGATTTCCCCGTCGAGACCGCTCCCCCCAAGCCGCGATCACAGCCACGCAAGCCCTATCTGGTGAAGTGAGGCCCTGCCAATGCGCCGACGGTTCGATGCTTTCGTGATTTTCGCCGAGATGCGGACGGGATCGAATTTTCTCGAGTCGACCCTCGATCTGTTCCCCGGGCTCCAGACCTATGGCGAGGCGTTCAACCCGTTCTTTCTGGTCCGCCCCGGCATGAAGGCGCTGTTCGACATCAGCCTCGAGGCGCGCAATGAAGATCCGGTGGCGCTGTTCGATCGGATGAAACAGCGCACCAAGGGCATTCCGGGCTTCCGGTTCTTCCATGACCATGACCGGCGGATCTTCGAGCGGGTGATCGGTGACCCCGCCTGCGCCAAGGTGGTGCTGACCCGCAATTTCGTCGAGGCCTATGTCTCGCGCGCGATCGCGAAGCAGACCAATCAATGGGCGCTCGGCAATGTGAAACATGCCAAAAAGGCGAAGGCGGTCTTCGTCGAGGCGGAGTTCACCCGGCAACTCGGGGAGATCAAGGCGTTTCAGCTGGAGATCCTCGGGCGGTTGCAGGAGACCGGGCAGACGGCGTTTTACATCAATTACGATGACCTGCGCGATATTGCGAAGATCAACGGGCTGGCGCGGTTTCTGGGCGAGGAGAGCGTGCTCGAGGGGCATTCGGACAGGTTCAAGAAGCAAAACCCCGAGCCGCTCGATCAGAAGGTGGAGAATTTCGCAGAGATGGCGGAGGCGGTCGCGAAGATCGGCGCGTTCGATCTGGAAGAGGCGCCGAATTTCGAGCCCCGCCGTGCCGCCGCAGTGCCGGGCTATGTGGCCGCACGTGAGGTGCCGCTGCTCTATCTGCCGGTGCAGGCGGGGCCGGTGGAGGAAATCACCGGCTGGATGGCCGGGCTGGATGGCGGCAGGCGCGGCGCCTTGATCTCCGGCATGAACCAGAAGGCGCTGCGCAAGTGGAAGCGGCAGCACCCCGGGCATCGCAGCTTCACGGTGCTGCGCCACCCCGTGGCCCGGGCCCATGCGGCGTTTTGCACCCATTTCCTGTCCGACGGCCCCGGAGCCATGCCGGAGTTGAAAAAGGCTCTGATCCGCCAGTATGACGTGCCGCTCCCCGAAAACCGCCCCGATGCCGGCTGGACCCGTGCCGCCCACCGCGCCGCCTTTCTCGCCTTCCTCGGCTTCCTTGCCCGCAACCTCGCCGGGCAGACGCCCTTCCGGGTCGCGCCCTCCTGGGCAAGTCAGTCGCGAGTACTGGCCGGCTTCAGCCCGGTGATCCAGCCCGATCATGTGTTGCGCGAAGACAAGTTGGCCGAGGGGCTCCGGCACCTCGGCGAAGACATCGGCCGCGATCTGCCGCCGGCACCGGAACCGCTGCCGGACAGACCCCATGCGCTGGAGGGGATATACGATTCGGAGGCCGAGGCCGCGGTGCGCGCCGTCTACCAGCGCGACTACATGCAATTCGGGTTTTGCCCCTGGGTGCCCGCGGATACTGCCTGACCCGGTGTGCGCATGGGCCTGGCCGGGCAGCGGATGTGCGATGGACGGGTCTCAAACCCGTGGCCGCGCCGGCCGGGCGTCTGCCGGACAGGTGTTGGCGATTTCGGCGAGGATTGCCGGTTTCCTGAACGGTTTGGTGAGATGCGCATCGAGCCCGTGGCCGAGGATCTCTTCCGCGTCACCGTCCATCGCATGGGCCGTCAGCGCGACGATACGGGTGCGCGGCCAGCCGTTTTCGGCCTCGAGAGCACGGATGCGGCGGGTGGCTTCCTTTCCGTCCATGCCGGGCATCGAGATGTCCATGAACACGAGATCGGGGCGCAGGGTTTCAAAGGTGGCGAGCGCCTCGGCGCCGTCATTGGCGAAGGTAAGGTCGATGTCACAGGCCTTGACCAGCTTGGAAAACACCAGCTGGTTGGTCTTGTTGTCCTCGGCGGCGAGCACCCGCATGGACCGGAGCGTCTGAGACGCAGGAGCGGCGGGGACTGTTGCCGCAGGAGCGGCGGGGCTTGCTGCCGCAGGAGCGGCGGGGCTTGCTGCCGCGGAAGCGGCGGGGGCCGCCGGGGCCGGGTCGGCCGGCGCATCGGGCCCGCGGGTGGCCGCGTGCCGGAACACCGGGGTTTCCGCCTGCGGCACGGCAGCCGGGGTTTCTTCCGGCGGTGGCGTTACGCGGCGGCGTGAACCGAAGAAGGGCAGCGGTTCGGGAGCGGGCTCTTGCGCCGGCGGGATGGCCTCCGCCTCCGGCGCGGTTGCGACCGGTTCCGGCAGTGCCGCGGGTTCCGGAGGCACCGGGCGTTCGAGCTTCCGGATCGCGCCGACGAGGTCGATCCGCGAGATCGGTTTGGCCAGTCCGGCCACGGCACCCGCCACCGGGGCAAAGGCCGCTTCCGGGCTGGCAGCGACCATCACCACCGGTGCGCAGATGCCGGCGGCGTGCAGCACGGCGATGAAGGCGGCCGCGCCCATGTCGGGCAGGCGGTTGTCGGCGAAGATGACATCGGCACCGGCGGAGCGCCCGTCGACCGCTTCGGCGGCGTTGCCGGCGCAGATCACGTCAAGGCCGAGGGCGGTGAGCTGTTTCTCGAGAATGGTGCGGGTGAGATCGTCGGACATCACCAGCGCCACCTTTTTCACCCAGTCGGGATGATAGGGCGGCTCGGCGGGGGTCACCACCGGAAGGCTGATCTGGAAACCGAAGGCGGAGCCGATGCCCAGTTCGCTCTCGACCCAGACGTCGCCGCCCATCAGCTTCACCAGCTGACGGGAGATCGCGAGGCCAAGCCCCGTGCCCTCATAGGAGCGGTTGCGCTCGTCTTCGACCTGGTTGAACTCGCCGAACACATCGCCGAGCTTGTCGGCGGGAATGCCGATGCCCGTGTCTTCCACCGTCACATGGATGCGCTGGGCGCCACTGCCGGTTTCCGGCAGGCCGACCACCCGCACCAGAACATGGCCCTTCTCGGTGAATTTCACCGCATTGCCGATCAGATTGGTGAACACCTGCCGGATGCGCACCGGATCGCCCAGGAAGCGGCTGGGCATGAACATGTCATAGTCCACGAAAACCTTCAGCCCCTTGCCGCGGATCGTGGGTTCCAGCAGCATCAGCACGTCGAGCACCACGCGTTCGAGATCGAATTCTTCCGTGCGCAGCTCCAGCCGCCGGGCTTCGGCCTTGGAATAGTCGAGCACGTCGTTGATGATCGCGAGCAGCGATTGCCCCGAGCTGCGGATGGTGTCGACGTAGAGGCTCTGTTCCTCGTCGAGTTCCGACTCGGCCAGCAGGTCCGCCATGCCGATGACGCCGTTCATCGGGGTGCGGATTTCGTGGCTCATGTTGGCGAGAAAGGCGGATTTGGCGCGGCTGGCGGCTTCGGCGCGGGCGCGGGCTTTCGTCAGCATCGCCTGGCGGCGCATCGACTGGGTGATGTTATGCGCCATGGACACCGTGTCGCCCCCGGGTGCGCGGCTGTCGATCAGGCGGATCCAGACCCCGTTCCAGAGCCGGATGACCCGTGGCTCCGGGCTGTCGGAGAACCAGCGTTCGAGCATCTCGCGGCGCCAGTGCTGCGGGGACTTGCCTTCGAGATCGACCACGCCTTCCGCCAGCACCGCCTCGACGACCTCTTCGTAATGCACCCCCGGCCGGATGCATTCGAGCCCGTCAAACGGGGCGAGATAGGCATCGTTGGCAATGACCATCCGGGCATCGGCATCGAATACCGCAAAGCCGTCGTCCAGCGCCTGGAGCGAGTTCCACAACCGCCGCTTGGCGATGTCGATTTCGATGTTGGCGCGGTCGAGATCGGCGCGGACCTTCACGTTTTCGCCTCTCACTTCCTCGACCTCTTCACGGGTTTCGGCAAGGTTTTCCGAAAGGTTGATCGCATGGCGCGACAGCATCCGGTTGGCCTCGTTGAGCTCGGCCTGCTTCTGTTCCAGAAGACGCTCCGCCGCCATCCGCGCGCGGCGCTCTTCGGTCAGGATTGCTTGTGCGTTCATCTCCGTCTCCGCTGCCCGGGGCGTTCTGCCCCTGGTGTCACCTTGCCCAATCAAGGTGAACAGCTCCTTAACAGGTACAGAAATACCGGTTTTCCATGCTTTCCGGCCTGCTCGCCCGTTGCGTGATTGCCGGGTTGGTGTCAGCATGAAAGCAAACACAAGGGAGAGTCCCATGCGGAACATTCTGATTTTCGCCACAATTTTTGCCCATTTCGCCACAATGGCGCTGGCCGGCGACCCGCTGGAGCCGCGCCGCACCATTTTTCACCGCGATACCGATTTTCCGGGGCACGATATTCAGTCGGTTTTCGATACCACCCTGGAAGCTTGCGAATCGGCCTGTCTGAGCCGCGCCGATTGCGGCGCCTTCACCTTCAATTCGCGCAAGTCTTCCTGCTTTCTGAAATCCGCCATGGGGGAACCTGCCGTTTATGACGGGGCGTTTTCGGCGCAGGTTCTCGACCGTTCGCCCGCACTCATCGCCGCGGCTAGAGCCCGGATGCAGGCGCTCGACTTCCTGACCGAAGCCGACATCGCCTCTGCCTCCGCGCGGGCCGCCGATATGCCGCATGACTTCCGCGTCGGCGGCTGGCAGGCTGACGATCTTGCCCGCTGGGGCCGTGAAGCCGAGGCGGAGGCCAATCTCGCCTCGGCAATGCACTATTTCGCGGGCGCCGTGGTGCTTTCCGACAGCCCCGGCGACTGGATCGAATACGCCCGCCTGTCGAACGCCGCCGCAATGGCGGCGGAGAAGTCCGGGGAAACCCGCGATCTTCATGACCAGGCGCTTGACGCGGCCGTGTCCGGCTTTCTGCGCAGCCCGGGCGAGGCCCAGCAGGCCAACGCGCTGACCGAAATGGCGGTGGCGCTCGAAGCACTGGAGCGGGGCAGCACCTCGATCCCGGCGCTCCGCCTCGCCCAGAACCTCAGCCCGCGCGACGATACCGCCCGCGCGCTCGAACGTGCGCTCGGGCTGTTCGGCTTCCGGCTGACCGAAACCACCGTCGACAGCAATGCCGCCGCACCCCGGATCTGCGCCACCTTCTCCGAGGATCTCGCTGAAACCGGGGTGGATTATGCGCCTTTCGTCTCCTCCGAAGTCAGTGGCATCGCGGTTTCCGCCACCGGCCCTCAGCTCTGCATCGAGGGCCTTACCCATGGTGAACGCTACAGCTTCACCCTGCGTCCGGGGCTGCCCTCCGCCTCCGGCGAGGCTTTGGCCAAACCGGTGCAGCTCAGCCAATACGTCCGCGACCGCGCCCCTTCGGTGCATTTCCCCGGCCGGGCTTATGTTCTGCCGCCCACCGAAGATGCCGGGCTTCCCGTTGTCACCGTCAACAGCGACACGCTCGATCTTACGCTTTCGCGGCTGCCCGAGGGCAACCTTGTGCGGGCATTCGAGGAAGACTGGTTCGGCCGTTCGCTTTCGATCTGGGACGAGGAATGGTTCAATGACCGTCTCGCCGAGCCGATCTGGGAAGGCACGGCGGAGGTCGGATCCGAGCTTAACCGCGACGTGACCACGCGGCTGCCGATCGGCGAGCTCGCCGACGTCTTGACCCCCGGGGTTTATGTGCTTCACGCCGCGCTGCCGGGGCTCGATCAGAACGATCACCCCCCGGCCAGCCAGTGGTTCGTGATCTCCGATCTCGGCGCCACGGCCTACACCGGTGATACCGGCACCTGGGTTTTCGTCCGCTCGCTTTCCAGCGGCGCGCTGGAGCCCGGGGTGACGGTCGAGCTGCGTTCGGAGACCAATGCGGTGCTCGCCGTGCTCGCGACCGACACCAGTGGCTCGGTGCATTTCGAGCCCGGCGGGAATTATGCCAAAGGTGCGGCAGGCCCGGCGCTGGTAACGCTGAAGAAGGGCGGGGATTTCACCTTCCTGTCGCTTTCCGACCCGGCATTCGATCTGTCCGACCGCGGTGTCGAGGGGCACCCGCCGGCACCGCCGATCGACATGTTCCTGACCACCGAACGCGGGGCCTACCGGGCAGGCGAAACCATCTACGCGACCGCACTGGCACGCGATGCTCAGGCAAAGGCCCTTGAGGGTCTGCCGGTTACAGCGGTTCTGACCCGCCCCGATGGGGTCGAATATGCGCGCCATGTTTCCAATGGCGACAGCGCCGGCGGGTATGTGTTTGCCCTGCCCACGGCGAGCTCCGCCCCGCGCGGCACCTGGCGGCTCGACCTCTACGCCGACCCGGACGCCCCCGCGCTCGCCTCCACCACACTGCTGGTGGAAGATTTTCTGCCCGAGCGGATCGACTTCGACCTCGCGCTTTCCGAGCCGCGCCCGGGGCTCCTGACCTCGCCGGTGCTCGACATCGACGCGCGCTATCTGTTCGGTGCGCCCGGGGCTGATCTTGCAGTGTCGGGCGATCTGGTCCTCAGAGCTGCGGAGGCCGTCGAAGGCTGGCCGGGCTATCGTTTCGGTCTCCATGAAGGCGGGATGCAACCCGTGTGGGGCACGTTGGGGGAAACCCGCACCGATGCCGATGGCCATGCCGCGCTGCCGGTGACCTTCCCTGAAGCCGAGGCCCGGGGCACGCCGCTTGAAGCCGCGTTGAACATCCTGGTGCAGGAGGGCTCCGGCCGCCCGGTCGAACGCGGCCTCACCGTGCCGGTGGCGCCGCAAGGCACCATGATCGGCATCAAGCCCGGCTTCGAAGACGGCGTGCCGGAAGGCACCGAGGCGAGTTTCCAGCTGGTGGCGCTCTCGCCCACGCTGGAGCCGGTGCCGCTGGACGTCACCTGGGAGCTCAACCGCGTGACCACCCGCTACCAGTGGTATTCGTCCTGGGGGCAGTGGAACTGGGAACCCACCGAGACCCGCGAGCGCGTGGCTTCGGGCCGTGCCTCGCTCGGGGACGAGCCGGTCAGCGTGACGGCACCAACCGAATGGGGCAGCTATGAACTGGTCGTTACCGGCAAGGATGGCGGCTATGTCAGCGCTTCCGTCGGGTTCACCTCCGGCTGGTATGCCCCGGCCAACGCGCTCACCTCGCCCGACATCCTCGAAGCTTCGCTCGACGCCACGCGCTACAATATCGGTGACACGGCCACGCTGCGCTTCGTGCCGCGCACGGCGGGCAAGGTGCTGGTGCAGGTGATGTCGAGCCGGGTGATCTCGACGCTGGCCCTCGAAGCCGTTCCCGGCGAAAACACCGTCACCCTGCCGGTGACCGAAGACTGGGGCACGGGGGCCTATGTGGTTGCCACCCTGGTGCAGCCGCTCGACAGCGCCAGCGATCACGATCCGGTGCGCGCGCTGGGCCTTGCCCATGCTTCGGTCGCCCCGGGCGACAAGGCGCTCACCGCGCGTTTCGACGTGGCCGAAGAGGTCAGACCCCGCGGACCGCTCGACGTGGTGCTGAAGGTCGATGGCATCGCCGATGGCGAGACCGCTTATGCGACCATCGCCGCGGTCGATGTGGGCATTCTCAACGTCACCGGTTTCGACGCGCCCGATCCGTCTGACCACTACTTCGGCCAGCGCCGCCTCGGGCTCGAAATCCGCGACCTCTACGGCCGGCTGATCGACGGTCGTGCCGGCGCCATGGGACAGATCCGTTCCGGCGGCGGGGCAGACGCCTTCATGCGGATGCAGGCCCCGCCCCCGACCGGGGAGTTGATGGCGCAGTTCTCGGGGCCGCTGACAGTCTCTGACGGCGAGGTCAGAGCCACATTCGACTTGCCCGCGTTCAACGGGTCGGTGCGTCTGATGGCAATTGTCTGGTCAAAAACCGGCATCGGCCAGGCGGCGACGGATGTGCTGGTGCGCGATCCGGTGGTGCTCACCGCCTCGCTGCCGCGCTTCCTTGCGCCCGGCGACGAAGGCCGGTTGCTGCTGGAAGTGACCCATGCCACCGGGCCGGTGGGCGAGCTGCGGCTTTCGGCGGGTTCAGAGACCGGTGCCGTCGCGGTTGCGGGGTCGGGCTTTGCCCGGAGCTTCGAGATCGCGGCCGGTGCGACCGAACGCATCTCGCTGCCGGTGACCGCAGAGGAGGTGGGGGTGCATCCGCTGGACGTCACGCTGGTCACCCCTGATGGCATTGAGCTCACCAGGCAGCTGAGCCTGCCGGTGATGCGGCTCGACCCGGAAGTGGCCGAAACCTCGCGCTTCACCCTGGCCCCCGGCGAAAGCTTCACGCTGACGCAGGATCTGTTTGCGGGGCTTGCGGCGGGGCATGCGACCATCACCGCCGGGCCGCTCGCCCGGCTCGATGCAGCGGGTCTCATCGACCGGCTCGACCGCTACCCCTATGGCTGCACCGAACAGCAGGTCTCGCGGGCATTGCCGCTGCTCTATCTCTCCGGGCTGGCCGAGGCGATGGGGCTCGCCGATCGCGATAATGTGGCGGGCCGTATCGACGATGCAATCACCGGCGTGCTGGCCAACCAGTCGTCTACGGGGAGTTTCGGGCTGTGGCGTCCGGATTCGGGCGACCTCTGGCTGGATGCCTTCGTCAGCGACTTCCTCGCGCGGGCCCGCGCCGAAGGCTACGATGTGCCCGACACCGCCTTCCGCGCAGCGATGGACAATCTGCGCAACCGGGTGAATTACTACCCCGATTTCGAGGAGGGCGGCGAAGACCTTGCCTATGCGCTCTATGTGCTTGCCCGTGAAGGCGGTGCGGCGATGGGCGATCTGCGCTACTACGCCGACGTCAGGGCCGATGCCTTTGCCACCCCGCTGGCCAACGCCCAACTGGGTGCGGCCCTGGCCGCCTATGGCGACCCGATGCGGGCCGACGCGATGTTTGCCCGCGCGTCCAGCGCGCTGGCTGCCATGCGCGACACCGGCCAGATCTGGCGCGACGACTACGGCACCGTGTTGCGCGATACCGCCGCGGTGCTCGCGCTCGCGG
The DNA here is from genome assembly GCA_002746935.1 of Rhodobacterales bacterium. Taxonomy (GTDB): domain Bacteria; phylum Pseudomonadota; class Alphaproteobacteria; order Rhodobacterales; family Rhodobacteraceae; genus Sinisalibacter. Next base: position 66,915 of record PDRW01000032.1, read on the forward strand.
TGGAGGCGGGGAGCAACACCGTCGACCGCGCGGCGCTCGTCGACCGGCTTGCCGGGGCGCGGGCGCCGTTCTCGACCCAGGAGGCGAGCTGGATGCTGCGCGCGGCACATGCGCTGCTGGACGACGCCCCCGGCGCCGGGCTGACGCTCGACGGCAAGGCGCTCACCGGACCGCTGGTGGAGGTGCTGAGCGATGTCGAGCTGGAGACGCCCAAAGTCGTCGCCAATACCGGGACGGAGGCCACCGAGCTGACGGTCACCAGTTTCGGCGTGCCCGACGTGGCCCCGCCGGCCTCGGGCAATGGCTATGCCATCGAACGGCGTTACTTCACCATGGAGGGCGAACCGGCCGATCCGGGCGAGGTGGCGCATGGCACCCGGCTGGTGACGCTGATCACCGTCACCCCCTGGGAGGCCGCGGGCGCGCGGCTGATGATCACCGATCCGCTGCCCGCGGGCTTCGAGATCGACAACCCCAATCTGTTGCGCGCCGGCGACATCCGGGCGCTCGACTGGTTGCAGGTTGTGGAAGAGACCGAGGCGGTCGAATTCCGTCAGGACCGCTTCCTCGCAGCCGTCGACTGGGACGAGGACACGCCGATCCGGCTGGCCTATGTGGTCCGCGCGGTGACGCCGGGTGTGTTCCACCATCCGGCGCCGTCGGTGGAAGACATGTACCGCCCGGCGTTCCGGGCTGTCGGAGACGCGGGCGAGGTCGTGGTGCTCGAGTGAGGCCGGGCCGGGGGGCCAGCCCCCCCGTTCCCCCCGGTCCCCCCGGAGTATTGACCCAGGCAAAAGGAGGGCGCCTTGCGCGCAAGGTGGTTGTTTGCGCTGGCTCTGGCGCTCCATGGCGGCGCCTTCGGGCGGGACCGGCTGGACGCCTGGATCGAGGCGACGGTGCTGCCACCGCTGGTGGTGGAGACCTCTGTCGAGGTGCTGGACCGGCACGGCGAGCTGTTGCGCGCCTATACGGTGGCCGACGGGCGCTGGCGCCTGGCGGCCGCAGGACAGGCGGTCGATCCGCTGTTCGTCGAGATGCTGGTGGCCTATGAGGACAAGCGGTTCTATCGCCACAACGGCGTGGACTTTCGCGCGGTGCTGCGCGCCGTCGGGCAGGCGCTGTGGCATGGCGAGGTGGTCTCGGGGGCGTCGACCCTCACCATGCAGGTGGCGCGGCTGATCGAGGACGGGCCGACCGGGAGCCTCGCGGGCAAGCTGCGGCAGGTGCGTCTGGCGCTGGCGCTGGAGCGGCATCTGTCTAAGGCGGAGATCCTCGGGCTTTATCTCGACCGCGCGCCCTATGGTGGCAATATCGAGGGAATCCGCGCCGCGTCCCGCACCTGGTTCGGCAAGCCGCCGCGCAGGCTCACCGCCGCAGAAGCGGCGCTTCTGGTGGCGCTGCCGCAAAGCCCGGAGACACGGCGGCCGGACCGGCACCCGGAGGCGGCGCGGCGTGCGCGGGCACGCGTGCTCGACCGGGCCGGAGCGGCGGGGGTGTTGCCGGTGGAGCGGGTGGCGATGGCCCGGCGGGCGCCGGTGCCACGCGCCCGTGCGGCGATGCCGCGGCTCGCCCCGCATCTGGCCGACCGGCTGCTGGCCGGGGCGCCGGGCCGCGCGGTTCACTTCACCACCATCGACGCCGGTCTTCAGGCGCGGCTTGAAGCCCTCGCGGCGGCGGCAGTACGCGACTACGGGGGCGGGGCATTGTCGGCCGCGATCGTGGTGGCGGATCACGGCAGCGGCGAAATCCTCGCTTCGGTGGGGTCAGGGGGCTATTCGCACGACACAAGGCAGGGCTTCATCGACATGACCCAGGCGCTGCGCTCGCCCGGGTCAACGCTGAAACCGCTGGTCTATGCACTGGCGTTCGACGATGGGCTGGCGCATCCGCAAACCATGATCGAAGACCGTCCGATGCGTTTCGGCGCCTATGCGCCGGAGAATTTCGATGGCGCCTATCGCGGGCCCGTAACCATTGAAAAGGCGTTGCAACTCTCGCTCAACATTCCCGTGGTGGCACTTACGGCCGAGCTTGGTCCGGCGCGGCTGGTGGCCGGGCTGAAACGGGCGGGCGTCAACCCGGTGCTGCCGGGCGGATCTGCGCCGGGGCTGGCGGTGGCGCTGGGCGGGGTCGGGGTGACGGCGGAAGACCTCACCCGCCTCTATGCCGGGCTGGCCGCGGGGGGCAGGGCGGTGCGGCTCAGTGCGCGTGTCGGGGCGCGTGGCGGGGCGGCGGAGCAGACCGGTGCGGTGCGCATCGTCTCGCCGGAAGCGGCCTGGCAGGTGGGGCATATTCTGGCCGGTATGCCGCCGCCGCCCAATGCGCCGCGCGCCCGTCTCGCCTACAAGACCGGCACCTCCTATGGCCACCGCGACACCTGGGCGGTCGGGTTCGACGCGCGCCATGTGGTGACCGTCTGGATGGGCCGCCCCGATGGCACGCCGGTGCCCGGGGCTTTTGGCGCCGATATGGCCGCCCCGGTGCTGTTCGAGGCGTTTTCACGGCTGAAACCCGCGCTCGACCCGCTGCCGCCGCCACCCCCGGGCACGCTCCTGCTCTCGGGCGCCGCCCTGCCGCTGCCCTTGCGGGAATTCCGCTCGCGCAAGGCGGGCTATGCCGAAGCGGACCTGCCGGAGCTGGCCTTCCCCCCCGATGGCGCGCTGGTCGAAACCGAGGGCCGGGGGCTGGTGGTGAAGATCGCCGGCGGCACGCCGCCCTTCACCCTGCTGGCCGACGGGGCGCCGGTCCTGGTGGCGACGCGGTCACGCAGCCCGGAACTCAACCTCTCTGCGGGGGCGGTAACGCTTTCGGTGATCGACGCGGCCGGACGCTCCGACCGGGCGTCGGTGGAACTGCGGTAGGTTCACCCGGCAGTCCGGCTGCACAGATCGTGGTTCAGACGGGCATTGCTCCAGCCGAGGCCGATCTGGTCCTGCCCCCGATAGAGTGTGACAAACCCCCATCCGGGCGGTGCGCCGATGTCCTTGTACTCCCCGACGATATCGTCACCGAAGCGGATCGTGGCGATCTGTTCGGCGCCTTCGCGCGGACCGGCGTAGAGCGGGATGTCTTCCCCCTGCCAGCCAAGGCAACCGGAGGCAAATTCTTCATGCACAACCGATTGTTCAAGGCGCAGCCACAGTGGGAGGTTGGGAATGTCGAGCGTGGTGGCCCCGGTGTCGACGGCGCAGTTGAACTGTTCCTCCATCCGGCGCGCCTCCGCGACGATTTCCTGATCGGTGGCGGAAAGCGTGACCTCTGTTCCGATGCAGTCGGAATTGTCGAAAAGCGCCTGCCCCAGCGGGGTGGAGAAGCAATAGCCGTTCTGGTTGTAAACAAGGTTGCGGGTGAACCACCAATCGTCGCAGAGCGGGTCGGCCCGGAGCGGCGTGGCGGCGAGGATCAGCAGGGCAAGGATGGGTTTCATGGGAACCTCCATGTCCACAGGCTACGCCGGACGAGGCCAACAAAAAACCCCAGCGCTGCGGCTGGGGTTTTTCCGGCGCGGCTTGGCTCAAACGCGTCAGTCGTCGTCGTCGCCCTTGTCGGGCAGGTTGAAGAAACTGTCGGCATCAAGCGGCTTGTCTTCGGGCTTCTCGTCATCGCCGCCGAGGGTGAAGGTTTCCAGCCCCTCGATCGCGGTCGGGATCCTCGGTTCCGGCTCGGCGGCGAGGCTCTGTTCGGTCGAGAGCAGCTTGCGGCGTTCGTCGTCGGACATCGCCTCCCCCTCGGCCTCGCGCTTCTTCGCCGCCTTCTGCACCGCCGCGTCAAGCTCGGATTGCTTGCACAGGCCCAGTGCCACCGGGTCGATCGGCTCCATGTTCTGGATGTTCCAATGGGTGCGTTCGCGGATCGACTGGATCGTCGGCTTGGTGGTACCCACCAGCCGGGCGATCTGCCCGTCGGTCAATTCGGGGTGGAACTTCACCAGCCACAGGATGGAATTCGGCCGATCCTGGCGCTTCGACAGCGGCGTGTACCGCGGCCCCCGGCGCTTCTCCTCACCGACGGCGGCGGCGTTGAACTTGAGCTTCAGCTTGTGCAGCGGGTCTGCCTGGGCCTTGTCGATCTCGTCCTGAGTAAGCTGGTTGTTGGCGAGCGGGTCGAAGCCCTTGACACCCTGCGCCACCTCGCCATCGGCAATGCCCTGTACCTCGAGCTCGTGCAGCCCGCAGAAATCGGCGATCTGCTTGAAGCTGATCGTCGTGTTGTCCACCAGCCAGACAGCGGTGGCCTTGGCCATGATCGGTTTGTCCATCCGGACCTCCTGTCGATACGCCGGTCCCATACCCCCGGGAAGGGGCGGCCCTGGCGGCCTGGGTTACCGTTGTCGGGGAACTTGCCGTCTGTATACTGCCCGCGCCCCGGTTAGGAAAGTGAAAATGCGTCTTCTGGTTGCTGCCCTCCTGCTGCTCGCCTCCCCATTCGCCGCGCTGGCCGATGGCGAAAAGGCGGGGGATTTCGACTATTACGTGCTGGCGCTCAGCTGGTCGCCCAACTGGTGCGCGCTGGAAGGGGACGCGCGTGGTGCCGAACAATGCGAGGAGGATTTCGGCTGGATTGTCCATGGCCTCTGGCCGCAATACGAAAACGGCTGGCCGGCCTATTGTCCGGCGGCGGTGCGCGCGCCCTCGCGCCGGATGACCGCCGACCAGGCCGATCTCTTCGGCGCCGGGGGCGCGGCGTGGTATCAGTGGAAGAAGCATGGGGTCTGCTCGGGGCTGGAGGCGGGAGACTATTTCCGGCTGGTCCGCGAGGCCTGGGGGCGGGTGAACCGGCCGGAAGTGCTGCGCAAGCTCGACCATCCGGTGAAACTGCCGGCAAGCGTCATCGAAGAAGCCTTCCTCAAGGCCAACCCGGGGCTTGACGCCGATATGGTGACCGTCACCTGTCGTGATGGCCATATTCAGGAGGTGCGCCTTTGCCTCACCCGCGATCTGGAACCGCGCGATTGCGGATACCGGGCAAGGCGCGACTGCACCCTGCGGGACGCGCTTCTGGAACCGATTCGCTGAATCCGCGGGCCTCAGCGGTCCCATTCCGGGCACCACGGCCCGTCGATCAGCCGCTCGCCCCGGTCGAGCCCGCGGATCCTCTCAAGCTCCGCATCGGTCAGGGCAAGCTCCTGCGCCGCGAAATCCTCCGCGATATGTGCCCTGGAGACCGAAGACGGCAGCACCGCGTGGCCCTCTGCCATCAGCCAGGCCAGCGTCACCTGCGCCGCGCTCGCGCCATGGGCCCCGGCGATCTCTGCCAGCACCGGATCGCGGGTCACCCGGCCGCGCGCCAGCGGCGAATAGGCGGTGAGCGGAATGCCCCTGGCGCGGCAATGCTCCACGATCGGGCGGTTGGCAAGAAACGGGTGCAGCTCCACCTGATTGGTGAGGATCGGTACATCGCCCAGCAGTTCCAGCGCCCGGTCGATATGGCGGATGGTGAAATTCGACACCCCGAGATGCCGGGTCAGCCCGGCCTCGCGGACCTCGACGAACTGGGCGATGTAATCCTCCATCGCGTATTCGTCGTTGATGGCGGGGTAGTGCAGCAAGAGCAGATCCACCCTGTCGAGCCGCAGCTTCTCCAGCGAGGCCTCCACATGGCCGCGCACCTGCCCGGGCCCGAAATGCTCCGGCGCAACCTTGGTGGTCACCCAGACCTCATCGCGCTGCAACCCGCTTTCGGCCAGCGCGGTGCCGATGAAGTCCTCATTGTTATAGGCCTCGGCGGTGTCGATATGGCGATAACCGACATCCAGCGCGTCGATCACACCGCGAAAACACGCCACCCCCTTGCGCTGCCAGGTGCCATAGCCCATTTGCGGGATCTCCGCGACCCGTCTCATGCTGTCCTCCCCACTGTGCGCCTGCGCGGCCATCTGGCCTGCCCTGTTTACGATATGGGCAAAGCCGCGCGCGGTTTCATCCCCCGGCGAGAAGGCCGTAGATCATCAGCCCGAGCCCGATATGGCCGATTGTCCAGACCAGCGAGCGCAGCGGCGCGATGCCGGAGCCATAGGCGGGCACGTAAGCCACCCGCGCGAGGAAGAACACCGCCGCCCCGGTGGTCACCCAGCCGCCGGCCTGCGTGACCACCGCCATCAGGGCCAGCGGCAGAAACACCACGAGAGCTTCGAACATGTTGTGGAGCGCCCGCTCCATCCGCCCCGACATCAGCGTATGCGGCGGCGGGTCGCCGTCGCGGTTGCCGCCGAGCCAGGCTTTCTGCGCCGCATCGCCAGAAGCCGCGCGGGCGATGTTGGGCAGCAGCGTCTGCACCACAAAGAGCCCGAGCACCGCCAGTATCCAACCGGTCATCTGCGCCTCCTCACGGCAGAAGGATGGTCGAGCCGGTGGTGAGCCGGCCTTCGAGCAGCCGATGCGCCTCGGCAACCGCATCGAGCGCGAAACGCTGGCCGATGTTGATCTTCACCGCGCCGGAGCGGATCTTGTCGAACACCCGGTCCGCCATCGCCATGCAGCTGGCGTGATCGGCAGTATGGTCGAACAAGACGGGCCGCGTCACCTTGAGCGAGCCACGCGCCGCCAGTTCCTGAAGCCCGAAGCCCTCGACATTGCCCGAGGCCGAGCCGAAGGAAATCATCATCCCGAAGGGCTTCAGACAATCCAGCGAGCCGTAGAACGTATCCTTGCCGACCCCGTCCATCACCACATCGACCCCCTCGCCTTCGGTGAGTGCCCGCACCTTGGCGACGAAATCCACATCGCGGTAGTTGATGCAATGGATCGCCCCGGCGGCGAGCGCTTCCTGGCATTTTTCATCCGACCCGGCGGTGCCGATCAGCCGGATATTCTCCGATTTCGCCCATTGGCAGGCGATCAGCCCCACCCCGCCCGCGGCGGCGTGAAACAGCACCGTATCGCCCGGGGCGATCGGCGTGGTGCGGTGGAACAGATACTCCACCGTCATCCCCCGGAGCATCGCCGCAGCCGCCACTTCAAAGCTGATGTCGTCCGGGAGCGGCACCACTTGCGCCGCGGGCATCACGCGCTCCGTCGCATAGGCCCCGGGCGGTTTCGCGGCATAGGCGGCACGGTCGCCGGGCTTCAGATGGGTCACGCCTTCGCCCACCGCCTCGATTTCCCCCGCCGCTTCCATGCCGAGCCCATGTGGCAGCTCCAGCGGATAGACCCCGGTGCGGTGGTAGATGTCGATGAAATTGACCCCGATCGCCCGGTGGCGGATGCGGATCTCGCCGGGTCCGGGCGCGCCGGGCTCGAAATCGGCGCGCACCATGTTCCTCGGACCCCCGAATGCCTCGATCAACACCTGCCGCGCCATGATGCCCTCCCTTGAAACATGCGGTTCGGGAACAGCACAACACGGCGCCGGGGCGCTGGCAAGGGGTTCGGCAAAACCAGGGCCGCCGCGCGCGCCGCTCCCCGGAAGCGCCCTCCGGACGGGAACCGCCCTAGCCTGCCACCCGCAGCACGATCTTGCCGATATGTCCCGGGCTCTCGACCCGCTCATGCGCTTCGGCCGCCTGTTCCAGCAGAAATTCCGAATCCATCACCGGCACCACGGTGCCCGCCTCCAGCAGCGGCCAGACATTCTCGCGAAGCTCGGCGGCGATCCGCGCCTTGGCGGGGTCGGATTGCGGCCGCAGCGTCGAGCCGGTCAGCGTCAGCCGCCGGGCCATGATCTGGGCGAAGTTGATCTCGGCCTTGGGGCCTTCGAGGAAGGCGATATGCACCATCCGCCCGTCATTCGCCAGCGCCCGGATGTTGCGCCCGATATAGCTGCCGCCGACCATGTCGAGGATCAGATCCGCCCCGCCTTCGGCCTTCAGCACCTCGACGAAATCCTCTTCCTTGTAGTTGATCGCCCGCTCCGCCCCGAGCGCCTCGCAGACGGCGCATTTCTTCGCCGAACCGGCGGTGGCGAAGACCCGCGCGCCAAAGGCCCGGGCCAGCTGGATCGCCGTGGTGCCGATCCCCGACGAGCCGCCATGGACCAGAAACCGCTCCCCCGCCCGCAGGCCCCCGCGCATGAACACGTTGGACCAGACGGTGAAGAAGGTCTCCGGCACACAGGCCGCCTCGCGCAGCTTCATCCCCTCGGGCACCGGCAGCGCATGGGTTGCGGGACAGGTGGCATATTCGGCATAACCGCCGCCGGGCAACAGCGCGCAGACCTCGTCGCCCACCTGCCATTCGCTCACCCCGGGGCCGGTCGCGGCAACCACACCCGAGGCCTCCAGCCCCGGCAGATCGCTCGCCCCTTTGGGGGGCGCATAGGCGCCGGCGCGTTGCAACGCATCGGGCCGGTTCACCCCGGCAAAGGCAATCCGCAGCAGGATCTCGCCCGGCCCGGGCCGCGGCACCGCGCGCTCCACCAGACGCAGAACCTCCGGCCCCCCGGGGGCAGAAATCCCGGCCGCGCGCATCGTTTCGGGAATCATCGCCTAACAGCCTCCCGTCCGGCCATACCGCTTCGAGCGCGGCGCCTGCACCATGCCGAGCACCCGGCCCGGCCCTTTCATGAAGGCGCCGAAGGCGGGGTTCTTCCGCGCCTGCGCCTTGATCTTCTCGATCCGCATCACCCCCTCGATCCGCCGGTCGAGAAACGCCCAGGTGTCGGCGCTGTCCTCGCTTTCGTCGCCGAGCCAGTAGAGCACGGTCGCCGACAGCACCGCCGACAACGTGCTGCGCTTGGTGTACCAGTTGATGTCGCGCGAGGTGTCGCCGAGCACGGTCCAGATCTCGTCGGCCGTATCCCACAGCGCCCGCGCCCCGGTGGCCGCATGTTGCGGCAGGGCAAACAGGCTCATGCCGCGCCGCACCAGCTCCCGGTCGGCAAGCTCCAGCCTCAGCCGCACCGCATGGGCGATCCGGTCGCGAAACCGCATCGCGCCGAGATCCTCCCCGCGCAACGCCTCGACCATCTGCGCATCGAGCCGCTTGTGATAGGCCAGCGCCAGATCCGGCGCGCCCCGCGGAAACATCCGCCGCACCACATCCGCCTCCAGCCCCAGATCGGCCCGCGCCGCTTCGATCGTCGCCGGCCCCCAGCCGTCGAACAAGGCATGGTTCATCGCCGCATCAAGAAATTCGTCCCGGATACTCATCTCTGGCTTCGCCTTTCTGCCCTCGCCTTCACCCAAACATGCACATCCCGGCCGAAGCTTCAACGCCCCGCAGGCTGGACAAGCCTTTGCGCCGCTGCTATGGAGCCACTTCCTGCAAGATACGCAACTCCAACTCAGAAAGGTGGTGACAACCACATGCAGGTGACCGTTCGCGACAACAACGTCGATCAGGCGCTCCGCGCCCTGAAGAAGAAGCTGCAGCGTGAGGGTGTCTTCCGCGAAATGAAGCTCCGGCAGCATTTCGAGAAGCCCTCCGTCAAGAAAGCGCGCGAGAAGGCCGAAGCCATCCGCCGCGCGCGCAAGCTGGCGCGCAAGAAGGCCCAGCGTGAAGGCCTCCTCTGAGACGTTGGCCACGACGGTGCGGCCCATGGCGGGGTAACGCCGGGCCGCAAACAAGAATCCGGCAGCATCGCCCTGCCTCAACCCCCGGGGCCGCCCCGGGGGTTTTTCTTTCCGCCCCTCTTTTCCCCGGGCAAAACACTCCACGCCGCTTGGCTTGTGCAATGATGGTTGCGGGCGGGCGCTCGTAAGTACCCTGATGCTCGGGTTCCTCAGAGTATCCGTCTTTCTCAAGGCCTGATTTCTTCCCGTTCCCGGTTTTCGTTCACGAACGTGTTTGCGAGGATGATACGTTTTCGCATGACGGCTGTGAGGGCGCGTCTGGAGGGTTTCCGGCGGCTTTCATGCGGTCGTATTGTGCTTTGAGGTCGGAATTGAAGCGCACGGCGACGAGGGCGTCTCGCAGCGGTTTTCTGCCGCCCTGGATGAAAGATTGTTCGCGCCACCGGTCCGGGTGACGGGTGATGGGCGCAAGGCCTGCGAGCGCGGCGGCGGTTTTGGCGCAATGTACCGACCTCTGGCATCTTGATCAGGATTGCCGCGGCGGCAACCGCGCCGATGCCCTTGATGCTCTGGATCACATGCCGCGCGCGTTTGCGGGTTGGGCAGCTTTCCAGTTGCACCCGGATGGCGTGATCCAGCTCGGCCAACCTGACGCAAGCACCGCCGGGTCAGCCTTTGGCGCTGCTGGCCGGGCTGCTTCTGCAAGCGGAGCTTGTTTTTGATCAGCGCTGTGCAAGAAGCCTGTACCTCTCTGAGAACAGGGCGGTCTTTTGTGACGGGTACATCTGGCTCAAGCGCATGTGCCGCCCCCATCTGCGCCAGAATGCGCGCCTCTGCCCGCCGCAAATGGCGTGGCGGGCAGAGGCCCCATCTTCGCATGGGGGCAGGCAAAATCACAAGACAAGCTTGCCTGTGCAAGTCGGCCCCGATTTTGCGCATTCCGACATGCGACAACAAGACGATAGAGCAGGTGGCGTGAATGCGAATGAACGCAAGGCGTGTTTCAGACCCTGCGCGCGGCGCCGGCAATCACAATCTGCCCCGCCCGCCAAAGAAAAACCCCCGCGGATACGCGCCCGCGGGGGTCTGTCAGTGTCATCGGGCGAATCCGCCCGAGGGTTTACCAGTCTTCGCGGACCACGGTGCGGGTCTTGATCGGCAGCTTCATCGCGGCGAGGCGCAGGGCCTCGCGGGCGACGTCCTCGTCGACCCCGTCGATCTCGAACATGATCCGACCGGGCTTGACCTTGGCGGCCCAGAAATCGACCGAGCCCTTGCCCTTGCCCATCCGGACTTCCGTCGGCTTCGACGACACCGGGGTGTCGGGGAAGATCCGGATCCAGACCCGGCCCTGACGCTTCATCTGGCGGGTCATCGCGCGGCGGGCCGCTTCGATCTGACGTGCGGTGATGCGCTCGGGCTGGAGGGCCTTGAGGCCGTAGGAGCCGAAGGTCAGGGTCGTGCCGCCCTTGGCTTCGCCCTTGATCCGGCCCTTGTGCATCTTGCGGAATTTTGTGCGCTTCGGTTGCAGCATGTTTTCTACTCCTTACCGGCGGCCACCGCCCATGGCACCACGCGGCGCCGGGCCTTCCTGCATTTCCTGCATCTTGCGATCATGCGCCGAGGGGTCGTGCTCCATGATCTCGCCCTTGTAGATCCAGACCTTGATGCCGATGATGCCATAGGCCGTCTTCGCCTCCGCATGAGCGTAGTCGATATCGGCGCGCAGCGTGTGCAGCGGCACCCGGCCTTCGCGGGTCCATTCGGTCCGGGCGATCTCGGCACCGCCGAGGCGGCCCGCGACGTTGACCCTGATGCCGAGCGCGCCCATGCGCATCGCATTCTGCGCCGCCCGCTTCATCGCGCGGCGGAAGCTCACCCGGCGCTCAAGCTGCTGGGCGATGCTTTCGGCGACCAGCTGGGCATCGACCTCGGGCTTGCGGACCTCGACGATGTTGAGATGCAGCTCGCTGTCGGTCATCTTCGCGATCTTCTTGCGAAGCACCTCGATGTCGGCGCCCTTCTTGCCGATGATCACACCCGGACGGGCGGTGTGGATGGTGACGCGGATCTTCTTGTGCGGCCGCTCGATGATCACCCTGGAAACCCCGGCCTGCTTGGCCTCTTCCTTGATGAAATCGCGGATTTTCAGGTCTTCGAGCAGAAGATCACCGTAATCCTTGGTGTCGGCATACCAGCGGCTGTCCCAGGTGCGGTTCACCTGAAGGCGCATGCCGATCGGATTGACTTTATGACCCATTAGGCTTGCTCCTCGACTTGACGCACCTTGATGGTGAGTTCGGAGAACGGCTTCTTGATCGCGCCGTAGCGGCCACGGGCCCGCGGACGGCCCCGCTTCATCACCAGATTCTTGCCGACCCAGGCCTCGGCGACGATCAGCTCGTCGACGTCGAGGTTGTGGTTGTTCTCGGCATTGGCGATCGCGCTTTCGAGGCACTTCTTCACATCGCCCGCGATCCGCTTCTTCGAGAAGGTGAGATCGGACAGCGCCTTTTCCACCTTCTTGCCGCGGATCATCGCCGCCACGAGGTTGAGCTTCTGGGGAGAGGTGCGCAGCATGCGCAGCTTCGCCATCGCTTCATTGTCCGCCACGCGGCGGGGATTCTTATCCTTGCCCATGGCTTACTTCCTCTTCGCTTTCTTGTCGGCGGCGTGACCGTAATAGGTCCGCGTCGGCGAATATTCCCCGAACTTCTGGCCGATCATTTCTTCGGTCACCAGCACGGGAATGTGCTTCTTGCCGTTGTAGACCCCGAAGGTGAGGCCGACGAATTGCGGCAGGATGGTGGAGCGGCGCGACCAGATCTTGATGACCTCGTTGCGGCCCGACTCGCGGGATTTCTCGGCCTTCTTGAGGACGTAGGAGTCGACGAAGGGGCCCTTCCAGACAGAACGTGCCATAGTTAGCGACCCTTCTTCTTGGCGTGACGGCTACGGATGATGAGCTTCGACGACGCCTTGTTCTTGTTGCGGGTGCGCGCGCCTTTGGTGGGCTTGCCCCAGGGGGTCACCGGATGACGGCCGCCCGAGGTGCGGCCTTCGCCGCCGCCATGGGGGTGGTCGATCGGGTTCATCACCACGCCGCGAACCGCCGGGCGCTTGCCCTGATGGCGCGACCGGCCGGCCTTGCCGAAGTTCTGGTTCGAGTTGTCCGGGTTGGACACGGCGCCGATGGTGGCCATGCATTCCTGCCGGACCATGCGCAGCTCGCCCGAAGACAGGCGGATCTGGGCATAACCGCCGTCGCGGCCGACGAACTGGGCATAGGTGCCCGCGGCGCGCGCGATCTGACCGCCCTTGCCGGGCTTCATCTCGACGTTATGGACGATGGTGCCGATCGGCATGCCCGAGAACGGCATCGCATTGCCGGGCTTGATGTCGGCCCTGGCCGAGGCCACCACGCTGTCGCCGACGCCAAGGCGCTGCGGCGCGAGGATATAGGCCTGCTCGCCGTCTTCATAGGCAATGAGCGCGATGAAGGCGGTGCGGTTCGGGTCGTATTCGATCCGGGCGACGCGGCCGGGGATGTCACGCTTGGTGCGTTTGAAATCGACGATGCGGTAGAGACGCTTCGCGCCCCCGCCACGACGACGCATCGTGATCCGTCCGGTATTGTTCCGGCCGCCCTTCTTGGTCAGGCCCTCGGTGAGAGACTTGACGGGGCGCCCTTTCCAAAGCTCCGAACGGTCGATCAGCACCAGCCCGCGCTGGCCCGGCGTCGTCGGCTTGTACGACTTGAGTGCCATGCTTTCTGTCTTCCGTTAGCTGTGGTCGGCCCTGGGGGGCCGTGGGTCAAAGGAATCGCCTGCCTCCCGGACACCCGGGAGACCTCGCGATCCGCGCGGTATAGCGGGGGGAGGCCGGGGTGGCAAGTGGCGACCGACCCGCAGGGTGGCCACGCAACACCGGTGCGCTCGGGGGGTGCCCATAGGGCTCATCGGGGCCGGTCAGGGCCAGCCACGCAGACTTGACCCCGCAGTCAGCGCCGGCATAGCTGGAGCGGACAACGCCAGACCGGAAGCCGCCATGACCCACTGGATCGCCCCCTTCTCCCTGCAAGGGAAGCACGCAGCCCTCGTGCCGCTGTCTCCCGCTCATCACGACGATCTGGTCGATGCTACGCGAGATGGTGAGCTGCATCGGCTCTGGTATACCACGATCCCGGCACCCGACGCGGTCATGGCCGAGATCGAACGGCGGCTCGCCTTGCAGGAGGCGGGGTCGATGGTGCCTTTCGCGGTGATCGACCCGACCACTGGCAAAGCCGTCGGCATGACCACCTACATGAATATCGACGCCCCCAACCGGCGGCTCGAAATCGGCTCCACCTGGCTCCGCACATCGGTGCAGCGCTCGCCGCTCAACACCGAATGCAAGCTGATGCTTCTGCAACAGGCCTTCGAGACGCTCGATTGCGTCTGTGTCGAGCTGCGCACGCATGTCCTGAATATCCAGAGCCGCCGCGCGATCGAACGGCTCGGGGCCAGACTGGACGGGGTTTTGCGCGCCCACATGATCATGGCGAACGGCAGCCTGCGCGACACAGCCGTCTATTCGATTCTTGCCCATGAATGGCCGGCCGTGAAGGCAAACCTCACGTGGCGGCTTGAAAACCCGGGCCAGGCCCGGCCGGGCGCGGGGTGACCGGCGCGCATCGCCGGCGCCACCCCGAACGAACAAAGGAAAAGGCCCCCGCGCTCCCGCGAGGGCCTTTCCAATGGGTTTCAGGCCCGATCAGAGACCGGTGGTCACGTCGATTGTGTTGCCCTCTTCGAGGGTCACATAGGCCTTTTTCACGTCACGACGCTTGCCGAGCTGGCCGCGGAAGCGTTTGACCTTGCCTTTGGTGATGGTGGTATTGACCGCCTTCACCTTGACGCCGAACAGCGTCTCCACCGCTTCCTTGATCAGCGGCTTGTTGGCGTCGGGGGCGACCTCGAAGACGACCGCGCCGGCTTCGGAGGCCATGGTGGCCTTTTCGGTGATGATCGGCTTGCGGATCACATCGTAGAGTGCGGATTTCTCGGTCATTTCAGGCGAGCCTCCAGAGCTTCGACACCCGCCCTGGTGAGCACCAGCGTGTCACGCTTGAGGATGTCATAGACATTGGCGCCCATCGACGGCAGCACGTCGAGCCCGTCGATGTTGCGCGCGGCCCGGGCGAAGCCCTCGTTGACCGCGGCGCCGTCGATCACCAGCGCGCGTTTCCAGCCGAGGGTCTTCACCTGCTTCGAGAGCGCGGCGGTCTTGCCGTCGGACTCCGCGGCGTCGATCACCACCAGCTCGCCGGCTTTCGCCTTGGCGCTGAGCGCGTGGCGCAGGCCGAGCTTGCGGAACTTCTTCGGCAGGTCATGGGCGTGGCTGCGCGGGGTCGGGCCCTTGTAGACACCACCCTTGCGGAAGATCGGCGCGTTGCGGTCGCCGTGGCGGGCGCCACCGGTGCCCTTCTGGCGATAGATCTTCTTGGTCGAGTAGCTGGTTTCCGACCGGGTCTTGACCTTGTGGGTGCCGGCCTGGGCCGCGGCCCGCTGCCAGCGCACCACGCGGTGCAGGATGTCGGCGCGGGGCTCGAGGCCGAACAGGGCCTCGTCGAGCTCCACCGAGCCGGCAGCGGCGCCGTCCAGTTTGATCACATCGAGTTTCATTCTTCAGCGCCTCCTTCGGGGGCCTCGGCGGGTGCGTCGGCAACCGCGGCGGCGTCCGCCTTCAGCGCGGCCGGGAACGGCACGCCTTCGGGGAGTTTCTTCTTCACCGCGTCCTTGACCGTAACCCAGCCGCCCCTGGAGCCGGGCACGGCGCCCTTGATGAACACCAGCCCGCGATCGGCGTCGGTGCGCACAACCTCGAGGTTCTGGGTGGTCACCCGCGCGGCGCCCATGTGGCCGGCCATCTTCTTGCCCTTGAACACGCGGCCCGGGTCCTGACACTGACCGGTGGAACCGTGCGACCGGTGGCTGATCGACACGCCGTGGGAGGCGCGCAGACCGCCGAAATTGTGCCGCTTCATGGCACCGGCGAAGCCTTTGCCGATCGAGGTGCCCGAGACATCGACCTTCTGGCCGGTCACGAAATGCTCGGCCGAAAGCTCGGCGCCGACCTCGATGAGGTTCTCGGGGCTCACCCGGAACTCCACGAGCTTGCGCTTGGGCTCCACCCTGGCCGCGGCGAAATGGCCGCGCATGGCCTTCGAGGTGCGCTTCGCCCTGGCGGCACCGGCGCCGAGCTGGACGGCGGTGTAGCCGTCTTTCTCGGAGGTGCGCTGGGCGACGACCTGAAGGTGATCGAGCTGAAGAACGGTCACCGGGATCTGTTTCCCGTCCTCCATGAACAGGCGGGTCATGCCCACCTTCCTTGCGAGAATGCCGGAACGCATCTGCTGCCCTCCCTAGACCGAAATCTGCACGTCGACACCGGCGGCGAGGTCGAGCTTCATCAGCGCGTCCACGGTCTGCGGCGTCGGGTCCACGATGTCGAGCAGCCGCTTGTGGGTGCGGATCTCGAACTGGTCGCGGGATTTCTTGTCGATATGGGGTCCACGCAGAACCGTGAACTTCTCGATCTTGTTGGGCAGCGGAATAGGCCCGCGCACCTGGGCACCCGTCCGCTTGGCGGTGTTGACGATCTCCAGCGTGCTGGCATCCAGCACACGGTAGTCAAACGCCTTGAGGCGGATGCGAATATTCTGGCCTTGAAGCGCCATGTTTTATCCTTTCGTTGAGAGGTGGACCGGGGAACGCGCCCCCGGCCCACGTCGAACCGGTGATCACTCGATGATCTTCGACACGACGCCCGAACCCACGGTGCGGCCGCCTTCGCGGATGGCGAAGCGCAGGCCCTCTTCCATGGCGATCGGCGCGATC
>PDRW01000057.1 GCA_002746935.1 Rhodobacterales bacterium
CCAGTCGGGGTCGGTCATGGTGGTGACGAGGATCGAGCCGTCGACGAACTTGTCGATGTCCTTCACGTCTTCGATCAGCGAGATCGTGCCGGTGGCCACGGCGCCGCCGACGGAGATGCCGCGGACGATTTCCTTGCCGTGTTTGGTCACCGCATAGCGCTTCATGGCGCCCGATTGCGCGCGCGACTGCACGGTTTCGGGGCGGGCCTGGACGATGTAGATGCCGCCGTTCACGCCATCACGCGCCCATTCCATGTCCATCGGGCACTTGTAGTGCTCTTCGATGGTCTTGGCGTAGCGGGCAAGTTCGAGGATTTCCTCGTTCGACAGCACCCAGGCCTCTTTTTCCTTCTTCGAGGTGGGCACGTTGCGGGTCATCTCGCCTTCGGCTTCCGAGTAGATCATCTTGATCTCCTTGGCGCCGAGTTTCTTCTCGATGATCGGGGAAAGCTCCTTGTTGTCGAGGAAGGGCTTGTAGACCTGGTATTCGTCCGGCGTCACCGCGCCCTGGACGACGTTTTCACCGAGGCCCCAGGCGGCGTTGATCAGGATGACCTTCGGGAAGCCGGTTTCGGTGTCGATCGAGAACATCACGCCGGAGCCGCCGATGTCGGAGCGCACCATCAGCTGGATGCCGATGGAGAGCGCCACTTCGAGGTGGTCGAAGCCCTGGACGTTGCGATAGGAGATCGCGCGGTCGGTGAACAGCGAGGCGTAGCACAGCCGGCAGGTTTCGAGCAGCTGCTTTTCGCCGGTGACGTTGAGATAGGTTTCCTGCTGGCCGGCGAAGGAGGCGTCGGGCAGATCTTCGGCGGTGGCCGACGAGCGCACGGCGACGTCGACGTTTTCGCGGCCGGCGCGTTTGGACAGTTCGTGATAGGCTTCGATGATGGCGTTGCGGGTGTATTCGGGGAATTCACCGTGGATCACGGCGTCGCGCACGGTCTTGCCCGCGGTGGCCAGCGTGATCTTGCCGGCGTCGAGCTTTTCCATGGTTTCCTTGATGATGTCGCCGAGGTTGTTGTACTCGACATAATCGCGGAACGCGTCGGAGGTGGTGGCGTAGCCGCCGGGCACCTTCACGCCCAGAGGTTCGAGTTGCGATACCATCTCGCCGAGCGAGGAGTTCTTCCCGCCGACTTCGGCGACATCTTCGCGCCGGAGGTCTTCAAACCAGATAAGAGGGCGGAATTTGCCGGTTTCTTTGGCCATGTATGGTCTCCTTTGAGTTTTCGCCGCCGCTCTAGGGCTTTTCCGGGATGCAAACGTTGATCCGTGTCAAAGTGAGCGGTAACGCCGGGATGGCTGTGCGGCGGAGTTGGGGGGTAGTGAGGTTCAAGTCATTGATAATGGTAATCAAAAAGTGAGTGTGCGAGGGTATACCGCTTTTGCATGTGCGCTATGCGCTTGCCGGGAGGCTGTTGGACCGGGGCGCGCGGCGGATTTCGGGATGTCATCAGGGTCGGGACCGCTGCCTCAGGGCGGTTTCGGGGGTTCGGTGAAGGCGTATAACCGCTTTGCGTCGTCGGGTGCAATGACCCGCGCGGGCGGGGCGAGCAAAAGACGCCCGAAAAGCGCGCGCGTGTCTTCGCGCCCCATGAGTTCGGCAAAGCGCTGCCGGCGCCAGTCCACCGCGCCGTGGTGCAGCTGCATCAGCCGGGCATCGGCCCTGAGCCGGGCGAGATGCGGCGCGGCGAGCGGCCAGGCGGCGCGGATCGTGAGGTCTTCCACCTGGCACCAGTTGCGCTCAGTCCAGTAGTCGAGCCCGAGGTCATGGCCGCCATGCACCGCGCGGCCACGGTCGCGCTTGACGATATAGCTTTCCATCGCCCCGAGCGGGTAATGGTTGAGTTGGGCGAGGCCGTAATTCTGCCGCCCGAAATGCGAGAACGCGCCGTGGTGGCGGAACCGGGCCCCGAGCGCCCGGCCGTGGCTGTCGAACCAGCGGGTGCGGCCGGCGGCCTCCGAGGGCGCGCGCGGGCGGTGGACGCCGAGTTTGCGGTAGGCGCCGCTGTTGCGGTAGAGCGTCTTGAACATGAACGCCCGCCAGGGCCAGGGCATGACCTCCGGCGCGGCGCGGGTGAAGCTGCGGGTGACGGGGTGGTCCTGAAAGTCGCGGATGCCGCAATTGCCGAACACCCGCCAGGTCAGGGTGATCGCATCCGCCCCGGGGAGGGCGGCGAGGAGCGCGGCGAGGCTGTGGTCGCCCACATGGATATTGACGAATTCGTCGATGTCGAGGGCCATCAGCCAGTCGGCGCGGCGCACGGCCTCCTGTTTGTCGGCCCGCTTCAACGCGGTGAACTGGATGCCGCCCTCATGCGGCCCCGGGTTCGGCACATGGATGATCTCGCCCATCTCCGCCAGCCGGTCGAGCATCGCCTCGGTGCCGTCGTCGCAATCGTTTGACAGCGCCACCACATCGGTGAAGCCCACGCCCTTGTGATGCGCCAGCCATTCGAGCAGGAAGGCGCCTTCGTTGCGCAGGGTCACAACCGCCGTGGCCCGCATCACCAGCCTTTCATGAAGGTCACCACCTTCTTGTTGGAGGTCTTCGGGTAGAAGGTGAGGCCGGCGGCGTGGAAGGCGTCGAACACCGCCTGCACGCCCTTTTGCCCGATCCATTGCGGGTGCAGCTCCACCACCGCCACCCGCAGGCCGGACAGATCGGCCGCCGGCAGCACCTCCGCTTCGGCGCCTTCGATGTCGCAGACGAGCGCCGTGGGGCGGATGCGGCGCATCTCGGCGCCGATTTCGCGGACCTCCACCTCATGGGTGGCGATCACCGGGCTGTTGACCCCCGGCGCATCGGGCGACAGCGAGGAGGCGGCGAAGTTTTCGCGCTCGTAGAAGGTGGCCTTGCCGGGGGCGGCGCCCAGCAGCGCATTGGTGAGGGTGACCTTGCCGGTCACGCCGTTGGCCGCGTGAACCCGCCGGATATAAGGAATGAGGCGCGGGTTGGCCTCGAAACTGTGCACCGCGCGCGCCTTGCAGCTTCTGGCCATCAGGGTCGACAGGAAGCCGATCCCCGCGCCCAGCTCCAGCGCCACATCATCCGGCCCGACCAGCGCGCGCACCGCATGGGCTTCGCGGGCTTCGTAGTCGTTTCTGCGCAGCAGGCGGCGGGTCTTGCGGATGAGGAAGTCCGGCTCGTCGGGGAACAGCAGCCCGCGCGAGCGCAGCATCCTGCCGGCCTTGCCGGCGGTTGCACCGGTCTCCTGTTCGACAACAGCCACCGCGTGCCTCAGCTTTCCATGTCGAGCGCCAGCGCAAAGGCCACACGCTCCATTTCGGTGAGATCCGTGGCGCGGGCCTCGTCGTAGAGCGCGGCAAACTCGGGCAGGGCGCGCAGCTCCCGGGCCTTCGCCTTGTGCCAGGCCACGCCCGCCTCGTGCAGGCGTTTCACCTCCGCGTCGGCCATCAGCCGCGCCATTTCCGCCCGCACCCGGGGAATGTTGCGCTGGATGGTCACGTCCTTGTTGCCGCCCCAGTCCATCCGGATCCAGTAATTGAGCCCGATGCCACGGTCCACATGCAGTGCCCGCCCGCGCTGGCGTTTCACCAGAAAGCTCTCCGCCGAGCGCAGCGGGTAGTGGTTGAGCTGGAGCAGATCGTAGCCGATGGTCCTGGTGTCTGACCGCCAGCCGCTCTCGTGGAAGCCTGCCGGCATTTGCGCGGCATTGCCGTTGACCCATTTGACCGGCTGCGACGGGGCCGGGTTCAGCTTGTTGGGCCGGTGGCAGGACAGCTTTTCATAGGCGCCGATGTTTTTGGTCATGGTCTTGAACCCCCAGACCGTGTGGGGCTTGGGGCAGTATTTCGGCGCGGCGGAGGTGAACTGGCGGATCACCAGATCGTCGGTGAATTCCTCGACCCCGTTATGCCCGAACAGCCGCCAGGTCATCGCCACATTGGTCGCATCCGGCGCCCGGGCGAAAAAGTCGGCCAGCGTGCCGTTGCCGGTGCGGATATTGATGAATTCGTCGACGTCGATATGAATCACCCATTCGGCGTTCCGGATCACCGGTTCGCCGAGCGCCTTGTCGAGCGCCCATTGCTGCGGCGAGTTGCCCTGCCAGTCGTTGTTGTCGCGGTGCTGGACGATGCCCAGCGCCTGAAGACGGTCGAGCAGGGCATCGGTGCCGTCGGTGCAGCCGTTGGTGTAGATCAGGAACGTGTCGACCCCGATCATCCGGTGATAGGCGATCCATTCGAGAATGTAGGGCGCCTCGTCCTTCATGCAGGCGACGATCACATTGCCGCTGTTGCCTTCGGGCAGAGGCCGCACCGGCACTTCGTCGAAGGGGGGCGCGGGGGCCGTCTCGTTGACCCGGCCCAGACGGTTGTGCGGCGCGAAGCGCCCGCCGCGCAGCATCTGGAAGTTTTCCCTGGCGCGCGGCGACAGGATCTTCTCGGCGGTGGGGGTCAGCGCCCCGCCGGGTTCGCGGCGCTGGCGGGCGGTCTCGGCGGCCTTGAGGGTCTCGCGGGTGTGGGCGTCGATCCGTGGCAGGAAGGCGGCGGCATATTGCGTGGCGCGGAAGCCGAATTGCGGGTCGGCCTCGGTGAAGCCGGGGGCCGGTTCGGGGGGCGTGAGCACCGTGCGGAGCGCGGGGAACCGCTTGAGAAGCTGCCGGTTCCCGGGCGCGAAATGCCGCGAAAGCGCGCTGAGGCTGCCGGGATCGGGCGGCTCGCCGGCAACCGAAACCTCGCCCAGAAGCCGCATCCACAGCGTGCGCGAGATGAGCCGGTCCTTTTCGAGGAGCCGGATGAAAACCTTGTTCATCTGCCGCCAGCGCGTCAGGGTCGCGGCAGAAAACACCGGCCGCGCCGGCATCTCCGGCAGCTGGCCGATATTCTCCCTGAGACCCAGGATCTTCCCGATTTCCTCCACCAGCGCGGTGCCGTGGAAAAGCTCCGGCCGGTAGCTTCTGAGCGCCACCCGGCCCCTGCCGAACACCCGTTCCCAGCGCGCCAGCAGGGTGAGGTAGTCCAGCCAGTGCGGCGCCGACTGGATCTCCGGGAAGCCGCGCACCTGCGGGGTGATCCGGGCCCAGTCGGCGAGCGCGGCGCGGCGCCAGTTGGGGGCCCCTGCAAGGGAGAGTTCGCGCGCCAGCGAAACCCTGCGTCCTTCCGCCAGCGTCGTGCCGTAGTGACGCAGCAGCACCCTGGTCTGCTCGTCGACATAGGCGAAGATGCGGATGTCGTCGGAATGCTCCGCCAGCATCGCCTTCAGGCGTTCGAGTTCGGAGCGGTTCGGCAGGGTGGCGAGTTGCGGCGCCGAGAGCACATAGGCCCTGGGCTCCTGGCGTTCGATCTCGCCGGCGATGTCGTCGGCGACCGCCCGTTGCAGCCGCTCCTGCGCGCCGGTGCGGGCGTAGCCGCGGGCATGGCGGAGCGGATCCACATGGTTCGGGTCGGAGGCGGCCATGTAAAGCCGGGTATGGTTCCGGTTGCCGAGCGCCTTGCTGTAGACGATGCCGGATTTCGCGAGCCGGCCGCGTTTCGCCTCGAACAGCGCCTGCACCGCCTCGGTGCCGCAATGCGGCAGGCCGATATGCACGAGGATGCGCATCAGTCCGCCTCGCTTCCCGGGTGGTTGCGGTTTTCGTTGGCCTTGCCCCACCATGGCAGGGAGACACCCAGAAACGCCCCGATCCTGGCCTTTGCGTCCGGGTCGGCGGTGTCATAGTCCATATAATCCGCAGCCCCGGCAAAGACCTGGCGGCAAAAGGCGATATGGCCCTCGATCCAGCGTTCGAGCTCGCCCGGCGCGTGGCCGAACCCCGCCGGAAGGCCCGGCACGGCATTTTCGGGCAGCCGGCTGCGGCCGAGGTTCGACCACCGGCGCATCGAATCCGCGTGCGCCGCCGGCTCGCGCCAGGAGAGGAGGAATCTTGCCCCCGGATATGTCGCCCGGATCGCGGCGAGCAGCGCCCAGTCGCTCTGCGGCCAGAGGTTCTTGCCCTCACGGATCACGTCGATCTCGGTGAAGGCATCGAATTCGCCGAGATAATGCAGCGGATCGCCGGTTTCGAACCAGCCGCTGTACATCAGCTTGCCGACAAAACCGCGGATGCTTTTCGACTGTCCCGGACGGATCTTCCAGTCGGCCACCCGGAAGCCCGCGCGCCGCAGCGCTTCGCCCAGCGTGGTGGTGCCGGATTTCGGCAGGCCGAGGTTGATGACGCGCATGTCTTCGGGAATTCCGCTCATGCGATCAGATCCTTCAGCGCAAGTTCCGCCGGGCTTTCGGTGGGCAGGGTCTTGAGGCGCGCGGCGAGGCTGGCGCTGTCGGGGCGGCCCATCAGCAAATCGCGCCGCGCCCGGTGCGCCCAGACGGCTTCCTCATGCAGGGCGGCCAGGTGAAGGTCGCCTTTCAGCCGTTCGAGTTCCGCGTGGAGCCGCGGCAGATAGCGGTGAATTGAGGTGTCTTCCCAGGCCGGGTCATTGCGCTCCTGCCAGTAGATGTCGTC
Organism: Rhodobacterales bacterium; assembly: GCA_002746935.1. Classification (GTDB taxonomy): domain Bacteria; phylum Pseudomonadota; class Alphaproteobacteria; order Rhodobacterales; family Rhodobacteraceae; genus Sinisalibacter. The sequence goes on from PDRW01000057.1 coordinate 6,474, forward strand.
AAAGCCGCGCCCCTCGCGGTTCACGTCGCCCCGGTCGCTCTTGACGATGTAGGAATCGAGCGAGCGCAGCGCATAATGGTTCAGCGTCGCGAAGTTGCGCGCGCCGCGCGCCGGAAACCTGCGGATCCGCCGCTTGTTCGCCGCCAGCCGGAACCGCGAGGGCACGTCGCGCCCCGAAGCGTCGGTCCAGCGCAGCCGCGGATCCTTCAGGAAACGCTCCTTCATGAACGGCCGGTGGGCGCCATGATACTTCACCGGAAAATCCTTGCGGATCAGGGTCTTGACCTCTTGCGCCGTCTCCGCGCACCAGATGTCGGGGTTGTGCGAGCGGGTAAACTGTTCGATCACCGGACGATCTTCGAACCGCTCTATGCCGTCGTTGGCGAAGAACTGGAAGGTGACCGAGATCGCCGACGGGTTGCCACAGGCGTCGATCAGATCGGGAATGGTGCCGTTTGCGGCGTGGATGTTGAGAAACTCGTCCACATCCGCCACCCAGATCCAGTCGGCGCCGGTCACCAGCGGATGCGTCTGCGCCGCCTTCAGCGCCTCCATCTGGTAGTTGCGGCCCCCGGCGGGGTTCGGCAGATGGGTGACAAGGCCAAGCTCTTCCAGCCGGTCGAGAATACGGTCGCTGGCATCGGTGCAGTCATTCGAATAGATCAGAAAATCGCTCACCCCGATCACCCGGTTGAACGCGATCCATTCGAGGAGAAACGGCCCCTCGTTCTTGACGCAGGTCACGGCGGTGATCTTCATGGCCGGACCCGCCCGCGCGGCTTGTCTGTCATCGTCTCCCCGCTTGTGGTTTGCACGGTCCCTTCGGATCGGTTCCGCCGGTCTGGCGCCGGATTGTCGGGGGAACTTTTCTCAAATCGGGCGAAAAAAGGCAATCGTTTCGATGGCGGCGATAGGGTGATGGCGACAGCTCGGGCCGAGGATCAGACCGCCCGCGGCGGCGCCGGGCGGCGCGGGTCCGGACGCATCCGGCTGCCCCGCAAACCGCCCGGGCTCAGCCCCGCCCGGGATCAATCGCCCCAGCCCGTCAGTTCACCGAGATTGGAGAGCGGAACCACCCCCGGGTCGGGCCGGGCGGCGGGTTTCAGCCATTTCAACAGCGCCGGACGGGTGTCGGGGCGGGTCCAGCTCAGCTTCGAAACGAAAAACGGCGCCTCCCAATCGTCGATCGCATAGACCACATCTTCCGAATTGAGGCTCTTGCCGATGGCACGGATCGCCTGGGCGTCGAACCAGGGGGCGAAAGGGTCGTCCGGCCCGAGTTCGAAGGCCAGCTGCGCGGTGCAGTCGGCCGCCTGGCCCGGGTCGAGCGCGCCCCATCCGGGGGGCAGGGCAGGGGCGGCGGCGGTTGTGTCAGAACGGGACATGGGCCGAGGATAACGCGGTTTTGCATCCGCACAATTGAAATGCGCGCCGATACCGGGCAGGCTGTCGTGTGCGGGGTGCAATGGTGCGCTCCGGCCACGGTGGCGCTCGCCCGCTGCGGCCCGCCACAGGAACCGGGCCGCGCAGGGCAGCCACAGGAACGACCATGACCGGAAATCCTCTCGACATTCCCGCCGTTGCGCTCGACTGGCACCGCGAGGGCCGGGGGGCGGCCCTGGCCACGGTGGTCGAAACCTGGGGCTCCGCCCCGGTGCCCGCCGGCAGCCAGCTTGCGGTATCGGGCCGGGGCGAGATCGCCGGGTCGGTGTCGGGCGGCTGCGTCGAGGGGGCGGTGGTCTCGGAAGCGCTGGAGGCGCTCGCCGACGGGCGGCCCCGGCTGCTGCGCTATGGTGTGGCGGACGAGACCGCCTTTGCCGTCGGGCTCGCCTGTGGCGGTACGATCCGGGTGCTGGTGGAGCCGGTCGGCCCGGAGCCCCCGGCGCTCGGGGAGCCCATGCTGGCCGCGCTGGTGGCCGCGCAGAGCGCCCGGGAGCCGGTCGGGATCGCGGTCGATATGGCCAGCTGGACCCGCCGCCTGATCCGCCCGGAGGATGCGCCGGAGCGTTTCCGCCGTGGCCTGACTGGTTTAACAAGTGACAGCAACACATTCATTTCCATACATAATCCATCACCACTACTGCTGGTCGCCGGGGCCGTCCACATCGCTCAGGCGCTGTTGCCGATGGCGCGGATCGCGGGTTTCGCGCCGGTGGTCTGCGACCCGCGCAGCAGCTTCGCCGCCGCTCATCGCTTCCCCGGTGAAACGCTTCGCGAGGGGTTCGCCGATGAGGTGTTTCCGGAGGTCGGACCCGATGCCCGCACCGCCGTGGTGACCCTCTCGCACGACCCGAAGATCGACGATCCGGCGCTCGAAGCGGCGCTGGCCTCGCCGGCCTTCTACATCGGCGCGCTGGGCTCGCGGCGCACCCATGCGGCCCGGCTCGAACGCCTCGCCGGGCGCGGCTGGGGGCCAGGCGATCTTGCGCGCATCCACGGCCCCGTCGGGCTCGATATCGGCGCGCGCAGCCCCGCGGAAATCGCCGTTGCGATCCTCGCCGAGATGGTGGAAAGCCTGCGCACCCCCTGAGGCCAGCCTTGCGGCCGGCGCATGGCGGCACACCCCGATCGCCGGTTGACGAAAAATCAACCTCTGTGCATCACATTCCCGATTGATTCACCGGCGCGGGGCAGCCATGCTTCAACTTTTCGACCTTTCCGAGACCGCGCTCACCCTGTTCGCGCTGGCGCTTGCGGGCACGCTGGGCATCCTGCTCGGCCGGGTGAAGATCGGCAGCGTGGGGCTTGGTGTCGGCGGCGTGCTGTTCGCGGGCATTGCGGTGGGCCATGTGGCGGCGGGGCAGGGCATCAGCTTCAACGGCGAAGTGATGCATTTCATTCGTGAATTCGGGCTCATCCTGTTCGTCTATACCATCGGCATCCAGGTCGGTCCGGGCTTCTTCCAGAGCTTCCGCGCCGATGGGGTGCGCTTCAACCTCGCGGCGATGGCGGTGGTGGGCCTGGGTGTGGCAATGACGGTGGCGGTGTTCTTCACCGCCGGGCTCGACCTCAACGTGCTGGTCGGCATCATGTCGGGCGCGGTGACCAACACCCCCGGGCTCGGCGCGGCCACCCAGATCCTTGGCGACGTCGGCTTCACAAGCGGCGACATCGCGCTTACGGGAATGGGCTATGCGGTGGCCTATCCATTTGGAATCGTTGGTATTCTGATTGCGATCATCGTTGTGCGCCTGGTCTCGCGCTGCGATACCGAGGCCGAGGCCGAAGCCTTCCGCAAGGCCCGCCGCGGTGGTGTCAGCAGTCTGCCTTCGATCGACGTGGAGGTGACCAATCCCAATCTCGACGGGGTGAAGCTCGGCGAGGTGCCGGGGCTGTTCGATCAGGAGGTGGTCGCGAGCCGCATCCGCAAGGGGCGCACGGCGGATGCCGAGGTGCGGGTGCCGACGCGCGACCTCACGGTCAATACCGGCGATGTGCTGCATATCGTCGGGTCGTCTGCGGGGTTGCAGGCGATGAAGCTGGTGCTCGGCCATGAGGTAGACGATCAGCCGGTGACCACCAAGGGCACCAGGCTCACCTGGGCCCGGCTGGTTGTGACCGAAAAGAAGGCCCTGGGCGTGAAGCTGCGCGATCTCGCCCTTGTCGAAGGCCATGACGTGACCATCAGCCGGATCAACCGCGCCGGGATCGAGCTGCCGCCGCGGGCGGATGCAACGCTGGCCTATGGCGACATCGTTACCGTGGTCGGCATGCCCGACGACCTCGAAACGGTGAAGATGCGGATCGGCAACGAACGTTCGCGGCTCGACCAGGTGCAGTTCGAGGCACTGTTCGTCGGCATCGCGCTCGGCATTCTGATCGGCTCGGTCCCGCTGGCCATCCCCGGCCTGCCCGCGCCGCTCAAGCTGGGGCTTGCGGGAGGGCCGCTGGTGTCGGCGATCCTGCTCGGTCGCCTCGGCAACTGGGGGCCGTTCGTCTGGTTTACCCCGCCCGCCGCCAACCACGCGCTGCGCGAGATCGGGATCATCCTGTTTCTCGCCGTGGTCGGCGTTGCCGCGGGAAAGGGTTTTCTCGACTTGCTGCTGAACGGCCCGGGGCTGGCCTGGATGGGCTATGGCGCGCTGATCACGCTGGTGCCGCTGCTCACCGTGGGGCTGGTGGCGCGGCTGCTGTTCAAATTCAACTTCCTGTCGCTTTCCGGCGTGCTCGCCGGCTCCATGACCGACCCGCCGGCACTGGCCTTCGCGGTGTCATTGAACAGCTCCGCTGCCGCTTCGGTGGGCTATGTCTCGGTCTACCCGCTGGTGATGTTCCTGCGCATCCTCGCGCCGCAGCTTCTGGTGCTGCTGCTCCTCGGAGCCGGTGCGGGCCCGGTCTGATCCTGCCGCTTCTGGCCTGTCCTTCGTTTCACCCCGGTTGCCGTCCGGCCCCGCCTGTTGCCGCTGTTCCGGCGGGCCCCGGCGTGCCGTGGATGAAACCCGGCCAGACACCGGCCATACACCGGCCAGACACCGGCCTGCCCCCGGCCAGACACCGACCAGACACCGGGGTGCGGCAGATTTCGGGCTGGTGGCGCGGGCCTCGAGCGGCCATGCTGACATTGCCCGGCGCGCTGCCGGGTCTGCATTGGAAGGATTCGCCATGACCAGAGCCGAGCTCACCGCCCGGATCGCCGCGCTGCAACCGGAGTGGCCCGACAATATCGCGCTGCAAAGCTTCGATGCCGCCTGGTTCGCCACCCTGCCTGAGCCGTTGCAGGACCGGCTGCTCACCTGCATGGCCTCGGGGATCGAAAACCCGGAGTCCCAGATGGGCTGCTACGCCTGCCAGCCCTCGGATTACGACGACCTCAAGCCGTTCTTCTCGAAAGTGCTCGCCCGCTACCACAAGGTGCCCGAAGACGCGCGCCATGTGAACGACTGGCACCTGCCGCCGGATGCGGGGCCGAAGGGCGATGGCCGGCTCGATGTCGCCGAGCTTGGCCTGCCGCCGCTCTCGATCCGGGTGCGCACCGCCCGCAACCTCAGCGATTTCCCGCTTCCCGGCGCGATGACCAAAGACGACCGCGTGGCGCTCGAAGCCCGGATGATGCAGGCTTTCGACCAGTTGATCGCGCGGCCGGATTTCGGCGGCCGCTACCATTCGCTGACGCCCGGCAACCCTTGCGAGATCAGTGCCGGGGAATATCAGGCGCTGGTCGATGCCCATATCATGTTCAAGGACATGTCCGGCGACAGCTACCTCACCGCGGCCGGGATCGCGGCGGACTGGCCCTACGGTCGCGGGGCCTATGTGTCCGGGGACCGGCAGGTCATCGTCTGGGTCGGCGAGGAAGACCACCTGCGCATCATGGCGATGCAGCGGGGCACGGTGCTCAACGAGGTGTTCGAACGGCTGAAGGCGGCGCTCGACGTGATCGGCAGCATCGAGGGGCTGGCGTTCGCGCTGTCGGAAGATTACGGCGTGGTCACCTCCTGCCCGACCAACCTCGGCACCGGCATGCGCGCCTCGCTGCATATCCAGCTGCCGAACCTCACCGCCGACGGGACCGACGCGAAGGCGAAGGAGATCGCCCGGCCGCTCGGGCTGTCGGTGCGCGGCGCAGGGGGCGAGCATACGCCCATCGGCGCCGACGGCACTGTCGACATCTCGCCCTCGGCGCGGTTCTGCGTGACCGAAGCCGAGATCCTGCACCGGCTTTACGAGGGGATCAAGGCGCTTGCGGCGGAGGAGGCGCGGGCAGGCCCGGGGTGAGGGCCGCCGCCACGGTTACCCCGCCAGGCCGACGTCGCGGCTGATTTCGGCGCCTGCATTGGTCGCGCGGTACAACGGGCGCGGCGGTCGCATCGACACATCGACCGAACGCTCGATCCAGGTCTGCCGATGCAGCCGGTCGAGCGACATCGACAGGGCACGGTCGGTGATCGGCGCCAGCTCGGCCCTGATCCGCGAAAACGTGACCGACCGGCGGGTTACCGCGAGGACCGGGACCGTCCAGCTCTTGCGCACCAGGGCGCTGCCGACGGAGTCGCGCGCGGCAGTGTCGATCCGGTGCGCGAGCGGGGCGACGTTGCGTCCGGCTTCGGTCAGCCGGAATTCCGGTCGCAGCGGATGGCCGTGGCGGGGGGTGCGTTCAAGAAACCCCAATGCCTCAAGGTGGGACAACGCATTGACGACTGACATCCGACCGGCCCCGGACGCCGCGATCAGCGGCGCCTGGCGGCCGGGCACACCTTCGTGCATCAAGGCCGGCACCCGCAGCGACCAGGCTTTTGCAGTCAGCTTGGCAAGTGTGTCAATGTCCACAAAGTATAGTATATATATTTTGGGTCATGCCTGGCTGAGTGACTGTTTTTTGTCACAAGGCTATGAAAAGGCATGAAGAACAGATACTCCTTCCGTTCACGCATTTCCGAGGCCAAAATCCGCGAGATTGTG
>PDRW01000067.1 GCA_002746935.1 Rhodobacterales bacterium
TCTACGCGGAAGCCATCGCCGCCGAGAGCCTGTTCGTCGACACCACGACACGCCCCGGCCTGCCGGAAGAAGTGGCGCGCCGCCTTGCCCCGCAATCCGACCCGCGCGCCCTTCCCGCCGCCGAACTGCACGAAGCCGACCTCGCCCGGCGCACAAACCCCGCGGCCCTGCTCAAACGCGTCTCCGCCCTCTAGCCCATGAACCCGGGCGAAAGGTTTTTCGCCGCCTTCGGCGTCGACCGACCCTCGCTCCGCTCGGGCCGCATGGCATCTGGCAGGCCTCGGCTTCGCCTCGGCAATGTAATTCTTTGGTCCTGAAATACCTCGGGGGGTGTGGGGGGCTGGCCCCCCACCAAAATGATCGTGTGCGCGTCAGCGCGCAATTTGCCAGCGCCTCGCGGGTTGCAAACGCCGCATTTGAGTACTTTTGCCAAGATGAAGACAGGAGACTGTGTTTCATTTCATGGTGTGGAGAGCGTCTTCGTGGGCAACACCCTGCACGGATGGCTTGTTCCCCCTTCCGGCCTCGCCTATATCGCGCCCATGTTGGACACGCCCGCAAACCGCCCCGCCCTGCCGCCGGAAATCGCACGCCGCCGGACCTTCGCGATCATCTCGCACCCCGACGCCGGCAAGACCACGCTCACCGAGAAGTTCCTTCTCTACGGCGGCGCCATCCAGATGGCGGGACAGGTCCGCGCCAAGGGGGAAGCGCGGCGCACCCGTTCCGACTTCATGAAAATGGAGCAGGACCGCGGGATTTCGGTCTCCGCCTCGGCGATGAGTTTCGATTTCGGCCCCTACCGGTTCAACCTCGTCGACACGCCCGGCCACTCCGACTTCTCCGAGGACACCTACCGCACGCTGACCGCTGTCGACGCGGCGGTGATGGTGATTGACGGGGCGAAGGGGGTCGAGAGCCAGACGCGGAAGCTGTTCGAGGTCTGCCGGATGCGCGACCTGCCGATCATGACCTTCTGCAACAAGATGGACCGCGAGGCGCGCGACACCTTCGACATCATCGACGAAATCCAGGAAATGCTGGCAATCCACGTGACCCCGGCGAGCTGGCCCATCGGCATGGGGCGCGACTTCCTCGGCTGTTACGACCTGATCCACGACCGGCTGGAACTGATGGACCGGGCCGACCGCAACAGGGTTGCGGAATCCATCGAGATCAACGGGTTGGACGATCCGAAGCTGGAAGAGCACGTGCCACCGGCGTTGCTCGCGCAACTGCGTGAAGAGGTGGAAATGGCACGCGAATTGCTGCCCGCCATCGACGCCGAAGAGGTCGCCGAGGGGATGATGACGCCGATCTGGTTCGGCTCCGCGATCAATTCCTTCGGGGTGCAGGAGTTGATGAAGGGCATCGCCGAATATGGCCCCGAGCCGCAGCCGCAATCGGCCAAGCCGCGCCAGATCGCGCCGGAGGAAAAGAAGGTTTCGGGCTTCGTGTTCAAGGTTCAGGCCAACATGGACGCGAAGCACCGCGACCGTGTCGCCTTCGTGCGCATGGCGTCGGGGCATTTCAGGCGGGGCATGAAGCTGACCCATGTGCGCACGAAAAAGCCCATGGCGATCTCCAACCCGGTGATGTTCCTGGCGTCCGACCGCGAGTTGGCGGAGGAGGCCTGGGCGGGCGACATCATCGGCATTCCCAACCACGGGCAGTTGCGCATCGGCGACACGCTGACCGAGGGCGAGGCGCTGCGGGTGACGGGTATTCCGTCCTTCGCGCCGGAACTGCTGCAAGGGGTGCGCGCGGGCGATCCGATGAAGGCCAAGCACCTGGAGAAGGCGTTGATGCAATTCGCCGAGGAAGGTGCGGCGAAGGTGTTCAAGCCCGACATCGGCTCGGGGTTCATTGTCGGCGTCGTCGGGGCGCTTCAGTTCGAGGTTCTGGCGTCGCGCATCGAGCTGGAATACGGGCTGCCGGTGCGGTTCGAAAGCTCGCAGTTCAAGTCGGCGCGCTGGGTCACGGGGCCGAAGGCGGAGATGGACAGGTTCATGAGCGCCAACCGTCAGCACATGGCACATGACAACGATGGCGACCCGGTTTACCTGACGCGCCTGCAATGGGACATCGACCGCGCCGAGCGGGATTACCCGGAGCTGACGCTGGCGGCAACGAAGGAAATGATGGCGTAAGCCGGGGCCATGGCATTTTCGGACCAGAGGAAAAGAGATCGGCACGGTTTCCCCCCGCACTTCTTGACCTTTCGCTCCGTGCCAAGTAAGCCCTTGGCGACCAGAGTCCCGGCAATTCGGCCGGACAGGCCGCGTTGAAATTGCGGCCGCAACCGCCGCACAACGAAAGGCACAACTTGACCAAATTCATCGACCTGAACCTCAGCCCGAAAGTCCTCAAGGCCATCGAAGACACCGGGTATGAAACACCCACCCCGATTCAGGAAGGCGCCATCCCGCCCGCGCTGGA
>PDRW01000068.1 GCA_002746935.1 Rhodobacterales bacterium
CTGCGGCTTTTGGGCGGGATGAACGCGCTGGTTCTGCGCGGCGATAGTCCGGAACTTGCTGCACTCTGGCCGCCAAATTCCGGACCGGAAGATGCGCTTGAAACCGCGCTGGCAGAAGCGATGACCCGGCATGAAACGGTGCTGCTACACTGGCTCGACAGCCCGCCACAGACCAACGAGGTGCGTCGCGCCGCCGTTCTGATCGCCGCCGGGCACTGGTTGGCGCAGCGCGTGGACCTGCCTTTCGTGCTGTCCGAACTGGGCGCGGCCGGGGGGTTGAACATGATGTGGGACCGCTTTCGGCTCGACCTGCCGGACGGCACGTTGGGACCGGCGGACAGCCCGGTCCGGCTCGCCCCGGATTGGCGCGGCCCCTGCCCGCCCGCGGCGCTTGTCCGGATCGCAGACCGACGCGGCGTCGATCTCAACCCGCTGAACACGCAAGACCCGGAAGACGCCCTGCGCCTGCTGTCTTATATCTGGGCCGATCAGCACGACCGCATTGCGCGAACTCGGGCGGCGATTGCGCTGGCACAGGCAACGGTGGACCGTGGGGATGCGGCGGCATGGTTGGAAGCGCGGCTGGCAACGCCCCGGCCCGGCGCGCTGCACCTCGTCTATCACACCATCGCATGGCAGTATTTCCCGGAAGACACCAAAGCCCGATGCCGCGCGGCGCTGACGCAGGCAGGCACACGGGCCACGACGGAGGCTCCGCTGGCGCATCTGTCGATGGAGGCGGATGAACAGCACGGAAAAGGCGCGGTAATTGAGTTGACCCTTTGGCCCGGCGGCGCGCGTATGACGCTGGGTCGGGTCGATTTTCATGGCCGGTGGGTGGACTGGCGCGCGCCGGGGCGACATAGTGAACATGGTTAACGGCTGAATTGGGGGAAGGCGGCATGTTCAAACGGATTTTCTTTGCTCTGGTGGTGATCATCACCGCGCTTGGCGTATTCAATTACGACAACATCCGGCGGCTTCTCGCGGTTAATTCGCTCTTTGCCGAGGATCGGATCGCCGACAATTTCATCTCCATGGACAGCATGTTTTTCTCCACCCCGATGGAGCTTGGCCCGGTGCGCCAGCCGCCCCTGCCCGAAGCAGAAACCCCGCTCACCATGCCGCCCGGTTTTGCGGAATGGGCGGCAGAGCGCAAGGTTTCGGCCCTCGTGGCGCTGCGGCACGGCGAGGTGGTCTATGAGGAGTATTTCCACGGCGACGCGCAGGATTTGCGCATCTCCTGGTCCGTCGCCAAATCCTTCATCGCCACCCTGTTCGGCATCTCGCTGGCCAATGGCGAGATCGCCAGCCTCGACGATCCGGTAGAAAAATACGCCCCGAAACTGATCGGTTCGGCCTATGAAGGCGCGACGATCCGCAACGTGCTGAACATGGCGTCGGGGGTGGAGTTCGACGAGGATTACCACGATTTCTGGAGCGATATCAATAAGATGGGCCGAGTTCTGGCCTTTGGCGGTTCGCTGGATGACTTCGCCGCCGCCATCGAAACCCGCATCGCCCCGCCGGGGCGTCAGTGGCAATATGTCTCGATTGATACGCATGTCATCGGCATGGTGCTGCGCGGGGCGACCGGGCGCACGGTGCCCGATCTGCTGGCCGACCGCCTCCTCGCGCCCATCGGCATTCAGAAAGACCCCTATTACCTGACCGACGGCGATGGCGTGGCCTTCGTGCTGGGCGGGCTGAACCTGCGCACCCGCGATTATGCGCGCCTTGGGCAGTTGGTTCTGCAAAACGGCATGTGGAACGGCGTGCAGGTTGTGCCCGCCGACTGGATCGCCGCCATGACCACCGCTTCCGCGCCAACCGCCGAAGGCGCGAGTCAATATGGCTACCAATGGTGGCTCCCCGCCGATGCCCGCCCCGGCGAGGTGTTCGGCATCGGGGTATATGGGCAATATATCTGGATCGACCGCGCCCACGACCTCGTGATCGCGGTTAATTCCGCCAACCGCAGCTTCAGCGAAGACGGGGTTTGGGAAGACAATATCGAGATGTTCCGCAAGATCGGGGCAGCGCTTACCCCTTAATCCACCAGCCCGCCCATATCGGTGCCCAGATGGCGCGCGACGGTGAAAATGTCTTTGTCGCCGCGCCCGCAGAGGTTCATCACCAGCAGATGATCGCGCGGCAGGGTCGGCGCGATTTTGGCCACATGGGCCAGCGCATGTGACGGTTCCAACGCCGGGATGATGCCCTCGGTGCGGCACAGCAATTGGAACGCCTCCAGCGCCTCATCGTCGGTGATCGCGACATATTCCGCCCGCCCGGTTTCATGCAACCAAGCGTGTTCCGGCCCGATACCGGGATAGTCCAGCCCGGCGGAAATCGAGTGCCCCTCAAGGATCTGCCCGTCATCGTCCTGCAACAGATAGGTCCGGTTGCCATGCAACACG
>PDRW01000022.1 GCA_002746935.1 Rhodobacterales bacterium
GCCAGTCAGCGATCACCGCCTCATCCAGCCAAAGCGCCACCGATCCTCGCGATACCAGCCCGGCATTGTAGCTACCCCAGTTCATCACCCGATAGCGCCACTTCCGCGACCGTTCTGTCCTGCTCATGGACAAGGGTGAACCACGCAAAGCCGCCCAAGGGAATCCCATGCTTCACGCGGGTTTCATGCAATAACGCCTCGGATCACCCTGAACGCGTTGTCTTCATTGATGAAACTTCAGTGAAGACAAGTCTCACCCGACTGCGCGGATGGGCCCCGCGCGGGGGGCGCCTGATCACGGACACTCCATTTGGGTCGTGGGGGACGCAGATGTTTATTGCCGGACTCACCGCCGATGCCATGATTGCGCCCTGGGTTATAGCCAAACGACACAGTTCTGATTGGGCCTTTTGGCTATAAGTCTCTGGTTTCACGCTGATGCTTCGTGGATTTTGGGATCAAATCCACTCCCGTCAGCTATATCAAAGGCGCGATGGACAATCCGGCCTTCGCCGCTTACGTCGAGAAGGTGCTGGTCCCGGAACTGGCTCCCGGCACCGTCGTCATTCTGGACAACCTCGCCACCCACAAGAACACCAGCACGGCAAAGGTGATGCGGGAAACCGGGTGCGGGTTTCTCTTCCTCCCGCCCTAAAGTCCCGATCTCAACCCCATCGGAATGGCTTTCTCAAAGCTCAAAACCCATCTCAGACAGATCGGGGCACCGACCTTCATGGACAAGTTCCATGCCATCGCAGAAGTTTGCGACCTGTACTCACCACAGGAGTGCTGGAGCCACTTCAAGGCTGCAAAACATGCCTCAGTTTAAGGCGGGCCTGCGTTAGACTGCCGGCCCAGCGACGTGGCAAACACCCGCGCCCGGCGCGGATTGATCCGGAACGCCGGAACGCCCGCCTTGCTCAGCGCTGCCCGCAGTGGCGTTTCATAGCCGCCCGCTTTAAACGTGACCCGGCCACTGCTGCGCGCAATACGCCGCGCGAAACCTGCCAGATCATCGTTGCCGATCCGCTCATGCCCGTCAGGGCCCGCCACACGCGTCCAGGATCTGGCAACATCAACACCAAAGACAAGCCCGCTGTGTTCCATCATGATCTCCCTGTCCCGGTCGCATGGAGTCAGCATCTACAGCTACTGTCGGGTGTGCAGGACAAACCAACGCGGACGGGCTCTGGCCCGAAGACGATGCCTCTGAAGAACCAGAGCATCAGGGTTTTTACGGGCTCCCGCCTGCAACCGTCATTGCATAAATCAAGCGGACTGGAGAATTTGAGCCAAAAAAGAAAGCTCACGTTTCTGTAAGGGATTTCAGCTCGTAGAGCAGATCGAGGGCTTCCCGTGGGGTCAGCTCGTCGGGGTGGATTTCGCTCAGCCGTTGAATGACAGGTGAGGTGATCGCCGGTGACGGGCTGGTTGCCGGCGGTGTCGGGGTGGTTGCGAACAATGGCAGATCGTCCACCAGCCCTTTGGCGCCGCCGCTGCCCTCGCGTTCGCCCTGTTCGAGGGTTTCGAGAACGATGCGCGCGCGTTCGACGACCGATGGCGGGAGGCCAGCGAGTTTGGCCACCTGCACGCCATAGGACCGGTCGGCGGCGCCTTTGCGGACTTCGTGCAGGAAGATCACCTCGCCTTCCCATTCCTTTACCGTGATGGTGGCGTTGTCGACGCCGTCGAGTTGGCCGGCGAGCTGGGTCAGCTCGTGGTAGTGGGTCGCGAAAAGGGCGCGGCAGCGGTTGACCTCGTGCAGGTGTTCAAGCGTCGCCCAGGCGATGGAGAGCCCGTCCCATGTCGCGGTGCCGCGGCCGATTTCGTCGAGGATGACGAGGGCGTGGGAATCGGCCTGATTGAGGATGGCCGCGGTTTCGACCATTTCGACCATGAAGGTGGAGCGGCCGCGGGCGAGGTCATCGGAGGCACCGACGCGGGAGAAAAGCTGGCTGACGAGGCCGATACGGGCGGATTTCGCGGGGACGAAACTGCCCGCCTGCGCCAGCAGCGCGATCAGGGCGTTCTGTCTCAGGAAGGTGGACTTGCCGGCCATGTTGGGGCCGGTGAGCAACCAGATGTCGGCGCCTTCGGAGCCGTTGGCAAGCGCGCAATCATTGGCGATGAAGGGGTCGCCGCCCTGGGCACGCAGGGCGCGTTCGACCACCGGATGGCGTCCGCCTTCGATCTCGAAGGCGCGGCTTTGTTCGATACGCGGGCGGGTCCAGTCTTCGGCGCTGGCAATCTCGGCGAGCGCGGCGGTAACGTCGATTTCGGCGAGCGCACGGGCAGTGTCGCCAAGGGCGGCGGCGCGGTCGAGAATTGCCTGTTTCAGGGTGGAATAGAGCCGCATTTCGATTTCAAGCGCGCGGTTTCCGGCATTGAGGATGCGGGTTTCCATCTCGCTCAGATCGACGGTGGTGAAGCGGATGGCGCTGGCCGTGGTCTGGCGGTGGATGAAGCTTTCGCTCAGGGGGGGCGAGAGCATCTTGTCGGCGTGGGTTGCGGTCGTTTCGATGAAATAGCCGAGCACGTTGTTATGTTTGATCTTGAGGCTGGGGATGCCGGTTTGGGCGGCATAGTCGGCCTGCATGCCGGCGATCACGCCGCGGCCTTCGTCCCGCAGTTTGCGGGCATCGTCGAGCTCTTCGTCGTAGCCGGTTGCGATGAAGCCGCCGTCGCGGGCCATCAGCGGGGGTTCGGCGACGAGGGCCTGGTCGAGCAGATCGAGCAGGGTGTCATGACCGGTGAGGTCGCGGGCGGCTTCGGCGAGATTGTGCGGCAACTCAGTGGCAAGGGTTGCGGCGATGGCGGCGGCGGCCTCAAGCCCGCCGCGGATGGCGGTGAGGTCACGCGGGCCGCCGCGGTCGAGCGACAGACGGGAGAGGGCGCGGTCGATGTCCGGCGTCTTGCGCAGTGCCTCGCGCAAATGGTCACGTAAGTGGCTCTGTTCCAGCAGAAAAGCGAGGGATTCAAGCCGCCGGGTGACGGTTTCGAGGTCGCGTGAAGGTGAGGAAATCCGCTGTTCCAGCAACCGCCCGCCGCCGGCGGTGATTGTGCGGTCGATGGTGGCGAGGAGCGACCCTTCACGGGTGCCGGAGAGTGCATGGGTCAGTTCGAGGTTGCGGCGGGTGGCGGCGTCGATCTGCATGGCGCGGTCGGCGCTTTCGCGGACCGGCGGGCGCAGCAGCGGCAGTTTGCCCTTCTGGGTGATTTCGAGATATTCGACAATCGCCCCGAGGGCGCCGAGTTCGGGCCGGGTGAAGCTGCCGAACGCGTCGAGCGCGCCGACGCCGTAGAGCTCTTTCAGCCGTTTGATGGCACCGGTGCTGTCGAAGGCGGCGCGGCCGAGCGGGGTGACGGACGCGCCCATTTCAGAGACTGTTCCAGCCCAATTCGCATCTGTGGCGTCGCTCAGCACCACTTCGCGCGGGGCAAGGCGGGCAAGTTCCGGGCCGAGGCGCGTGGGGGTCAGGGGCATCACCCGGAGCGCGCCGGTGGAGATGTCGACCCAGGCAAGTGCCGCGTCTCCACGGATGTCGTGAAAGGCGGCGAGGAAATTGTGGCGCCGGGCGTCGAGCAGGCTGTCTTCGGTGAGGGTGCCGGGGGTGACCAGCCGCACCACGCCGCGTTTCACCACCGATTTGGAGCCGCGTTTCTTCGCTTCCGCCGGGTCTTCGAGCTGTTCGCAGACGGCGACGCGGAAGCCCTTGCGGATGAGGGTCAGCAGGTAGCCTTCGGCGGAATGCACCGGCACGCCGCACATGGGGATGTCTTCGCCCAGATGTTTGCCGCGTTTGGTGAGCGCGATGTCGAGCGCTTGCGAGGCGGCGACGGCATCGTCGAAGAACAGCTCGTAGAAATCGCCCATCCGGTAGAACAGCAGCGCCTGCGGGTTGGCGCCCTTGATCTCCAGATATTGCGCCATCATGGGTGTCACGGATTTGGCAGCCACGTCGGTCCCCCCCCGGCCCCGGTTATGTCGAATTTCTCCGCCGCGAGACCCAGTTCCAGCTGGTCTCGCACATGTTGTCGAGGTCGCGTTCGGCGGCGAAACCCAGCACCTTACCGGCTTTGGTCGGGTCGGCATAGGTGGTGGCCACATCGCCGGGACGGCGGGGCGAGATCACGTAAGGCAAGGCGTGGCCGCAGGCGCGTTCATAGGCCTTGAGCATCTGCATCACCGAATAGCCGGTGCCGGTGCCGAGGTTGACGACATGGCTTTCGCCGCTGCGGATCAGCGCGTCGACCGACTGCACATGGCCACGGGCGAGGTCAACCACATGGATGTAATCACGCACGCCGGTGCCGTCGGGGGTGTCGTAATCGTCGCCGAAGACCGAGAGCTTCTCGAGTTCGCCGGTGGCGACCTTGGCGATATAGGGCATGAGATTGTTGGGGAGGCCGTTCGGGTCTTCGCCGATCAGCCCGGTATCGTGGGCGCCGACGGGGTTGAAATAGCGCAGCACGCCGAAGGTCCAGCGGGGGTCGGCCTCGCCCAGCTGTTCGAGGATCTGCTCGGAGGTGAGCTTGGTGAAACCGTAAGGGTTGGTGTAGCTGCGCGGCGCGGTTTCGGGGACGGGCAGGATCTCCGGGTCGCCATAGACGGTGGCCGAGGACGAGAACACGAGGCGCCAGACGCCCGCGGCCTGCATCGCTTCGAGCAGGGTCAGCAGCCCGCCGATATTGGTCTGGAAATAGTCGAGCGGGATCTCGGCGCTTTCGCCCACTGCTTTCAGGGCGGCGAAATGGATCGCGGCGGAGATTTCGTGTTCGGCAAAGATGCGGTCGAGCAGGGCGCGGTCGCGCACGTCGCCGGTGTAGCAGGTGACGGGCTTGCCGGTGATGGTTTCGAGCCGGTCGAGCACGTCGGGGCGGGCGTTGGAGAAATTGTCGAGGATGACGATGTCGTAGCCTGCGGCGGTGAGTTCCACGAAGGTGTGGGAGCCGATATAGCCGGCGCCGCCGGTCAGAAGGATGGTATGGGTCACGGGATGCCTCCGGTTGTCGGGCGCAGGGTAAACCGGCGCGGTCCCGGAATCACCCCGATTTTGCAGCTTCGCGGGAACGAAACGTGCAATGGTCGCGCTATTGTGTTGAGGGGCACCCGGCCAGCAGCTATCAACACCGGAACACTTCAGCGAAAGACGATACATGGCCAATCACAAGATTACCCCGGAGGAGGCGCTTGCCTATCATCATGAACCGCGTCCGGGTAAGTTCGACATAACCGCTTCGGTGCCGATGACCACCCAGCGCGATCTGTCGCTGGCCTATTCGCCCGGGGTGGCGGTGCCGTGCGAAGCGATCGCGGACGCACCGGAGACGATCTACGATTATACCAACAAGGGCAACATGGTGGCTGTGGTGTCGAACGGCACGGCGGTGCTGGGGCTCGGCAATCTCGGCGCTGCTGCGTCCAAACCGGTGATGGAAGGCAAGGCGGTGCTGTTCAAGCGCTTTGCCGATGTCAACGCGATGGATGTGGAGCTTTGTTCCGAAGATCCGGAAGAGATCATCAAGGCGGTGAAGCTGATGGAGCCGACTTTCGGTGGCATCAACCTCGAAGACATCAAGGCGCCGGAATGCTTCATCATCGAGCAGACGCTCAAGGAACAGATGGACATTCCGGTTTTTCATGACGACCAGCATGGCACCGCGGTGATCACCGCCGCGGGGCTGCTGAATGCGCTGCGGCTCACGGGCAAGAAGATCGAGGATGTGAAGGTCGTGCTCAACGGCGCGGGCGCGGCGGGAATCGCCTGTATCGAGCTGGTCAAGACGATGGGGGTGCGGCACGAAAACTGCATCGTTTGCGACACCCGCGGGGTGATCTATCAGGGCCGCGAAGCGGGCATGAACCAGTGGAAATCGGCCCATGCGGTGGCGACGGAGCTGCGCACCCTCGAAGAGGCGATGGTGGGGGCGGATGTGTTTCTCGGAGTCTCGGTCAAAGGCGCGGTGACGCCCGAAATGGTGGCCTCGATGGCGCCGGACCCGGTGATTTTCGCCATGGCCAACCCCGATCCGGAGATCACGCCCGAGGAGGCGCTGGCGGTGCGGGCGGATGCAATTGTGGCGACAGGGCGGTCGGATTATCCCAACCAGGTTAACAATGTGCTTGGTTTCCCCTATCTGTTTCGCGGGGCGCTGGATATCCACGCCCGTGCCATCAATGACGAAATGAAAATCGCCTGTGCCAGGGCGCTGGCCGAGCTTGCCCGCGAAGATGTGCCCGATGAGGTCGTGGTCGCCTATGGCAAGAAGCTCCGCTTCGGGCGGGAGTATATCATCCCGACGCCCTTTGACCCGCGGCTGATCTACACGATCCCGCCGGCGGTGGCGAAAGCGGGGAGCGACTCGGGCGTGGCGCGGCGGCCGATCATCGACATGGAGCGCTATACCGCGAGCCTCAAGGAGCGGGTCGACCCGACCTATCAGATCATCCGCTCGCTCAACGCCAAGGCCCGCGGCGCCCAGGCGGTGATGATTTTCGCCGAGGGCGAAAACCCGCAGGTGTTGCGCGCGGCGGTGGCCTATCAGCGCGGCGGGTTCGGCAAGGCGATCGTGGTCGGGCGCGACGACGATGTGAAACAGAAGCTCGAAGCCGCGGGTATGGCCGATGCGGTTGCCGAGCTTGAGGTGATGAACGCCGCCAGGACCGCGCATCTCGCCGAATACAAGGATTTCCTTTACCAGCGGTTGCAGCGGCAGGGTTACGACCGGCATGACATCCACCGCCTCGCCGCACGCGACCGGCATGTGTTTGCGGCGCTGATGCTGGCGCATGGCCATGGCGACGGGCTGGTGACCGGGGCGACGCGGAAATCGGCCTATGTGCTCGATCTCATCAACCATGTTTTCGACGCCAAGGCGGTCGATGGCGCGGTCGGCATCACTGCGCTGTTGCACAACGGGCGGATCGTGCTGGTGGCCGATACGCTGGTGCATGAATGGCCGAGCGAGGAGGATCTCGCCGATATCGCCGAACGTGCGGCGCGGGTGGCGCGGTCGCTCGGGATCGAACCGCGGGTGGCCTTCGCGAGCTTCTCCAATTTCGGCTATCCGGTTTCGGAGCGTGCCGAGAAGATGCATCTCGCCCCCGATATTCTCGACGCGCGCGGGGCGGATTTCGAGTATGATGGTGAGATGACCGCCGATGTGGCGCTGAACCCCGACGCGATGGCGCGCTATCCATTCTGCCGTCTTTCCGGCCCCGCCAATATCCTGGTGATGCCGGCACGCCATTCGGCGTCGATCTCGGTGAAGATGATGCAGGAACTCGCCGGCGCCACGGTGATCGGCCCGATCCTGGCAGGGGTCGAAAAACCGATCCAGATCTGTTCGACGAGCTCCACGTCGAGTGATATTCTCAACATGGCGGTTGTTGCTGCGGCAAAGGTGGGCGGATGAGTATCTGGAATCTTGGGTCGATCAACGTTGATCTGTTTTACCGGTTGCCGCACCTGCCGCTTCCGGGCGAGACGCTTCCGGCGTTTGCGCATGAAACCGGCCTTGGAGGCAAGGGGGCCAACCAGTCGGTTGCCATCGCGCGCGCCGGCGCCGATGTGCATCACGTCGGAATGATCGGGCCCGACAATGCCTGGGTGCTCGACCGGCTGGGGGGGTATGGCGTCGATGTCACCCATGTGGGCCGGAACGAAGCGCCGACGGGCCATGCGATCATCATGGTTGATGAGCTTGGCGAAAACTCCATCATTACCTACGCGGGGGCGAACTTCGCACAGCTGGTCGGGCAGATCGAAGAGGCGTTGGCCACGGCCGGGCCGGGCGACATTCTTGCGCTTCAGAACGAAGTGTCGCATATCGCCGAGGCTGCCATGATCGCACAGGAAAAGGGCATGTTCGTGGCCTATTCGGCCGCACCCTTCAAGCCGGAGATCGTCGGCAGGATGCTGCCCCATGTGGATCTGCTGGTGCTGAACGAGATCGAGGCCGGGCAATTGGCTGAGGCTCTGGGCAGGCCAGTCGAGCAGATCCCGGTGCCCAACATGCTGATCACGCTTGGTGCGCGCGGGGCGGTCTGGCGGGAGCAGGCGACGGGTGCGGTGACGGAAGTGGCTGCTTTTCCGGTCGAGGCGGTCGATACCACCGGCGCGGGCGATTGTTTCATCGGCTATGTGCTGGCCGGGCTCGACCAGGGCCTTGCGCGGGCCGAAGCGATGCGGCTTGGTGCCGCCGCTGCCGCACTGAAAGTCACACGCCCGGGCACCGCTGATGCGATTCCCGGACGGGCCGAGGTGAACTCGTTTCTTGGCGAGTCAGAGACTGATCCGGCCTGAACCGGCGCGTGGGGTCGCGCCGGTCCGGGCTCAGTTGCCTCTCAGCTTTTTCACCCGGTCGCGGCGCATGCCCAGCAGACGCAGGCGCAGCGCGTTGAGCTGGATGAAGCCCTGCGCGTCGGTCTGATCATAGGCGCCCATGTCTTCCTCGAAGGTCACGTGCTCCTCGGAATAAAGTGAGGCGTCCGACCAGCGGCCCACCGTCTGAGCGAAGCCCTTGTAGAGCTTCAGCCGCACGGTGCCGGAGACATAGTCCTGGCTCTTGTCGATCAGCGCCTGAAGCATCTCGCGTTCGGGGCTGAACCAGAAGCCGTTGTAGATCAGCTCCGCATAGCGCGGCATGATCGAATCCTTGAGATGCCCCGCGCCGGCGTCGAGCGTGATCTGCTCGATGCCCCGGTGGGCTTCAAGCAGGATGGTGCCGCCCGGGGTCTCGTAGATGCCACGCGATTTCATGCCGACAAAGCGGTTTTCGACAAAATCGAGCCGGCCGATGCCGTGTTTGCCGCCAAGTTCGTTGAGCCGGGTGAGAAGCGTCGCCGGGCTCATCGCTTCGCCGTTGATGGCCACCGGGTCGCCCTGTTCGAAGGTGATCTCGATGAATTCGGGCTCATCGGGCGCTTTCTCGGGGCAGATTGTACGCTGATAGACATAGTCGGGCGCGGCTTCGGCCGGGTCTTCCAGCACCTTGCCCTCGGAAGAGGTGTGCAGCAGGTTGGCGTCGACCGAAAACGGCGCTTCACCGCGCTTGTCCTTGGCGATCGGGATCTGGTTTTTCTCGGCGAAGTCGATCAGCCGGGTGCGTGAGGTGAGATCCCATTTGCGCCAGGGGGCGACCACCTGAATGTCGGGGTTCAACGCCAGCGCCGAAAGCTCGAAGCGGACCTGATCGTTACCCTTGCCGGTGGCGCCATGCGAGATCGCATCGGCCCCGGTTTCGGCGGCGATCTCGATCAGTCGTTTGGAGATCAGTGGCCGGGCGATCGAGGTGCCGAGCAGGTAGAGGCCCTCGTAGACCGCGTTGGCGCGGAACATCGGGAAGACGAAATCGCGCACGAATTCCTCGCGCAGGTCTTCGATGTAGATGTTTTCCTGCCTGATGCCGAGCATCAGGGCCTTTTCGCGCGCCGGCTCCAGTTCTTCGCCCTGGCCGAGGTCTGCGGTGAAGGTCACCACCTCGCAGCCATATTCGGTTTGCAGCCACTTGAGGATGATCGAGGTATCGAGGCCGCCGGAATAGGCGAGCACGACTTTTTTCGGCGCGGTCATGGGGGTCTCCATCATCTGTGTTCTGGTCGGGTTTAGCTACTGGTCATGTGAGCGGCAAGGGCGAACGGTCTTGCACGCGCGGCGCGGATGGGCAGTATCGGCGCCATGACCGGATTTGCAGACAGGGCGCTCCTTGCCGAGCGCAAATTGCGGGAGCTGCTCCCGCCGACGCCACTACAGAAGAACGACCACCTTTCGGCGCGGTTCGGCGCCGAGATCTGGTTGAAACGTGAGGATCTTTCGCCGGTGCGCAGCTACAAGCTGCGCGGCGCGTCGAATGCGATGCGCAAGGTTTTGGCCGAGGCGCCCGGGCAGGATCTGTTCGTTTGCGCCTCTGCCGGGAACCATGCCCAGGGCGTGGCCTATGCGGCGCGGCACTTCGGGGTGCGCGCGGTGGTGTTCATGCCGGTGACGACGCCGCAACAGAAGATTGAAAAAACAAGGGTTTTCGGCGGCGATGCGATCGAGATCCGGCTGGTGGGCGATTATTTTGACGACACGCTGGCGGCGTCTGAGGCTTATTGTGCCGAAGCGGGTGGCTATTTCCTGGCGCCCTTCAATGATGCCGATGTGGTTGAAGGCCAGGCGAGTGTGGCCGTGGAACTGCGCGACCAGATGCAGGTGATGCCCGACATGGTGGTGTTGCCGGTGGGCGGCGGCGGTCTTGCGGCCGGTGTGCGCCGCTATCTCGCCGAGACCGCGCCGGACGTACAGCTTCGCTATGTCGAGCCCGCCGGGGGCGCGAGCCTGCGGGCGGCGCTGGCTGCCGGGCATCCGGTTTCACTCATTGAGGTAGATTCCTTCGTCGATGGCGCCTCGGTGGCGCGGGTGGGGGATCTCACCTTCGACGCGCTTTCTGACGTGCCGATCAGTGATGTGCTGATTGCGCCGGAAGACCGGATCTGCCTGACGATTCTCGATATGCTCAATGTCGAAGGCATCGTGCTTGAACCCGCCGGGGCGCTGTCGGTAGATGCGCTGACCGACCTGGCAAGCGAGATTCGCGGCAAACGTGTGGTCTGCATCACCTCGGGCGGGAATTTCGATTTCGAACGCCTCCCGGAGGTGAAGGAGCGGGCCCAGAGGTATTCGGGACACAAGAAATATTTTGTCCTGCGCCTGCCGCAACGCCCGGGAGCCTTGCGTGATTTCCTTGAGATGCTTGGGCCTGAGGACGATGTTGCCCGGTTCGAATACCTCAAGAAATCGGCTCGCAACTTTGGCTCGGTGCTGATCGGAATCGAGACGACGGCACCGGAAAATTTCGAACGTCTTTTTGCGCGGCTCGATGAAAACGGGTTTTCCTATACTGACATCACCGATAACGAATCGGTTGCCGAATTCATCCTCTGACCCGGTCTGAGGGCTATTGCCCAAGAAACGCCGCCTTGGAGGCAGTGTAGCTCGCAAAGAGCGGCGCAAGGTCGATGCCGCCGGCATCGCCGGCCGCGGCCTGACGCTCGCCCGCCTGACAAAGCGCGGAGAGGTCCGCAAAGCCGAGATTCAGGGCGGATGACTTGATGAAGTGCAAATCCTCCTCGAACCGCGCCGGGTCTGGTGTGGCTTTCAAACGGTCAATCACCTCCTCGACTTCAGCAATGAACATCTCGGCCACTTCGCCGAAGTCCTCCTCGCCGATTTCATCCTTGAGTTCGCGTACACGGTTCCAGTCGATCATCTTGGCCTCCAGTGGGGTTGAGCATGACAGCGAGAGGTTAGCTTTCCGTTGATGCCTGCGAAAAACTCTGGAGAGAGAAAAATTGTCAGTTTAACCGTATGTTGAGGCCTCGGGCCTATTTCCGTTGTGGGTTGATCTGCCCCGATTCAGGAAAGGTTGCAGGTGTCTGCTCTGGTAATGAAACCGACCGAAACCAGTGCCGAACGGTGCCCCGAAGCCGTGAAAAGGGTGCTGGTGGTCGATGATTCGCGGGCGCAGAGAAAGGTGGTGGCGGTTTCGCTCCAGCGTCAGGGTTTCGATGTGGTCGAGGCAAGCTCGGGTGGAGAGGCGCTGGAAATATTGCGTGCCAGGCCGGTTGATCTGGTGCTGTCCGACTGGATGATGCCAGGGATGGACGGGCTGGAGCTTTGCCGTCAGGTTCGCAAATTGCCACAGGAGGGGTATGTCTATTTCATCCTGCTTACGTCGAAGAGCGAAAAGGGTGCGGTGGCCCATGGGCTCGACATCGGGGCGGATGATTTTCTGACCAAGCCGGTCAATGCCGACGAGCTGCGCGCGCGAATCTATGCCGGTGACCGTATCCTGAAGATGACGCGCGAACTCAGCGAGAAGAATCGGCTGATCACCGATACGCTCAACGAAATCAGCACGCTTTATGATGCCATTGACCGGGATCTGATCGAAGCGCGCAAGATGCAGCAATCGCTGGTGCGCGAAAGGTTTCGCGATTTCGGGAGTGCCAGCGTCTCGCTGTTGCTGAAACCCTCGGGCCATGTGGGCGGTGATCTGGTCGGGTTTTTCCGCGCGGGTGCGGGGCGGGTTGGTGTCTATTCGATAGACGTTTCAGGGCATGGAATTGCTTCGGCGCTGCTGACGGCGCGACTGGCCGGATATTTGTCGGACGGCGCGCCGGAGCACAACATCGCGCTTGTACGGGACGAGAATGGCAGCTTTGTTGCCCGACCGCCGCGGGAGGTTGCGACGTTGCTCAACACCCTGATGCTCGAGGAAATGAAATCGGAATTCTATTTCACCATATTGTTTGGCTATCTCGACCTCGCGACCGGTACGGTTGACATTACCCAATGCGGCCACCCGAACCCGGTGCTGGTGCGGAAGGGCGGGAAACCGCAGTTTCCCGGGGAACCGGGCCTGCCGATCGGGTTGATCGAGAATGGTGAATTCAACCAGTGGCGGTTGCAGCTCGCACCCGGTGACAGGTTGTTGTTCTATTCCGACGGGTTTACCGAATGTGCCAGCCCCTCGGGCGACCTGCTTGAGGAGGATGGTCTGGCTCGTCTCATCCATGCAAATGCCGCTCTGCCAGGAAACGCCTTCTTTGAAGCCCTTGTCTGGGATCTCGATACATTCCGGGGCCATGGAGAATTTGCTGATGACATTTCAGCGGCGATGATCGAATTCCGCGGATGTCAGGAGCGGGAGAAATAGTGCCTGAGAAACGCCCTGTCGCCGGCATTTCCTGCCAACTCCGCCGCGGCCTGGCCCGGCACCCAGACGGCGAGGTGAGCCGGTTCACTCGGCGGAGAGACCTGCCGGACCGGACGCGCGAGATAGATATGGCAGACCTTTTCGGCCCAGATCCTGTATTCTGGCATCCAGGTGAACCGCCGGAAGGCACCGAGCTTGCGCGGTGTGGAAATATGCCATCCGGTTTCTTCCAGCACCTCGCGGTGCAGCGCCTGGATCGGGCTTTCGCCCGGATCAATGCCGCCGCCGGGCAGTTGAAATTCGGGCTTTGGACTGGCCTGATGGGTCAGCAGCACTCCGCCGTCGCGCGGCAGAATGGCATAGGCCCCGCGGCGCAGAACATATTTCCTGCCATGCTGGACGGATGCGCCGTAACGCCGGATCATGGGTTTTCCCTTCGGTTGCCCCAACCTCCCAGAGAGGGTATGCGGTGGCCGAAATCAACGGGAAATGCACATGAGCCTCGGTTCGAAAATCGCCTGGGACGATACCGTCCTGCCGTTTCAGCTCGACCGCAGCGACATTCGCGGCCGGGTCGTCCGGCTCGACGGAGCGCTCGACGAAATCCTTTCCCAGCATGCCTATCCTCCGGCGATCGAGCGGCTGGTCGCGGAAGCGGCATTGCTTACGGCGCTGATCGGGCCGACGATCAAGCTGCGCTGGAAATTGTCGCTGCAAATTCGCGGTGACGGTCCGGCCCGGCTGATTGCGACCGACTATTTCGCGCCCGAAGCAGAGGGGCAGCCAGGGCGGATCCGGGCCTATGCCGGGTTCGATGCGGAACGGCTTGATGCGCAGGCCGACCCGTTTCCGCAGATCGGGCGTGGTTATTTCGCGATTCTGATCGACCAGGGCAGGAACACCACGCCCTATTCCGGCCTGACCCCGATCGCCGGACATACGCTTGCCGACTGTGCCCAGACCTATTTCGCTCAATCCGAACAGTTGCCGACACGGTTCGCGCTCAGTTTCGACAGGATCGACGGTGCGTGGCGTGCCGGGGGGGTGATGTTGCAGAAGATGCCGGCTTTACCGCCGCGCGTGGCCAAAAACCCCGATACCACCGGGCAGGTGTTGTTGTCGGCGAGCGATCTGCTGCCGGATCCGGAGGCGCTGGAGAACTGGAAGCGGGCCAATATCCTGCTCGAATCGGTCCAGGCCGACGAACTGATCGGTCCCCACATCCAGCCGACGCAGATGCTTGTCCGGCTGTTCCACGAAGACCAGCCGCGCGTCTTCGATCCGCATCCGGTGCAGTTCGGGTGTTCCTGCTCGGCCGACCGGGTGCGTCAGAGCCTTTCGATCTATTCGCAAAAGGACATCGCCCGGATGACGACCGATGAAGGGATCGTTACCGCCGATTGTCAGTTCTGCGGTGCGCATTACACGTTTGACCCGAAAACACTCGGTTTTGAGGCCGGGGAGGCGTCGGATGACCACGGGTGATCCATTCGAAAGGCTGGTCCGCGCAGCCGGGCAAAGCCGGGCATCGTCGGATTTCGATCTCGTGCCCGATTTGCGCCCGAAAAACCGGGCTTTGCGGGATGCGGCGGTGCTTGTCGGGTTTGAGGCGCAGGAGCGTGGGCTCCGGCTCTATCTCACCAAAAGATCGTCCGGGCTGAAGCATCACCCGGGACAGATCGCCTTCCCTGGCGGCAAGATCGATGCAGGCGACCGTGATGCGCCGGCGGCAGCGATCCGTGAAGCCTGGGAGGAAATCGGTCTTCCGCCCGAGTGCGTCGAGGTGCTTGGCTGCCTTGCCCCGCACGAAACCGTGACCGGTTTCAGCGTGACCCCGGTGCTTGGCCGGATCAACGGGCGGTTCACGCCGAAGCCGGAAATGGGTGAGGTGGATGAAGTGTTCACCGTGCCATTCGAGCATATTGCGGATCCGGCGAATTACATTGTCGAATCGCGATTTTTCCGTGGCGTGAGGCGGCAGTTTTATGCGGTGCCTTACGGGCCTTGCTACATCTGGGGCGCGACAGCGCGGATTCTGCGTGGGTTGGCCGATGGGCTGGCGGCATGACGGCACGAATCACTGACGCCTGGCTTACGGGCGCGGCGCCGCAAGCGGTTTGCGCGATGCTGGCGGAGGCTGGGCATCAGGCGTGGTTTGTCGGCGGATGTGTGCGCAACGCGCTGATCGGGGCGCCGATCAGCGATATCGACATCACCACGGATGCGCCGCCGGCGCGGGTAATGGCGCTGGCTGAAACCGCCGGATTTCATCCCGTGCCGACCGGCTTTGCACATGGCACTGTTACGGTGGTGGTTGAGGGCGCACCGTTCGAAGTGACCACCTTCCGGCGCGACGTCGAGACGGACGGGCGCCGTGCGGTCGTGGCCTATGCGGGCAGCATCGAGGAAGACGCGCATCGGCGCGACTTTACCATGAATGCGCTCTATGCTGACGCGGGTGGGGCGGTTGCGGATCCTCTGGGTGGGTTGCCGGATCTGAATGCAGGCATTGTCCGGTTCATCGACGATGCACGTCAGAGAATCCGGGAGGATTACCTGCGGATCCTGCGGTTTTTCCGATTTCATGCCTGGTATGGCGACGCGGAAACCGGGCCCGACCGAAAGGCGCTTGCGGCGATTACCGAGCTTTCCGCCGGATTAGAGACACTTTCTCGTGAAAGAATTGGGGCGGAGTTCAAGAAGCTTCTTGCCGCGCCCGACCCGGGGCCGAGCGTTGCGGCAATGGCGGCGACGGGGGTGCTCGGGCGGGTATTGCCCGGTGCGGAGGCGGGCTGCCTGCCGGTTCTGATTGATCACGAAGCGGCTCTGGGTGTCGGGCCTGAACCGATGCGGCGGCTGGCTTGTCTCGGTGGCGAAGACCCCGCCGGGCGGCTTCGGTTGTCGAGGGCGGAGACACGCACCCTTGCCCGGCTGCGCGACTGTCTGGCAAGACCGGCAGGCCCGGCGGAGCTTGGGTTTCGTCTTGGAGCGCATGAGGGGCGCGACGCGGTTCTTCTGAAGGCTGCGCTGTCAAACCGGCCATTGCCCGACGGAGCTGGGGCGGAGGTCGATCGGGGAGCCGGAGCGGTGTTTCCTGTGCGTCCGACCGATTTGATGCCCGCCTTTCAGGGCCCTGCACTGGGCGCGCGGCTTGCGGCGCTGGAGCGGGCCTGGATTGCCTCCGGGTTTTCGTTGACGCGGGCCGGTCTTCTGGGAGAAGTCCGTGCAGATGACGACTGAATCGCCGGTGCTGCCCGGGAAACAGGACCGCACGGACCAGATATTCCGGTCGTGGCATGCCGGCCCGGTGGCAGGGTTCAGCCGGTACTGCGGCGGGGACTTGCACAAAATCTCATATGGCGTACACCCGGAAGGGAGCAGAAAGTGAAAAACAACATGCGTATCACTCTGGCGGTCATTGCCCTGGCTTCATTAACCGCGCTTGCGGCCTGTTCCGGCAGGACGAAAGCCTACGAGGGGCCTGAGATTACGCATGTCTATGTGTTCAAAGAGCAACGCGCGCTGGTATTGATGAGCGGGACGCAGCCGGTCGGGATATGGGATGTCGATCTGGGCTTCGATCCTGTCGGTCACAAGCAGAAGAAGGGCGACGGGAAAACGCCGGAAGGACACTATTCCATCAACTGGCAGCATCCGAACAGCAAGTACCACCGTGCGCTTGCGGTGTCATATCCGAACGATGAGGACCGCCGGGTGGCGCGGGACGCGGGGCGTGATCCGGGCGGTGACATCTTTATCCACGGGGGGCCGGTCCTCGCGCGCGACAAGGGCCGTGCCGACTGGACGGCCGGATGCATTTCGGTCAGCGACGACGAAATCGAGGATATCTCCGCCATGGTCCGGGTTGGTACGCCGATCGACATCCTGCCCTGAGGAGTGTCTGCCGGGTAACCGGGGCTTGACGGTGCGATCAGCTGCCGGTCACCAGCGTCCACCAGAGTTTGCCATTCTCTTCCTGATACCAGGCGAAGCCCATGTTGCGGGCGCGGGTATCAAGCAACACGTCGCGGGTGCTTTTCTCACGCATCCAGGCCGAGAGGGTCTCGAGTTCCGATTCGAAGGTTTCGGCGATATTTTCGCCCAGCATTTTCCCCGGATATCCGGAGCGCGCGACCCGGTCGAGCGGCGAAGACCCGTCAGAACCGAAATGCCACGGTCGGCTTTGAACATGCATGTCTTGCGAATGGGTTGCGGCGGCGGCTGTCAGCTGCGCGTTGAGCGTGAGCGCCGGCGCACCCGAGGCCGCCCGCAGTTCGTTGACCGAATCAAGCATCCGGTATGTGATCTTGCTCCGCGCGCCAGAAGAGATCCTGTAGACGGAGGGAAGGGGCTTTCCGTCCGGGCCAAGCTGCTGTTTGGGGGGGGTGGTAGAACAGGCCGCGAGTCCGAGACCAAGTGCCAGAGTCACTACAAGGGGGGTTTTCATCGGATCAGTCCAAGTCGTTAACAATCCACAATTTCAGCCCGGATTTCGCGTCATTTCAACCACATACACACGGATTTGATCGTTTGCGCATGGGTTTGGTTTGCGAGCCGGCTCCCGGGCCGTATATAATGGTCGCGTTTTTGAAGCAATGCAGGAATGGAAGTGATGGTATCGCGACCGTTTGACAGGATCGACCGCCGCGGGTTCTTGAGCACAGCGCTGGCAGCAACCGCAGCGGCCACGGCCGGACCTGCGTTTGCGGAGCGAGAGCCTGAATATGTAACCGCCGAACGCGAGATCGTTCGTCGCAACATCTCGAGTTTCCGGTCGCTGGACTGGCAACCTTATTTCTCGAACACCCACAACGGTGCGATCCTGGTTGATACCGTGAGCCGGGCGCTGCACTTCTGGTCGGAAGACCAGTCGGTCTACAGGCTTTACCCGACCTCGGTTCCACTGACCGAGGAGCTAACCCGGCGCGGGCGGACGAGTGTTGTGCGGAAGGTCGAAGGACCGGACTGGCGTCCGACACCCAGTATGCGCCGGCGCAATCCGGAATGGCCGCCCTATATCCCCCCCGGGCCCGACAATCCTCTCGGAACCCATGCGCTGTATCTTGGTTGGAAATACTACCGCATTCACGGCACCCATGATACCCGCAAGATCGGACGCCGCGCTTCCAGTGGCTGCATCGGGCTCTACAATGAGCATATTGCTGAATTGTTTTCGCTTGCCAGAGTTGGTACGCAAGTGTTGCTGATCTGACTCAGCAGAAACCTGCGGCTTGTGCGATCCGGGATGACCTTGCCCAGGCAGGGCAGTTCATGCTGAATCGCTTGTTGGCAGTCTCTCCCTCGAATGCGAAAAGCGATGCATTTGTTTCAATGAAACTGTAAGTGTTCTGAGTGGCGGGGTCTTGTTTCCGTTCCAGAAAGAAAAACGCCCGGGCGTGGACACCCGGGCGTTCATGACATGCTGCGTCGCGAGGTGACTACATCGCCTCGGAAATCCAGCTTTCCAGCGCGGCTTTCGGCGCGGCGCCGATCTTGTGCGATACGACCTGGCCGCCCTTGAACAGGAACAGGGTCGGGATGCCGCGCACGCCCATCATCGCGGGGGAGGCGGGGTTTTCGTCGACATTGACCTTGGCGATCTTGACCTTGCCTTCGAATTGCGTGGCGAGTTCTTCGAGGGCGGGGCCGATCATCTTGCAGGGACCGCACCATTCGGCCCAGAAATCCACGACGACAGGTACATCGCTTTTGATCACTTCCTGTTCGAAGGTGTCGTCGGTCACGGTCACGGTGGTCATATCGGGCTCCTTGAATTTCTGGTTGAGCAGAACCTAGGAACCGTGTCTCTCCACGTCAAGGCGACTGAATGCGCGGGCCGCCACACCGGTTGGAAGGACTGTCAATTGCGCGGTTCTGGTCCAGAGGATCGCGGTCACGATCGCGCGATCCGGATAGATTTCAGCGAGCGCCCGTTCATAGGTGCCCATCTGCCGCAGGATGCCCTCGGGCGTGGCTTCGGGCGTGGGGGGCAGGGTGCGGTTGGTCTTGAAATCCACCGCGGTCACCTTGTCCGGGGTGACGATCAGCCGGTCGATGATCCCGTGAATGCGCTGTGTGCCGGCGGCTGTGGAGACCGGCGCGGAGATTTCGACCTCGGCGAGGGTGCCGGGGGCGAAAAGCGGCGCAAGCTCGGGGGCGTCGAGCACATGGGCCGCTTCGGTGAGCAGCACGTCGGCTTCGGTTTCGGTGGCGGCATCCTCGCCATGGGCGAGCAGGGCGCGGGCGGTGTCAGGCCAGTCTTCGCGCGGGTAGCGGGGCAGAAATTCGAGCAACCGGTGCAGCTGGCGGCCATGCCGTTTCGCGGTGTCGCTGTCCTCGGGGTCCGGGGTCTCGTTTGGGGTTTCGTCCGGGGCAGGGACGATCTTGGCGCCGCCAAGGTCAGACGGCACGAGCGGGCGGGGAGGCGCCTCCGGCGCGGGCGCGGGGCGTTCGGCCCAGGCGGGAAGCGGCACTGTTTCCGCCTCGGGCGGCGTTTCGCGCGCGACCTCGCTTGCCCAGTCGCCGGTTTCATAGCGCTTGCCCTGCGCGCCGTTGAAATCGCAGGCCACACCGCCCGCGGCCTCCATCCCGGCTTCGGCGATGCGATACCAGCTATCGGCCTCGCCCGGCTTGCCCGCATCGCCCGCGGCGGCAATGATCAGCCAGCTTTCGGCCCGGGTCATGGCGACGTAGAGCAGACGCATCGATTCTTCATGCTCACGCACGGCGCGGGCGTCGGCAGCGGTGGACAGAAGCGGCGGCGCCTCGGCCTTGGCGACCTTCCACGCCATGCCGCCGCCCGCCTCGATCAGCCGGTTGCGGTCGTTGGGACGGCGTTTGCCGGTGTCGGGCAGGATCACGATCGGCGCTTCGAGCCCCTTGGCGCCATGCACCGTCATCACCCGTATCTGATCGGAGGCCGAATCCATCTGGCGTTTGATCTCCACCTCCTCGGCGGCGAGCCATGTAAGGAAGCCGGTGAGGCTCGGCACCTCGATGCTTTCATAGGCAAGCGCCTGGGCGAGCAGCGCGTCGATCCCGTCTTCGGCTTCCGGCCCGAGCCGCGCGGTCAGACGTCTGCGGCCGTCGTGCCGGGTGAGGATCCGGTCGATGAGCTCGTAGGGCCGGAGGTAGTCGGCCACGTTGCGCAGGTCTTCGAGGCGGGTGCGGGCATCAGTGTGGCCGGACTTGCGGAGCACGTTCCACAGGTAGCTTTTGCCGCGGCCATGGGCGAGGCGGAACAGCGCGTCTTCGTCGAGGCCGAAGAGCGGCGAGCGCAGGGCGGCGGCGAGCGAGAGGTCGTCTTCCGGCGTGGCGAGGAAGGAGAGAACGGCGGTCAGATCCTTCACGGCGAGTTCACCGCCGATCCGCAACCGGTCGGCCCCGGCGATCGGCAGACCGCGGGCTTTGCAGGCGCGGATGATCTGGTGGAACAAATCGGACCGGCGGCGCACCAGCACCAGAACATCGCCGGGGGTGATCGGTCTGAAACCGCCCTCTTTTGTGCGTGGAATAGTGCCTGATTCGAGCATTCGAGCGATGATTTCGGCGATGTCGTTCGCGAGTGTCACCGGAGCATCGGTCGGGGCGAGCATGTCGACCGGATCGGTCCATTCGCCGGGTTCTTCGGTGGGTTGCTTTTCGACCACTGGCCAGAGGTCGACCCGCCCGGGGCGCGCATCGTCGAAGGGGATATGCTTGACCTCCCGCCCGAGGCCGGGGGCCTGCTCCAGCGCGTAATCGACGAAGCGCAGGATCGCCGGGGCGGAGCGGAAGGAATATTCCAGCTCGAGCCGGTGGAGCGTCGCGCCCACCTGACCGAAAGCCTGTTCGAACTGGTCCTGCATCCGGGTGAAGCCCGAGGGGTCGGCGCCCTGGAAGGAGTAGATCGACTGTTTCATGTCGCCGACCACGAACAGCGTGCGCGGGTGTTCCGAGCGGGCGCTTTCGCCGGTGGTGAACTCGCGGGCGAGGCTTTCGATCACCCGCCATTGGTCGGGCGAGGTGTCCTGCGCTTCGTCGACGAGTATGTGGTCGATGCCGCCGTCGAGCCGGTAGAGCACCCAAGCCGCGAGGCCGGGATCGTTGAGCAGGGCGCCGGCGCGCAGGATCAGATCGTCGAAATCGAGCCAGCCGCGGGCCTGTTTGCGCGCCTCGTATTCGGTCACGAAGGGGTGGGCGAAACGGTGCAGCGCAAGGGTCTTGCGGGCGGCGTCGAGGGCGAGGCGGCGGGGCCGTGCGGCTTCGATCCGGGCCATGAACCCGTCGAGCGCGGTCATCAGGGAGGCGGCGGCGCCGTCGCGGGTCGCCTTGGTGGGAAAAGACCCTATCTTTGCGGAAAACGGCTGTTTTGCGCCGCTTCCGGTGAGGAAAACGCTCTCAAACGTGGGCAGCGTGGCAATCGTCAGGGCGCTCGCGCCGATCCCGGCGAGCTTCGCGGCGGCTTTCTGTTCGCTCGCCGAGCCGGTGGCGAGCAGGGCACGCAGATCCGCGATCAGCTTCGCGTCGCCGGGGGCGAAGGCGAGCTCTGCCAGCGCCGTCTCGTCGAAACCAGGGGCAAGGTCGAAGCGGTGCCAGATGTCGGCCTTGGACGACGCGGTGAAGAAGCCGCCGCGGTTCCGGGTGATTTCCGCGGTGAGCGTGGTGAAATCCTGATCGGTGAAAAAGCGGGCGAGACCGTCGAGGGCGGGACGGTTCGGGCCCATGGCCATATCGTCGAGGATCTCGGCCTGAAGGAGCTTCGCGGAGCGGTCGTCCATCTCCTGAAACTGCGGGCTCACGCCGGCTTCGAGCGGGAACCGCCTCAGGATCGCGCCGCAGAAGGAATGGATGGTCTGGATCTTGAGCCCACCCGGGGTTTCGATGGCGGCGGCAAACAGCCGCCGGGCCTGCGCGAGATCGGCAATATCAGTGACGCCGAGGTCGTCGAGTGCCTCGTGCAACTTGGCGGCGGGCATCATTGCCCATTCACCGAGCGTGCCGAACAGCCGGTTCTGCATCTCGCTGGCGGCGGCCTTGGTGTAGGTGAGGCACAGGATGTTCTGCGGCGAGACCCCGGTGAGCAGCAGCCGGGCGACGCGGTTGGTGAGCACGCGGGTCTTGCCGGAGCCGGCATTGGCGGAGAGCCAGGTGTTGGCGCCGGGGTCGGCGGCTTCGATCTGGCGCAGCGTGGCGTCGTCGTGGCTCATTCGCCGACCTCCCTTGCGTCGGGCGGGGTGGAGAGATCCCATTCGCCGAAGCGGGAGAGATGATCGTAATCGCCCGCGAAGCTTTGTTTTTCGGGCATCCGGCGGGCGGTATAACCCTGCGCCCGGGTGTGATAGGCGCGGATCAGGGTTTGCAGATCGTTGCCGGTGGCGGCCACATCCTCCGGCGCGACCGGCATCGGCTCGAACCTCGTGTTGGCGCCGAGGCCGATATAGGCCACCTGCATCACCGGCGCGGGGGCGAGGTCGGCGAAGCCGCCGGCCTCGGCGATCACCGCTTCGAGCAAAAGCTGTTTGTCGAACAGCTGTTGCTGTTTTTTCGTGGGGATCGTGCCGGTCTTGTAATCGTAGATGTAAAGCGCGCCTTCCGCGCTGCGGTCGATCCGGTCGGCGCTCGCGGTGAGGGTGAAATCGACACTGTTCAGGCGGAACTTGCCCCTTGCTTCGGTGGCCGCCGGGGTCGCGCGGGTGCGTCTCGCGGCTTCGTCGGCGAGGAAGCCATCGGCGATGCGGGCGAGTTTGGCGAGCCAGAGCACACGGGCGGCGGGCCAGGGGGCGCGGTCTTCGAGCACTGCCTCTGCCACCGCCATCAACCTCTCCCGGGCGTCGCGCGGGTCTTCGCCGCTCGGGGTCTCGTTGACAAAACGCTCCATGACCTCATGCAGGATCGTCCCGCGGGAGGGCGCGTCGGGCGAGGGGTTGAGCGGCCAGAGCGGGGTGAGGCCGAGCACCTTTTCGGCATAGATCGCGTAAGGATCGCGGACGAGTTTGGCGATCCGGGTGACGGAGAGCTGTTTCGGCCGCGCGTTCAGCGGCGGGCGCGGCGAGGGCCGCGGGGCCGGGTCGATGCGTGTCACCGCTTCGAGGGCATTGGCGCTGGCGAGCCAGTTGGCACCCCGGGCGCGCATGGCCTCGAGCGCGGCCTTGCCGTCTTCGGACATGCCGTGCATCAGATTGGTGAGCCGGTTCAGCCAGCGCGACGGCACGGTTTCGCTTTCGTCGTTGCGGATGGCGCGGGTGAGCACCACCTCGCGCACCGCAATCGCCTGCTGGAAGTCATGCGCCGAAAGGCCGATGCGCCTTTCGGGCAGCAACAGGCCCGCATCGTGGCGCATCCGGCGGTTCATCCAGGGGTCGGGGGTGGGCAGTTCCGGCCAGGTGCCGTCGTTGAGGCCGGCGAGAATCACCCTGTCGACACCCTGCACCCGCGCCTCCAGCGTGCCCCAGATCTGCACCAGCGGATGCGGCGCGATCGGGTCGCGCACCTCGCCCTTTTGCAGGATCGCGGCGAAGAGGTCGCGGAAATCGGCCTGGGTATAGTGGCCGCCGAAACCGGCCTCGCGGTGCAGCTCATCGGTGATGCGCCGGGCTTCACGGCCGGCCGCTTTCTCCCACAGGGCGCCGCTTCCGTCGCCTGTCGGTCCGGCGGCGAAGCGTTCGGCAAGGGCGAGGGTTCGGGTGACGTGATCTTGCAGCGCCCGGGTGCCGCCCTCGGCAAGGGTGTCGAGCAGCGGCGCGAGCCATTCGGTCCAGGCGCGCCGGGCGTCGTCCCTGGCCCAGGCGCGGAGACGTTCAGACGTCGGATAGGGCATGTCGCGGCGGAGCGCTTCGAGTTCGAGGTCGCGTGTGTGGCGCAGATGTTCGCCGCGGGCGTGGGAGCCGGTGTTGGTGAGCGGATGTTTCAGGAGCGCCAGCAGCGCCGGGGCGGTGAGCCGGGTGCCGGTGAGATCGGCCACCTGCCGCAAAAGACGCCCCGGCGGGGTGAGCGGCAGCGGGCGGCCGGCGGAATCGTCGGGCTCGATGCCCCAACGGTCGAGCGCGGCGGTGACTTGCCGGGTGAGCCCGCGGTCGGGGGTGATGAGCGCGGTGGCGGTGCCGCGTTCCACCGCGTCGCGCAGCACGAGTGCAATCGTGGCGGCCTCGGCGCGGGGGCCAGGTGCTTCGATGAGGGTGAGACCGGCGGCGGCTTCGGCCACGCCCTTGAAGGCGGGGCCTTCGGCCTGCCAGCGGTCGGTGACCGGGGCGGGGCGCAGCGCCAGCGAAACCAGCGCATTGCGGCGCGGATTGACCGGCGCGATGTCGATCCACGGGCGCAACTCGCCCGGCCCGGTGCCCAGCGCCTTCAGCAGTTTTGCGAAGCGGAACTGCGGGTGATCCTCCACCGGCATGCCGTCGTCCTGCCACAACCGGTCCCAGACATCGGCTGGCTGATCGGTGTCGAACCCCGGCAGGATCACCGCGCCTTGCGGCAGTTGCGCGACGGCCTGCATCAGCAGGGCGGTGGCGCCGCGCGAGCCGGTGGAGCCGACCATGAGCACCGGGTCTTCGGGCGGCGTGTCGCGCCAAAGCCGCACCAGCCGCTCGATCACCCGGCGTTGGCGGGCCTCCAGATCGGGCGGCTCGCCGCTTGCCTCACCAAAGAACCGTTCGACCACGTCGAGAAAGGTGAGGCTGCGCTGCCAGTGGCCGGAGAGATCGCTGACATCGAGGCCACGGATGCGGTCGGGGTCGATCCCTTCGCCCTGCATTTCGTCGACAAGACTCGCGAGGCTGTCGGCGAGGCTGTAGATCGCGGCGCGCGGGGCGAGGTCGGGCTGGCGGTCGAGCAATCGGGCAACGAGTTCGGCGAGTTCCAGACGGCGCCGCAGTGGCGAGACCGCGGGGGGCAGGTCGGCGAAAGCGGCGTCGCGTCCGAGATCGGTCACAAGGCGGATGCGGGGCAAGAGCCGGGCCGAGCCGGTGTCGAACAATGCGGCGAGGCGGCGTTGCATCCGGCGGGTGTTGACGTAGAGCGTGACCCGGGCGAGGGCTTCGGGGGGGTGGCCCTGCATCCGGGCGATAAGCCCGTCGACCACGGCTTTCGGATAGTCGACGCCGGGGGGGAGGGCGAAGAGCCGCGGGGTTGTGGGGTCAAACATCTCCGGTCTCCGCGAGCATCGCTTCGGCCGCGGCAATACCGCCGGGATGGCCCACATCGCACCAGCCGCCATTGTGCAGCGTGCCGAACAGGCGGCCACGCGCGGCGATCTCGTCCCAGATCTTGTTCACCGAAAACACCTCCTCCTCCACCGCGCCGAGCCCATCGGTGCGCAGGATCTGCGCCCCAAGGTAGACGAGGCCCGGCCCCCGTTCCAGCTGCCCGCCGGGGGTGAGGTGGAAATCGCCCGCGCCCTTGTGGCCGGTCGCCTTCGCGCGGGGCAGGAGCAGCAGGAGCGCGTCCATTTTCCGGGGCTCCCACGCGGCGGCGAGTTCGTTGAAAGGGTTGGCCCCGGTCCAGACGGCATCGGCGTTAATGGTGAAAACCGGGTCGGGCCCGAGAAGCGGCAGG
This sequence comes from Rhodobacterales bacterium, assembly GCA_002746935.1. GTDB lineage: Bacteria > Pseudomonadota > Alphaproteobacteria > Rhodobacterales > Rhodobacteraceae > Sinisalibacter. The sequence continues at coordinate 25,237 of PDRW01000022.1, forward strand.
GCGTGTTTGAGGCCGCCGCCGGTTTCGAGCAGGCAATGGGTTTCGTGCGACAGCCTCACCCCGCGCCGCAGGAGATGCGGGGCGAGCTGGTCCGCAAGGTAGTGCAGATTGGCGACGCGGTGGGGGACCGCGGCGGCGTCGGCAAGGTCGAGCGCATGGTCGATGAGCGCTTTGCCCGCGACCTCGATCAGCGGTTTCGGCCGGTTGGCGGTCAGCGCCCCCATGCGCGTGCCGCGCCCGGCGGCGAAGATCATCACGGTTTCGGGGGGCATGCGTGTCTGAGCCTTGCGATGGCGTCGGGGGTTGGGGGTGGCAGATCGGCCAGAAGGCGCGTTTTCAGGCGGGTTAGAGACGGGTGCTGAAGGTCTTGCACCATCAGCGCCCAGGTGTGCGGCAAATGGTCGAGATAGCCGGGCTTGCCGTGATCCAGCGCAAGGCGGGCAAACACGCCGAGGATGCGCAGGTTGCGTTGCACCGCGAGGAGGGCCCAGGCGCTTTCCGGTTCGATGCCCGTTGCGGCGCGGTAGCGGGTCTGCATCGCGGCCGTGGTCTCGGGGGCGACGGTGCGGCGGGCGTCGCGGGCGAGCGAGACCAGATCGTAGAGCGGATGGGTGAGGCCCGCGTCCTGGAAGTCGATCAGACCGATGCGCGCGGGGCCTTTGCGGGCGGGGAGCCAGAACAGGTTGCCGGCGTGGAAATCCCGCAAGGCGAGGACCGGCGTCCAGGGCGGCAGCGCCGCAAAGGCCTCCACGAGCCGTGCCTGCATGTCGGCGCATTGGTCCGGCGCGGTTTTGCCGGTGAGCGCGGGGAGGTAGCTGTCATAGGCGAGGGCGGATTGCGCGACGAGCACGGCCGGTCCGAGGTCGGGCGCCTGCGGCGGGGGCTGGCGGTGGAGGGCAATCAGCGTGTCGGTGGCGGCGAGGAACACTTCGGTCTCGCGGGTCGGGTCGGCTGTGAGCACTTCGGGGAAGCGTGTGTCACCGAAGTCTTCGAGCAGCATCAGGCCCCGCGAAAGATCGTGGGCGAGGATGCGCGGGGCAGAAAGACCGCAGGCACGGAGATGTTCGGCGACCGCGATGAAACGCCGGGTAGATGAGCCGGCATCCGGGGCGTCCATCAGAATGGCGGTCTGGCCCCGGTTTTGCAGCCGCTCGTATCGGCGGCTCGACGCGTCGCCCGCGATCGGCGTCCGGCGGGCCTCGCCCCAGCCTGCGCCCGCCAGGAAACGGGCGATGGCCTCAGCACGGTCAGAACGCATCGAGGCCTGCAAGCCTTTCCCCCCAGGCAGGATCGCTGGAGCGCGCGTCGACCACGCGGGCCTCGGCGGTTTCGCCGGGGGCGAAACTCAGAGTCAAAGCGCCTGGCGGGAGGAGGTCGCCCAGACGGTCAGGCCATTCGACGAGGCTGACGGCCTCTGTAAAGGCGTCCATGAGGCCCAGCTCTTCTACTTCGGTCGGGTGGGTCAGCCTGTAGAGATCGGCGTGCCAGATCTCGATCTCGCCGCTGTCATAGGTCTGGACGAGGGTAAATGTGGGTGAGGGCACGTCTTCCACCCGGGCGCCGTCGCGCGCAAGCCGGGCCTGGATCAGGGCGCGGGCGAAGTGGGTCTTGCCGGCGCCGATCTGGCCTTCGAGCAAGAGGACATCGCCTTCGCCGAGCCTCGGGGCCAGCGCGGCGGCGAAGCGCGCGGTGGCCTCGGGGGAGGCGAAGGTGAAACGGTGGAGTGGAGCGGTCATTGGCTCAGTTTACACGAGCCGTATCCGGCTGGAAACGGCCGAAAGTCAGGCGTGCAGGTGGTGGGTGTTTCCGCCGGATTGCGCGCGGACGACCGGGGCCGGTGCAGAATTTGCCTTCGGCGCGGCGACGGTGAAGTCGACCAGGGTGGCGCCGCGGGCAATCGGGGTCATCCGGGTGAGCAGGCTGCGACCGTCGGTCAGAGTGATCCGGCTGCGCCAGACCCCGCTGCGGCGACCGGTCCAGGACATGAGCGCGTGCATCTCGTCCCATGCCGGCGTTGGTGCGGCGCGGGATTTCCAGCTGTCGAGCGCATTGCGGAAGCTCACTTCGCCGGTCGGGGTGGAAGGGTCTTCGCCCCAGAGTTTCGTGTAAGCCGTGTTGGAGATCATCAGCTGGCCGCCGGAGTTGAAAACGGCGATCGCCTGGGGCAGTGCGTCGAGCGCGGCCTGACCGGTTTCAATCTCGGTGCGGAACCGGCGGCTGACAGAGATTTCGGCGGAAATGTCTTCGAACAGCAATGCCACGGCGCCGTCGGGATGCGGGCGGCCGGTGACCCGGTAGGTCTGACCGGTCGGCAGCTCCCATGTTTCTTCGTAGGTTCCGTTGCGAGCGGCGGTTTCAAGATCCGACATTTGCTGGCGCCAGCTCTTGTAATCCTTCGGTTCGGGCATCATCCGCGATTCGCGCAAACGGTCGAGGAAAGCGGACATCGGGGGCTTTGAAATCAGGAAGGATGCGGACAGCATGGTGAGGTCCATCAGCGCCGGGTTGAACAGCGCAAGCTCCCGGGCGCGGTCGAAGATCACCAGGCCGATCGGCAGGGCGGCGAAGGTCTTGGTGAGGGTGGTGACGAATTCCTGCAATGAGGTTTCTGCCTTGACCAGACGGTCGGTAGGCACGGCGGTGAACAGCTTTCCGCCTTGCTCGAGCTCGGTCTCCGTGATTTCGAACCAATGCTGTTCCGTGTCGCCGCCCAGAGAAATGACGGAGCGGTAAAGTGCCTGGGTGCCGCTTTCCGAACCGCGTCCGGCAGGTTCGAGGGTAAACACTCTCGCGGGCGGCCAGGGGCGCAGATCTTCAGTGCCGGCGATATTGTCAGCCAGAGTGAGATAGGCCCTGTTGCACCAGGAAATCCCGCCGCCCTGATCCTCGCGCCATTGCGGGAAGGGCGTGTTTTCGGAACTGGCGCGCAGCATGTCGAGCTCCCGGGTCAGCGCCAGAAGGCTGTGCTGGTCGAAGCCGGCGGTGGTGACCTTCTCCGGGTTGGCATCGTCAAGCGTGATGCGGGTGATCCCGTCGTGCCATTCGGCGCGCAGGTGACTGCTGCCGTCCCTGGCGGCTAGGCGCAATTCGCCAACTTCCGCGAGATCGCCGACAATATCTGTGAGCCGTGGGAAACGGGGTGAAAGCAGGGTGGCAAGATGGATCCAGGGGGTGCCCATACGCGGAACCTGGTCAAGAAACTGGCGTGCCGCCGGGGTTGCGTCGAGCAGGGTTTCATTTTCGAAGATGAACACGACCCGATCGCGTTCTTCCTCGCTGAACCGGCGCAGGGAGCTGGTCTTGCGCCGGTCGACCATTCCGAAAGCCAGGAGGACAGTGAGGGCGATGAAGAAGGCGGCAAGGACGAGGCCAAGGGCGAAGAGCGTGGAGGTCATGAACTGAGTCCAAATCAGGCGCGTGCCGGGATAACCTATCCAGCGAAGGGTTAATGAAAGCTTAAAGGTTCAACCTGTAATTGCGACAAGCCGTGCTCATGCACCGAAATGAACGTTCTTTCCAAGTGCCGGGGTGCGCTCTTCGGCTTCGATGCCCGCCGCGCCGGCACCGCGATTCCAGCTTACTTCGACAATGGCACCGAGCGGCTCGCCGGGATGGGGCTGCCCGGTCCAGCGGGAGGCGCCGTTGACGAAAGCGAGTTCGGCCCCGGTGCGCTCCAACAGCGTTTTTGCGATGAACAGCCCGAGCCCCATGCCCTCGTATTCGGGCCGCTCCGAATCGCGCGTGGCCTTCGGTTCCTTGCGCAGGAAGGGGTCGCCGATGCGGCCAAGAAGGTGTGGCGGATAGCCGGTGCCATCGTCGATGATGCGCACCGAAATCACGTTTTCCGTCCAGCAGGCCTCAACCCAAACCGTGGTAGCTGCAAAATCCACCGCGTTCTGGATCAGATTCCGCAGTCCGTGGACCAGTTCCGGGCGGCGCAGCACCATGGGGCTTTCTTCCGGCAGCTGATCGCCGGCGCGGGTCTGGAGGACGATTTCCTTGCCACGGTCGCGATGGGGTTCGGCGGCTTCCTCGATCACCGCAGTAAGCAGCGCCTGGCGAAGATGCAGGTCGTCCTTTCCGGCGCGGCCCATGGAGCGCATGATGTCGCGGCAACGGTCGGCCTGATCGCGAATCAGCAGCGCATCCTCGTACATCTCGGTGCCTTCCTCGAGATCGCCGATCATCTCCGAGCTGACCAGCTTGATCGTTGCCAGCGGAGTGCCGAGCTCATGCGCTGCGGCGGCGACCACACCGCCCAGGTCGGTGAGTTTCTGTTCGCGGGCGAGTGCCATTTGGGTGGCCAGCAGGCCCTGGGACATCGAGAGGATTTCGGCGCTCACGGTGCGGGTGTAGAAACCGACAAACATGATCGCGACCATGATTGCCACCCAGTGGCCCAGGGCAAAGACCTGGGGCAGTGCGAAGATCTCGCCGGCGGGTGTGATCAGCGGTACGCAGATCCAGGGCATGAGCGTGACCAGCGCCACCGCCGCCATGTCGATCACCAGAGTCGGCCCGAGCGACAGCGCGGTTGCGGCGACCGTGACCGGGGCGACGATGAGCATCGCGAAAGGATTGTTGAGCCCGCCGGTCACCCCCAGCAGGATGCCGAGCTGGATCGTGTCGAAAGCGAGCATCAGGGTCGCTTCGCGTTCGGTCAGCCGCTTGTTCTGCGGGAAAACGAAGTGGAACATGACGTTGAGGACGACCGATGCGCCGATGACGCCCGCGGCGAGGCCGAGTTCGATCCTGAAGCCGAACAGCTGTCTGGCGATGACGATGGCGCCGATCTGGCCGAGGGCGGCCGCCCAGCGGAGCGTGGTGAGCGTGCGCAGGCGCACGCAGCGTCCGGTCTGCGCTCTTCCGAACAGGGAAGGGGTGGTGTTGGTCATCGCAGGCCCGCGCCTTGCCAGGGGTGTCAGAGGGTGTATTGCCACCCTTGTATGTTGCCGGCGCATGGAGGATCAATGATCGCAGGCAAGCAAGGAGGCTGTTCATGCGTACAATGTTTGTTATCTCCGCCGCCGCCGCCGCTGTCGCCGCCATTGCCGGCGGGGTATGGTGGATATCCAGCGGCGGCACGACCGGCGATCCCTTTGCCGCGTGCCGAACATCCTCGGTGGGGACCGGTATGGTTTCCATCGGCGGGCCATTGTCGCTCATTGATGAGAACGGCAAGGCGGTGACCGAGGCTGACGTCATCACCAAACCGACGCTGGTCTATTTCGGCTACACCTATTGCCCGGACGTCTGTCCGGCCGACAATGCGCGCACGGCAGAGGCGATTGATCTGCTGGCGGCTCAGGGGCACGACGTTGAGATGGCAATGATCTCGGTGGATCCGGCGCGGGACGACCCGGAGCGGATGCGTGATTTCACCGATTATCTGCATCCCCGTGCGGTGGGCTATACCGGGTCAATGGAGCAGATCCAGGCGGCGGCGGCGGCATACAAGGTCTATTTCCGTATGGAGGAAAACCCGGATCCGGATTTCTATCTGGTGGACCATTCCACCTATACCTACCTGATGTTGCCGGAAACCGGCTTTGCCGAATACTTCAAGCGTGATGTCTCGCCCGCCGAAATGGCCGAGCGGGTCGGGTGCATTCTCGGGATTGCCGGAGGGTCTGCACAATAATCCCGGGTGCGGTAAATTGACCTGCGGCGATGTTGCGCCTAGTGTGCGCCCGACTGGCGAAAGAACGAGAGGAATTCCATGTCGGACAAAGAGTTGCCGGACCTTGGCGACGACAAATCGCTTCTTCTCGTAGACGATGACGAGCCGTTCGTGCGCCGTCTCAGCCGGGCGATGGAAAAGCGCGGGTTCGAGACCGAGACAGCACAAGCCGTTGCCGAGGGCAAGGCCAAGGCCGCGACCCGGCCGCCGGCCTATGCGGTGGTCGATCTCCGGCTTGAAGACGGCAACGGGCTCGATGTGGTTGAAACCATTCGCGAGAAGCGCCCGGAAGCGCGGATCGTGGTGTTGACCGGCTATGGCGCGATCGCCACCGCGGTGGCCGCTGTGAAGGCGGGGGCGACCGATTACCTCTCGAAGCCTGCGGATGCGGATGACATCGTGAAGGCGCTGCTGGCGAGCGGCGGCGAGTTGCCCGCCCCGCCGGACAACCCGATGAGCGCCGACAGGGTGCGGTGGGAGCATATCCAGCGGGTCTATGAGTTGTGCGACCGCAACGTGTCGGAGACGGCGCGGCGGCTCAACATGCACCGGCGCACCTTGCAGCGTATTCTTGCCAAACGGAGCCCGAAATGAAGCGCCTGACCCTGATACTCTGCCTGGTGCTCGCCGGTTGCAGCGCAAAGCCGCAGGAACGCCCGGGTGACCGGGTGCGCCTGCCGCTGATCATCGGGCTTGAACCCGATGGAGAAGGCCTTGCGGTTGGTGGTATTGACGGCACCGACGGACAACCCGGCGGAGGGCGGATCGACTTTGGCCGCGCGCCCGAAGGGGTAATCGCCACGATTGAACGCGAGTTCGGACCGGGGCGCGCGCTGGGGCTTGGCGGCTGTCCTGCCGCCATCCGGCAACAGATCGCCTGGGGTGATCTTGTGCTGACCTTTACCGAAGAACAGTTCGTCGGCTGGCGGGCGCAGGATACGGCTGAAGAGGCCGGGCGGACCTGTGGGGGCACGCTCGCCTGAACGCGGCCTGCCGTTTCTGTGACCGCCGCGCGGAGCATCTTTTCCAGTCTGAAAACCACGGTTCAAGGCGGAACAGAGACTGTCGGGCAACGGAGTTCAGATCAGGGTTCAGATCAGGGCCAGGAGCGCTTCGTGCCGGGCCACGAAATCCTCGCGCACCTCGCGCGGCGGGCGAAGGCGCACTTCGAGGCCTTCGATCAGCGCCGGGTCGGGTTTGCCGAAGAACCTGTCGCTCTCGTCCCTGCCGAAGCCCGCGATCTGGGTCGCTTCCAGCCAGGCCGAGACCCGGTCGGCCTTCTTGATCGCTTTCTTCACCACCGCCGGCAGCTTGCCGGGCAGGCCGAACCGCATGTGAACCGCCGCCATGAGGCGTTCGTCGAGCACGCCATAGGCCGGGCCAACCGCCGCCTTCACCGGCGAGATCATGTCGCCGATCACATATTCCGGGGCGTCATGCAGCAGCGCCGCGAGACGCCATTTTGCCGGGGCATTGGGGTTCATCCGGCCATAGAGCGCTTCGACCAGAAGCGAGTGTTCTGCCACGGAATAGGGCCAGTCGCCCAGAGTCTGCCCGTTCCAGCGCGCCACGAAGGCGAGCCCGTGGGCGATGTCTTCGATCTCGATATCCATCGGCGTCGGGTCGAGCAGGTCAAGCCTGCGGCCCGAGAGCATCCGTTGCCAGGCGCGGGGGGGGGTCTTGGCCATGGGGGTCACGATTGGCGTTGGGTCAATGGTTCCCGCAGGGCATAGCAGAGCCGCGGGGCGGGGGACCACCCCCCGCCCCGCGAAGGGGTCAGATTTTCATCACGATACGGCCGTCGATCTGGCCGGCGCGCATCTTGTCGAAGATGGCGTTGATGTTTTCCAGCTTGTCCCAGCTGTAGTGGGTCGACACCGCGCCTTCACCAGCGAAGGCGAGGGCTTCGCGCAGGTCGTTGCGGGTGCCGACGATCGAGCCGCGCACGGTGATACGCTTGAGCACGATGTCGAAAATCGGCAGCGGGAAATCGCCGGGCGGCAGACCCACCAGCGACATGAACCCGCCACGACGCAGCATGGCGACCGCCTGCGAGAAGGCCGCGTTGGATACAGCGGTGACGAGAACGCCGCGCAGGCCGCCCATCAGGCTTTGCACCTCGGCCACCGGATCCTGTTCGACGGCGTTGAAGGTCAGATCGGCGCCAAGGCTGCGGGCCAGTTTCAGCTTGTCTTCCTGGATGTCGACGGCGACCACATGCAGCCCCATCGCCTTGGCGTATTGCACGGCCATGTGGCCCAGCCCGCCGATGCCCGAGATCCCGACCCAATCGCCCGGCTTGGCCTCGAGCTCCTTGAGCCCCTTGTACACCGTCACCCCGGCGCAGAGCACCGGCGCGGCTGCGCCGTTCTCGAGCCCATCGGGAATCTGGCCGACGAAATTGGCGTCGCAGGCCACATATTCGGCATAGCCGCCATTCACCGTATAGCCGGTCATCTCCTGGTGCTCGCACAGGGTCTCCCAACCGCCGACGCAGTGTTCGCAGCGACCACAGGCGGTGTGCAGCCAGGGCGCGCCAATACGGTCGCCTTCTTTCAGGTGGGTGACACCGGCGCCCAGCGCGGCAACCACCCCAACACCTTCATGGCCGGGGATGAAGGGGGCGGTCGGCTTGACCGGCCAATCGCCTTCGGCGGCATGCAGGTCGGTATGGCAAACGCCCGAAGCCTGTACCCGCATCAGAACCTGGCCGGGGCCGATCTCGGGCACTGGCACTTCGCGAATATCCAGCGGGGCGCCCAGGGAGGGTACGACAGCGGCTTTCATTGTTTTGGGTATCATGGGAACCTCTGCTTGGTTTCAGGGGGTCGGTTGGTTATGTAACATCAATTCCTGATGCTACCGGTAACATAGGCACAACAGCTGTTTAATGTCACGAGGCAGTTTTATATCTCGAATCTTGAATTGATTTATTCAAGTCGAGCAAACCCTGAAAAACAAGGGAACTTCCAACCCTATGAAAAAAGGTAGAAATGCCAATCATAGCAGGTATGCAAACATAACGGGTCCATGACGCCGGTTGTGGCAATTGCTGCCAAGGTTTTGAATATTAAAACCGTGGTTCTGGTTTCGCTCCACCCCTGCCCCACCCCTCCCCGATGATGCGGATCATCAGCGGTCCGTGGGTCCGTGGGGAGATGAATGACCGGGGTGAGCCAGCGGATTGTGCCAATTGGTGCGTGGTGCTATGTGCACGGCAACGCATTCCAACAATCGGGGCTCGCAAAATGACCCAGGACTATATCGTCAAAGACATCGCGCTGGCGGAATTCGGCCGCAAGGAACTCGACATCGCCGAGACCGAAATGCCGGGGCTGATGGCCTTGCGCGAGGAATATGGCGCGGCGAAACCGCTCAAGGGGGCGCGGATCGTGGGCTCGCTGCACATGACGATTCAAACCGCGGCGCTGATCGAGACGCTGGTGGCGCTGGGCGCCGATGTGCGCTGGGCCTCGTGCAACATCTTCTCGACCCAGGATCACGCGGCCGCGGTAATCGCCGCCGGCGGGGTGCCGGTGTTTGCGGTCAAGGGACAATCGCTCGAAGAGCACTGGGATTATCTCGACCGCTCGTTCCAGTTCGAAGAGGGGCCGAACCTGATCCTTGACGATGGCGGCGACGCGACGCTCTATGTGCTGCTCGGGGCGCGGGCCGAGGCGGGCGAAGATCTCGGCGTGCCGGGTTCGGAAGAGGAAGAGGTGATCCACAAGCAGATCGCCAGACGGATGGCCGCGAGCCCCGGCTGGTTCACCCGGATGAAGACACAGATCAAGGGCGTGTCGGAAGAGACCACCACGGGGGTGCACCGGCTCTATGATCTGGTGAAACACGGCGCGCTGCCGTTCCCCGCGATCAACGTGAATGATTCGGTCACCAAGTCGAAGTTCGACAACAAATATGGCTGCCGCGAATCGCTGGTCGATGGCATCCGCCGGGCGACCGATGTGATGCTTGCGGGCAAGGTCGCCGTGGTTTGCGGCTATGGCGATGTGGGCAAGGGCTCGGCGGCGAGTCTGCGCGGGGCCGGCGCCCGGGTGAAGGTGACCGAGATCGATCCGATCTGTGCGTTGCAGGCGGCGATGGACGGTTACGAGGTCACCACGCTGGAAGACGAGGCCGCCACGGCGGATGTGTTCATCACCGCCACCGGCAACCGCGACGTGATCCGCATCGAGCATATGCGCGAGATGAAGGATATGGCGATCGTCGGCAACATCGGCCATTTCGACAACGAGATCCAGGTGGCGGCGCTGAAGAATCACAAGTGGACCCATCTCAAGGATCAGGTGGACATGATCGAGATGCCCTCGGGCAACAAGATCATCCTGCTTTCCGAGGGGCGTCTGCTGAACCTCGGCAATGCCACCGGGCATCCGTCCTTCGTGATGTCGGCCTCGTTCACCAATCAGGTGCTGGCGCAGATGGAGCTGTGGCAGAGGGGCGAGGAATACGACAACAAGGTCTATATCCTGCCCAAGCATCTCGACGAAAAGGTCGCGCGGCTTCATCTGGGGCGGATCGGGGTGAAGCTCTCCACCCTCAACGAGGAGCAGGCGGAGTATATCGGGGTGACGGTCGACGGGCCCTACAAACCGGAGCATTACCGGTATTGAGCGCCCGGCCATGGGAGACGAACCCGGGAATCGCCGTTCGTTCCTGAAACGGGTGGCGGTTCCTGTCTTTTCGGCGCTGTTCTCTGTGACTTTTCTGGTGCTGGGCGCAATCTGGCTGGCCACCCGGCCGGACAGCCCGATACCCGACCACTGGAACCCCGCGCGCCCGCTGGACATTACCGCACCCGTGACCCCCGTCACCCGCTGGCAGCTATATGCAGCGTCCCGCAATGGTGCCCTGTGCCGGGAGGTGCTGGCGCGGGCCGGCGTGCGGTTTTCGAAGCTGGACGACCTGTCGTCCGGTCCGCATTGCGGGATTTCCCAACGCGGCAGCCTGACGTCCCTTGTCTCGGCCGGAGTGCCCGCTGTTGAAACCCGCTGTGACACCGCATTGCGCCTTGCGATGTGGGAATACCACGATGTCCAGCCTGCCGCGCGTCATCATCTGGGGGCGGAGGTCACCGGGTTTTTGCATGCGGGCAGCTACAATTGTCGCAGGATGCGCACCACGCGCGGGACAGATGGCCGATGGAGCAGCCATGCAACCGCCCGCGCCTTTGACGTTACCGGCGTGCGCCTGTCGGATGGGCGCAGGCTGACCTTGCTGAAAGACTGGAACGGCACCGGGGCGGAGGCGGCCTTCCTGCACCAGATATGGCGCGGATCATGCAGATGGTTCCGCCTGGTTCTGGGGCCGGACTACAACCGCCTTCATGCGGATCACTTCCACCTGCAAACCACCGGTTGGGGCCTTTGCCGCTGAACGGAAAGACGCACCGAAGCAGCCCGGATTGCCGGCGAGAGCGATCTTGTTCATCCGCCTGTGCGTGGCATGAAGGTTGCAAAAGCCCGGGGTCAGCTTCCCCTGGCCAGTCTTGTGTGCAACAACACAAGCAGCCAACGGGCGTGTTCGCCCCAGTGAGAATAAAACTCGACAAAATACGCTTCGGCATATTCGGTACTGTGGTTGTCCGCGTACCAGACGGTCTGTCTCAGATCCAGGGTGATATCGGCAATGTCGTCAATCGCATCGCCCATCATCAATGTGCCAGGATCCTCCTCGGACGGATCGGTAGCCGGATAGAGGCCGAGGGCCGGAAATCGTTTGCCCGCTGCGTTATAAACCTCTTTCCAATTCTGCTCCGGAGGATCCAGCTCATGATAGGGCGCCTTTTCCCTGGCCGTGTCGTGATAGCTGACCAGAAGCCGGTCCAGAAGCTCAACGAGCCTTGAAAAAGACGGGGGTTCACCATTCCAGACTTCATCCAGAAAACGTCGCGAAGCAACAATGGCGGCGGAGTTTTTCATTTCGGAGGTCTCCAACCTGACGGATTCCTGCCCCCCTCGCCCTTCTGAGCGGCACATTCCGCTTCCTGTTGCGGGGAAACGTGCCGGGAATGCCGGAGGCAAGGCAGGTATCAGTTCCCGGGTTTGTCCCGGAACGCATTATTTATGTTCGTCCGGCACCCAATCGGCAGGGGCTGCATTCCAGAACCTGTTCGGGTTGTCCTCGTCGAGACCGCGAATGTGCAGGGTGCGCAGGCAGGGTTCGACAAAAATGACGGGTTCCTCGTAAGGGTGGGCCGAATAGATCGCTTCGATAACCTGGGTGACCAGCGCATCATCGCGTTCAAGGAAGAACGAAAGCTCGACGCAGGGCACCGCGACCGCAGCTTCGGTGGCGGCGTTCCGGCCGCTTCCCAGAGAACGGAAGTGTTGCACGCCCGGGGCCGTCGTGAAGGTGACGTTGTCATAATCGCCGTATTTGAGCGCGGTCCGGGCAAGGACGCTCTCGGTCACGGTGCTGACGTTCTGATCGGGGGTCTGGACGGTCACCCGAAACCCGGGTTCGGGGGTAAAGCGGTCTGTCTCAAGGGTAGGCAGGTTCATAGGTTCCGTTATATGGCCTCGCGGCCAGACCGGCAAGCAGAATGGCGCTGCTGCGCCAGATCAAGCCGCCCGGGCAGATCTGCCACCACCCGGTGGGGTTCGCTGTTTTTCACCGGCTGTGCCTGCGCGCGTCAGTTTTCCCGGAACGCGGTGGCGAAGTAATCGGCCAGCGGTTTCAGGAGGTATTCCGCCGGGCTGCGCTCGCCGGTGGTGAGAAAGGCCTCCACCGGCATTCCCGGCACCAGCACCGAGCCTTCCGGCAATTTGCCAATTTCGCCTTCGGAAATCTCCACCCGGGCGCGGTAATAACTCCGCCCGGTGCGCTCGTCCTGGATCGCGTCCGGAGACACCGAAATCACCCGTCCCCAGATTGTCGGTGTGCGGCGAGTGTCGAAGGCGGCGAAGCGCAGCACCACCTCCTGGCCCACATGCACCTGATCGACATGGATCGTCTCCACCTGCACGCCGATGATCAGCGGCTGGTCCTGCGGCACCAGAAACAGAATCGGTTCGGCGGGGCGGATCACGGATTGCTCGCCGAAAACGCGCAGCTCATGCACCGCCCCGGCCAGCGGGGCGCGGATGTCGAGCCGGTTGAGCTGTTCGAGGATCGCCCGGCGCCGTTCGGCCAGTTCAAGCTCGTTGCCCTCCTGCTCCGACAGCCTGCCAATGGCCTCTTCGCGCATCTGGGCGCGGATCTTCTGGATTTCGATGTCGATTTCGGTGATCTGCCCTTCGCTGCGCGCAATCGAGGCAACGATTTCGCCCGCGGAGCCTTCGAGCCGCGCCTGTTCGCGTTGCAGACCGAGAACCTTGGGCAATTGTGCGAGGCCCTGCTTTTGCAGTTTGAGCTGGCCTTCGAGCTCTTCGGCGACCAGCGCCAGTTGTGCCTGAAGCGCGCTGAGCTGGGCGTTCAGCCCTTCGATCTGCGAGGCGATCTGTCCCTTGCGCTTGCCGAGTTGCTCGGTCGAGGTGACGAGGTTTTCGGAGCGCTGGGCAAACAGGCGGCGGTTGCTGTCGAGCATCTCGTTCACCTCCGGCTGGCGATCGGCGGCGGCCAGGAGCTCCGGGTCGAAGCTGACCTCTTCGGCACCGTCGCGTTCAGCCTCGTAAAGGCCGCGCTGCGCCATCAGCTTGAAAAGCTGGCTTTCGATGATGTTGAGTTCGCTGGCGAGCCGTTCACGGTCGAGCCGGATCAGCACCTGGCCGGCCTCGACCACATCACCTTCCCGCACCATGATCTTGTCAACCACGCCGCCGTCGGGGTGTTGCACCGCCTGGCGGTTGGTTTCGACCTCGATCATGCCGGAGGCAACGATGGCGCCGGAAAGCCGCGTGACCACCGACCATGTGCCAAGCCCGGCGACCAGCAGAAACACCGCCAGCAGGCCGAGGGTGAGCGGGGTGCGGGCCGACCAGGCCTGGGCGGTGTCGCGCTTCGGGGCGGGTGCCGGCTGCGCCGGGTTTGCCTGCGCCGCGGGCACCTTCTTCGGTTGGATCCTTGCCATCTGGGTCTTCATCAGCTCACCCCACCGGTGCGGCCGTCGGCCGTGCTTGCCTGAATCTGGCGTGCGTTCTGTACGGTACGCTCAAGCACCTCGTCGCGCGGGCCGAGCGCCTTGATCATGCCGTGGTCGATCACCATCAGCTGTTCGCATTCGGTGATCGCCGAGGGCCGGTGCGCCATGATCAGCACCGACCCCCCCTGCGCCTTCATCTCGCGCACCGCGAGATTGAGCGCCTGGCTTCCCTCGTTGTCGAGGTTGGAATTGGGCTCGTCGAGTACCAGCACCACCGGTTCGCCATACATTGCCCGGGCCAGACCGATGCGCTGCATCTGCCCGCCAGACAGCATCCCGCCACCGGAGGATACCCTTGTGTCGTAGCCGTCGGGCAGTTCGAGGATCATCGCATGGGCCGCCGACTTCTTTGCCGCGGCCACCACCATGGCGTCGTCCGGCGTGCCAAGCCCGGCGATGTTTTCGGCAATGGTGCCGTCGAACAATTGCACCCGTTGCGGCAGATAGCCGATATGCTGGCCGAGCACCGCGGGCTCAAACTGGTCGAGCGAGGCGCCGTCGAGACGGATCTTGCCGCCCGCCGGCCTCCACACCCCGGTAAGGCAGCGTGCCAGCGTCGATTTGCCGGCGCCGGACGGGCCGATGACCCCGAGCGCGGTGCCCGGCTGGATGTCGAAATTGATCATCCGAAGCGAGGCCTGGCTTTGCCCCGGCGGGATCACCGTGAGGTTTTCGGCGGTCAGATGGCCCGAGGGTTTCGGCAATTGGGTGCGGTGCGGCTCCGGCGGGATCTCGCCCAGAAGCTCCACAAGCCCCTGCCAGCCGGAGCGTGCGCGCTGCACCGTCTGCCACTGGCCGATGGCAAGGTCCACCGGTGCCAGCGCCCGGCCCAGCAGGATCGAGCCCGCGATCATCGCGCCGGGCGAAAGCTCACCCTTCAGCACCAGATAGGCGCCAAGACCGAGCATGGCCGATTGCAGAAACATCCGGAAGGTTTTCGACATGGACGAAAACTGGCCCGCGCGGTCCGACGAACGGATCGTCTCCGCCAGCGCCTTGCGGCGCGCCTCGTGCCAGCGCTCGAAAGCGGCGTCGGACATGCCGAGGGCGCGCACCATCTCGGCCTCGCTGCGCACCTGTTCGGCCCAGCGTTCGGCCTGCATCGTGGCCATGTTGGCATTGCGCACCGGGCCGGAGGTGAAGGTCTGGTTGAGGATGGTGATCACCACCAGAACCGCACCGCCAAACAGCGCCAGCAGTCCCAGCCAGGGGTGGAAGATCGCGATCCCCGCGAGGAACAGCGGTGTCCAGGGAATGTCGAACACGGCGGTGAAAACCGGCGACGAGAGCACCCGTTGCACCGCTTCGAGGTCGCGCAGGTTGTTGACGGTGCGTCCCACGGCGCCCGGTGTGGCGGCCTCGCGGCGCAGCACGGCGGAAAACACCCGCGCATCGAGCCGCGCCTGGAAGCCCGCGCCGATCCGCGCCAGCACCCGGCCGCGCGCATATTCGAGCACCCCCATCATCGCGAACAGAAAGCCCATCAGGATGGTCAGTGCCACCAGCGTGCTTTCCGACCGCGAGCCGAGCACCCGGTCGTAGATCTGCAACATGTAGAGCGGACCGGTGAGCATGAGCAGGTTGACGAAAACCGAAAACAGCCCAGCCGCCCAGAACAATCCACGGCTCTCGGCCCGTGTGGCGCGCAATTCCGCGCTGCCCTGGTCGATCTGCTGCCTTGTGAGTTTCGTAGTGCCTGATGCTGCCACGTTGTACCTGTCTGTCTGTTCTTCGATTTCCGGTCGGATGCACCTGCAAGGCGGCGTCGAAAGGATTACGGCTTTCGCTCGCGGCCAGTGCCCGGGGCTATGTGGTCTGCCCGGCCCCTATCCGTCAATCCCAAGGATTGAGCGCAGCACGCCGAAAAGCGTGTCATCTCCGGTAGGCTGGGTCTGCCTGCCGGGTTGCGGCACATAGGGGTCATATGGCATCGCGCCGGGGTATCCTCCGGGGCCGGCGCCGGGTCCACCGCGCTGTGCCAGAGCGGGAATATCGCTCTCGCGAATCATCGGCAGCGGGGTTGCGGGCAGGTCGGCCTGCACCCGGGTCATGGTTTCGCGCCAGATTTCCGCGGGAAGCCCGCCGCCGGTCACGCCCTTGAGCGGGGTATTGTTGTCGTAGCCCATCCAGACCCCGGTTACATAATCGGCGGTGAAGCCGATGAACCAGGCATCGCGCGCGGCAGAGGTGGTGCCGGTCTTGCCCGCCGCCTCATAGCCGTCAAGCCGTGCCCGGGCACCGGTGCCCTCCACCACCACCTTGTGCATCATGTAGATCAGCTGCTCCGCCGCGTTCCGGGTGATGACCCGCTCTCCGATGCCGCCCGATTGTTCCATCAGCGGGGATTCATCGCCCAGCAGGCGCAGATCGACGAGCCCATAGGGTGTGACCGATGATCCGCCGTTGAGAATGCCGGCATAGGCCCCGGTCATCTGCAACAGCGAGGTCTCGGACGCCCCGAGCGCCAGCGCAGGCCCCGCGGCGAGGTCCGACTCGATGCCGAACATCGCCGCCACGGTGCGCACGTTTTCGCGCCCGACCGCTTCGGACAGCTTCACCGCGGGGATGTTGAGCGAATTGCGCAGGGCGTCGGTGAGCGTTACCCAGCCCTTGAAGTTGCGGGTGTAATTCTCCGGACACCACTCGCCGGAGCCGGGGACGTCCATGCAGAAGGGCGCATCTTCGATCAGGCTTTCGGCAGTCCAGCCGAGATCGAGTGCCGCAGCATAGACAAAGGGTTTGAAGGCCGATCCGGTCTGGCGTGACGCCTGGGTGGCGCGGTTGAAATCCCCCGGAAGCGGTTCCTCGCGCCCGCCGACCATCGCCCGTACCGCACCGTCGGCGCTCATCACCACGATTGCCGCCTGCGCCTCCGATTCCCTGCTCACCTTTTCCTCGAACACATGCGCCAGCGCATCCTCGGCGGCGCGCTGGATATCCTGATCGAAGGTGGTGTGAATGATCACGTCTTCGGTGGTGTCGCGGGTCAGGAATGACGGCCCCGAAGCCATCACCCAATCGGCGAAGAACCCGCCCGAGCGCTGTTCGGCGGCGGCGGAAAGCACCGGTGGACGCGCGCGCACCAGCGCCGCTTCCTCCGCCGAAAGATAGCCCTGCTCCTCCATCAGCCGCACCACCGTGAGCGCGCGGTTCCAGGAGCGCTCGAAATTGTTGGTCGGATCGTAGCGCGAGGGCGCGGTGAGGGCGCCGGCAAGGATCGCGGCTTCGCCCGGTGTCGCCTCGCTGGCCGAATGGCCGAAGTAGCGCTGCGTTGCCGCTTCGAACCCATAGGCGCCGGACCCGAGATAGGCACGGTTGAGATAGATGGTAAGGATTTCGTCCTTGGTGAAACTCGCCTCCAGTGCCATGGCATAGACGGCTTCCTTGATCTTGCGCCACAAAGACCCCTGGCGGCAGTCGGCCTCGTATTCGGCCTCGGTCATGCCGCTGTCGGGGTCGTAGGGTATGCCCAGGCACAGAAGCTTTGCCACCTGCTGGGTGAGGGTCGAACCGCCGTGGCCGGAGAGCGGCGAACGGCCCTCGGAGAGGTTGATCCGGATGGCGCTGGCAATGCCGCGGGGGCTGATGCCGAAATGCCGGTAAAAGCGCTTGTCTTCGGTGGCGATCACCGCGTGTTTCACCTCGGGCGACACCGTTTCGGTTGTGACCAGGCCGGCATATTGCTGGCCGCGCCAGGCGAAAGTGTCGCCGTAGCGGTCGAGCAAGGTGACAGAGCCCTTGGCGCGGCCGTCGACCATGGTGCTGAGCGGCGGCATTGACGAGCTGTAGTAATAGATCCCCCCCGCGATCGCGATTCCGGTGAAGACTGCGCCGATAACGGCGAGACGCAGCCCGAGACGGAACACGGCGCGGATGAGTGCCAGAGGAAAGGCGATGATCAGGGGCAGTTTGCGGGAAGAGGCACGGCGGCGCGTCCGGGCCGGCTTGCGCCGTGCAGCTTTTGGAGCCGCCGCGCCGCGTTGGGCCTTCTTCGGTGCCTTTTTCCGGCTTGCGGGGTAGCGCCTGTCTGCCACGAGGGGTGTGCGCCTGGAACCTTTGTTACTCATCTTCGACCGACCTGCTCTGCCTTTTCGCGCATCATACCCTGTTGTGCCGGTCAAGACGAGGGGGCAGGCACCGCCCTCACGGGGGCTTTATGCGGGGGCTCGCAGCACCGGGAGCGCCGCACTTTTCCGGGCAGACATCACCCTGACCCATTGAAAAGCCCGGACGATTGCATCCGGGCCCTGCCTTGCCACGCCTGCGCCCCTGCCCGCGAAACGGTCAGACGCCCGCTTCGACAATCGCGTCGGCCAGAATGTCGATATTGTTGTCGTTGAGCCCGGCGATGTTCATCCGGCTGTCGCCGACCATGTAGATGCCGTGTTTCTCGCGCATCTGCATCACCTGTTCCTCAGTCGCGCCGATGCGCGAGAACATGCCGCGGTGTTCGGCGATGAAGCCGAAACGATCCGACCCGGTGCGCGCGCGCAGCGCATCGGCAAGCTTCTGGCGCAGCCCCAGCATCGACAGCCGCACCTCTTCGAGCTCGGTGGCCCATTCGGTGCGCAGCGCCGGGTCGTCGAGGATCATCTGCACCAGCCGCGCGCCATGGTCCGGCGGGAAGGAGAAGTTCTGCCGGTTGAGATGGGCGAGGCTCGCCTGCGTCAGCGCCTTGCGCTTCGGCCCCGGGGCCATGGCCATCAACAGCCCGGTGCGCTCGCGGTAGAGCCCGAAGTTCTTCGAACACGAGGCCGCGATCATCACCTCCGGCAGCCTTGAGACCAGCAGCCGGGTCGGCGCCGCGTCCTGATCGAGCCCGTCGCCGAAGCCCTGATAGGCGAGGTCGATCAGCACCACCGCGCCCTTGTCCTCGACGAGGGTCGCGAGCTCGTCCCATTGCGGCAGGGTCAGGTTGGCGCCGGTCGGGTTGTGGCAGGCGCCATGCACCAGCACCACATCGCCGGCCTTGATCCGGCCGAGGTCTTCCATCATGCCGCCGAAATCCACTGCGCGGGTTTCGTTGTCGAAATAGCGGTATTCGGCCATGTTCATGCCGAGATGCCTGAGGATCGACGGATGGTTGGGCCATGTCGGCGCCGAGATCCAGACGGTCGCCTCTGGCGTCGCCATCCGGATCAGCTCGAAGGCCTGGTGGATCGCCCCGGTGCCGCCGGGCTGGGCGGCAAAGGCAAGGCGGTCTTCCTCGACCGCATCGCCCAGCACCAGCCCCGAGAGCGCATGGCCGAAGCCCGGGTCGCCCGCGAGCGCGGTATAGGTCTTGGTGGTCTCGACCTCCCAGAGCCGTTTTTCGGCGGCCTTCACCGCGCGCATCACCGGAGTATTGCCGGAGGCGTCCTTGTAGACGCCAACGCCGAGGTCGACCTTGTTGTCGCGCGGGTCGGCGCGGAATTCGGCCAGCAGGGCAATGATCTTGTCCGCAGGCAATTCGGAAAGGTGTTCGAACATCAGGCTTCTCCAGTTGCGACCGCGAGGTCGTTATACATTCCCCATTCGGCCCATGAGCCGTCATAGACGGCATGGCGGGGGTGGCCGAGGCGTGTCAGCGCGAGGTCGAGGATCGCGGCGTTGACACCGGATCCGCAGGACGAGATCACCGGCTTTTCGAGGTCGATTCCGGCGGCGGTGAACAGGCTTCTGAGGGTCGCGACGTCCTTCATGGTGCCGTTCTCGTTGAGCAGAGTATCCCAGGGCAGGTTGCGCGCCCCCGGGATATGCCCCCTGCGCAGGCCCGGCCGGGGCTCCGGCGCCTCGCCGCGGAAACGGTCGGCGGCGCGGGCGTCGAGCAATTGCCAGTCGCCGAGCTTCGACGCGGCGGCGACTTCGGTGACATCCTTCACCATGTCGGGCTGCGGGTCGACAATCATGTGCCGGTCACGGATCACCGGCGGCGCGTCGGTCACCGGCCGCCCTTCGGCCAGCCATTTCGGCAAGCCGCCGTCAAGCACCGCGATGTCGGTCTTGCCGAAGACCCGGAAGGTCCACCACAGCCGCGGTGCCGAGAAGATCCCCAGCGAATCGTAAACCACGATCTGATGCCCGTCGCCGACCCCCATCTCACGGACCCGGCTCATGAATTTCTCTACCGGCGGCAACATATGCGGCAGGTCCGAGCGCAGATCGGCGATCTCGTCGATGTCGAAGAACCGCGCGCCGGGGATATGGGCCTGATCGTATTCCGCGCGCGCGTTGCGATCGGAGGTCGGCAGGAACCACGAGGCATCGAACAGCCTGATCTCCGGCGCATCGAGGCGCCCGGCAAGCCATTCGGTCGAGACAAGGGTCTTCGGGTCGCTCTGAGGCATGGTTTTCTCCCGGAACTTGGGGTCTTGCCTAACGAGCGGGGCGGGGCGAGGCAAGGGAAATGGGCGCGGGCCCCGCAGGGCGCGCCGCCCCACGACCGCCCGAAGCCTACCCGGTGGCCGCCCGCAAGGCGCGCTCCAGCCCGTCACGAAACCGCGCCCGGTCGGCCTTGGAAAACACCCGCCCGCCGCCCTGCCGGAACGGGTCCGCCGCGCGCAGATCGGTCATCAGGTCGCGCGTCGCCAGCACATTGCCGATATTGGCCGCATTCAGCGCCTCGCCATCGGGTTTCACCACCTTCGCCCCCGCCTCGACGGCCTTCGCCGCCAGTGGAATATCGGCGGTCACCACAACATCGCCGGGCCCGGCACGTTCGGCAATCCAGATGTCGGCCACATCCGGCCCCTGATCGACATAGACCATCTCCACCAGCGGATTGGCCGAGGGCCGCAACCCGCCGTTCGACACGAAGGCAATCCGCACCCCATGCCGCGTGGCAATCTGTTCGGCTTCGGCTTTCACCGGGCAGGCATCGGCATCGACATAGATCATGGCGCCCTCCATGCCCCCGGGTAGATCAGCCGTCCCGTACCCGCAAGCCTCAGCCCGTCAGCGCCGAGACCCGCGCGATCACCCACGAAAGCGTCACCACCGCCGCCACCGTCGAGACCAGGATCGCCGACGACGCCCGGTGCGGCGCCACCCCGTAGTGATGCGCCAGAATATAGACATTCCCTGCCACCGGCATCGCCGCGATGGCGATCAGCATCGCCGCCGCGAAGGGCTCCACCGGAAACAGCCAGAGCGCCGCCAAGGCCACCGCCGCCGGATGCAGCACCAGCTTGGCGAAGCTCAGCCACAGCGAGACCCCGGCCCCCTCCGCCGAGCGCTGCGCCAGCGACGCCCCGATGGCGAACAACGCCCCCGGTGTCGCCGCGCCGCCGAGCAGGGCGAGCGTCGCATCCGCCGGGGCGGGCAATGGCCAGCCGGTCGCCGACCAGCCGAGACCCAGTGCGATCGACACGATCATCGGGTTCGCCAGCAATCCGCGCCCGACCACGCCCAGCGTCGCCAGCCGCACCCGCCCGTCGCGGCGCAGGGTGATGAGGATCACGATCAGCGAGGAAAACACGATCAGATCCACCGCCAGCGCCAGCATCGCCGGACCCAGCGCCGCCGCGCCGAAGATCGTCACCAGCATCGGGATGCCGAGAAAGCCGGTGTTGCCGATCGCCGCGCATTGCCCCTCGAGCGCCGCCTCCTCCAGCCCGCGCCCGCGCAGAAACGCACCCGTCAACCCGAGCAGATAGACCGCGCCCGTCCCAGACAGATAGGCCAGCACGAGGTTTTGGTTCCAGACCGCCGCCAGATCGAGCCCGACCGAAAACCGCAACAGCATTGCCGAGAGCGCGAAATAGAACACGAATTTCGTCAGCGCCGCGGTGGCTTCGGCGCTGAAAAACCCCCGCCGGGCGGCGCCATAGCCCAAGCCGATCAGGGCAAAGAAGGGCAGGGTCTGGAGAAAGACGGCCAGCATGACGAATACCCTTCGCCCGGCCAATCCGGGCGCCCTTTTTTTCCTGGTGAAAATACTCTCGGGGGTCCGGGGGTGAAACCCCCGGAATCACCCTGCGTCCGGGGGTGAGATCCTCTATCCGCCCCCGATCAGCGCCCCCGCGGCAAACACCAGCGCACCGCCCAGCACCACCTGGAAGGTGGCCCGCAAAAACGGCGTTTCCATATAGCGGTTCTGGATCCAGACGATCGCCCAAAGCTCGACGAACACCACGAGGATCGCCAGCGCCGTCGCGGTCCAGAAGTCGCCGAGCAGATAGGGCAGGGCATGGCCCAGCCCGCCAAGCGTGGTCATCACCCCGGCAGCCAGCCCGCGTTTTACCGGACTGCCGCGCCCTGACAGCGCTCCGTCGTCGGATACGGCTTCGGTAAACCCCATCGAAATCCCCGCCCCCACCGAAGCGGCAAGCCCCACCAGCAGTGTGGTGTGGGAATCCTGAGTGGCGAAGGCGGTGGCGAAGACCGGCGCCAGCGTCGAGACCGAGCCATCCATCAGCCCCGCGAGCCCCGGCTGTACCCAGGTCAGCAGGAACTTCCGCTGCGCCACCCCGTCTTCCGCGCCCAGCGCCGCGCCCCCGAGATGCTCCGCCTCCAGCCTGCCGGTCATTTCGTTGTGCCTGGCTTCGGTCGCGGCCAGGTCTCCGAGCAGTTTTCGAGTGTCGGCATCGGTCGAATGGTCCGCCGCCTTGCGGTAGAAGGCTTCGGCCTGCCGCTCCATCTCGCGCGCCTCCGCCCGGATCCGCTCGAGCCCGAGGTTCTCCACCAGCCAGACCGGGTTGCGCGCGTAGAAGCCCGACACATGTTCGCGCCGGATCAGCGGGATCACCTCGCCGAAACGGCGCTTGTGGATCTCGATCAGCTGCCTGCGATGGGCGTCCTCTTCGGCGGCCATGCTGTCGAAAACCTTTGCCGAGGCCGGATAATCCGCACGCAGCCGCTCGGCATAGTGCCGGTAGATGCGGGCGTCGTCCTCCTCGCTGGAGATCGCAAGCGCGAGCATCTCCTGTTCGGAGAGATCGGCAAAACGGCGCCTTGCGCTGGGTAGTCCGGGGATCATGACGCCCTCCTGTCTGGAATGATTCCAAACTACCCACAGAAACCCCGGACGCAAGCGCAGATATGCCGCACCTCATGATCAAGCCAAATGACGAGGCCAACAACCGCCCAGGGTCAGCCCGAAAGGCCCTCAGTCCAGCCGCCGCACATAGATATGGTTGCCCTCGCGCTTGGTCTCGAAAAGCTTCAGCTCCCGGATCAGATCCGAAAGCTTCGCCTTGCCATAGGTCCGGGTGTCGAAATCGCGCTGGTCCGCCTGCATCGCCTGACCGATCTGGCCGAGCTTGTACCACTCACCGTCCTGGTCGATCTTGTTCATCGCCCGCAGGATCAGCGGCTGCGCCTCCACCGGCGACCGTTTCGACGGCCGCTTCTCCGCCGGCTGCCCCCGCGCAGGCGCCACCACCGGCTCCTCGATAATGTTTTCGATCATCACGAAACGGGTGCAGACATTGCGCAGGCTCTCGGGCGTCTTGCCCTCGCCGATGCCGATCACGTCGAGCCCCTGCTCGCGGATGCGGTTGGCGAGCGCGGTGAAATCGCTGTCGGAACTCACCAGCACGAAGCCGTCGAAGCGTCCGGTGTGCAACAGATCCATCGCGTCGATCACCAGTCCGATGTCAGAGGCGTTCTTGCCCCTGGTGTTGGCGGTCTCCTGATGCGCCACCAGCCCCAGCGCATGGACCTTCTTCGCCCAGGGCTGAAGCCGCGTCGAGGCCCAGTCGCCATAGACCCGCCGGAGCGCGGGTTCGCCGTAGCTGGTGATTTCCTTGAGGATCGCTTCCGCGAACCGGGCGGGGATGTTGTCGGCGTCGATCAGGACGGCGAGCAACGGGTTGGGTTTGTCTCTCATGCGGTCGAGCTAGGGGGCGTGGCGCGCGAGCGCAAGCCTCCATCCCCCGGTTGGCAGCCGATTCCGGGCAGAAGGGCCGCTCCACTGCCGACTGAACCGGGAAAATCAATCCTCTCAAGCCCCTTTGTTTGCGGGCCGTAAACAACCGCGCCCGGCCACGTTTCCGATGCCGCTGCCAATCCCGACAATTACCGCGTTATAGTCCGACGCCCTCCACAGTCTTGCCTGAATTCGAGTGGATACAATGCTCGAGTTGGGGCGATGACTGTAGAAAGACAACACATGGACCGTTTGACCGAAATGGAGGCCTTCGCCACGGTAGTGGACCAGGGTGGCTTCACGGACGCGGCGAAAAAGATGGGGATTTCGAAATCTGCCGTTTCGAAACATGTCTCCTCTCTCGAGGCCCGCCTGGGCGCCCGTCTGCTCAACCGCACCACCCGCCGCGTGAGCCCTACGGAGATTGGCCTGGCCTATTACGACCGCGCCCGCCGGGTGCTGAACGACGCGGGCGAGGCCGACGCTCTGGTGACCTCGATGCAATCCGCGCCCTCCGGTCTCCTGCGCATTTCGGTCGCAACCGATTTCGGGGTGAATCACCTCTCTCCGGTGCTGGGGGATTTTCTGTCCGAATTTCCGGACATTACCGTCAACATGGTGCTCAACAACCGCTATGTCGAACTGATTTCTGAAGGTTTCGACATGGCGCTGCGGGTCGGGGAACTGGAAGACAGCTCGCTGCGCGCCCGCAAGATCGCCGAGACCACCCAGCGCATGGTGGGCAGCCCGGCCTATTTCGAGAAATTCGGCCATCCGCAGCGGATCGACGATCTGAACGAACACAAGCTTCTGCACTACTCGAGCCAGGCCTCGGGCAATGTGTGGAAAGTGCCGGCCCCCTCGGGCGAGGTGCGTCAGGTGCGCACCGCCGGCTGGCTCTCGGTCAATGACGGCCAGTCGCTGCTCAACGCCGCCATCGCGGGCCTCGGCATCGCTTATCTGCCGAGCTTTCTCTATGCCGATGCGATGGAACAGGGTCTGGTGGAAGACGCGGTGCCGGATCTGCCGCAGGACGTGCAGGGGATCTATGCGGTCTATCCGCCGGGCCGCTTCACCCAGCCGAAAGTGCGCGCCTTCATCGACTTTCTGGTTGCGGCCTTTGCCGACAAGGGGCCGGACAACTGGTGATCTGAAGGCGGCGCTTGCTCCGCGCGTTCCGGAAACGGGCCGGCTGCTTTCTGTGCCCGGCCTGTTCTGTTCCCGGACAGGCTCACCTGGTCGGGATCAAGACAGCCTCGACCCGCCGGTTGATCGCCCGCCCGCCGTCGGACTGGTTCGACGCGATCGGTGCGAGATAGCCGATCCCCTCGGCTTCGAGCTGTTCGCGGCGCACACCCAGATCGTTGACCAGCCGCTGCATCACCGACGTTGCCCGCCGCTTTGACAGCGCGGTATTGCCGGAGAGAGAGCCTTGCGCGTCGGTATGTCCGACCAGCGCCACCCGCCGCGTCGGATCGGCCTTGAGGTAGTCGGCCAGCGCCACCAGCGAAGCAAAGTGGCCCGGGCCCAGATCGGCGGAACCGGTGGCGAAGACCAGATCGGCCAGCACATAGCGCCCGGTCACCTCCATTGCCTCGCCAATTTCCCCCCCGGCCAGCCCCGGCATTGCCGTGCCGGGCACGGCCTTGGTCGAGGTGGTGGTGACCACATCGTCGATCAGATCTTTGAGCGATGGCCCCACTTCGGTTATCTGCACGAAGCCCGCCGAGACCGAGCGGCTGACCAGAAGGCTCAGCCCTTCGGGGTGTTCACCTTCCCGGGTGGCGGACAGGAAGTGGAAATCGCCAAGATCCACATGCATGGCAGGTTCGCCGATAACCCTGGTGCCGAACCGGAAATCGAATCCCCCGCAGTCGCTGTCCTCACATTCGAAAATGATCTCATAGCCGGATTCGAGCACCTGCCGGCGCAGGTTGGCGAGGATCTGGTAGCTCGACATGCCAGTGCCGCCGATTCGCCAGGCGCGCTGCACGACCTGGCCTTCGAGCGGCACGGAAGGCACGCCGCTTGTCTGTTCCCAGACACCGACCGGCAGCGCATAGGCGCTGTTTTCCTCTGTCTCCTGCTTTGTCAGCGTTGCCCCTTCCGGCAACTGAACCCCGGCAGCAAACGCCAAAGCCGGCGCCATCGCCAGAATGAAGGCGAGCGCGGGTGGAAGAGATATGAACGGATGTGCGTTTTGCACGGAACCTGCCAGGGCGTTTCGATGTGTTCCGGCGTCACGGGTGCGCCGGTTTCGCCCGACAGGTTACAGTGTTTCAACACTGCGCAAAAGGCCCGTTGTGTTATCAGGGCTTCAGCGGCGCACCCTTGCCGGTTCCGCATGGCCCGAACCTGGCCCGGGCCATCGAAACCGGTCAGGCGGCGGGGACACTCCGCCTGTCAATCGTCAGGATGGACCCGGTAGTGATAATGCCCAACCCGGGCCATCCCGAGATTGGCATAGAGCGGGTTGGCGGCGTGATTGCCCTGTGTGACCGCCAGACCGAGCACGTCCACCCCCATGCCCAGCGCCCATTTTGCTGCCGCCCGCAGGAGCATCCCCCCCGAACCCTGCCGCCGCATCGCGGGCTTCACATAGAGCGCATGCACCATCGCGATGCCGTCATGCACGCCCACAAAGGCCGCGCCTGCCGGGTAGTCGCCGCCACGTGCGAGCAGCGCGGTCTTGGGGTGGCCGGCGCGATCCATGATCGCCTGCCGGGCCGCGCCCACGCCGCCGTCTGTCCAGATATGGCGCACCAGTTCGAGCGGCGGCCACATGGTATAGATCGTGGCCTTTGGCAGCGGCGCCTCGGCCAGTGTCGCGCTGGCGATGGCCCAGAGGTTGACCGGATCGCGCACCAGATAGCCCTGGGCTTCGAGCAGCGCGTCGAGCTTGTCGTCGCCGTCGCGGATCTGGAACAGACGCTCCTGCCCGAGCGCCTGCATCGCCCGCTCGGCAACCGGCAGATCGGCTTCGGTTACCGGCCAGGCCTCGGTCGCGGCCGACACCCGGTTACCGCCGCCGCAGCCCTCACGGATCGTCCAGGCCCCGCGTACCTCACGCGAGACCGGCGGCCAGGTGGCCTCGCAGGCTTCGATAAGCTTCTGGGCGCCGGGAAGCGGGATCGGCTTGCTCATGCTGGGGTCTCCGGAAACAGTCTGGCGAGCGCGGCCATCGCGGCCGAGACCGAGGCACCATCGGTCCCGCGCACCACGATATTGGCGCCGAATACGCCGCCCTTTCTGAAGGGATAGGAACCGATTGCGAGGTCGGGATAGCTCTGGGCGAGCCTGGCCAGCGGGGTCGCGATGTCACCTTCGGGCCGGCGGACGCGGAAAGTCCGGCTGATGAGCGGCGTGCCGCCTTCGAGCCCGGCGAGCACCGAGGCGACCATCGCCGCGAAGATCTTCGGGATACCGGCGCAGACATGCACGTTGCCGATGGTAAAACCGGGCGCCGCCGAGACCGGATTGTCGATCAGTGCCGCGCCTTCGGGGATCCGCGCCATGCGCAGCCGCGCCGGTGTCGGCTCGACGCCGCGCGCCCTGGCGAAGGCCACAAGGATCGCGCGGGCGTCTTCGCGTATGCCGATGCTGGCGCCAAAAGCCGCAGCCATGGCATCGGCGGTTATGTCGTCATGGGTCGGGCCGATGCCGCCGGAGGTGAACACATGGGTGTACCGCTCCGAAAGCGCGCGCACGGCTTCCACGATCGCCCCCTGGTCGTCGCCCACCACGCGAACCTCCTTCAGGTCGATGCCGTGGGCGGTGAGGGCGCCGGCAAGATGATGAGTGTTGACGTCCTGCGTCCTCCCCGAAAGGATCTCGTCGCCGATCACCAGCATTGCGGCGGTTGGATTGGTCAAACGGATACGGCCTCCCGCTGCCTGTCAGCTGTTTCCTGAGCCGAGACTAGACCAAGCCCGGCACCTTTCCAATCGTCTGAAATATCGCCTGAAGCGCCGGGGCCGCAAAGGCGGCCGCTGCTTGTGCTCTTCCCTCCGGCAGGCTCATTCCGGCACCTCGCGCAGGAAGTTGCGCATTGCTTCCAGAACCTGGGTCGGTCGGGTGTAGGCCAGTGAATGCGGGGCACCGGGGATCACTTCCTGATGCGCCTGGCGGTTCCAGACCGACAATTGTCCCACCCCGGAAACCGGAATTGTTTCATCGGCCTCGCCCCAGATCGCCAGCGTCGGGATGTACATGGCGCCAATCTCCCGGTGATCGTCCGCAACGGCTTCGGTCAGCGCATGGCGTTCAGACGAAAGGATGGCGGCGAGATAGCCTTTGCGCCCGAGTTCTGCCGCGATCCTGTCGGGCAGATCGGTGATCACGCTCGCGCCGCTGGCGGCGCTCTTTGCCGTGGCGCGCAGCAGCCAGGGACCGACGAGCCCCCAGAGCCAATCCCCGAACGGCCCCGCAACCCGGGCGACGGCGAGCAGTTTCGCCGGTTCGTAGCCCATTCCGGCGGGTGCCAGCAGGATCAGCCGGTCTACCCGGTCGCTTTCCGTTGCCGCGAAACGGGTCGCGATCGCGCCGCCCATAGAATAGCCGAGCAGCGTTACCGGTACGTTGATGCCGAGTGAGTCGAGCAGCTGGCCGAGCTGGCGGCAATGGAATTCGAGCGTCTGTCTGCCATCGGGCCGGTCCGAATAGCCGCGCCCGAAAAGATCGTAGGCCAACACCCGGTAGCGCATCCCGAGAAAGCCGCGGATCAGACCGTCGAACACCCAGGACGACGCGTTCAGCCCATGCACCAGCACCAGCACCCGTTCGGAGCGCGAGCCATGCCACTTGTAGTGGGTGAGGCCGCCCTCGAGTTCGGCGAAATCGCCGGGCGCCTTGCTGCGCAGCCGGTCCGACATTGGCCGGCGCATCGCTTCGCTGACCAGCGGATACAGAAACACCGCCGCCCCGAGCGCAATCAGGATCGCCAGGAGGATGAGAGCCGAAGTCATGATACGCGAGGGGCCTTTCTGTTTGAAGGTACGTAACGGTTCAGCAGGACGGAAGCGCCATGCTGCGCGAAATGCACTCACATGGTACAGGAATAGCGAAGCAAATGGGTCTCAATATGTTGACTTCGTGGCAACTTCCGCCGCACGAAACCCGTTTGGCCAAGGCCGGACACGTGGCTACCGGGCCCGCCATTTGCCGAGAATGTAGCGCGCCGTCATCAGATCGAGATGCGCCCCGCCGCCGTTCTTGAACAAGGTGATGTCTTCCGGCGCGCGCCGGAAGGCGCCGGCTCCGATGTCGTAGAAATCGCCCAGCACATCGGCTTTCGTCACCGTGCCCGCCTCCAGCGGAATTGCCAACTCGCCGATATGGCCGAGCACGGTTTCCCGGCTGTCGACGAAGATCCGTCCGCGTTGCAGCGCCCGGTCGTCGGCCTCACGCATGTCGGCACGATAAGCCCCGATCAGATCGACATGCTGCCCCGGCGCAAGCCAGTCGCCCTCGATCAGCGGCTGGCGCGACATGGTGGCGGTCGAGACGATATCCGCCGACCGCACGGCGCTTTCCAGATCCGTCACCACCAGCGTGTCGGGGAAATGCGCGGCTATGTCCTCGGCGCCCGCCGGGCTCCGGTTCCACACCAGAAACCGTGCGCCGGGGTAGAGCCAGCCATAGGCCGCGCGCATCGCCTTCGCCATTCGCCCTGCCCCCACGATCAGGATGCTTTCGGGATCTTCAGGGGCCAGCAGCCGCGCCGCCACCAGCGAGGTGGCGGCGGTTTTCCACTTGGTCACCAGATGAAAATCGACGATCGCCTCCAGCACCCCATGGGCGTCGGTATAAAGGTTTACCGCCCCGTTTACCGCCGGGACGCGGTCCGCGGGGTTCTCGGGAAACACCGTCGCGGTCTTCACCGCCAGCCCCATCCCGTCGACCCAGGCCGCCCGGGTGAGCAGCGTGTCGGGTTCGCGGTAGACGAAACTGTCGTCGATCCGGGCACGTGGCAGGCTATGCCCGGCAATGATCGCATCTGCCAGTTCGCCCCAGTCGAGCAGGATTTCCGCCTCGTAGGGAATGAACTCGATATTCATTTCGCGGCCTCCGGCGTCAGCAACCCGGCTTCCACCAGCCGCGCCGCCCAGCCCTCGGGCCCGTCGAACTGATGCACCTGCCAGCCGCGTGCTTCGGCGGTGGCGATATTGGCTGGCATGTCGTCGGTGAACAGCAGCCGCTCCGGCGCGATGGCGCTGTCCTTCTCGACGATCCTGAAGATCCGCTTCCCGGGCTTGGTGGTGCCCAGCTCGCCCGAGACATAGCGCCGGTCGAAGGCGGTGAGCACCGGCCAGGCGGCCTCGGCCACCGCAAATGCCTCGCGGCCGAAATTGGTCAGCGCAAACACCGGCACCCCGGCGTCGCGCAACGCCCACAGCAGCCGCACCGAATGGGCGATCTTCGGCCCGGCGACGTTCAGCCAGCGGTCGTACCACAGACGGATCTCGTCACGGAATTCGGGGTACTCATCTGCGGTTGCGTAAACCGTGCCGCGAAAATCGCCGCCCTGGTCGATCTTCTCGTTCATCCGGTGCAGATCGACCGCGGCAAACAGCGCCTTGCGCCGTTTGCGCCCGATCATCGCATCGAACGCCCTTTCGGGCTGCCATTCGATCAAGACATTGCCGATGTCGAAAACGACAGCTTCGGGACGGGGGAGCGTGGTACGGGTCATGCCCAGAGACTACGCCCAAGCGCACATAATGGAAGCGGAATATCGCGGCTGTCGGCGGCTGTGGCCTTGTGGTTGCGCCGAGCCGGTTGCCAAGCGGGACGAATTCCGCTTGATGAGGAGCAGCAGGTGCCCTGCCACCGCAATGGAGACCCGCCATGACCCCCGAAATGCTTCCCCCCCGCGAACACGGCGGCGGGCTTGACGAAGCGGTGGCCGCCCATGGTGGCAGCCGCGCCGACTGGCTCGATCTGTCCACCGGCATCAACCCGCACAGCTATCCGCTGCCCGAGATCCCCGCAGAAGCCTGGACGGCACTGCCCGACCGGGCGGCGACCAAGCGGCTCGAACAGGCTGCGCGCCGCTTCTGGAGCGTGCCCGACGCGGCCGGCGTGCTCGCCGCTCCTGGCGCCTCGGTGCTGATCGCGCATCTGCCGCGTCTGCTGGCGCCGGGAAGGGTGCGCATCCCGGCGCGGACCTACAACGAGCATGAAGCCGCCTTTCGCCAGCACGGCTGGAAGATCCTGCGCGCCGATCCTGACGGCGCCCCCGCCGAAGCCCGGGTGGTGGTGCACCCGAACAACCCCACCGGCCAGATGTTTTCCGGCGCTGGCGAGCCCCCAACCCGGCCGCTGCTGGTGATCGACGAAAGCTTCTGCGATCTCATCCTGCACAATTCCCGCGTGTGCGGTTTTGCTACCCGTTCCGGCACGGTGATTCTGAAATCCTTCGGCAAGTTCTGGGGCCTTGCGGGCCTCCGGCTCGGCTTTGCCATTGGCGATCCGGCGCTGATCGGCCGGCTGAAACAGATGCTTGGGCCCTGGCCGGTTTCAGGCGTGGCGCAGCATCTGGGGGCGGTGGCGCTGGAAGACATGGATTGGGCCAATGACATCCGCCAGCAGCTTCTGGTCGAAACCGCGCGGCTCGATGCGGTGTTCGAGGCCAGGGGCGCGGAGCTTGTCGGCGGCACGGCGCTGTTCCGGCTGTTCCGGGTCGATGATGCCCGCGCCTGGCAGGCCCGCCTCGCCAGGGGGCGCGTCTGGACCCGGGCGTTTGCCAGCGAGCCCACATGGCTCCGGGTCGGCCTGCCGCCGGGCAAGGGCTGGGCGCAGCTTGAGCGGGCGCTCGGATGAGCCATGCCCTGATCCTGCTGTTCGCCCTCGGGCTCGATGCCGCTTTCGGCGAGCCCGACGCGCTGTGGAAACGCCTGCCGCATCCGGCGGTGCTCATGGGCCGTGCGGTGGGCTGGACCGACCGGATGATGAACCACGGCGCCGGCCGGGTGATCACCGGCGGCCTCGCCATCGGCGCGCTGGCGCTCCTCGCCTGGGGTCTCGGCGCCGGCCTCGCCACGCTCGGCTGGCCGGTCGAACTGCTGGCCGCCGCGATCCTGCTGGCGCAGCGCTCGCTGGTGGACCATGTGCGCGCCGTGGCCGAGGCTCTGCCGCGCTCGCTGGAAGAGGGGCGCCGGGCGGTGGCGATGATCGTCGGCCGCGACACCGCCCATATGGAGGCGCCCGGCGTCGCCCGCGCGGTGATCGAATCGGCGGCGGAAAACTTCTCCGATGGCGTCGTCGCCCCGGCCTTCTGGTTTCTCGTCGCCGGGCTGCCCGGGATGATGCTCTACAAGATGGTCAACACCGCCGACAGCATGATCGGCTACCGCACCCCGAAACACGAGGCCTTCGGCAAGGCCGCCGCACGGCTCGACGATCTGCTCAACTGGATCCCGGCGCGGCTCTCGGCGCTGCTTCTGCGCTTCACCCGTCACGCCCCGGGCGGCTGGCGGATCGTCACCCGCGACGCGAAGCTGCACCGCTCGCCCAACGCCGGCTGGCCGGAAGCGGCGATGGCGGTGGGGCTCGGCGTGGCGCTCTCGGGGCCGCGCAGCTACCACGGCGAGATCCGCGACGAGCCCTTCGTCAACCCGGAGGGGCACCGCGACATCGGCGCCGCCGAGATACACGCCGCGGTGACCAGCCTCTGGCGCGCCTGGGGGGGCTTGGCGGCCGCCCTGGCGCTGCTCGCGCTCGTCTGAATCTGCCGCGATAAAAAGGCAATTCTCTTGTCTTTTTCACACACGAATCGGTTTCCAGCGCCGGTTTCGACCATTACTGTGCCGCCTCAAATCATGTGAGGGACTGTCATGAGAAGAATTCTTTCCACCATTACCCTGAGCCTTTCCACCGCTCTGGCGCCTGCCACTTTTGCCGCCGGTGCCGGAGATATTCCCGATCCGCTGATCGAATGCGGCGGCTCGTTTCAGGACTTCGTCGGCCGGATGAAGCAGCTTGCCGTTGCCGAAGGCCACGACCCGGCGACTGTGGACAAGTTTTTCGCCTCCGTCCGTCAGGACAACCGCACCCTCGGCGCCGACAAGGCGCAGGGCATTTTCACCTCCGGTTTTGTCGATTTCTCACGCAAGCTGATCTCGCAATACCGCATCGACACCGGCCGCAAGAAGCTTCAGCAATACGCCAATGTCTTCGATGCCATCGAACAGCGCTTCGGCGTCTCGCGCGGCGTGCTCACCGCGTTCTGGGCTTTCGAGACCGATTTCGGCGCCTTCCAGGGCGATTTCAATACGCTCAACTCGCTGGTGACACTGAGCCACAATTGCCGCCGCCCGGGCATCTTCCAGCCGCAGGTGCTGGCGGCGCTCGACCTCTACGAGCGCGGCGATTTCTCGCCCTCCAACACCACCGGCGCCTGGGCGGGCGAGATCGGCATGGTGCAGATGTTGCCGCGCGACATCCGCGACAGCGGCATCGACGGTGACGGCGACGGCCATGTCGACCTCAGGGGCTCCGCCCCCGACGCGCTGCTCTCCGGCGCCAACATGCTGTCGAAACTCGGCTGGCGGCCCAACGAGCCCTGGCTTCAGGAAGTGACCCTGCCGCAGGGGTTTGATTTCTCCAAGACCGGCTCGCACCAGAAGCTGTCAACCGCCGACTGGCAGGCGATGGGCGTGACCCCGCGCGAGGGCCAGCTGTTCAGCACGTCAAAGGCTTCGATCCTCGTGCCCAACGGCCACAACGGCCCGGCGTTCATCGCCTACCCGAATTTCGACGTCTATTTCGAGTGGAACCAGAGCTTTACCTATGTGCTGACAGCCGCCTATTTCGCCAACCGGCTCGAAGGCGCGAGCGTGTTCAACGCGGGCAACCCCTCGGCCCCGCTCGATCAGGGCTCGATGAAGGCGCTGCAACGCAAGCTTCAGGCGCTGGGACATGAGGTCGGCGAGATCGACGGCATCCTCGGCTACAACACCCGCATCGCGGTGCAGAAGGAACAGGAGCGCCTCGGCCTCGTGCCCGATGCCTGGCCGACCCGGGAATTGCTGAACCGGCTTTGACGGACGGTTTACCGAATCTTCATGCTTTTCGGAGAGCCTGAAGACGAAAGCCGTTCCTGACTTTCTCCGATAACTCTCCCGCGGAGCACGCCTCCGCGGGTTTTCTTTGTGCGTTTCGGGCTTTGCGCAGGAAACGGGTCGAGTGCGGCGGCGGCATCGGGTGTTCTGGAGCTCGGATACCGGAGATTTTGCATGTTTCAGACCGTCGCCGCGCTGCTCGTATTCCTGTTCCCGCTCGCCTGCAGCCCGGGACCGGGCAACATGTTCTTCGCGGCAAACGGCGCCTGGTTCGGCTTTGGCGCGACGATCCCGGCCAGTCTTGGCTACCATATCGCAACCTGGGATGGTGACCACGGGCCTCAGGCCGCGAGCCCTTTTGTGCCGATGTCGAGATATTTCCGCCGCCGTTGCTCGCGCAGGGCTTTTGGCTTTTTCTTCAAAAGCGCCTTCAATTCGGCCTCCAGCGCCTTGCCAACGGCTTCGATCGTCTGATCCCGGCCGCGCTGGGCACCGCCGGGCGGCTCGTCGATGATCCGGTCGATCACCCCCAGCTTTTTCAGATCCTGCGCGGTGAGCCGCAGCGCTTCCGCCGCAGCGCGCATCTTTTCGGCGTCCTTCCACAGGATCGAGGCACAGCCCTCGGGCGAGATCACCGAGTAGATCGAGTGTTCGAGCATCATCACCGTGTTGCCGGTGGCAAAACCCACCGCGCCGCCGGAGCCGCCCTCGCCGATGATCACCGAAACCAGTGGCACCCCGAGTTGCAGACATTTCTCGGTCGAGCGCGCGATCGCCTCCGACTGGCCGCGCTCCTCGGCCCCCTTGCCGGGATAGGCGCCGGGGGTATCGACCAGCGAAATCACCGGCAGGCCGAAACGGTCGGCGAGATCCATCAGCCGGATCGCCTTGCGGTAGCCTTCGGGCCGCGCCATGCCGAAATTGCGCTCGATCCGGCTCTTGGTGTCATGGCCCTTCTCGTGGCCGATGACCATCACCGGCACGTCGCCAAGGCGTGCCAGACCACCCATAACCGCGTGGTCGTCGGCGAAATTCCGGTCGCCGGCGAGCGGTGTGTATTCGCTGAACAGGGCCTCGATATAGTCCTTCGCATGCGGCCGGTCGGGGTGGCGGGCGACCTGGGTCTTCTGCCAGGGCGTGAGCTTGCCATAGAGGTCGTGGAGCATCTCCTCGGCCTTCTTGTCGAGCCCGGCCACCTCGTCGGCAATGTCCATCTCCTCGTTCGCCCGCGCCATCGCGCGCAGTTCTTCCGCCTTGCCTTCAATCTCGGCGAGGGGCTTTTCGAAGTCGAGGTAATTGGTCATGGGCGCGGTCCTGTGTTGCCTTGGGCCGGTATTGGGGCCGATATAAGGTGTCGCACCGGCCGAATGCAACTCGGCAAGACCTGCAAAGCACCCGCGTGGGAGGGTGCCAGCGAAGGAGGCGGCACGATGAACAGCTATGAAGACAGGCTTCTGCGGGTGATCGCCTATATCCAGGCCGATCCGGCGGGCGACATGAGCCTCGACCGGCTGGCGGATGTGGCCGCGCTCAGCCGGTTCCACTTCGCCCGGGTGTTCCGGGCGGTGACCGGACGGACGGTCAGTGAAACCGTGCGGCGGATCCGTATGGGCCGTGCCGCGGTGGCGCTGTGCTACAGTTCGCGGCCGATTGCCGAGATTGCCGCGTCGGTCGGTTACAGCGACGTCACCTCCTTCACCCGGGCCTTCGCCGAAACCTGCGGCCTGCCGCCCGGGGCGTTTCGCGAGAAGGGGCAGTATCGCCCCGAATACGTGACCCTCAGGACAGGAGAACCGGACATGACCCACACCGAAACCCCGACAAACCCCGACCCCGCCCCCGTCAGCATCCGCGAGATGGACAGCCGCCGCCTCGCGGCGCTGGAACATGTCGGCCCCTACAGCGAGACCGGTGAGGTGCTGACCGAACTCGGCACCCTGCTGGCCGCGCGCGGGCTGATGCAGAAGGCCGGCGCCATGGTCTGCCTCTACCACGACGACCCCGACAATGTGCCGGCGGAGAAGCTGCGGATGCACGCCGGCTACGAACTGCCCGAAGGCGAGGTCGCCCCGCCGCTCGAAGAAATCGTGCTGCCCGCGGGGCGCTACGCGGTGATGCGCCACACCGGGCCCTATTCCAGCCTGCATCTGGCCTATCGCGCCTTCTTCGGGGTCTGGTTGCCGCAATCGGGCGTAGAGCCCGGCGACTCGCCCTGTTTCGAGACCTATCTCAACGACCCGGCCGATACCCCGCCCGACCAGCTCGTCACCGAAATCTGGATGCCGCTGAAATGAGTTTTGCGGGGCCGTCCGGGGAAGACCGGGCGGCCCCACCCCGCCCTGTCTCGCACCGAAAGCCCCGGCAGAAACACCGGCCGCGTGGCCGGCCGCTTGCACAAAGCGCCAGAAGCCCTCTTGACCTGGAGCGCGCTCGAACTCGTAGAATCGGCTGCGTCTTGATGAGAAACAGGGTGTCATGAAAATCGGCGAACTGGCGAAACGCTCGGGACTATCGGTCCATACGATCCGCTATTATGAAAAGATCGGATTGTTGCCTGCCGCGGATCGCGATGCTGGCGGGCGGCGCGACTATGATGAAACGATCCTGGTCTGGATCGCGTTCGTCAACCGTCTCAAAACCACCGGCATGCCGATCCGCGAGATGCTGCATTATGCGCAGCTTCGTGCGGAGGGTGACCATACTGCTTCCGAGCGGCGCATTCTCCTGGAGCAGCACCGCGACAGGGTGCGCGCAAGGCTGGCCGATCTGCAAGCCTGTCTTCTCGTCCTGGACTCCAAGATCGACATCTATCTTGAGGCGGAAAAGGACGCAAACCAATGACGATACAAACGAATCCATCCCCCGAAACAAGGCTGGAGCGCGGCCGGCGCGCGCTTGATGCAATTGATGGCACGGCTGGCCGAAAGGTCGTGGACGCGCTGGCCGGTATCGCGCCGGATTTTGCCACCTACCTTCTTGAATTCCCCTTTGGCGATATCTACTCGCGCCCCGGCCTGTCATTGCGCGACCGGGAGATCGCTACCATTGCCGCGCTCGCGGCCACGGGCACGGCCCGGCCGCAGCTTCAGGTGCATATCGGGGCCGGGCTGAATGTGGGGCTGTCGCAGGAGGAAATTACTGAGATCCTGATGCAGATGGCCGTCTATGCGGGGTTTCCGGCAGCTTTGAACGGGCTGTTTGCTGCAAAGGAGGTTTACGCAGCACGTGGTCTGGACAAGGCGACAAGCGAAACATGAGACCAGGCCGCCGTACAGATACCCGCAAGGATGTGGCGCTTGCCGACCCCGATCTGCTTTGCCATTGCCCGACAGGCGGGTGCCCGCATCTGCCGGAAAAGGTGCCATTGCTGCCGGGGTTGCCGGCTGCCCCGACGGTCGGCGTGATGCAACGGTCTTCCTGCCGGCCATCCTCTCGCAACATTGTGGGGCGCATCCCAGACCATGCCGCGCCTGCGTGACCTTTGCTTCAGGCCGGGGTACGATACCGGCGTCAGGCCGAGAGGACGCTTCCGTTGCAACGCTTCATCACGACAGCTGCGGTCATGCTGGGTGCTTTCGCGCTTGGCATTCTCCTTGTGATCGGCTGGGCGGTGCTGGTGACGGAGGCGGCGGATCTGGCCGACCGTTTCCGGCGTGCGCGCTGCCACTGGGAGGAGACCCTGCCGGTCACGATCGCCGGAAACCGGTTCGTGATCGCCGCGACCCCCCGGGTGATGCTTCACGCCGGAGACCGCTGGATCGGCGGCGAAGAGGTGAGCGGCTATCGTCAGCGGGAGCAGCGTTTTGGCTTTTGTCTCAATGGCTTGCCGCAAGGCCCGCTGCCGGTTCAGGCGATAACCGTCGGGTTCGATACCGCCCGCGGTTTTGCCACCCGTGCGGGCCTCCCGGAGGTGGAGGGGCCTTTGATCGAGATCGGTGCGCCGGAGCTTTTCCTGCCTGACGCGCCACCTCCGCTTGGCCGCTCGACCGAACTTCTGGTCTATCACCGCAACGAGGACTTCGGCTGGCCGCGGATGGTGACCGAAGGGATTGGCCGCGACGGGTTCCGCATCGGGGCCACCTGCCGCAATGCTTCGATGAGCGAATGGCTCTGCGATGTCAGCGTCCACGATACCCGCGCCAATCTCAGTTACCGCTTCGAACGTCTGGTCGTGGAGGCCGCGGGTTTCCACGGACGGCCGATGCCGACAGCCTTCAGCAACGTTGCCCGCGGGATGCGCGCGCTGGGCGAAATGCTGAAGGCGGATGCGGTGGCCGTGCAGTAAGGCCGGCCTCTCAGGGGAGCGGACAGGGATATGCAGGCGACGGCGATTGTCGTGCACCGCCCGACGCAGGCCCTCGCAGGAAGGGGCCGTTCTCACAGATTCTGGCGGCTGCTTCGCAAAGATGAGAGCGGAAACCGACAGATCTGACTTGAAATTCTCTGCCTCTCAATCATCATCGCGCTGATTTCGAACGCGAATTTCAATCCTCAACGGTGCAAGTGAAGTGGACTTCGTTCGAGAGCGCAGGCTTGCCTGCTGTGAACCACGAAGTGGTAGGCTGTGCATCCTCTGGCACTGCGTGTCGGTTATTGACGGCCTCATCTCCGGCAGCTGTATATCCGGCGCGAAAACGCCGGAACCAGATGCCCCGCAGGTGCGTTTCGAAAAGCCGCGCCGCTTTGTCCATTTGTCCGGAAGTCCATTAGTCCGGAATTCCGGACTAATGGACTTCGGAGACCGGAAATTCTCATTCAATGCCAAATCGTTATACGGTTTTCAAAACATGAATCCCGTGCCGCGCGCCGCTCAGCTTCCCCAATCCGCCGCCTGCATTTCCCGCAACCGCGAGGCGGTGCGTTCGAATTCGAAACTGCCCTCGCCCTCGACGTAGAGATATTCAGGCTCCGTCGCCGCCGAGGCAATCAGCTTCACATGCGCCTCGTAGAGCGCATCGACCAGAGTCACGAACCGCCGCGCCTCGCTGAAATTGCTGCGTCCGAGCTGGGGGATGTTTTCGACGATCAACACCCGCACCGCTTCTGCGATCGCAAGATAATCGCCGGGG
The DNA here is from genome assembly GCA_002746935.1 of Rhodobacterales bacterium. Taxonomy (GTDB): domain Bacteria; phylum Pseudomonadota; class Alphaproteobacteria; order Rhodobacterales; family Rhodobacteraceae; genus Sinisalibacter. The sequence continues at coordinate 63,998 of PDRW01000022.1, forward strand.
CCGAGGGGTTGGGCGCACAGGTCGTGGAAGCTCGCCCGCGCCACGCCCGACACGACCTCCGGCAACACCACGTCGCGCCCCTTTACCCGCAACACCATCTCCTCCGCCTTCTGGCCGACCAGGAACCCCTGCCAGATCGCTTCGATCCCGTCGCGCGCGGTCGGTCCGAGCGGGGTGAAATAGCTCTGTGTCGCCACCAGCCGGTCGAGCCGGTAGTCGGTCGGGCTGACCAGCTCATGCACCACCAGTTTTTCGCCGAGCATGTCGATGAAGGGCAAGAACAACTGGCGGTTGAGGCCATCCTTGTAGAGATCCTTCGGCGGCCGGTTCGACGTGGTCACCACCACCACATTGGCGGCGAACAGCTTTTCGAACAGCCGCCCGACGATCATCGCATCGGTGATGTCGGTGATCTGCATTTCGTCGAGCGCCAGCAGGCGGAGGTTGTCGGTCAGCGCCTTCGCGACCGGCTCCAGCGCATCCGCCGCGCCGGCCTCGCGTGCCCGGTGCATGCCCTCGTGCACCTCCTGCATGAAGGCATGGAAATGCACCCGCCGTTTGCGCGCGATGCCGAGATGGCCGACGAAAAGGTCCATCAGCATCGACTTGCCACGGCCGACGCCGCCCCAGAGGTAGAGCCCCATCGGCACGTCCTCGGGCTTGTGAAACAGCCCACCGAGAATGCCGCGGCGTTTGAGATGGGTGGATTCGAGGTGATGCCGGATGTCTTCGAGCATCGGCAAGACGATGATTTGCGCCGGATCGGGGCTCAGCTGCCCCTCGGCGACACGGCGGTTGTAGATGTCCTGAAGCGTGTCGGTCATGGGGTTTGCATACCCGCCCGCCGCGGCGTTGAGAAGGGTCAAACCGGCAGCGCCGTGGTCTTGAACACCGTCCGGAGCGCGAAGCTCGACTGCATTCCCTGCACGCCGGGGAGACGCGCCAGCTTGCGGCGGTGGATGCGGGCGAAATCCTCGGTGTCTTCGGCGACCACCTTGAGGAGGTAGTCCGATTTGCCTGCCATCAGGTGGCATTCCAGCACCTCCGGCACCAGCGCCACCTCGCGTTCGAAAGCGTCGAGCACCTCATCGGCCTGACCGGCGAGGGCAATCTCGACGAACACCGTGGTGGCCTTGCCCACCCGTTTCGGGTCGCACATTGCCACATAGCCGCGGATGTAGCCCTCCTGCTCCAGCCGTTGCACCCGCCGGTGACAGGCCGACGGCGAGAGGTTGATGCGGTCGCTGAGGTCGGCGTTGGAAATGCGGCCATTGGCCTGCAATACGGTCAGAATCCGACGATCCGTGCTGTCGAGCGCCATTTGGGTGAAGATCCTTGCGTGTTTTCTGGATTTAGCCGCAGTTTCTCCCATCAATCCAGCCCGGGGCAAGGAAAATGCGAATCCATTCGCGCCCCATACCCGGCAAGCTCTCCCCCGAAAGGGAGGACAGAACATGCTCATCGGCTGCCCGAAGGAAATCAAACCGCAGGAATTCCGTGCCGGGTTGACCCCACGTGCCGCGGCGGAAGCAATCGCGCACGGGCATCGGGTGGCGATCGAGACCGGCGCCGGGGTGGGGGCTGGGTTCCCCGACGAGGATTACACCGATGTTGGCGCCGAGATCGTCGGCACCGCAGCGGAGATCTTCGCCCGCGCCGATCTGGTGGTGAAGGTGAAGGAGCCCCAGGCGGTCGAACGGGCGATGCTGCGCGAGGGCCAGATGCTGTTTGCCTATCTCCATCTTGCGCCTGACCGGGACCAGACCCGGGAGCTCCTTGAGAGCGGGGTCACCGCGATCGCCTATGAGACCGTCACCGATGCTGCCGGTCACTTGCCGCTGCTGGCGCCGATGTCGGAAGTGGCGGGCAAACTGGCGCCGCAGACCGGGGCCTGGACGCTTCAGAAGGCCAATGGTGGTCGTGGTGTACTGCTTGGCGGTGTGCCTGGCGTGGCGCCTGCGGAGGTGGTGGTGATCGGCGGTGGGGTGGCTGGCACGCAAGCCGCGCGGATCGCCGCGGGCATGGGCGCCGATGTGACCGTGCTCGACACCTCGCTGCCGCGTCTGCGTCAGCTTGACGATTTCTTCCGCCACGAGTTTCGCACCGACTATGCCTCCCCCGCATGGACGGCCGAAAGCGTGGCGCGGGCCGATATGGTGATCGGTGCGGTGCTGGTGCCGGGTGCGACCACGCCCCGGGTGGTGACCCGCGACATGCTCGCGACCATGAAGCCGGGCTCGGCGCTGGTTGATGTTGCCATCGACCAGGGGGGGTGTTTCGAAACCTCCCGTGCGACCACGCATGAAAATCCGGTCTACGAGGAAGAGGGGATCATGCATTATTGCGTGGCCAACATGCCCGGCGCGGTGCCGCGCAGTTCCACCCTGGCGCTTGCCAATGCGACGCTGCCCTTCCTGCTGGCGCTGGCTGACAAGGGCTGGCGCCAGGCTTGCTCGGACGATCCCCACCTGCTCAACGGGCTCAGCATCCACGCAGGCCACCTGACCTGTGCTCCGGTCGGCATCGCGCAGGAGATCGACGTGTTGAGCCCGGCGCTTGCACTGAAGATCTGACATTGGAAAGGGCGGTATTCAGGCCCTATCGGGGCGCAATCCATACCCGCCGGCAGATGGGTGGGGGTGTCGGAACGGGGTTTCGGGAAACCGGCCGGAAACACCCTCTCTCTCCGTCAGAGGGGGGCTGAAGGTTACTTGATTCCCCGGCCTCCATGATGGAATGTGCCGCGAGCGGAAACGACAAAGAGACGGATCGGGCGGACGAGCCGGCGCAGCAGGAAGCTGCGGGAGGGGTCACGGGGCCCCGTGAGCAAAGCCGGGTCATTTCCGGCTCGCCCGGATGTTCCGGCCGCTCGCGGTTTCCGGATGCGGCTCAAGGATTGCGGTCAGAACATGTCTTCTCAAACCCAGCCCGATCTGCGGGCCATCATTCTGCGATCTGTCGGTGGCGGAACCGGCATTCACGCCATTGGGGCGTTTCTCGGCTTTCTTGTCGGCATCCAGTTGGCGCGCGGTCTCGGCGCTGACGGCTACGGCGTCTACGGCTCGGCGGTTGCGGTCGCGCGTCTGGGTGCGACCGGGGCATCCGGCGGGCTGAATGTGCTTTCGATGCGCGATGTTTCCGTATCTCTCGCCAGTTCCGACGTGGCGCGGGTCAGGCGGTTTCTGCTCTGGTCAACACGCCACATCGCGGTGTTTGCATTTCCCATTTCGATCCTCGCGGCGCTGGTGTTGCGGTGGGTGATCGGCACCGGGGCGGATGTGGCCGTCGCCGCGGCCGTTCTGGTCTGGATGCTCGCGGTGATTACGGCGCTGGGCGGCTTTTTGCGCGGGTTCGGGAGTATCCTCCTCGGTATGGCGATAGAGGCTGCAATCCGCCCGGCGGCCTTTTCGGTGCTGTTGTTTCTTGCCGCGATCCTCGCATTTTCGCTGACGCCGGCTGCCGCCCTCTGGCTGACTGTCGTGGCGCTGGGCCTGGCAATGGCCTTCAGCCTTCGCAAGGTCGGGTCGGTTCTGCGCCAGGCGCCAACCCCGGCTGTTGCCGGTGAGGCAAGGCGGTGGTTCAACGCGACACTGGCCATGCGCCTCACCGTGATCCTGGCCGTGGTCGGGGTTACCGGCCCGCTGATCCTCGTTGGTGCTCTGAGTTCCATGGCAGAGGCGGGAACGTTCAGGCTGGCCGTCTCGATAACCACCCTTGGCGGAATGCTTGGGTCGGTGACCCACCAGGCGTTTACGCCGCTGTTCACCCGGATGCACGCGCAAGGCGAGGTTGACAGGATGCGCAAGCTCGCCGCCATTTCGGTACTGGTCATGGCAATACCTCCAGCCATGCTGTTCGGGCTGACGCTGGCTTTCGGAGACTGGGCGATCGGCGGGGTGTTTGGTGAGGAGTTCGTGCCTGCAACCGTCCCGACGGCGATCCTGTTCGTATCGGCTCTGTTCTATGCCCTGGGGGGGGTCTCGCAGTCGGTCCTTCAGATTCAGCACGCGGAAAATGCCGTAAATATCGCTTCCACCACTTCGGTCGCGGTCACACTGCTGCTGTGCCTTGTGCTGATCCCGGAATCCGGTCCGGTGGGGGGGGCACCTGGAGCCGCGATTGCCATCACCGCCGGGATTGCCGTCCGGAGCATCGTGATGTCGGTGCTGTGCTACCGGAAAACCGGAATCGACGCCTCCATCGTCGGGGCCGTGGCCTTTCTGCCAAGGGCTTTGCGAAAATGGAAAGACAACCGGCTTCCCCCTGCCGCCGGAGACTGAGGCGGGTTCACCCTCGTGGCGGCTGCTGCCAATCCCTGTGAAGGAGACCGGAGGGCGCATTGCCTTCCGCCGCGAACCCCCGGAAGGGCAACGAACAGGGGCCGAAGGGCTTGCCGTGTCAGAAGTAACTTCGCACCAAAGCTCCCGAAACAAGGGTCCAGCCGTCGGCAACCACGAAGAACGCGAGCTTGAACGGCAGCGAGACGATCGCGGGCGGGACCATCATCATCCCCATGGACATCAGCACCGCCGCAACCACGAGGTCGATGATGAGGAAGGGCAGAAAGATCAGGAAGCCGATCTGGAACGCCCTCGAGATTTCGCTGAGAAGGAAGGAGGGCACGAGCACCGAGAGCGGCGCGTCGGGGCCGGCGGAGATGGTTTCGGATCCCTCGCGCAGGGACGCGAGCGCGTCGAAGGTTTCACCGTCGACCCGCGCCGCCATGAAACCGCGAAACGGGACGAGCGCGTTGGAAAACGCCTCTTCAAGCTCCATTTCGCCGTTTGCAAAAGGCTCCGCCCCGGTTTCCCAGGCCTCGGTGAACACCGGCTCCATCACGAAATAGGTGAGGAACAGAGCGAGCGAGATGATCATCATGTTGGGCGGTGCCTGCTGCAACCCGATGGCCTGACGCAGAATTGAAAGTGTGGTGACAATGAACGGAAAGGCGGTGATCATCACCGCAAGCCCCGGCACCAGGCTCAGGAGCGTGATCAGCACGATGAGCTGGATCGAGCGGGTTGCCAGGCTGCCGCCGCCCTCGCCGAAAGAGATCGAAATATCCTGTGCCTCTGCCGGCATGGCGAGGCAGAGGAGCACCAGGGTCAACACTGCCGTGAAAGCGACACCCCGGGGAAGCTGGTGCCTGACCATGGCTCAGAGCCCCGCCTTGAGGTCGGCGACCTCGGTGAGGCGGACGGCCAGCTGACCGGAGCTGTCACCCTCGATCTCTTCGAGCTCGCCGCGTGCAATCAGCCGGTCGCCGACATAGAGCTCGACCGGATCGGTGACCTTCTTGTCGAGCGGCAGGACCGAATCGGGTTTCAGCCGCAGCAGATCGCGGATCACCGGCCGGGCGCGGCCGACCGAAATGACAATCTCGATCGGAACCTGGGTGAAGGGATTGGCGGCGGTGTCGTCCTCGAGGCCATGGGGGAAATCATCCATTGTGGAAAGCCTTTTCGTTGAGTTCGTAAAGCCCGTTGATCGCGGTTCCGATACGGTCGATCGCGCTGGCGAAGTCGATATGGCGCTCGGTCTTGCCGGACCGCAGGAAGACCTGGCCCGGTGCCAGTGTCGGTTCCTCGACGAGTGTGAAGGGCACGGTGCTGCCCTCGCCAAGCAATTGCTCCAGCACCGGCCGGCTTTGCGGCGCGACCACCACCTCGATCGGCGTATCGGCGGCCACGGTGGCAAGAGGCAGGAGTTCGTCGATGATGGTCTGGCCCAGGGTTTCGGCCACGAGCCTTGGCAGTACCCGCTCGACCATGCCCGACAGAAGCGGCTCCAGCGCCTGCATGACGTGGGACCGGGCTTCGTGGAAGGTGAAGCCGAGATCCTGGAGGTTGCGGGCAAACTCGGCGCCGATCCGTCCCTGTTCCTCCGCTTCGGCGCGAACCGCGTCGTCCCACCCGGCCTTGTAACCCGCCTCGTAGCTCTCAAGCCGGGTCTGTTCCAGCATGTCCCGGGTGATCGCAGGCTCTGGCGGGGTTTCGGATACCAACACAGTGGCGGGCTGGCCGGCCTGGGACTGAGGTTCGCCATGGAGCGGCTCGGAGAATTCCTCCAGCAGGAGTTGAAGGCTCATCACATTGTCTCCTCCCGGTCATCTTCCATCCAGCCGCGCAGGATCTCGACTGTCTCGGCCTGACGTTCCTCGATCAGGGCGCGCAGACGTTCGACCGGATCGGCGCCGCCCAGGGCGGGAAGATCGGGCAGTTCGGCGGTGCCGAAATCGAGATCGGAGACCACGGCAAGATCGTCCCCCGGCAGCGCGCCGCCGTCTTCGATCTCACCGGTAAGTGCGGGCAGTTCGCTGGCGCCGGGCATGGCCTCCGTAGCGGGGGCGGGAATAGCGGGCAGCGGTACCGCCCGCGACGAGAAGATCGGCCGCAACACGAACAGCCCGAGCACCAGCGCGACCACGGCAAGGGTTGCAAGGCGGATCAGCGCCATTGTGTCGAACTGAAGGGCGGCAAGCACCCCCCCGGCCGCCTCGGAACCTTCCACGGCCAGGGGTTCGAATTCGAGAGAACGGATGGTGATGCTGTCGCCGCGCGTTTCGTCATAACCCACAGCGGAGGCCACGAGGTCATGCAGCGCGGCAAGCTCTTCCTGGCTGCGCGGCTCCCAGGTTGGCGCGCCGTTCGCATCGACCCCGCGAATCCCGTCGACCAGAACGGCAACGGAGATGCGGCGCACGGCACCCGGTGCGCGCAGGATCTCGCGCGTCGTTTCGGGCACTTCGTAGTTGATCCGTTCGCGGGTCTCGGAATTGTTGGAGGAAGACTGTCCGCTGCCGCCATCGGCGTCGCCTGCCGGCAGGTTCGAAGCGACCGTCACGCCGCCGGCCTGCGAATCGCTCGCGGCGGTGCTGCTTTCCTCGGTCTCTGAGGCAATCGCCACGCGGCCATCGGGATCGAAGGAACGTTCGAATATCTTCTCGCTTTCAGTCGCGCGGTCGATCGCCACTTCAACCACCGCATTGCCATAGCCGACCCGCGCCTCGAGCAGGCGTTCGACATTGTGGCGAAGTCTGTTGGCACGGTCTTCCGTTTCACCGGCGGCCCCGGATGCCTCATTGCCGGAAATCACCAGTCCGCCACGGGCGTCGATGACCGAAACATTCTCCGGCGAAAGCCCAGGGACAGCAGAAGAAACAAGATATTTCAATGCCTTGGCGTGACTTGCCGAAAGTGTGCCATCGGCGGTCGCGACGGTCACGGAAGCCGAAGGCGCGCTGCGGTTGCGGAAGGTCTGCGGGTTTGGAATGGCGATATGCACCCTTGCCGATCGGATCGCCGGAGCGGAGACGATGGTGCGGGCGAGTTCGCCCTCCTTGGCGCGCCAATAGGCGGCGTCGAACATCTGTGCGGTGGTGCCGAAACCCGACAGCCCGTCAAGCAATTCGTAACCTTTCGAGGAATTGCTGGGCAGCCCCTCGGCGGCAAGCGTCATGCGCAAGGCGTCGCGTTCGGCCGCGGGCACGTGAATCGCGCCGCCGCGCACTTCGGTTACCACACCGCGCGCTTCGAGCGCCTCGATCACTTCGCCGGCCGGTCCCGGCTCCAACCCGGCATAGAGCAGTGCCATCGACGGCTGGGCGGCCATGCGGGCAAGGCCGAGCACTGCGGCAAACACCCCCAGCGTTGCCCCGACGACAATGATTCTCTTGCGCAAATCGAGGGCGTTCCACACCGCCAAGAGCTGCTGCACGACGTTCTCCCTATCTGAGCGGGCTTCTGCCCCCGTCGCGAGTCACTTTCTCCGATTGCGATTAACAATTGGTTAGCTCCTGCCGGTTTATAAACGATCCGAACGAAAGGACTGCACATGGCCGAAGAACAACTTCCCGAACAGGACACCGGAGAAAACGCGCCGAAAAGGAAGCCCGGTCTGCTGATCGGCCTGCTGCTGGCGCTTGCTCTTGGCACCGGTGGGTTCTTCGCCGTTTACTCGGGGATGGTCCTCGCAGAAAGCGCACCGCAGGCAGAGGCGGGGCTTGAGGAAGCGCCGGTTCCCGACGCGTTGGCGCCGGTCGCTTTCGTGGCGCTCGATCCGCTGGTGATCTCCATCGGGCACGGCGCGGGCGCGCGGCATTTGAGATTCAGGGCCGAGCTCGAGGTCACACCCGGGGCGGAAGCAGATGTCACACAACTCACCCCGCGGGTGATGGATGTGCTGAATTCCTACCTGCGCGCCGTCGAACTGGCCGATCTCGAAGATCCGTCGGCGCTGGTCGGGCTTCGCGCCCAGATGCTGCGCCGGATCCAGCTGGTGGCGGGCGAGGGACGGGTGCGCGACCTTCTCATCATGGAATTTGTACTGAGCTGAGGCGGCGCCGGAGGAAGAACGGAGGAAGACATGGAGCAATTCGTGACATTGGTATCGGACATTCTTCTCGGTGCGGGGGCATTCGGGGCGGCAGTCTATTGCTGGGTGCTTTCGCAGCGCCTGAAACGTTTCAACAACCTCGAAAACGGGGTTGGCGGGGCGGTTGCGCTTCTGTCGGCGCAGGTCGACGACATGACCAAAACCCTCGATCTTGCCCGCAAGGCGGCCAGTCATTCGTCGGAGACCCTGACGGCGCTCACCGAACGGGCTGAAACCGCGTCACGCAAGCTCGAACTGATGCTGGCGGCGCTCAACGATCTGCCGGATGCGCCTCCGGCTCAGGTCGGGCCGGTGTCGTCCGCCGAACCGCCTGAGAAACCGAGCCCGGCGCCCGAGCCGGTTTCGATGCCCGAGGTCGAGGCCGAGGCCGCGCAGGACGCGGCCTGGGTCGCGGCAGCCGCGGAAGCGCCGGGCGCGGGTGAGGAAACACCGTTGTTCCTGTCGCGCCGGGCGCGGATCGGAGGGGTTTCGGGATGAAGCGGCCTGACAAGCTGACGGGTGTTTTCAAACCGCGTGGCGGCAAACCGGCGCCGCGCCGGCGTGGCAGCCGCAACGGGCTTCTGGCGATCGCGGCGATGCTGGCGCTTTCCGGCCTGTTGCGGCTGGGAGGCGGAGCGGGAACAGCCCTTGCCAGTGTTTCCGAAACAGTCGGCCGTGAGGCTCCGGCGCAGGAACCGGCAAGCTGCACCACGGCTGACGACATCGCCCTGGTGCTGGCGGCGCTCGATGAGCGCGAGGCGCGGGTCGCGATGCGTGAAACGGAACTCGAGGCCCGGATGCAGGCGCTGGCTGTCGCCGAGGTGCAGATCCAGCGCAACATGACGGCCTTGCAGGAGGCCGAAATCCGGCTTTCCTCGACCATGGCCCATGCCTCCACCGCCGCGGAAGAAGACCTCGACCGGCTCACGGCGGTTTACGAAAACATGAAACCCAAGCAGGCGGCACCGGTTTTTGCCGCAATGGCTCCGGAATTTGCCGCCGGTTTCCTTGGGCGGATGCGGCCCGATGTGGCGGCGGCGATCCTCGCCGGACTTGAGCCCGAGGCGGCCTATGCAATCACGGCCCTGCTTGCCGGGCGCAATGCCGATGCTCCGACGGAATAGGTTTTGTTCGCGCGAAACGCGGACAGGCGAAGGGTTTCTTAACCGGCGGGTGGCAGCATCGCCACTGGCGGAATCGATGCAAGGAGTGGCACAGTGATCGGGTTTGTCGGGATCGCGATGGTCTTCGTCATGGTGTTCGGCGGCTTCCTTGCCGCCGGTGGTCATCTGGACATCATCATGAAGTCCGCGCCGTTCGAGTTTACCATGATCGGCGGGGCCGCCGCAGGTGCCTTCGTGATCTCGAACGATGTTGCCTCGATCAAACGTACGCTCAGGGACATGGGCAAGGTCTTCAAGGGGCCGCACTGGAAGCCGGAGGATTACAAGGATCTGCTCTGCCTGCTTTTCGAGCTTATCCGTCAGGCACGGCAGAACGCAGTGGCGCTCGAGGAACATATCGAAGCGCCGGAAGAAAGCGCCATCTTCTCGAAATACCCGCGTATCCTGGAGGACAGGGAAGCCGTCGCGCTGATCTGCGATACTCTGCGCTCGGCCTCGATGAACTATGACGATCCGCACCAGGTCGAAGAAGTCCTGGAAAAGCGGATCGAGGCCAATCACGAACATGCCCAGCATTCGAGCCATGCGCTCCAGGCCATGGCCGACGGCCTGCCGGCGCTTGGTATCGTCGCGGCCGTTCTCGGTATCATCAAGACCATGGGCGCGATCGACCAGCCGCCCGAGATTCTCGGCAAACTGATCGGCGGCGCGCTTGTGGGCACGTTTCTTGGCGTATTCGTCGCCTACGGCTTCGTCGGACCCTTTGCCGCGAAGGTCAAGACAGTGATCGACGACGATGCCCATTTCTACCAGCTGATCCGCGAAGTGCTGGTCGCGAACCTGCACAATCATTCCATGAATATCTGCATCGAGGTCGGACGGCAGAACGCGCCCGGCCACGTGCGGCCAAGTTTTTCCGAACTCGAAGAGGCGCTTCGGGAGGTCAAGAAAGGCGCAGCATGAACAGTCTTGCTCGGTTCATTGTGGTATTGCTTGCATGCCTGCCCACGGCGGCAATGGCAGAAACCTTCCGTGTACGTTCCGGAGAGCACGAGGGGTTCACGCGACTGGTGATAGATTTCAGGGAGCGCGAGGATTGGGTGTTCGGGCGGGTCGATGGCGGTTTCGAGTTTCGTCCGTTTCGTGAGGATATCGGTTACCAGCTTGGCCGGGTCTACGACAAGATCGGGCGGAAACGGATCTCGGAGGTCACCGATCTCGGCCAGGGGCGGCTGTTTGTTGCGGTCGATTGCCACTGTCACGCTGTGACCAGCGCACTTGCCGACGGAAAGGTGGTGATCGACATCGCAAGCGGACCCGCGCCCCAACCGGGTGTCGGGGCCGATGCCGTCCTGCCCCCGATTGAAATGCACGCCGCCAGAGAGGCCGGTTTCACCGAAGAAGAGCCGGCCGTTTCGGTGCAAGCCGAAGCGGCAAGGCCGGTTGTTGTCAGCGATCGGGCCGGACTGCCTCTGACCTTTCCACGCGCCGGCGGAGAGAAACTGCCGCTTGCACCCGGGCCGGTCGCCGAGGGGCCGGCGCCTGATCCGGATACCTCCGGGCAGGCTACGCTTGCGGAAACGGATGATCGCGAGACCAGGATCGCGCGGACAGAGACCGTTCTGCTCGAGCAGATTGCACGGGCGGCGGCACAGGGTCTGCTCGAGGCTGACATGAGCGAGATCGAGGCAAGCGTCGCCGGGGCAAGACCGCAGACACCGGCCGTAGCCCCGCGTCCGGCAATCGCCCCGCCCCGTCCACCCGTCACCCGGCGGGGTCACATTGCGGTCGAGACCGGCGTCGACCGCGCGGTTGCGGGGGGGAACCGGAAATCTGGCGAAACAGCTGAAGGTGAGGCCTGCATGGACCCCGCCTATTTCCAGATCGCCGATTGGGGTGGCGAGGTCGCCAACGGAGCCAACATCGGTGCCTATCGTTCCCATATTGTCGGTGAGTTCGACATTGCTGATGCTGAGGGTGTGACAGCGCTTGCGCGCAACTATGTCTACATTACTTTCGGCGCCGAGGCCAAGGCGCTGCTGCGGCAGTATCCGGGCAGCGTCGAGCGGGCTGATCTTTTGTTTGCGATGGCCGAGATCATGGATGACGGCCATTCCACACAGGCGGAAACCCTTGTTGAACAGATGGGCTGCGACGGCGCGACCGCACTCTGGGCGACGCTTGCACAACGCGAATTGCATCCGGGTCAGACGATCAACCGGCATGCGGTCACCCTTGCCTTCGGCGCTCTGCCCCCACATCTGCGCCGCCACCTTGGACCGGACCTTGCCGACAAGCTGCTGGCTGCCGGCGACCGTGATACGGCAGAGCTTATCCGCGCCGCGATTGACCGTGCGGGAGCCGCGGCGGATGCGGACGCGGGGCTGCTTTCAGCGCGGTTCGACGCGGAAGACGGGCGGATCGAACAGGCCGAAGAAACGCTCGACGCGGTTCTGGCCACCGGCGATCCGGTTCTGCCGGAGGCGCTTCTGCAACGGGTGGAAACCACGCTTGCTGCCGGGGGGGCCGTTCCGGATGACATCATCGTCCTGCTCGACGGTATGGCGTTCCAGTTTCGTGGAACCGATCTTCAGCGGCAGATGACCGACGCAGGGATCAGAGCCCGGGCCTCCATTTCCGATTTCGCCGCGGCTTTCGATCAGCTTGAAACGGCGCAGGACGAGGGTCTGTTTACGGCAGAACGCGCTGTCGCACTGCGTGGCCGGCTGTTTGAGCGGCTTACCCAGGATGCCGCAACCCCCGATTTCCTCCGTCTGTCCTTGCCGCGGCTCGACACCTTGGCCGGGATTTCGGGCAATGTGCGTCATTTGCTCGCCGGGCGGTTTCTTGAACTCGGCCTGACCGGACCGGCGCGGCATGTGCTGTCTCAGAACGGCGCGCTGCCCGCGGAAACCGACCGGCTTCAACTGGCGCGTGCCGCGCTCATGGAACGCAAACCTGCGGTCGCAATTGGCTATCTCGCCGGGTTTGCGGATGCGGAAGCCGAACGGCTTCGCGCCGAAGCCCTGGATCTTGCCCGCGACCATGATGGCGCGGTTCTGGCCTTCGAAAGCCTGGGTGAGGCAGACCGGGCGTTGCAAGCGGCCTGGCGCGGCGGTCTGTGGTCCGAAGTGGCGACACGTGATCAGGGGCCGCTCGGTGCCGCGGCGCAGTTGATGGCCAAAAGGGAAGCCGCCTCTTCCGCAAGCACGGAAATGCCTGCCGACCAGCCCCCCCTGGGTGCCGCTCAGGCCTTGATCGACAACAGCCGGGCAACGCGTGAAACCCTCGAAGCGCTCCTGGAAACCATCACGGCGCCCGCCGGTGGTGAGACGCCGGTTTCGCCCGATTGAGGGGATTGCGGAAACCTTTTTTCAATACTCTGCACCTAGGCTGGCGGTGAAAGACGCAAGAATTGCGGTGGGAAGAATGCCTGCGAAACGAGATCCCGTTGCATACCCGATCCCGGGAGCGCGCCCGGCGGTCAGGCGGCCGCTGGCGCTTCGCTGGCTGGGACACCTGATGGCGCTGTACCTTTCGGCCTTTGTTGCCCAAACAGCGGTTGCCGCGGCGGACTGGTCGGTCGCCTGCGAACGGGCCGCCGTCGAAGCCGCGGCAGAATCGGGCGTTCCGGTCTCGGTGATGAAGGCGATTGCCCTTGTTGAAACCGGCCGCACCCGGGGAGGGCAGGAGCGCCCCTGGCCCTGGACCGTGAACATGGAGGGCAAAGGCATCTGGTTTGACAGCCGTGAAGCCGCGCTCGCCTATCTCTACGAGCATTACAAGCGCGGGGCACGGAGCTTTGACGTTGGCTGTTTCCAGGTCAACTACAAATGGCACCACGAGCATTTTGCTTCGATCTCGGAGATGCTCGACCCGTCGGCGAATGCCCGCTATGCGGCGGCGTTCCTGCAATCGCTTCGTACCGAATCCAGGGACTGGACAGAAGCGGCTGGGGCATATCATTCGCAAACGCCCGGGAAGGCCGAGCACTACAAGGAAAAATTCGCTGCCTTTCGGGGACAGTTCGAACATGAAGACGGCCGGCCGCTGGTTGTGATGCCTCCGTTGCGCGCGGTGGCCGTGCAGGAGCCAAGGATGGATTACCCGCTTGCCCCCCGGGTCAATACCTATCCGCTGTTGCAGGGCGGTGGGCAGCCTGCGCTTGGGAGCCTCGTTCCGCTTGCACAACCCACCGGCACGGGCGGGCTTTTCGCGCGTGACATGGAACCGGAGGCAGGATGACACCGGCGCTGGCGCAGATTTTCCGACCGACGATCCTTCTCGCCCTCGCGCTGATGGCGGTCATCGTGATGATGATCCTGCCGATGCCGTCCTGGGTGCTCGACACCGGGCTTGCCGCGTCCTTCGCGCTGGCGATCCTGATGTTCACGGTCACGTTGTTCATCGAACGGCCGCTGGATTTCTCGGCCTTCCCGACGGTGCTGCTCGCCAGCCTCATGCTCAGGCTGTCGCTTAACGTTTCTTCCACCAAACTCATCATTGGCAACGGCCATACCGGTACCGCGGCGGCAGGTCATGTGATCGAGGGGTTTGCCAATTTCGTGATGTCGGGCAGCGTGTTTCTCGGGCTGGTCGTGTTCCTGGTGCTGTTGATCGTGAATTTCATCGTCATCACCAAGGGAGCCGGGCGGATGGCCGAGGTGGGTGCGCGATTTGCGCTCGACGGGATGCCGGGCAAGCAGCTGGCGATCGACGCAGATGTTGCTTCCGGTGCGATCACCCATGAGGAGGCCAAGGCGCGGCGCGAGCGCGAACAGCAGGAAACCACCTTTTTCGGCTCGCTCGACGGTGCGTCCAAATTCGTCAAGGGCGATGCGGTTGCCGGGCTGCTGATCACGATGCTCAACATCGTCATGGGGCTGATCATGGGGGTCGTCGTCCATGGCATGGATATCGGCCGCGCCTTCGAGACCTATGCGATCCTCACCGTCGGCGACGGGCTTGTGAGCCAGATCCCGGCGGTGATCATTTCCATCGCCGCGGCGCTCCTGCTGGCGCGCGGCGGGGCGACGGGCTCGACCGACCTCGCCCTGTTCACCCAGCTTGGCCGCTATCCGGCCGCACTTGGAACCGTCGCTGTGCTTCTTGGCCTGTTCGCGCTGGTGCCCGGCCTGCCCTTCGTGCCTTTCGTCATCGGTGCGACCGGCCTTGGGGCTGCCGCCTGGTGGGGACACCGCCAGGCCGCCGAACGGGAGGCGGCGGCCGCCCAGGCCGAGAGGGCGCCCGCAGCTGAACAGCCTGCGAAAGACAGCATTGGCGATGTGCTCGACCTCGACGACATTCATGTCGAATTCGCGACCGATCTCGTCGCGATGGTTCTGGACCCGGCAACCGGGCTCGATGCGCGCATCGTCAACATGCGAAACCACGTCGCTTCAGTCTACGGGCTGATCCTGCCCGAGATCCGGCTGACCGATGACCCGAGCCTGCCGTCCGGCACCTATGTGGTTCGGATCCAGGGGGTCGAGCAGGCGCGCGACCGGTTGCAGCCGGGCCGGGCTCTTGCCATCCTGACCGGCGGTGAGGTTGATCTGCCTGCGGGCGATGACGTG
Organism: Rhodobacterales bacterium; assembly: GCA_002746935.1. Classification (GTDB taxonomy): domain Bacteria; phylum Pseudomonadota; class Alphaproteobacteria; order Rhodobacterales; family Rhodobacteraceae; genus Sinisalibacter. The sequence continues at coordinate 79,071 of PDRW01000022.1, forward strand.
GACGAGCCGGTTTACGGTGCGCCCGCGCGCTGGGTGCCCGCAGAGGCGCAGGAGGAGGCCGCGCTCCAGGGCTGCACTGTGGTGACGCCTGCGGAAGTGCTGGCGACCCATCTTCTCGAGGTCATGAAACGCAACTTTGCGCGTCTTCTCAGCCTTCGTGCGCTGCGCCGACTGCTCGACGAGTTTACCAATCTGTCGGACCCGGCCCGGGCCGAAGCCAATCAGCGTCTACTCGACGAGTTGGTGCCCGACCGCGTGCCGGTCGATCTGTTGCTTTCGGTGTTGCGGCTCTTGCTCGAAGAGCGTGTCTCGATCCGCAACCTGCCGCTGATTCTCGAGAGTATTGCCGAGGCCCGGCCGGTGTTTACCGCGCCGGAAGCGATCTGCGAACATGTGCGCCAGCGGCTCGGTTTCCAACTGGTGGCCGAACTCAAGCGGGACGACGGAACCTTGCCGCTGGTGCAGCTCGCGCCGGAATGGGAGGAGACCTTTCTTACCTACCAGACCGACGACGGCGCGCGCGCGGGCGATGTGGCGCTGCCGCCGGAGGCGTTCAACCGGCTCGCCAACGCGATTGCCGAGCGGATCGCTTCGGCGGGCGAGAAGGGGGTTTACCCGGCGGTTGTTACCTCGACCCGGCGTCGGCGGTTCCTGCGCATGGTGTTGACCGCGAAAGGTATCGCCAACCCTGTGTTTTCCTTCGAGGAAATCGGCACTGAGGCGCGTCCGGCCCTGGTCGGGATGGTCGCGGCATGAATCAGGCGATCGCAGATCTCTTCGCACTCGGCGAGGTTTGGGCTGCGGTCGCCTTTGCGGTGTTTTTGCGGGTCGGTGCGGCGATGGCACTGTTTCCGGCCTTTGGAGAACGGTCGGTGCCCGAGCGGGTGCGGCTGATGCTGGCGCTTGGTTTCACCCTCGTGGTCATTCCGGCCGCCGAACCGGTGCTTTCGCAAGCGGTCGACGAGGGTATCCGGCCAGTGACCTTTCTGCTTACCGAAACCCTCGCCGGGCTGGCGATCGGCATCGCGATCCGGCTGTTTGTGCTCGCGCTCCAGATCGCGGGGACCATTGCCGCTCAGGCGACGTCACTGGCGCAGATCTTCGGCGGCCAACATGCCGATCCGCAACCGGCGATCGGGCATATCCTGCTGATCAGCGGGCTTGCGCTGGCGGTGATGCTGGGGCTGCACGTCCGCCTGGCGGAGATGCTGATCCTGAGCTACGACGTTTTTCCGCCCGGCCGGCTTCCGGGTGCCGAACTGCTCTCCGGCTGGGGGCTTTCGCGGATCGTCCAGGCCTTTTCGCTTGGCTTTACCCTCGCCGCACCCTTTGTGGTGGCCTCGCTGGTCTACAATGTGGCGCTCGGTGTCATCAACCGAGCGATGCCGCAGCTGATGGTGGCTTTCGTTGGTGCTCCGGCAATCACCGCAGGTGGCCTGCTGCTGCTGTTCGCGACCGCGCCCCTTGCGCTTGGAATCTGGCATGATGCGATGGCCGCCTTTCTCGCCAATCCGTTCGGAGCCTGGTGATGGCCGACGAGGACGACGACAAGCAACACGAACCAACTCAGAAGAAGCTTGACGATGCGCGCAAGAAGGGCGAGGTGCCGCGCTCTGCCGACATGGGCACCGCGGCCTCTTACGCCGGGTTTCTCGCGGTGGCGACCGTTTTCGGCGCGGGACTTCTGAAACATCTGGGCGCCACGCTTGCGGGGCTCCTCGACCGGGCCGGGCCGCTGTCGGAGGAGGTGTTTTCCGGCGGCGGGCAAAACGTCTTCGGCAGGCTGATTGTAGACGTAAGCGCGCGTGTGGTGCCCTGGATTCTGGTGCCCGCGCTGCTGGTGCTGGCGCTCAACATTGCGCTGCGCAGCCTTGCCGTGGGTCCGGGAAAGCTGAAACCCAGGCTCAGCCGCATCAATCCGGTGTCGAACGCAAAAAACAAATTCGGCCGTTCCGGCCTGTTTGAATTCGCCAAGAGCTTCGCCAAACTCACGATCTATTCGGTGATTCTCGGTGTGTTTCTGTGGTCGGTTCTGCCGGAAGTGCTCGAAACCGTTGCACTGACGCCGGCACTGGTGACGGTCGTGCTTCTGAAACTCGGCGTGCGGTTCTTTTCGCTGGTGCTGGTTGTCGCCATTGTGATCGGTGGGGTCGACTACCTCTGGCAGCACGCCGAACACATGCGCAAGAACCGGATGTCGCGCAAGGAAATCATGGACGAGGCGAAAAGCAACGAGGGCGATCCGCAGATGAAGCAGCAGCGGCGCCAGAGGGGCTATGACATTGCCATGAACCAGATGCTCGCGGATGTGCCGGACGCGGATGTGGTGGTGGTGAACCCTGAGCATTATGCCGTGGCGCTGAAGTGGAGCCGGTTGCCCGGCGAGGCGCCGGTCTGCGTGGCCAAGGGGGTCGATGAGATCGCCGCCAGGATCCGCGAAGCGGCGATGGAGGCCGGTGTGCCGATCCACCGCGATCCACCTGCGGCGCGGGCGATCCATGCGACGGTTGGAATTGGCGAGGAAATCCGGCCCGAGCATTACCAGGCGATCGCCGCAGCCATCCGCTTTGCCGAAAAGATGCGCGGGCGGATGCGGGCGCGGGTCGGGCGTGCGGGTCGGGCGGAGAGGTGAGGATGCGATGGGCGATCAGTTGAAAATGCTCGAAACGCTGACCCGCATGAAGCTCGATGCCGAGCTTTCGAGGCTTCGCGATCTGTCCGAAGAAGTCCGCAGGCGGCGCGACGAGATCGCGGCACTCGGTTCGGAGGTCCGGGCGCGATCGGATGCCCTGAGCGCGGCCGATCCGGAGACTGATCTTGCCTTGCAAACGGGGCAGGATGCCCGCTGGCAGCTCTGGGTTGCCCGGGAGAGCAGCCGTCTTTCCCGCGCGGCGGCCGAGGTTTCTGCACGGCGTGAGGCGCAACGCAGGAAGGCGGAGCGTGCTTTTGGGCAGGTTCATGCGTTGGGCAAGATCCGCGAAATCGGTGCGGAAGAAAAACGTCTGTACGAAGCGCGGCGTTTGCAAGGGCAGGCGGGGCGCGGCGAAGCGGAATAAACCCGCCCGCCGGGCTGGCGCCGGTCACATGTCCTGCCTGGCGATATCTGTGATCACAATATCGAGCACGTTGTTGCCAAGCTCATTGCGGGCGGTCTCGAGCAGCGCGGTACGCAGTGTTGTCATCTTGGAACCGGCGGTGAAAACGCCGTCGAACCCGCCGGCATTGGCATGGCCCCACAGCACCTGGAGGAACCGGTCGCGCAGCTTGGGTTCGCGCTGGTAGATCCTGTCCGATCCGCCAGCCGGCACTTCGAGGCTGATCGACATGACCACCAGCGCAGCGATGTGCTCGCCCTTGACGACCGGCAGGACAAACTGGTTGTTCAGCTTGACGAAATCCGTCGCCGGTGCGCCCTCTTCGCCATGCGCCTCTGCGGTGGCGGTCAGGTGTCCCGCCCCGGTGAGCGCGGCACAATCGCAGGGGCAGGCAGCGTCTTCGGGAGCGTGGGATGCCGGCGCCGGGCGGAGCGCGAACCCCGCCCCCGCGCCAGCGCAGAGCCCTGCAAGGGCAATGAGGAGCGGCAGGAGTTTGCCAGGCATGGGGCGTTCCTCAGAAGGGCAGGACGATATCGGCGAATTGCTGGCCGTAGCGCGGCTGCTGCATGTCAGAGATCTGGCCGCGCCCGCCGTAGGAAATCCGGGCCGAGGCGATCTTGTCGTAGGGGATCTCGTTCTGGCGCGAGATGTCTTCGGGGCGCACAAAGCCGGTTACCAGCAATTCGCGGAGCTCATAGTTGACGCGCACTTCCTGGCTTCCCTGGATCTGCAACACCCCGTTGGGCAACTGACCGACGACCGTGGCGGCAACGCGCAAGGTGAGCTTTTCGTTGCGTTTGGTGGTGCCGTTTCCGGCGGAGACGCTGTCGGAGGAGGTCGAGACCCCGGGGGCGAGGTTGACCTTGCCCAGCGGGCCGAGCTGCGGGATGCCGAGCAGCGCGCCGATGGTCATCTTTTCCGAGCCCGAGCGTTTGCGCCCGGAGCTTGCCGAGACTTCCGCCTTTTCGTCGATCTCGATCACAACGGTCAGGATATCGCCCGCCTGTTGCGCCCGGCGATCGCCGAGCAGCGAGGAGCGGCCAGCCGTCCAGAGCGACGCGCTGTCGGAGGAGCGGCGGGCGGCAATGTCGCGCGGCATGGGTATTGTCGACATGGCAAGTGCTTCGCGGCCGCCATCGATTCCGGTCATCGCGGGTGGGCGGCCGATGTTTTCCAGCCGGTCGCCGCAGCCCGAGAGTGTGAGGGTGGCGAGCAGCAGTGCGGCCAGGGGGAAGAGTTTTGAAAACATGTGTCCCTCTCAGTTGGAAAGCAGTGTTTGGGGAGCGGTGCCGACGACAACGGTGCCGTCGTCCTGAACCCTTCCCGAGACTGTCTGGCGGGAGCCGAGATTCATCACCCGCACGATTTCGCCGGTACCGGCGCGGCCGAGCGAGCGGCCTTCGGTTGAAATGACCAGGCCGCCGGAGGCGTAGACCAGCGTCACCACCTGGTTGCGATCAACCACGGCCGCCTGGCCGATCTCGCCGGAACGTACCGGGCGCCCGGCGTAGATCGCGACCCGCGCTTCGGAGCCGATGACCTCTTCGAGGCTGGTATAGGCCCCCGCGACCTCGCCTTCGCTGAGGGTCACATCCGCCGCGGTGATCAGAGTCCGGGCGCGGATCGTGCGGGCCGCGAGTACGGTTTCCGCCGGCGCGGGAGTGGCAAGGGCGACCAGTATCAGGGGGGCAAGCAGGGTTTTCATCAGCGCACCTGGGTGGTTGCCGCGAGCATCTGGTCGGCGGCGGTGATAACCTTGGAATTCAACTCGTAGCCGCGCTGTGCCTCGATCAGATCGGTAATCTCCTTCACCGCGTCGACGGAGCTTTGTTCCTTGTAGCCCTGGCGGAGCGTGCCGGTGCCGTTCTGCCCGGGCACATCGACGGTGGCGGGGCCTGAGGCTTCGGTTTCGAGGAAGGTGTTGGAGCCGATCGCTTCGAGCCCCTGTTCATTGATGAACGTTGCCAGGGTGAACTGGCCGAGGAGCTGGGCTTCGACCTCGTCGTTGAAATAGGCGTAGATTTCACCGTTGGAGTTGATCGAGATCGCGCGGACATCGGTGGGGATGGTCACCTCCGGCACCACGGGGTTGCCTTCCGAGGTGACAATCAGCCCCTCGCCGTTGCGCTTCAGCCCGCCGTCGCGGGTGTAGCCGGAAATGCCCGAGGGAAGGGTGATTTCGAGGTAGCCCTTGCCTTCGATGGCAACGTCGAGTTCGCCCCCCGTCTGGGTGGGTGTGCCTTGCTGGATCTGCATGCTCACAGCCGCGGGCCGCACCCCGAGGCCGAGCTGCACCCCGGTGGGCAGGATAGTTCCGTCGGTGGCGTTGATCGTGCCCGGGCGGACCGCCTGCTGGTAGTGCAGATCGGCAAACTCGGCGCGGCGCGCGTTGTAGCCCGTGGTCGACATGTTGGCGAGGTTCTGGGATATGGTCTCGACCCGCATCTGCTGGGCCAGCATCCCTGTCGCTGCGATATGCAGGGCGCGCATGGTTTGTCCTTTCGCTAGCGGCCAAGGGCCTGGATGACATCGCGGACCCGCTGGTCTTCGCTTTCGAGGAAGGCCTGACCCTGCTCGTAGGCGCGCTGGATCTCGATCATCCGGGCAATCTCGCCGATCGGATCGACATTGGAGTTTTCCAGATAGCCCTGCATGATCCGGCCGCCTTCGATGACCGGCACCGTTCCGCCCGGGGCGGCGAAGCGGACACCGTCGCGGTGGCGCAGGTCGTTGGCGTCAGCCGGTGCCCAGAGGCCGATCCGGGTGAGGGGCTGGCCGTCAGCGGACATGGTTCCGTCAGCGGCAATGGCGATCTGGCCGGCATCGGTGGGGACGAAGACCGGTGCCCCGCCCGCGTCGAGCAGGCGCAAACCGTCCGGCGTCACCATGTCGCCCTCGGGCGAGGGGGTGAAACTGCCCGCGCGGGTGAGCAACTGGCCTTCGGCACCCTCGACCAGGAAGAAACCTTCGCCCTCGATCGCGAGGTCGAAAGTGCCGCCGGTGAAGCTCACCGGAGCCTGATCGAGCCGGGTGTCACGCACCTCTGCCGTGGCCATCGAAAGCGACGGATCCCGCGGAGCAAGGGCTGCGACAAATTCGGCGAAGATCACACCTTCGCGCCGGAAACCGTCGGTGGAGGCGTTGGCGATATTGTTGGCGACTGTGCGCATCTCGGCCACCAGGCCGGATTGCCGGGTAAGGGCGGTGTAGACGGCGTTGTCCATTCAACCCCCCGCGATCAGCGGCACGATGGTGCCCTGAAAATAGCTCACCAGCGTTTCCGACATGAACCCCATCGACAACCAGAACACCGCGAGTATGGCGCCGACCTTTGGGACAAAGGTCAGCGTCATTTCCTGGATCGAGGTCAGCGCCTGGAACAGGCCGACGGCAAGGCCGACGACGAGCGCGACCGAGAGGATCGGAAGAGAGATGACAACCGCCGTCCACAGCCCCCCGCGCAGGGTGTCGTAGAAGATGATCTCGTTCATGGCCTACACCGGCATCCGGAGGATTTCCTGGTAGGCTTCGATCACCTTGTTGCGAACCGTCACAGCGGTTTCGACCGCAAGCTCGGTCTGCGCGAGGGCCTGCACCAGCGAATGGGCATCGGCTTTGCCGGTCATCGCATCCTGGGCGGTTTGCTCCGCCTGTTTCAGCGTGTCGGCGAAGTTCTCGACCGTTTTGGCAATGGCTTCGCCGGCACCCGGGCCGGATTTCGGTTCCGGGGCGGTTGCTGGTCGGGTGGCCGCGTAGCTTTGCGCGGCAATGGCTGATTTCACGTCCATTCTGGACCTCCTAGCGTTTGAGCAAGTCGAGCAGGCTGTGCGTCATTTCCCGCGCCTGGCCGAACATCTTGAGATTTGCCTCGTAGCTGCGCCGCGCCTCACGCGCGTCAGCGAGTTCAATGACGAGATCCACATTGGATCCCTCGTAGTAGCCGGTTGCATCGGCCATCGGGTGAGATGGGTCAAAAACCCTGGGCAGTTCGGAGCGGTCGAGCCGGACCTTGCCGGACCGGACCCGTCCGGTCTGACGGCCTCCGTCCATGACCTGTTCGAAGGAGGCAATCTTGCGCCGGTACCCCGGTGTGTCGGCATTGGCGATATTTTCCGAGGTATGGCGCAGGCGGTCGGCCTGGGCCTGCATCCCGCTTACTGCGGTGAATCTGGCGGAAGAAAGAAGATCTGCCATTGCCATCACTTCCCGCTCGCGGCGGTGCGCAGCACTGTGAGCGCCGTCCGGTAGACCGCGAGTGCCTTGTCGTGATCGCCGAATGCCTCTGCGGCGGCAAATATCTCGTTTTCGATCGAGACATTGTTGCCGTTGGGGGATTCAGCGCCCGGCCGGTAGACTTCGCGCGCAGATGCCGAAAACCCCGTTTCGTTTGCAAAGTGATGACCTGGGCGGGTTGCCACGAGGCCGTCTGTGTGATCCTGGCCATAGGAAGCGGAGAATTCCGCGATATCTCGGGCGCGATAGCCCGGTGTGTCGGCATTGGCGATATTCTGTGCGATTACCGCCTGCCGCGCGGCACCATGGCGGGCCAGCGCGCTGGCCATCGAAAAAATATTCAGCTTTTCGTGCATCGGGGCTTCTCCCTCGATTTGTTTCAACCAAGCTTTAAGACCGATTCCTTTAGAAACGGTTCACGGGAAACAAGAATCGCGGAGAGTCGCATGGCCCAGATCGGGTTTGATCAGCTGACCGCCGAGATTTCGGCGATTTCACCAGCGCACGACGTTGGCCGTGTGGTGCGGATCGGACGTGGCAGTATCGAGGTGGGCGGGCTGAGCCGGGTCGCCGCCCAGGGCGATCTCGTGGAAATTGCAATGCCAGGGCAGGTGACGCGACGCGGTGAGGTGTTGAATCTGGCCGAGGATCTGGTGACCGTGCTGCCTGACGGCGACATCGAGGGGTTGCAGATCGGGTCGGCGGTGACTTTGCGCGGTGCCAACCAGATAGCGCCGGATGACGGGTGGATCGGTCGGGTGATCGACCCGATGGGGCAGCCGCTTGACGGGCGGCCGATCCTGCGCGGCACGCGGCCGCGCCCCCTGCGCGGGGTACCGATGAACCCGACCGAGCGGCGGGTTCTGGGCAAGCGGCTGGAAACCGGGCTGGCGGTGTTCAACACGCTTTTGCCGATTGTTCGCGGCCAGCGAATCGGGTTGTTCGCCGGGTCTGGCGTTGGCAAGTCGACCTTGCTCGCGAAGCTGGCACGCGGGGTGAATACGGATGTCGTGGTGATCGCGATGATCGGCGAGCGCGGCCGCGAAGTGCGTGAGTTCATCGAACGGGTGTTGGGGCCAGAGGGTATGAAGCGTGCCGTGGTGGTTGCGGCGACGTCCGATCAATCGCCGCTGGTACGCCGGCGTTGCGGCTGGACCGCGATGAGCGTGGCGGAGCATTTCCGCGATCAGGGCCGGCAGGTGCTGTTCCTGGCCGATTCGATCACGCGTTTCGCCGAGGCCCATCGCGAGATCGCGCTGGCCTCGGGGGAAGGAGCGGCGCTCCGCGGCTTTCCGCCATCGACGTCGCACCAGATCACCTCGCTTTGCGAACGCGCGGGCACCGGCATCAGAAGTGCGGGCGATATTACGGCGGTGTTTTCGGTTCTGGTATCGGGCTCCGACATGGAGGAGCCGATCGCCGATATCCTGCGCGGTGTGCTTGACGGCCATGTGGTGCTCGACCGCGCGATCGCGGAACGGGGTCGGTTCCCGGCGATTGACCTGCTGAAATCGGTCTCACGTGCCCTCCCAGGTGCGGCGAGCGAAGCGGAGAACACTCTGATTTCCGCCGCCCGGCAGAGGCTCGGGGCCTATGACCGTTCGGAGATGATGATACGGGCAGGGCTCTATGCGGCCGGGTCGGATCCGGCGGTGGATGTGGCGATCGAGAGCTTCCCGAAGCTTGATGCATTCCTCGCCGAAGACGAGCGCGAAAACACCGCCGCAAGTTTCCGCCGGCTGGCTGAATGCCTGAAGAGCGAAACCGGTGAGGAATAGTTCCGTTGGTTGGCGGTATTGTGCGCTATGGCCGGTTGCAGGGTTGGCAGGAGTCGGCCTGCCGTCGATACGAAGATTTACCGGCTTGCCCCGGAAAGAGGGCTTTCAGATCGCCTGAAGCAGTGTCAGCGCGATTGCACCCGAAGACATGCTTCCGGACAGATCGTTGATCTGGGAGCGGACCAGGAACAGCCTGTTGAGCTCTTCGAGCTTTTCCGGCTTGGCGAACTGGTCAATCTCACCGTTTCCGAAAACCGCAGTGGCTCGTTTGCGCATGATGCTGACCTGGTCGTCAATATCAAGGCCCGCAGTCTCTGCGGGGATATTGAGAGCGGTCTGGAACACTTTCAGCAACGGTTCGTTCCCAAGAACTGCATACCACTTTCCGTTGGCGGTGTTTTCTGCTCCGACGATCTTGCCAAGGTCGCGATCAAGTGCGAGCGAGAGCCGCATATCGCTATCCTGCTCGCCGACAGCAATCTCGAATTGCCTGGTATTGTAGCTCTTTGTTATCCTGTCCGGAAAATCCGAAAGATGGGTGTTCGGCGTGCTGAGGTCAAAACCGAAGGCTTCTGCGAGGGCGAGGTAGCGCTTGTCCACCATGCGGTTGGCAAAGCTGTTGCTGTTGAGCGAGCCTTCTTCCAGCACCTTCTGGATGAAGGCCTTGTTTGGAAGGTCTTCATCCAGGCCGAATGCTCCGAGCGCCACCTTGAGAAGCCGGTAGTCGTTTACCAGTTCTTCGGCGGATTGTATCTTGCCGATATTCTCGGCGAAATAGGTGGTATCACGCTCCAGGGCAGGTGCGGTTTCGAAGGCTTCCTGTTGGGCGGTGCGCGTTGCCTGGAGGAATTTCCAGCCGGGGACGCCGCCGAAGGGAATGATTGGCTGGAAACTCATCACTCAGGCCTTCCGGCGCGCGTTCAGCAGGCGTTCTTCGCGGGGCAGAAGCGTGCGCAGTGCTTTCAGGGCCTGATAGAACTGGTCATCAATGACCGCGTCGGTCGCCTTGTCGAGTTGCGCCCGGCTGTCATGATCGGTGAGCACCTGTGAAAGCTGCTCGATGCCGCGCAGGAGCTGGTGCCGCGCTTCGTCCTGGTCGGCATCACCGGACAGGACGAGTTGGGCAATGTAGCATACCCGGCGCACCGGCGTGTTCACCTCCTCCGGGTGGATCGCGTCGCGCAGTCTCAGGATGTTGGCACTGGGCGTGACGATGGAGAGCCGCGATCTGCGGTCTCCGTTCTCGATCACGGCACCGTTGATGAGCACCCGTTCCCGGGGGCCAAGTTTGAGGACCAGACCGCTCATGCCGCTTCCGCCCGTTGCCGGAGGCCGCGCATGACGGCGGTGTTGATTTCGACGAGCGCTTCGATCGTCTCGTCGCCACGCAGCACCTTGCGGCTGTGCTGGGTGGTAAACTCGGACAGGTAGAATATCCGGGCGCGGAGTTCGGCCGGCAGGCCGTTGTCCTGTTCGGCGACGTCGGCGGCGAGCATGGTCCAGAGCCTGCGGTTGAGGTGCAGAGCTTCGGCAAGATCGGGGAAGCCCGGTTCGCCCTGGATCGCGGCGGATTTGAGCCGGTGGGTGATGCGGGCAAAGGCTTCGTATTCGATGCCGCGCGGGGTTCTGATCGGGGCCTTGTTCGAGGCATAGGCCGTTTTGGCCATCTGGAGGGCGTTCACTGGAGATCCTTCCGGTAACGTATCTTGTCAGGCGACAGGGGGCGTGCGGGGCGCCGGTGTGGCGCCCCGCGGGTTGCCGGCTCCGGATCAGCGGAACAGCGACAGGATGTTTTGCGGCGCCTGGTTGGCGATCGAGAGCGACTGGGTGCCGAGCTGCTGCTGCACCTGAAGGGCTTGCAGGCGGGCAGAGGTCGCTTCCATGTCGGCGTCTACCATGGCGCCGATGCCGGATGTCAGCGAGTCCGACAGGGACGAGATGAAGTTGCTCTGCGTTTCGATACGCCCCTGGGCCGAACCGAAAGCGGCGGCCGCGTTGATCGACTTGCCGATCAGACCTTCAATGGCCGTCAGCGCACCCGTTGCACCGGAATCGGAGGTCACATCAATGTTCTGCAGCGCGCCCAGGCCACCGGTCGCGGCCGTGGAGCCCGGGGTGCCCCCGGTTTGCACGCGCACACCGACATTGATGGGATTCCCAACCCCACCACTGCCGTTGGTGATGGTGAACGTGTTGGCGGTACTACCGGTCCCCTGCACAACCGAATAGCCTTCGGCGGAATTGGTTGCCGCAGAGAAGAACGAGTTGATCTGTGCGGTCAATTGCTGCGCGACTTCGGCGGTACCGTCATTGGCGCCAGCGACATATTCGAATGTGCGTTGGGCCAGCGATGTCCCGCCACCTGCCACGTTGACATTCACATCATCCAGAACCACCTGGTAGCTGTGACCTTCGGCAACTTCCCCGATCGTGAATTGCAGGTTGGCGCCCTCGGCAATGGTGGCCGTTGGACTGCCCGGGTCGAATGCGTCGTCATTGAAGGTGGTGTTGTTGCCGCCCGCCTGCATGATTGCGTTCGCGGCGGTCTGATCGTCCGCATCGGTGGTGCCGAAGGTGGCTGCCGTCACCGGGGTGTTTACCGACAGGTTCTGGCGCTCCACCGAGATATGACGCGCGGTCACACCGCCCGCCGCGTCGCGATCCAGCGATGCGAGGACTTTCATGTCCGCGTCGCTGGAGCCGTTGATCAGGTTCAGGCCATTGAACTGGGCTGCGTTGACAACCGAGCCGATCTGATCGCGCAAGGCCGCGATATCCGTTTGCAGCTTTGAACGATCCACGTTTTCTTCCTGCGCGGCAACGATCTTGCCTTTCATCTGGGTGAGCAGATCGGTCACTGTTTCGGACGCCTTTTGCGCCACGGCGATGGTCGATTCGCCCAGAGAGAGGCTTTCCGAGATCCCCTTGAAGCCCTTCACGTCGGACTCCATGACCTTGGAGATCGCCCAGACAGCGGCGTTGTCCTTTGCCGACCCAACGGCTTTACCGGTCGAGATCTGCGATTGGGTTTCCTGCAAATTCGAGTTGATGCCCTTGAGCGTTTGCAGCGCGACCATGGCGCTCGTGTTCGTCAGAATGCTGGACATTCGTTCAGTTCCTTCAGTCGAATGGCGCCAGATTTCAGCGCCGGGTTAGAGGTCCGCCCGCTGAGGGCGGGTTCAGAGCCGTTCTGACCTCTGCGGATCCTGGATATTCCGATCCGCGCCACCCCCTCAGAGTGCGCGAACACCCTGAGGCTGAAGTGCCTAAAGAACAGTGAATAGCTGCGCTCGAAATATGTCGGATTTTAGTTGAAAGCGTGTCGGCATCTGGGTGCACCCCCTGTTTCACACCTGATGGTTAACGCCGCGCCGGGAATTGCCGAGCGTTGCGGCAGCGCCGTCGCGGCCGTAGGTCCGCAGGCCGGTTGCCGGGGTTTTCAGGGTTTCCATCCGCTTCGCGGCGGCCTTCAGGCCGCGTGCCGCGGCGAGCAGAAGCTGTTGATTGCGGTCTGCCTTGCGACGGAGCCGGGCGAAGGTTTCTGCATTGTCGCCGGAGCCGGGCAGGCGGGCGAGCAGGCGTTCCTTTTCGGCGCTCGCCCTGAGCAAGCCGTCGATTTCGCCGGCGAGAATCAGTTTGCGTTCACGGTCGAGATGGTCTTCCAGCGCGTCGGCTGCTGCGGTGAGACTAAGCATTGCCATCGGCGCGCTCCTTCAGGGCTTCGAAAAGGCTTTGGGCGAGCCCGATTCCACCGGCGTTTACCATTTCACGGGCCTGTTCGAGGCGCAGAAACGAAGCGAACTGGTCTTCGCCGGCCCCACCGCCAAATGCCTCCGGCGTCTGGCCGAGTCCTGCAGACTTGAGCATTTCGGCGAGGAAACTGGTTTCGAGCTCCCGGGCGGCCTGGTGCAGGCGTTTTTCCTGTTGAGCGGCATTTCGAGCTGCGGCCGGACCGGTTGTCAGGGAGGTTGGCGTTGTGGCGATGCCTTGCATGGCGAATCTCTCGAATTGTTCCGAATTTTTCGTAGTCTGCCCGGCCCGGGTAAAGAATGTGGTAACGCCTGTATGCCATTTTCGGGGCCGACGGAGACAGAATGCCCGGATGACAAGATGCAGCTGCCACAGATCGACGCTATTGTGAAAATGCCCGCCGAAGGGGCGGGTGATGTCCTGCCTGTGGGAAGGGTTGCCGGCGATGGGTTCCGGGAAGTGTTTTCCGGTGTGGCGGAGTGTGCCGTGGAAGGTGAAACATCCGCTCAGCCGGAAATGCGCTGTCAGGATATGCCGTCCGGTCCGGATTTGCCGTCCGGTCCGGGTGATCTTCCCGGGGCAGTCGTATGCGCAGACCGGGTGCCCGTCGGTATGGCGGGTGTTCTGGCTCCGCAGGCGCAGCTGTGCGGACAGGTGCCTGAAGGGGATCCCCCCAGAGAGGTCGTGCCGCCGGGGACGGAGGATCTTGTGGACGGCGAACAGGATGCGGTGCAGAGCGCGTTGGGCATGATGCCGCCGAAGTTCTTCCTGTCCGGGCGTTCGGGCTTGGAGCCAACCGGGCCTGAAGCGACTGGCCCCGAAGCGACTGGCCCATTACAAACTGGCCCGGACCTTGCCGGCCAGACCCCTCGCGGACGGGGCGAGCCGGGGCCTCCGGCCAAAGCGGGTGGCGTATTGCCGGGGGTTTCGGGCGACACCATGATCAAATCTGTGCCTGAAAAGGCGCAGATGGCTTATGCCGGTCGTCATCAGGCTGTGCAGCCTGGCACGGCGGCTGCCAGCCAACCGGTTTTGCCGGGCGTGCCGGATGGCGTCATGGAGAAGGCGGGGTCGCAAATGCCGGGCGAAGCGCAGTTTGCCAGGCCGGCGCCGATGACACCCGTGGCGCAAGTCATCAGTCCGACGCCGCCTGAAGGCGAGGCCGGTTTTCATGGCGGGAAGAGCCGTGGACCGGGAGCCGTAGGGGCCCCTGCCACCGGGGTGAAAACCGGAAAGCAGGCCGGCCGGTTGCCGGGGGAGGTTGCGGGGCAACCGGGGACGGCATTGGCGGCGGAGCCTTCGGAGGTCGAGCCACGGCCTGCGGGGCCGGTCCGGGCGGTGGCGACGATGGAGCCCGCTGGCGGGAACCCGCAGGCGGTTGTACAACAGGGGCCGGCCCCCTTGCCCGAACGGCCCTTGCCCGAACGGACGCAGCGCGGGGCGCAATCTGATCCTGAACGGACCAGCCGGGATGAACCCGCGTTGCGTCTTTCCTCTGGTGCGCATGTGGGCGGGTGGCCGGCCAGGGCTACGGGCGCGTTGGGCAGCGAGGCGGGTGCCGGATCGCTTGGGGGGCTGGCGAATGCCTCTCTCCTGAACGACGCTGCCTTTCCCGTCGAGCCCGGCGTGGCGGAGGTTGTGCCGGGCGACGTGCGGAGCGTCCCGCGCGAGGGGGCTGCCGGCCTGCCGCCGGTTTTCAGCGCTCCGGAAACACCGCGCAATGTGGCGCTTCAGATCGCGGAAGTCATCCGGGCATCCGGTGAACGCGCGGTCGAGTTGCGGCTGCAACCGGAAGAGCTTGGCCGGGTGCATCTGACCATGAGCCAGGATGCGACCGGCACGCTGACCGTATCGCTCAACGCCGAACGCGCGGAGACTCTCGATCTCCTGCGCCGCAATATCGACATGCTGGGCGCGGACCTGCGCGAGCTTGGCTACGAGAGCGTCGATTTCTCGTTTTCGGGTGACGGCGCGGGCAGCGATGCGCCGCCGGATGGCGCGGCGCGGCGTGGGGCGCAGACCGCAGGCCCTGCGCTTGAGACGCCCGAACCGATCCCTGCCCCCCGGCCGGCCACGGCAGGGGGTGGGATTGATCTGAGACTGTGACTGCGATCCGGGGGCGCACGACGCGCATTTGCTGACAAGGAGACAGAATGGACATCGCATCCGCAACAGCCGCCAGGACTTCGGGCTCCGCCGCCGCGGCTTCGGCCGAAAAGCCCGGTGCCGCCAAACAGGGCTCGATGATCGCGTCGGATTTCGAGACCTTCCTGACCATGCTGACCACCCAGATGGAAAATCAGGATCCGCTCAAACCGATTGAAAGCACCGACTTTGCGGTGCAGCTCGCGACCTTTTCGGGTGTCGAGCAACAGGTGCGTACCAACAACCTGCTTGCGGCGATGCAATCGCAACTCGGCGCGTCGGGGATTTCGCAATACGCGAGTTGGGTTGGCATGGAGGTGCGGGCGACGGCGACCGCCATGTTTTCCGATAGCCCGATCACGCTTTATCCGGAGCCTGCGAGCGGTGCGGAGCGTGCGATGGTCGTGGTGCGCGATCCGGCCTCGGGGGAGGATATCGACCGGTTCGAGGTTCCGGTATCGGACGCGCCGGTGCAATGGGCCGGGGTCGATGGCGACGGCAATCCCTTCCCGGAAGGCAAATACACGTTCCATCTGCAAAGCATCAAGAACGACACGACGTTTTCCGAAGAGCAGATCGCGGTGTTCTCGGAGGTGCAGGAACTCAGGATGGCCGATGGCGAAATCAGGTTGGTGCTGGCGGGGGGTGACGAGGTTGCCGCCTCCGATGTTACGGCGGTGCGCAAACCGGAAGATCCGGAAGCATGATTCTGCCTGTGACCGCCCGGGCAGGTCTGGCCACGGGGTCACAGCCCGGGTCAGAAAAGCGCGATCAGCCAGAACAGTGCTGAGCTGCTGAGCACGCCGAGGCCGAAATAGCCCAGTGCCCGCAGTGGCCGGTGCGGCGAGCGCGGGAGGGGCCGGTGTGCCCGGGCAATCAGCGCGTCCTCCACAAGCCCGGGCAGGCGGGGCCCGAAACGGGAGAGCACACGGGCGGTTTTGGCGATGTCGCTCACGACGGCACGTGGGCCGATCGAGGTCTTGATGTAGTCTTCGACCACCGGCTGGGCGATGTCCCAGATGTTGATCTGCGGGTTCAGCGACCGCGCCACGCCCTCGACGACGACCATGGTGCGTTGCAGGTGGATAAGCTCGGTGCGGGTCTGCATCCCGAACCATTCGGTGACCTCGAAAAGGTAATGCAGAAGCCGGCCCATGGAGATGCGGGTGGCGTCCATGCCGAAGATCGGCTCGCCGACGGCGCGCAGCGCCTGGGCGAAATCGTCCACGTTCTGGTCGGCGGGGATGTAACCGGCCTCGAAATGCACCTCCGCCACCCGGCGGTAATCGCGCCGGATGAAACCATAGAGGATTTCCGCATAGACCCGGCGGGTATATTCGTCGATCCGGCCCATGATGCCGAAGTCGAGGGCGACGATATCGCCGTTGGCGGCGAATTTCAGATTCCCCTGATGCATGTCGCCGTGGAAAAATCCGTCGCGCAGGGCATGGCTCAGGAAGAGTTGCAGCACCCGGTTGCCGAGGCCGGCCATGTCGAGCCCGGAGGCGCGCAACTGCTCAAGCTCATTGGCGGGGATGCCCTCGCCCCAGTCGAGCGTCATCACCCGTTTCGACGACAGCGCCCACTTGACCTCGGGGACGACGAAGCCGCTGTCGTTGAGGGTGTTTTCGCGGAATTCCGAGGCGGAGGCGCATTCGAGACGCATGTCGAGCTCGGCCAGCACCACGCTTTCGAAATGTGCGACCACGTCGGACGGACGCAGCCGCCGGGTGGTGGGCACCAGAAACTCGATGACCTGGGCGAAGAAGTGGAAGGCGTCGAGATCGGTGCGGAAGGCGCGTTCGATCTTCGGGCGCAGCACTTTCACCGCCACTTCCTGGCCGGTGGCGCGGATCCGGGCGCGGTGGACCTGGGCGATCGAGGCGGCGGCAACGGCGTCGGAAAACTCGGAAAACGCCTCGTCGACCGAGATCTCGAGCTCCTCCTCGATGGTCTGCCGCGCCACCGCCGTCGGGAAGGGGGGCAGCTTGTCCTGAAGGTAGGTGAGCTGCTGCGAAAACTCGTCGCCGACCACGTCGGGGCGGGTCGAGAGGATCTGGCCGAACTTGATATAGGCCGGCCCCAGCGCGGTGATCGCGCGGGTTACGGGCGGCAGGGCGGGGTCGCCCTTGAGGCCGATGGGCGCGAAGGTCCAGCTCACCACATTGGCGACGGTGCGCAGAAGCGGCGGGGCGTCGAACGCATGAAGCACGGCGCCGAGCGCGCCGGTACGAGCGAAGGTGGCGCCGGTCACGATCAGCCGCCAGATATTGTGCGGGCCCTTCATCAGAGTTTCCAGCCGGAATGCAGGGCGGCGATGCCCATGGAGAGGTTGCGGTATTTCACATTGGAGAAGCCGGCGCTGCGGATCATGCCGGCGAAGGTCTCCTGATCGGGGAACTTGCGGATCGATTCGACGAGATACTGGTAGCTGTCGCGGTCATGGGCGATGGCCTGGCCGAGACGCGGGATGACGTTGAAGGAATAGAGGTCGTAAAGCTTCTGCATCAGATCGTTGGGAATCTGGCTGAATTCCAGCACCATGATCCGCCCGCCGGGGCGCAACACCCGGAAGGCCTCGTCGAGCGCGTCCTGGATGCGGGTGACGTTCCGGATGCCGAAGCTGATGGTGTAGACGTCAAAGCTGTTGGCCTCGAAAGGAAGCGCCATGGCGTCGCCCACCACCCAGTCGAGCTGGCCCGCGCGGGCGTCGGCTTCGGCGCGCTTGCGCCCGGCGACCAGCATCGATTCGGTCATGTCGAGCACGGTTGCGGTGGCCGAAGGGGCGCGGTCGAGGAAGCGGAAGGCGATGTCGCCGGTGCCGCCGGCCACGTCGAGCAGCTTCTGGCCGGGGCGCGGCGCCAGCCAGTCCATCATCGCGTCTTTCCACAGCCGGTGGATGCCGAGCGACATGGCGTCGTTCATGATGTCGTATTTCGAGGCGACATTGGTGAAGACGCCGTGAACCATCCCGGCCTTCTGGTCTTCATCGACGGTCTGAAATCCGAAATGCGTGGTCTTTTTTTCGGTCATGTCAAAGCCCAATTCTGGTCGGGTTCGGCATATACCCTCGCGCCGGGCGTGACAAATCCCAAGTGACGGGGTGTGCCGGGCCCACAGGACGGAGGATGCGATGATCTGGATCGGAGCGGTTGCGGTGGCGGCCCTGCTGTTGTGGCTGGCGTTCGGGAAAAGGATCGCGGCAGAGGACCGGCGCGCGCGGATGCAGGAGGAAGAACAGCGCATCGCCCGCTCCGGCGGCGGGCCGTTCTCGCATCGCAGCGTGCTGTCGGTGGTGATGGACGTCCTTGCCAAACGGCAGCTTATGGGCGCGCAGGTGACGCCCGAAGACATGCGCGCCGATGCGGCCTATGTGTTGCCGCCAATCCCGAAAGCGGCGGACGGGCGCCTTGTTTCCCGCACCGTCTACCGCACCACATGGGTGGCGCGGCTGATGACGCCGGTGGTCTCGGCGGTGTTTCTGGCGGTGATCCTGCATGTCGCCCTGCCGGAGGTCCGGGACATACGGGAGTATCTGTCGGAATACCGCTCCACCCTGGCGGTGCTGCTGTTGCTGGCCGTGTTCGGCAACATGCAGATCTGGCTGTTCCGGGCCGAGATCGAGGGCGATACGATACGGGTGCGGATGCCCTGGCTGGCGATGCAGAGCTATCGTTTGCAGGATCTCCGCCGGATCCATGACGACGATGCGCTGCATTGGCGGCTGGTCTTTGCCGACGGGCGGCGGCCGCTGGTGTTGAAATTCGTTGCGGGGGCGGATGACCTGCGGCAACGTCTGGCAGGTGCGTTGGAGGCAAACGGGAGGGGCTGAATGCCCGAGCTTCCGGAAGTGGAGACGGTGCGGGCGGGGCTCGCACCGGCGATGGAAGGTGAGCGGATCGCGGCGGTCGAGGTCCGGCGCGAGGGCTTGCGCTGGCGGTTTCCCGAGCGCATGGCCGAGCGGTTGACCGGCGCGCGGGTGGTGGTGCTCGGGCGGCGGTCGAAGTACATTCTCGGCGCGCTCGACAGTGGTGAGACCTTGCTCGTGCATCTCGGCATGTCGGGGCGGATGCTGGTCTCCGGCGGCTCGCAGGGGCGGTTCCATCACCGCCATTCGGCGCCGGAAAAGCACGACCATGTGGTGATTCACATGGCGACCGGCGCGCGGATCACCTTCAACGATCCGCGGCGTTTTGGTGCGATGGATCTGTTCCCCAGCGGCGAAGAGGCCAGCCACCCGCTGCTGGCGAAGCTCGGGCCGGAACCGCTCGGCAATGCCTTTCACGAGGGCTATCTCATGGCCGCTTTCAAGGGCCGGAAGCGGCCGGTGAAGGCGATGTTGCTCGATCAGCGCATCGTCGCGGGGCTGGGCAATATCTATGTCTGCGAGGTGCTGCATCGGGCGGGGATCCATCCGAAACGCCTTGCGGGCAAGCTCTCGGCCCGGCGGGTGGCGGGGCTGGTGCCGGCGATCCGGGAGGTGCTCGCCGAGGCCATCGCTGCGGGCGGGTCGTCGCTGCGCGATTACCGCCAGGCCAGTGGCGATCTGGGCTATTTCCAGCACGCCTTCCGGGTCTACGGCCGCGAGGGTGGCCCTTGTGTCACACCGGGGTGCCGGGGCATTGTACGGCGCATTGTCCAGTCCGGCCGGTCGAGCTTCTATTGCCCGGTCTGTCAAAGATGACTTGCGCCGCCCGGCGCGCTTGCATAGGCAGGATGTTTGACGGCATTGCACGGGGACAGCCCGGAAAGGGGTGCGCATGGCCTATGAAAACATCATCGTCGAGATCGAAGACAACGTCTGCCTGATCCGGCTCAACCGGCCGGAGGCGATGAACGCGCTGAGCATCGCGCTGCTCAGAGAGGTCGGGGCGGCGCTGGCGGAGGCGGACAGGAACGACAAGGTGCGGGCGGTGGTGATCACCGGCTCCGACAAGGCCTTTGCCGCCGGGGCGGATGTGAAGGAGCTGGCGGACAGGAGCTTCGTCGATGTGTTCTCCGCCGACATGTTCACCCCGGAGGAAGCCGCGATCAGCCGCACCCGCAAGCCGGTCATCGCGGCGGTGGCGGGCTATGCGCTGGGCGGCGGCTGCGAACTGGCGCTTCTGTGCGATTTCATCATCGCCGCCGACAATGCCAAGTTCGGCCAGCCGGAGGTGAACCTCGGGGCGATGCCGGGCATGGGCGGTACGGTGCGGCTGACCCGGCTGGTGGGCCGGGCCAAGGCGATGGACATGGCGCTCACCGGACGCTTCATCGGCGCCGAGGAAGCTGAGCGCGCGGGTCTCGTCGCCCGGGTGGTTCCGGCCAGGAAGCTGCTCGAAGAGGCCAGGGCCGCGGCGCGGAAGATCGCCGAAAAGGCGGCGCTTTCGGTGCTGGCGATCAAGGAATCGGTGAACCGTGCCGACCAGATGCCGCTGTCGGAAGCGATGCTGCATGAGCGCCGGCTGTTCCACGCGCTGTTTGCCACCGAGGACCGGCGCGAAGGCATGACCGCCTTTGTCGAGAAGCGTGAGCCGCATTTTCGCGACAAATAGAACGCGCCCCGGGGGAAACGGGCAGGAACGGGTTGCAACGCCCGGAGCCGCGGTTTTCGGGCTTCACAAACGCGGGGAATCCGCCTATACGGCGCGGATCATGCGCGTGAGGCCCGCTTGAAGGCCGGATATCCCGGTACGGAACCCGGGTCCCGGGAGGGTGGCGCATCCGCAATTCAACCGACCCGGGAAAGGGAACCGACATGGCCAATTCGCCCCAGGCAAAGAAGCGCGCCCGTCAGAACGAGCGCCGTTATGCAGTCAACAAGGCGCGGCGTTCGCGCATTCGCACCTATCTGCGCAAGGTCGAGGAAGCGATCGCTTCCGGCGACAAGGAGGCGGCCGCGGCGGCGCTGAAAGCGGCGCAGCCGGAGCTGATGCGCGGCGTGACCAAGGGCGTCTACCACAAGAACACCGCTTCGCGCAAAATGTCGCGGCTGGCGGCGCGGGTGAAGGCACTGGGCTGAGTCTGTTGCCTCTCGGCTGCGGCGAATAAATCACGAACACGGCGCATCTTCGGAGGCGCCGTTTTTTTGTGGATCGTGACAAATGCCGGATAAGAAACGGATTCGGTAAAGCCGCGCGGGATTCGTTTCAGGCAAAGCGGAGTCAAGTGAAGAGATCGGTTGCCGCTTCCGCACGGCGGTGGCTAATTTGCTCCAGCGATTCACGTCGCCGACTTGGGAAACGCCGGAGAGTCGAAGCAGGCAGGGCCAAACCCCGCCGCCGAGACAGCCGGATGGGGCCGATTGAGGGGAGGCTCCGACAGACCAGTAAGACCGACCGCAACGCAGGCTGCCCGGGGGGGCGTCTTGCAGGGATGCGGAACCGCCTGTGTTTCGTTCGCAGGTGGACGGCAAGGTATGTTTCACACGGCACCGGGCTTCAAGGTCCGAATCGCACCGCGTCAATTCTGGGGAGATGCGGATGTGTCCCATGCATCCGGCATGCGTGCCGGTGGGGGGATGAGATATGCAGTGAACACCCGCCCAGGCGGCGGGCGACGGGTCGAGGGCAGGCATGACTGGTAACGCGTGGGGACAGGTGCGGGAGAGACTGCTGGCGGAGATCGGGCAGAGCCACTACCGCAACTGGATCGAGCCGCTGGAATTCGGCGGGCTCGACGAGGGGGTGGCAACGTTCATCGTGCCGACCAACTTCGTGGGCAATTGGGTGCAACGCAATTACGGCGACCGGATCCTGCGGCACATGGCGGATTTCGCGCCGGTGACGCGGCTTGAGTTCACCGTGGCGCCCGTGGCCCGGGAACGGCCGGTTCAGCCGGTGGATGCAGCGGCGCTCGGGGCGGGTTCGGGGGCCTCCGGCGCGGACCATGCGGCCCACCGGGAGGACAGCGAGGATCTGCCCGGCGCCCCGCTGGACCCGCGTTTCACCTTCGACAGTTTCGTCGTCGGCAAGCCTAACCAGCTGGCCCATGCGGCGGCCCGCCGGGTGGCCGAAGGCGGTCCGGTCACCTTCAATCCGCTGTTTCTCTACGGCGGCGTCGGTCTCGGCAAGACCCACCTGATGCATGCCATCGCCTGGGAGGTGCAGGCCCGCAATCCGGAGCTTCGGGTTGTCTACCTTTCGGCCGAACAATTCATGTACCGCTTCGTGCAGGCGCTGCGCGACAAGCAGATGATGGATTTCAAGCATCTGTTCCGCTCGGTCGATGTGCTGATGGTCGATGACGTGCAGTTCATCGCCGGCAAGGACTCGACCCAGGAAGAGTTTTTCCACACGTTCAACGCGCTGGTGGACCAGAACAAGCAGATCATCATTTCCGGTGACCGTGCGCCCGGCGAGATCAAGGATCTCGAGGAGCGGATCAAGTCGCGGTTGCAATCGGGGCTGGTGGTGGATCTGCACCCGACCGATTACGAGCTGCGCCTCGGCATTCTCCAGACCAAGGTGGCGCGCTACCGCGAGGAATATCCCGACCTCAGGATCGCCGACGGGGTGCTGGAATTTCTCGCGCACCGGATCTCGACCAACGTCCGGGTGCTCGAAGGCGCGCTGATGCGGCTGTTTGCCTTCGCCTCGCTGGTGGGTCAGGAGATCACGCTGGAGAAGGCGCAGGACGCGCTGGCCGACATTCTGCGCACCACCGACCGCAAGGTCACGGTCGAGGAGATCCAGCGCAAGGTGGCGGAGCATTACAACATCCGCATGTCCGATATGGTCGGCCCGAAGCGGCAACGCGCGATCGCGCGGCCGCGCCAGGTGGCGATGTGGCTGTCGAAACGGCTCACCACACGGTCCTTGCCCGATATCGGCCGCCGTTTCGGCGGGCGCGACCATACCACGGTGATGCACGGGGTGCGGCGGATCGACGAGCTGCGCGAGATCGACCCGCAGATCGCCGAAGATCTCGAGCTTCTGCGCCGGGCGCTGGAAGGCTGATCCGGGCCGCTTGACCCTTGCGGGAAAGCGTCGGAAAGTCGGGAATATCTTGAGAAGGCGTGCGAACGCTTGCGCATGGCGGCGGCCGGGCTATGGTTGCCGTCCCATCATCTGTCGGGAGAGGGTCATGAGGATTTCCATCGAACGCGCCACCCTGCTGAAGGCCGTGAGCCAGGCGCAATCGGTTGTCGAGCGCCGCAACACCATCCCGATCCTCGCCAATGTGCTGATCGAGGCGGAGGGGGGTGACGTGACCTTCCGCGCCACCGACCTCGATATCGAGGTGGTCGACAAGATGCCGGCGATGGTGGAACAGGCGGGCGCGACCACGGTGAATGCGGTGACGCTGCATGAGATCGTGCGCAAGCTGCCCGACGGGGCGCTGGTGGCGCTGAGCGCCGATGCGGCGGCGGGGCGGCTGACCATCGAGGCGGGGCGGTCGAATTTCAACCTCGCGACGCTGCCGAAGGAAGATTTTCCGGTGATGGCCTCGTCGGAATATGCGTCGAATTTCGCGGTGAGCGCGCCGGTGCTCCGGCGGCTGTTCGACAAGTCGAAATTCGCGATCTCGACGGAGGAGACGCGCTACTACCTCAACGGGGTCTATCTGCATGTGGCCGAGGCCGATGGCGGCCGGGTGTTGCGCGCGGTGGCGACCGACGGCCACCGGCTGGCGCGGGTGGATGCGGATCTGCCCATGGGCGCCGAGGACATGCCCGGCGTGATCGTGCCGCGCAAGACCGTGGGCGAGCTGCGCAAGCTGCTCGACGACGACGAGGCGCAGATCGCGGTGTCGGTGAGCGAGACCAAGGTGCGCTTCGCCACGCCCGGGATCACGCTGACCTCCAAGGTGATCGACGGCACCTTCCCGGATTATTCGCGGGTGATCCCGGTGGGGAATGCGCGCAAGATGGAGGTGGACGCGGCCGAATTTGCCCGCGCCGTCGACCGGGTGGCGACGGTGTCGAGCGAGCGCAGCCGGGCGGTGAAGCTGCAACTCGACGAGGACCGGCTGGTGCTTTCGGTCAATGCCCCCGATGCCGGCGCGGCCGAGGAGGAGCTGGCGGTGGCCTATGGCGACGAGCCGCTGGAGATCGGGTTCAACGCCAAATATCTGCTGGAGATCGCCAGTCAGGTGGACCGCGAGAATGCGGTGTTTCTGTTCAACTCGTCGAGCGATCAGGCGTTGATGCGCGAGGGCAACGACACCTCGGCGATCTATGTCGTGATGCCGATGCGGGTGTGACCGGCGGGTATGATCGGCGGGGCGATCGCGGCGCGGCCGCGGGTTTGAGTATTTCTGCCAGGAAAAAGGGGTGGGGATGGCCGGCCTCTTTCTGCGCGCGCTGACGCTCAGTCATTTCCGTTCGCACCGGCGGGCGGACCTGGCGCTCGACGGGCGTCCGGTGGCGATTTTCGGGCCGAACGGGGCGGGCAAGACCAATATTCTGGAGGCGGTGAGCCTGCTGAGTCCGGGGCGCGGGTTTCGCCGGGCGGCGGCGGGGGAGATCGCGCGCCGGCCCGAGGCGCTGGGCTGGAAGGTCACGGCGGTGATGCAATCGCTGCATCACACCCATGAGATCGCGACCTGGACCGAGGCGGGGGGCGCGCGGCAGGTGACGATCGACGACAAGCCGGCGGCGCAGGTGGCGCTGGGGCGGATCGGGCGTGTGGTCTGGCTGGTGCCGGTGCAGGACAGGCTCTGGGTCGACGGCGCCGAGGGGCGGCGGCGGTTTCTCGACCGGATGGCGATGTCTTTCGAGCCCGGCCATGCGGATGCGGTGCTGGCCTATGAAAAGGCGATGCGCGAGCGCAACCGGCTGTTGAAGGAGGGGGCTGGCGACCGGCACTGGTATGAGGCGCTGGAGGCGCAGATGGCGGCGGCGGGGGCGCGGATTCAGGCGAACCGGGCCTATACGCTGGCGCGGCTGGCGCAGGCGCAGGGCCGGGCGGAGACGTCGTTTCCGGCCGCCGATCTGGCGGTTCTGCATGCCGATGGCGCGGCGGAGGGGCCCGAGGGCGAGGACGCCTTGCGGGCGGCTTTCGCGGAGGGGCGCGGGCGCGATCTGGCCGCGGGGCGCACGCTCACCGGGCCGCACCGGGCCGATCTTGCGGGCGTCTATGCGGCCAAGGGGGTGGCGGCGCGCGATGCCTCCACCGGCGAGCAGAAGGCGCTGTTGGTGAGCCTCGTGCTGGCCAATGCGCGGGCGCTGGCGGAGGATTTCGGGGCGCCGCCGATCCTGTTGCTTGACGAGGTGGCGGCGCATCTGGACGCGCAGCGGCGGGCGGCGCTCTATGACGAGATCTGCGCGCTCGGGGCGCAGGCATTCATGACCGGCACCGGCGCGGAGCTGTTCGAGGAGCTCGGCGGGCGGGCGCAGCATCTGAGCGTGGGGGAGACCGGCGGGGTGTCGCATTGCGAATGGGTGGACCCATGAGGATCGAACGGATTGGCGAACTGGAGCTTGATGCGGCGACCGGGGCGGCAACCGGGGCGGAGATCGGCGCGCTTCTGGATGCCTGTTTCGACGGCGGGTTCGACGGGCGGAGCTACTTCCGCACCCGGCATCATCTGCGCTTCGTGGTGCGCCGGGAGGGGCGGATCACCGGGCATCTGGCGCTCGGGTTGCGCGCGGCACGAGCGCCGACTTCATGCTGCTCTATGGGGTGGCGCGGCTTTATGCGGCGGCGGGGTTTTGCCCGGTGGAGAATGTCACGCGGCAGGTGGATATGCCGGAGCGGCGCACGGGCGATGTGGTGGAGGGGCCGGCGGGCGATCTGATGGTCTTGCCGCTCGGGGGTGCCGTCTGGGACAACAGGGCAAAGCTCGATCTTTTGGGAGGAAGGTTCTGACGATGATCACAAGGATGAACCGGGTGAATTTCATCACCCTCTGTGTGGACGATCTCGCCCGCTCGCGCGGCTATTACGAAGCGCTCGGCTGGGAGCCGGAAGACGCGACCGACCAGATCGTCTTCTACAGGCTCGACGGCCAGTGTCTTGCGCTGTTCACCCGCGCGGGGCTGGCGCGCGAGACCGGGCGCGATGTGGCGGAGCTCAAGACCGGCGCGATGACGCTGGCGCAGAACCAGCCCTCGCGCGCGGATGTCGACGCGGCCTTTGCCCATGCGCTGGCCTGTGGCGCGACCGGGGTGCGCGCCCCGTTCGAGACCGATTGGGGCGGCTATTCCTGCTATGTGGCCGACCCTGACGGGCATCTGTGGGAATTTGCCCACAACCCGTTTTCGCCGCTCGACGAGGCCGGGCGCCTCGCCTGACGCGCGGCCCCGGATCTGCCGGGGAATGCTGGCAAAACGCCCCCGGAACCCTTATAAATCGCGCAGGATTGCAAGGATTGTGCGCATGGCGGAAGAGCAGAACCAGACCCCGGAATACGGGGCGGATTCGATCAAGGTTCTCAAGGGTTTGGAGGCCGTTCGCAAGCGGCCGGGGATGTATATCGGCGACACCGATGACGGCTCCGGTCTGCATCACATGGTCTATGAGGTGGTCGATAACGGCATCGACGAGGCGCTGGCGGGCCATGCCGACCGGGTGACGGTCACGATCCATGCCGACAATTCCGTTTCCGTCACCGATAACGGCCGCGGCATTCCGGTCGGGATCCACCCCGAGGAAGGCGTTTCGGCGGCGGAGGTCATCATGACCCAGCTGCATGCGGGCGGGAAGTTCAACCAGAACGCCTACAAGGTGTCGGGGGGCCTGCACGGGGTCGGGGTGTCGGTGGTCAACGCGTTGTCGGACTGGCTGGAACTGACCGTCTGGCGCGAAGGCAAGGCGCATTTCGCCCGGTTCGAACGCGGCGATTGCACCGAGCATCTCAAGGTCGTGGGTGAGGCCGGGGAGCAGAAGGGCACCAAGGTGCGGTTTCTGGCCTCGACCGGCACGTTCTCCAGCCTCGATTACGAGTTCAGGACGCTGGAAACCCGGCTGCGGGAGCTTGCCTTTCTGAATTCCGGGGTGCGGATCATCCTCGAAGACGAACGCCCCGCCGAGCCCCTGCATGTGGAGATGCATTACGATGGCGGGGTGCGCGAATTCGTCAAATATCTCGACCGCAACAAGGCGCCGATGCTCTCCGAGCCGATCTACATGATCGGCGAGCGCGACGGGATCACCGCCGAAGTGGCGATGTGGTGGAACGACAGCTATCACGAGACGGTGCTGCCCTTTACCAACAACATCCCCCAGCGCGACGGCGGCACCCACCTCGCGGGGCTGCGCGGGGCGCTCACCCGCAGCATCAACCTCTATGCCAATTCCTCGGGGCTGGCGAAGCGCGAGAAGGTCAGCTTTTCCGGTGACGATGCCCGCGAGGGGCTGACCTGCGTGCTCTCGGTGAAGGTGCCGGACCCGAAGTTTTCGTCTCAGACCAAGGACAAGCTGGTGTCGTCCGAGGTGCGGCCGGCGGTGGAAAACATGGTCAACGAGAAGCTCGGCGAGTGGTTCGAGGAGCACCCGAACGAGGCGAAGCTGATCGTCGGCAAGATCGTCGAGGCGGCACATGCGCGCGAGGCGGCGCGCAAGGCCCGCGAGATGACGCGCAAGAAATCCACCAATGAGGTGAGCTATCTCGCCGGCAAGCTCAAGGAATGTTCCGAGCGTGACCCGGAGAAGCGTGAGCTGTTCCTCGTCGAGGGTGACAGCGCCGGCGGCTCGGCCCAGACCGGACGCGACCGCCGCACCATGGCGATCCTGCCTTTGCGCGGCAAGATCCTCAATGTGGAGCGGGCGCGGTTCGACCGGATGCTCGGCAGTCAGGAGATCGGCAATCTGGTGATGGCGCTCGGCACCGGGATCGGGCGCGAGGAATTCAACATCGACAAGCTGCGCTACCACAAGGTCATCATCATGACCGATGCCGATGTGGACGGCGCCCATATCCGCACCCTGCTGCTGACCTTCTTCTTCCGGCAGATGCCGGAGCTGATCGAGGGGGGCTATCTCTATATCGCCCAGCCGCCGCTCTACAAGGTGAGCCGCGGCAAGTCGGAGGTCTATCTCAAGGACGTGCCGGCGCTCGAGGATTACCTGATCCGGCAGGGCATCGAGGGCACGGTGTTGCGGCTGCGGTCGGGTGAGGAGATCGCCGGGGCGGATCTGTTGCGCGTGGTCGAGGGGGCGCGGGCGTTCCGGCGCATCCTCGAGGCTTTCCCGACGCATTATCCGCGCGGGATCCTCGAACAGGCGGCGATCGCCGGGGCCTTTGACCCCGGCGCCGCGGACGGGGATTTGCAGGGCGTCGCCGATGCGGTGGCGCGGCGGCTCGATGCGGTGGCGGTGGAATACGAGCGCGGCTGGCAGGGGCGGATCACCCAGGACAAGGGCATCCGGCTGGCGCGGGTGCTGCGCGGGGTCGAGGAGGTGCGCACGCTTGACGGCGCGGTGCTGCGCTCGGGCGAGGCGCGCAAGCTCGCTCAGGTGGCGGCAGAGCACCGCGATACCTACCGCGAGCCCTCGCATCTTCAGCGCAAGGAACGCGATGTGCCGGTCTACGGGCCGATCGCACTGCTCGACGCGATCCTTGCCGAGGGCGAAAAGGGGCTCACGCTGCAACGCTACAAGGGGCTTGGCGAGATGAACCCGGACCAGCTCTGGGAGACGACGCTGGACCCGGAGGCGCGCACGTTGCTACAGGTGCGGATCGACGATCTGGCCGAGGCCGACGATCTGTTCACCAAGCTGATGGGCGACGTGGTGGAGCCGCGGCGGGCCTTCATTCAGGACAACGCGCTGAACGTGGAAAATCTGGACTTCTGAGGGCAGACCCGGGCCGGGGGGGGCTTTGGGAATGGCGCTTCGCAGCGCCGTTTCACGCGCTTTCGAAAGCGCGTCCGCCCCGCCTATCCCAGTGGCAGGTTCAATTGTTGCGCCGCGGGAATCTGCGTCAGCGCCGTGAAACCTGCGCCGAGCCGCGGTTCGGCCAGCAGCACCACCTCCGCCGCGGCACGGGCATCCTCGCCGGCATCGTGGTGGCGGAAGTCGAGGCCGAGCGCCTGTTTCAGATTGCCGAGCCCGTAACCGCCTGCGCCCTTCAGCCCGGGCCAGGCGCGGCGCGCGACC
Source organism: Rhodobacterales bacterium (assembly GCA_002746935.1). Taxonomy (GTDB): domain Bacteria; phylum Pseudomonadota; class Alphaproteobacteria; order Rhodobacterales; family Rhodobacteraceae; genus Sinisalibacter. The sequence continues at coordinate 108,096 of PDRW01000022.1, forward strand.
TTGACGCTGTCGGTCCAGACGAGGCGGGTGCGGGGCAGGCCGTGGTGTTCGCAGGCGGCGCGCAGGGCGTTTTCGTCAAAACGCGAATGCTGCACCATCGGGTGCCGGACGAGCAGCGGGCGGAGCCCCTCCCAGACCTCGGGAAAGGCCGGGGCGCCCGCCACCGCCTCGGGGGTGATGCCGTGGATGCGGATGTTCTGGCGCGAGAAAGCCACCTGCGGGTCGACAGGACAGGCCCAGCTCAGGATCGACCGGTCCCAGCCGACGCAGGCAAGGCCGATCTGGCAGATGCTCGCAGGGTCGCCGCTCGCGGTTTCCACGTCCAGCGCGATGAAGCGGAAATCGCCCGTGGGCGGGGTCATCCCGCGTGTTCGAGGCAGCGTTTGGCCTGACGGGCGATTTCCAGCTCTTCCTCGGTGGGGATCACCAGAAGTTTCGTCCGGCTGGCGTCGGTCGAGATTTCCTTCGGGCCGCCGCGGCCTTTGTTGCGGGCGGGGTCGAGGGCGATGCCGAGCGGCTCCAGCCCGTCGCAGATCGCCGCCCTTAGCAGCGGGGAGTTTTCGCCGATGCCCGCGGTGAAAACCACCGCATCGACGCGCCCGAGCAGCGCCATATAGGCGCCGAGATATTTGCGGGCGCGGTGGCTGAACATGTCGAAGGCGAGCCGCGCGGCTTCGTCGCCGGCTTCCATGCGCGCTTCGACATTGCGCATGTCGTTGTCGCCGCAGATGCCCTTCATCCCGCTCTCGCGGTTCAGCATGGTGTCGATCTCGCCAATGCTCATGCCGGCGTTGCTGGCCATAAAATGCGGCAGCGCCGGGTCGATGTCGCCGGAGCGTGTGCCCATCATCAGCCCTTCGAGCGGGGTCAGGCCCATCGAGGTATCAACGCTCTTGCCGCCTTCAATGGCGGTGACCGAGGCGCCATTGCCGAGATGCAGCACCACGGCGTTGAACGCCTCGAGCGGGATCCCGAGCCATTCGGCGGCGGCGCGGGAGACACAGGCATGCGAGGTGCCGTGGAAGCCGTAGCGGCGCACCTTCAGGTCGTCGTAAAGGGCGTTGGGCACGGCATAGCGATAGGCCTGTGGCGGCATGGTCTGGTGGAAGGCGGTGTCGAACACCGCAACATGCGGGATGTCCGGTGCCACCGCCATGGCCGCTTCGATGCCGGTGATATTGGCCGGGTTGTGCAGCGGTGCCAGCGGGATCTGTGCGCGGATGCCGTCGAGCACGTCCTGGTCGATCAATGCGGGTGCGGTGAAGGCCTCGCCGCCATGCACTACGCGGTGGCCGATACAGGCGAGCCCGCCCGCGTCGAGCACACCGGCGGCGCGGAGCTCGGCGAACAGCCGGTCGAGCCCGGCGCGGTGGTCGGCGATTGTTTCGGCGGTCTCGGTGGTGCCGCCGGGCAGCTTCAGCCGGAGCTTGCCGCTGGCCTCGCCGATCCCCTCGACCAGCCCGTCGGCGAGCGTCTTACCGCTGTCGATGTCGAGCACGCGGAACTTGATCGAGGAACTGCCGCAGTTGACGATTGCGTAAAGGGTCATTTTTCCTGCGCCTGAATTGCGGTGATGGCCACCGTGTTGACGATATCGGTCACGGTGCAGCCGCGCGAGAGGTCGTTGACCGGTTTGTTGAGCCCTTGCAGCACCGGGCCGATGGCCACGGCACGGGCGGTGCGCTGAACCGCCTTGTAGGCGTTGTTGCCGGAATTGAGGTCGGGGAAGATGAACACCGTGGCGCGGCCCGCCACCTCGCTGCCGGGCATCTTCGAGCGGGCAACGTCCATCTCGGAGGCGGCATCGTACTGGATCGGCCCTTCGACGGCGAGATCGGGGCGCTTTTCGCGCACGATCCGCGTTGCCTCGCGCACCCTGTCCACCTCCTCGCCATGGCCGGAGGTGCCGGAGGAATAGGAGAGCATGGCGATACGCGGCTCGATGTCGAACATCGCCGAGGTGCCCGCGGCGCTGATGGCGATGTCGGCCAGTTCCCGGGCCGTGGGCTTCGGGTTCACCGCGCAATCGCCATAGACCAGTACCCGGTCTTCGAGGCACATCAGAAACACCGACGACACCAGAGAGACGCCCGGCCTGGTCTTGATGAATTCGAAACTCGGACGGATGGTGTGGGCGGTGGTGGAGCGTGCGCCGGAGACCATGCCGTCGGCTTCGCCCCTGTGCACCATCATGGTGCCGAAATACGCCGGATCCATCATCCGGTCTTTTGCCACCGGCAGGGTAACGCCCTTGTGCGCCCTGAGGGCGGCATATTCCGTGACGAAGCCTTCCAGAAGCGGCGATTTCGACGGGTCGATGAGCTCGACCCCGCGCAGCGACAGCCCGTTGTCGGCGGCGCGCCGGGTGATCGTGTCGACATTGCCCAGCAGCACGATTTCAGCCACGCCACGGGCCTTGAGGATCGTGGTGGCGTGCAGGATGCGGCGATCTTCGCCCTCCGGCAGGACGATGCGCTTTCGATTGGCGGAGGCGCGCATCAGCAGCTTCTGTTCGAACATCAGCGGTGTGATCGGGGCATTTTTCAGAGGCTCGAACTGGAGATGCAGCGAATCGAGATCGGCGGCGTCCTGAAAGATCTTCACGGCGGTGGCGAGTTTCTTGGGTTCTTTCGGCGAGAGCCAGCCGCGTTTCTTCTCGATTTTCTGGACCGCGGTGAAAGTATCATCGTTCATCGCCAGGATCGGCAGGGCGCTGCGGCCCGCACCGGTCATGAGTTGCATGACGCTTTCTTCCGGCAACAGCCCGCCGGTCAGAACCAGCCCGGCGATGTCGGGGAAGTTGGGCGAGCGGTTGACCAGCAGGCAACTGGTCAAAATGTCGGCCCGGTCGCCGGAGGTAATGACGAGCGCGCCCTCTGTCAGATGTGAGAGGAAATTGGGCACAGCCATTGCGGCAACCTTTATGTCCTGCACCTCGCGGCCAAGCGATTGCCGGTCGACCGACAGACGGATGGCCCCGTCGATCGCGGCGATATCGCGCACGGTCGGGTGCAGGAGCGAAGGCTCGTTGCGCAGCACGAAGATGGGAGGTTTGCCCTTGAAGGCTTCGGCGAGGGCCTTGCGGGTCTTGTCGAGGGCTTCGCGTTCGATCCGGTTGACGACCGTCGCCAGAACCGGCGTATGGGTTTCATCGACAATCGCGAGCAGTGCGCGCATCTGCTCGATCAGCCGTTTGGTTGAAATCTCGCGCCCGTTGAACACCGGCAGCAGTGCGGCACCAAGGTTCTTGGCGATGTCGAGGTTGAACTCGAACTCGAAGGCAGAGGTGCTGCGGGTGTAATTCGTGCCCGAACAGAGCACGAAATCGCAGCGTTCGGCGAGTTTGGCATAGGCTTCGAGAATGCCCTTGTGCAGCGCCTGAATTCCGTCGCGGGCCTGAATTTCCTCCGCCTCGTCCTGGGTATAGGCGGCAACGACCCGGCCTTCGACCGCGCTTTTCCAGTTCTCGGAGACCAGCGACATGGTTGTGCGGCCGGTGCGGCTGTCGGTGGCGATCGGTTTGAAATACCCGATCCGGTGCGACCGCCCCAACAGATATTCCATCATTCCGAAGACAACGATCGACTTGCCGGTGTCTCGTCCGGTGGAGGCGATGTAGACGCTTTTTGGCATGTTTCCCCGCAGCTCTGCTGACCTGTCGGACGAGCCAATGGCTGACACGCCCCTCACCCCTTAGGTCGTGGCCGTTGGGCCGGTTTTCAATGGCGAACAGGGGCCGCCGAGAACATAGCGGTGTTGCGTTTGACCGCAAGGTGATGTGGCGGATTTGAAAGGCCTTGTGGCCGGGGTGAACCAGTCAGCGGTGGTCAGTAGAGAAACGGCACGAATCTGGCGGTTTTCGCGGCGTAAGCGTTGAAGCTTTCGCCGTAGCGGGCGGCGAGCCAGGCGTCGAGCGGGGGGATGTGGTAGAAGATGAACAAAACGGTCATCAGCGCCGGGACGGCCAGCGTCAGCATGCAGCCGGTGAGCAGCGCCCAGCCGGTGAACAGCAGGCTGTCGCCGAAGTAGTTGATATGCATGGCGAGGGCGAAAAGCCCGCCGGTGTAGCAGCCCTCTGCGTCGGGGCGTTGCTTCCAGGCGTGGCGCTGGGCCTCGGAGATGGTGTTGAGCGCCGAGCCGAGCAGGACAAGGGCGAGTGCGAGGCCATCGGGCCAGCCGAAGGGCCGCGCGGTGCCCGAAAGCGCCCCGGCGCCCAGCAGCAAAAAGCCGATGTCGAGGAAACCGATCGAAGCCGCGAGGCCGAGGGCTTCGCGGTACTCCACCCGGCGTTTCATGAACACGAACAGCGTGACCAGATGGCGCAGCCAGTAGAGCAGGGCGAGGCCGGCGAGAAGGCGGGCGCGGCTGGGGTCGGGCCAGTCCAAGCCGAAGGCGAGCCAGAGGCACAGCCCGGCAAATGCCCCATGCAGGGCGGCAAAGGCCGTCTTGGGGCCGGTCGAAGGATCGTGTCTGCGGTCGACACCGCCGGCTCTGGCCATCGCATCTTCCTTTCGCCCGCGCCTCCCCCGGCCTGACCTTTGCCCGGATGCCCGCGGTCGCGCAAGAGACTGTCAGAGCGGCAAGCCTGCGTCGAGCCCGGCGTTTCGCAGCCGCGGGCCTGTGGCGCACGCCGGCCGGACTTGTGCGCCACAGGCTTGATGGTGTGTTTCCGGCGCATATCTCTGAATCAGGGACAATGCTTTGCTAAGGAGATCTGCCATGACCCCGGATCCGACGCCCGGCGTCACCCTCTACGCCGATTCCGCAACCCTCGCGGCGATCCGCAGAGGCCGCAAGACGATGCTCCGGGCGGGCATCGCCATGGCGATCGTGGGGGCGCTGGCGATCCTGTTTCCGATGTTTTCCACCTTCGCGGTGCAATTCATGATCGGCGGGGTGCTGCTGTTTGCCGGGATCACGATGCTGGCCGGATCCTTCGCGATCCGGGGTACGGGGCCGTTTTTCGGCGCAATGCTGCTCGGCCTGCTGACCTTTGGCGCGGGGATGTTCCTGCTGTTCAGCCCCGCCGCCGGCGCGGTGGCGCTCACCTTTCTGATCGCGGTGCTGTTCATGCTGCATGGCGCCTTCGAGGCGGCCTTGGCGCTGGTGATGCGCCCGGCGGAAGGCTGGGGCTGGATGCTGTTTTCGGCGCTGATGGCGCTGCTCGCGGGCGTGCTGGTGGCGGCGGGGCTGCCGGGCAGCTCGGCGGTGATCCTCGGCCTGCTGGTGGGGGTGAACTTCCTGACCTCCGGCATGGCTTTCATCATGCTGGCGCAGCGGGTGAAGCCGCTCGGCTGAGCGTCGCGCCGCCCGCGGGGCAAAAGGGCTTCCCTTCGCGGCACAAATCCCCTATACGCCCGCATCCGCCCCCGAAAGGCGGCTCATCTCCAAGGGCTTGTGCTGGACGACATCCCGGCCTGTGCCATCAACTCCAACCCGTGAAGGAGACCCCGATGTCGATTACCCCGGCCGAGAAGCAGCAGATCATGAAGGATTTTGCCACCAAAGAGGGCGACACCGGTTCGCCCGAGGTGCAGGTGGCGATCCTGACCAAGCGTATCACCACGCTGACCGAGCATTTCAAGACCCACAAGAAGGACAACCACGGCCGCCGTGGCCTTCTGAAGATGGTCGCCCAGCGCCGCAAGCTGCTCGACTATCTCAAGGGCAAGGACGAGGGCCGCTACAAGGATCTCATCAAGCGCCTCGGCATCCGCCGCTGAGTGCTGACACGGAATTTCGGAAACGCCCGCACCGGAAGGTTGCGGGCGTTTTCATTTGTGCCGGGCCGCGGGCGCGCCTATCCTGGGGCAAATGCCTGGAGACATCGCATGACCGCCCCTCTGACCCCCCGCCTTGATACCAGCCCTGACACCCGCCTGATCCGCGCCCTGCTGTTCGTGCTTGCCGCCGGCGCCACCACCGGAGCCACAACCGGGCCCGCCCTCGCGGGCGATTGCACCGGGCCCGGGTTTGCCGATGTCTTCCAGATGATCGGCCGGCATTTAGAGGCCGACCCGGTGGACACGTTCAACTTCCAGCTTCAGCAAAACGCCGTTGCGGGGTATCAGGTGCTGGTGCCTGACGGGGCCTGGGGGCCGTCTACCGCCGCCAGCGTCTGCGAGATGCTCGAGACCTATGCGGCGATCAACGGCGTCTCGCCGGTCGAATTGATCGGGACCGAGGCCGATGTGGATGCGTTCATCCGCTGGATGGGCGCAATGGCGCGCGCGAACCTCGTCCCGGGGGCAGAAGCGCCGGATTGATGAGCCTTTCCAATCCACGCAAAACCCTGTAAGGCCCCTCCATCCGAGACGCCCGCGCCCCGACCCCGGCGCGGTGAACAGGATGAGAGGGGTCGGCGGCAATGGGGCCGCCATATGAAATGGGAGACCCGGGATGGGCCCGGGAGTGCTCCCTCAAGGATACGCATATGTTCAATATCACCAGGAAATCCATGCAGTGGGGCGAAGAAACGCTGACACTGGAAACGGGCAAGGTTGCCCGTCAGGCCGACGGTTCGGTGATCGCCACGCTGGGCGAAACCTCCGTCATGGCCAACGTGACCTTCGCGAAGGAGCCCAAGCCCGGGCAGGACTTCTTCCCGCTCACGGTGCATTATCAGGAGAAATATTACGCGGCCGGCAAGGTGCCCGGCGGCTTCTTCAAGCGCGAGGCGCGGCCGACCGAGAAGGAAACCCTCACCGCGCGGCTGATCGACCGTCCGATCCGGCCGCTGTTCGTCCCGGGCTTCAAGCATGAAGTGCTGGTGATGTGCACCGTGCTCAGCCACGACCTCGTGAACGACCCCGACATCGTCGCGATGATCGCCGCCTCCGCCGCGCTCACCCTCTCCGGCGCCCCCTTCATGGGCCCGATCGCCGGCGCCCGCGTCGGTTTCGAAGACGGCGAATATGTGCTGAACCCGACCGTCGACGACATGCACATGCTGCGTAACAACCCCGACCAGCGGCTTGATCTCGTGGTCGCGGGCACGAAGGACGCGGTGATGATGGTGGAATCGGAGGCCTATGAGCTGTCCGAAGCCGAGATGCTGGGCGCGGTGACCTTCGCCCATGAGCAGATCCAGCCGGTGATCGACCTGATCATCTCGCTCGCCGAAGAGGCGGCGAAGGATCCGTTCGATTTCACGCCGCCGGATTATTCCGAGCTTTACGAGGTGGTGAAATCCGCCGGCGAAGAGCAGATCAGGGCGGCCTACGCGATCACCGACAAGCAGGCGCGCGTTGCCGCCGTGGCCGCCGCCAAAGAGGCGATCAAGGAAGGGCTCACCGAAGAGCAGCTCGAAGACCCGAACCTCGGCGCGGCGCTGAAGAAGCTCGAATCGACCGTGCTGCGCTCGGCGGTGGTGAAGGACGGCAAGCGGATCGACGGGCGCGCCCTCGACACCGTCCGCCCGATCGTGTCGGAAGTGGGGCTTCTGCCGCGCACCCATGGGTCGGCGCTGTTCACCCGCGGCGAGACCCAGGGCCTCGTGGTCACCACGCTTGGCACCGGCGACGACGAACAGCTGATCGACGCGCTGACCGGCACCTATTACTCGAACTTCCTGCTGCACTACAACTTCCCGCCCTATTCGGTGGGTGAAGTGGGCCGTGTCGGCGGACCCGGCCGGCGCGAGATCGGCCATGGCAAGCTGGCGTGGCGGGCGTTGCAGGCGGTGCTGCCCTCTGCGACCGACTTCCCCTATACCATCCGTCTGGTCTCCGAGATCACCGAGTCCAACGGCTCGTCCTCCATGGCCACGGTCTGCGGCGCGTCGCTGTCGATGATGGATGCCGCGGTGCCGCTGAAGGCCCCGGTGGCCGGTGTGGCCATGGGGCTGGTGCTGGAAGATGACGGCTCCTACGCGGTGCTCACCGACATTCTCGGCGACGAAGACCACCTCGGTGACATGGACTTCAAGGTGGCCGGCACCGAAAACGGCATCACCTCGTTGCAGATGGACATCAAGGTCGCGGGCATCACCCCGGAGATCATGGAAAAGGCCCTCGCCCAGGCGAAGGAAGGCCGGATGCACATTCTCGGCGAGATGTCGAAGGCGCTGTCGGAGGGCCGCAAGGAGTTTTCCGCCCACGCCCCGCGCATCGAGACCATGACCGTCCCCACCGACAAGATCCGCGAAGTAATCGGCTCGGGCGGCAAGGTGATCCGCGAGATCGTCGAGGTTTCGGGCGCCAAGGTCGACATCAACGACGACGGCGTGATCAAGATCGCCTCGCCCAACGGTGAAGCCATCGCCAAGGCGCGTGACATGATCCATTCGATCGTGGCCGAACCCGAGGAAGGCGAGATCTACAAGGGCACGGTGGTCAAGATCGTCGATTTCGGCGCTTTCGTGAACTTCTTCGGCAAGCGCGATGGGCTGGTGCATGTCAGCCAGATCGAGAACCGCCGGCTGAACCACCCGTCGGATGTGCTGAAAGAGGGTCAGGAAGTCTTCGTGAAGCTCCTGGGCTTCGACGACCGCGGCAAGGTGCGCCTCGCCATGAAGATGGTCGACCAGGAAAGCGGCGAAGAACTGCCGCAGGAGCCGCGCAAGAAGCGCAAGAAGGACGAAGACGACGATTGATCGTCTGAGCCTTCGGGTTTCTGAAACCTTGAGAATGCGAAAGCCCCGGGTGTTGTGCCCGGGGCTTTTTTGTTTGAAACTCCCCGGATTCCTATCCACAACGTGCATTGTCTGCGGTCCGGTATTTACAACCCTCCTTGTGTCTACTTTCTGGGGAAAAACCAAACATAAGCTTGACTGTGACGCCAAGACCATTCACAAGGCCTCTTATGAATGAAAAAGTCATGATAACCATTGGCAACACAGTATATGATGCGACCAATGCAGTTCACTACCATATGGATGGCTTCCCCCCTGGTGAACTTGACCTCGTTCAGCTCATTGGTCCCCAAACCGATGCCGCCATGGCGCTGGTGCAATACGACACCGAACTGAAGCAGTTGCCGCGTAGCGAGCTTTTGTTAGCCCCCCTGCGTGCGCGAGACGCCGTGGTATCCTCACGGATGGAAGGCACGATTTCGACCCTTGAAGAAGTCTTGCGTCTGGAAGCGGACGCAAACGAAGAAGGGTTGCCACCGGATGGACGTGAAGCCGGGCTGGAAGTGGCATTGTATGCGCGCGCGCTGAAACAGGCGGAAGGCGCCCTGGCGGATGGATACTCGCTGTCCGATTCGATGATTCAGAGCGCCCACCGGACCTTGCTCTGCACCGGACGCGGCGCGCGAAACCATCCGGGGCGATACAAGATCGAGCAAAACTACATCGGAGAGCGGCCTTCGCGGCGAATTGATTATATCCCGATCTCTCCTGCGCATTTGCCCCAGGGCATGCAACGCCTCTTTGCCTTTGCCAACATGACCCGGGATGAAGATGGATTTCTGCCTCTGTTGCGTGTGGCCATCATTCACGCGGAATTCGAGGCTTTGCACCCGTTCGAAGACGGAAACGGTCGTTTGGGACGCATGCTGATTCCCCTCATGCTATGGCGTCAGGGCCTGCTCAGCGCGCCGCATTTTTTCGTCAGCGACTATTTCGAACGGCACAGGGACGAATATGTCGAGCGTCTGCGCCGCATCTCCCAAAAGGGCGAATGGTCCGAGTGGTGCAGCTTCTTCGCAACCGCGATTCACGCACAGGCAGAGGCAAACCTCACGACGGTTGCCGAAATCAAGGCCCACTACGAAGACATGCGCGCGCGCTTTCGCGACATCTTGCGGTCTCGCTGGTCAAACGACGCACTGGACTACATCTTCGCGAATCCGATTTTTCGCAACAACCGCTTCAAGAGAAATGCGGGCATTCCCCCACAAACGGCCAATGCGTTCACCAACAGGCTGGTGGAAGCGGGTTTGTTGCGCATCCTGATCCCGCCGTCTGGTCGTGCGCCGGGGATGTATGCGTTCCAGAGCTTGCTCGATATCGTTGCCGAGCCATAGAGCTTGCCTCTGCAAAGGTGGGTCCCGGGTTTGCGCAGCTGGCGTGACTGCGAATGAACGCAGGCCTGCTCCAGAAGGCCCCGGTGATCTTGCGGGATCCTCCGGGGCTCTCATTCGACGGCTCAGACGTCGAATTCCAGCGCGCTCACGGTCTGGAACAGCTCGGTCTTGCGCAGCTCGTCGAGCACGCGTTCGGGCACCGGGGCGTCGACATAGAGCAGCGCGATCGCGTCGCCGCCGGACTCGGTGCGCCCGAGGGTGAAATTGGCGATGTTGACGCCGTTGCCACCCATGGTCGCCCCGAGCGCGCCGATGATGCCGGGCACGTCTTCGTTGGTGGTGTAGACCATGTGCTGGCCGATCTCGGCGTCGATGGTGATGCCCTTGATGGAGATGAACCGCGGCTTGCCATCGGCGAAGACCGTGCCGGCGATCGTGCGTTCGCGGGAGGGCATCTTGACCCGGAGTCTGATGAAAGCGTCGAACGGCCCGGATTTGGTTTGCGTGGTGGTGGAGGTCTTGATGCCGCGGTCGGCGGCGATCACCGGGGCGGAGACCATGTTGACCTCGGAGACGGCGGGTTTCAGCAGCCCCGCGATCACCGCGCAATCGAGCGCCTTGACGTTCATCTCGGCGGCGGCGCCGTCGAGCAGGATGTTGACCTCTTCGATCGGCTCGTCGGTGAGCTGCCCGGCAAAGGCGCCCAGATGGGTGGCAAGCTTGATCCAGGGGCCCATGACCTTGGCCTCTTCGGCGGTGACCGAGGGCATGTTGAGCGCGTTCTGCACCGCGCCGGTCATCAGGTAATCCGACAGCTGTTCGGCCACCTGAAGCGCCACGTTTTCCTGCGCCTCGGTGGTGGAGGCCCCGAGATGCGGGGTGCAGACCACGTTGGGCGCGCCGAACAGCGGGCTTTCCCGCGCGGGTTCGGTGGCGAAGACGTCAAACCCGGCGCCGGCCACATGGCCGGATTTCAGCGCCTCGGCGAGGGCGGCTTCGTCGACCAGCCCGCCACGGGCGCAGTTGATGATGCGCACGCCCTTTCTGGTTTGCGCGATGCGCTCGGCGGAGAGGATGCCGCGGGTCTTGTCGGTCAGCGGTACATGCAGGGTGATGAAATCGGCGCGGGCGAGGAGTTCGTCAAGCTCGACCTTCTCGACGCCGATCTGGTCGGCGCGTTCCTCGGAGAGGAACGGGTCATAGGCGATGACCTTCATCCTGAGACCGTGGCCACGGTCGCAGACGATGCCGCCGATATTGCCCGCGCCGATCACGCCGAGGGTCTTGCCGGTGAGCTCGACCCCCATGAACCGGGATTTCTCCCATTTGCCCGCCTGGGTCGAGGCGTCGGCGGCGGGGATCTGGCGGGCCACCGCCAGCATCAGCGAGATCGCATGTTCGGCGGTGGTGATCGAGTTGCCGAACGGCGTGTTCATCACGATCACGCCCTTTTTCGAGGCGGCGGGAATGTCGACATTGTCGACCCCGATCCCGGCGCGGCCGATCACCTTGAGCCTTTTGGCCTTGTCGAGCACCTCTTGGGTGACCCTGGTGGCGGAGCGGATGGCGAGGCCGTCATAGGCGCCGATGATGTCGAGGAGCTTCTGCTTGTCCTTGCCGACATCGGGCAGGAAATCGACCTCGACGCCACGATCACGGAAGACCTGGACGGCGGTTTCGCTGAGCTTGTCGGAAACGAGAACTCTGGGAGCCATGGGGGATCCTTTTCGAAAAGGGGCACCGGTGCCGCCGCGCCGCGAGGGGGCGGCGGCGGCCGGGCGGGAAAGGTTATTGCGCGGCGATTTCGGCGTCGAATGCCCAGTCGAGCCAGGGCAGCATGGCCGCGATATCGGCGGTTTCGACGGTGGCGCCGCACCAGATCCGCAAGCCCGGCGGGGCATCGCGATAGGCGCCGATGTCATGGGCCACGCCTTCGGTGTCGAGCCGTTTGGCCACGGCCTTGGCGAAGGCGGCGCCGTCCCTGATGCGGGCGTCGGTGAATTTCAGGCAGACGGAGGTGTTGGAGCGCGTGGCCGGGTCTTCGGCGAGGTTGGCGATCCAGGGCCGCGCATCGCAGAAGTCGAACACCGCCTTGGCGTTGGCATCGGCGCGGGCGATCATGCCCTTCAGCCCGCCCACGGAGCGCGCCCAGGCGAGGGCCTGAAGGTAGTCTTCCACCGCCAGCATCGAGGGGGTGTTGATGGTCGCGCCGGTGAAGATGCCTTCGATCAGCTTGCCGGCCTTGGTGAGGCGGAAGATCTTCGGCAGCGGCCAGGGCGGGGTGTAGCTCTCGAGCCGCGCAACGGCGCGGGGGCTGAGGATGAGCATCCCATGCGCCGCTTCGCCGCCCAGCACCTTCTGCCAGGAGAAGGTGGTGGCATCGAGCTTGTCCCAGGGCAGATCCTGCGCGAAGGCGGCGGAAGTGGCGTCGCAGATGGTGAGGCCTTCGCGGTCGGCGGCGATCCAGTCGCCATCGGGCACCCGCACACCGGAGGTGGTGCCGTTCCAGGTGAACACCACGTCATGGGTGAAATCGACGGAGGCGAGGTCGGGCAGCGCGCCGTATCCGGCCTGTTTCACCATGGCGCCGTCGAGCTTGAGCTGTCTGGTCACGTCGGTTGCCCATCCGGCCCCGAAGCTTTCCCAGACCAGCATCTCGACCCCGCGGGCGCCGAGCAGCGACCAGAGCGCCATTTCGACGGCGCCGGTGTCGGAGGCGGGCACGATGCCGATGCGGTAATCGGCGGGCACGCCGAGCAGGGCGCGCGTCTCCTCGATCGCGGCTTTCAGCTTTGCCTTGCCGATGGCGGCGCGGTGGGAGCGGCCGAGGGCGGCGTCTTGCAGCTTGTCGAGGGAGAAGACCGGGGGCTTGGCGCAGGGGCCAGAGGAAAAGCGCGGATTTTCCGGCCGCGCGGCCGGGCGATCGGTGACCATGGTGGTATCCTTCCAGATATGCGCCCCTCGTTGGGGAGGGGTGTCCCGTCTCTCTCGATAGGGGGGCGCGGGCCGTTGCACAACCGGGGAAACGGCTGTGGCGGGCCGGTTTGGGGCCGCTTGCGGCGCCGGCTGGAGCGGATCGGAAACTTTGGGCGTGTGGGGGGCGTTGGCGTGAGTATTTCGGCCAGGAAAAAGGGGAGGGTGGTTTTCGGGGCCTCTGTGGGGTAGAGGCCCGGGCGAGGGAGAGGGAGGACAAGGATGTTTGTCGCGACGCTGATTGCCAGGCCCGGCGGGCTCGAGGCTGCGCTGGTCGAGAGCCTTCGCAACGCCTGGGGCGGTGGTGAGGCGCGCTGGCTGGCGCCGGGCGAGGCGGGAGAGTTTGTGCTGGAGCGGCACCCGGACAACCTGTGGCAGGTCTGGGAGGATTTGCAGCAGGCCGGCGTGGATCTGGCGGTGCAGGTGGCGGCGGGCCGGCGCAAGCGGATGCTGATCGCGGATATGGATTCGACGATGATCGAGCAGGAATGTATCGACGAGCTGGCCGATGAAGCGGGGGTCGGGGCGCGGGTGGCGGAGATCACCGCGCGGGCGATGAACGGGGAGCTTGATTTCGAGGGCGCCTTGCGCGAGCGGGTCGGGCTTCTGGCGGGGCTGCCCGAGGCGGTGATCGGCCGGGTGCTCGAGACCCGGATCAGCTACACGCCCGGCGGGCGGGCGTTGCTGGCGACGATGAAGGCCAACGGGGCCCGCGCCCTGCTGGTCTCGGGGGGGTTCACCGCCTTTGCGACGCAGGTGGCGGAGGTGCTCGGGTTTGATGAGGCGCGGGCCAATGTGCTCGAACAGGCCGATGGACGGCTCACCGGGCGGGTGGTGGAGCCGATCCTCGGGCGCGAGGCCAAGGTGGCGGCGCTGCGCGAGGTATCGGCGGCGCGCGGGATCGGGCTCGACGAGGTGATCGCGGTGGGCGACGGGGCCAACGATCTCGGCATGCTGGGGCTTGCGGGCATGGGCGTGGCGCTGCATGCGAAACCGGTGGTGGCGGCGCAATGCGATCTGCGGGTGAACCATGGCGATCTGACGGCGCTGCTCTATTTGCAGGGCTATGCGCGGGACGCGTTTGCCGCTTAGCACATGGCTGGCAGAATCGCGGGAAGTCATGCTAGATGTCGTGTCATGCCTGACGATACCCCCCATATGAGCGCTGCCGAGGCGCCCCCGCGGCCGGTGATCCGCCAGTTGGACGATGCCGCGATCAACCGGATCGCCGCCGGAGAGGTGGTGGAGCGCCCGGCTTCGGCGGTGAAGGAACTGGTGGAAAACGCCATTGACGCCGGCGCGACCCGGATCGACGTGGCCTATGCCGATGGTGGCAAGACCCTGATCCGGGTCACCGATGACGGCATCGGCATCGCGCCGGAAGAACTGCCGCTGGCGCTGGCGCGGCATGCGACCTCGAAGATCGACGGCTCGGACCTGCTCGCCATCCACAGTTTCGGGTTTCGCGGTGAGGCGCTGCCCTCGCTGGGGGCGGTGGGGCGGCTGTCGATCACCTCGCGGGTGGCGGGCGCGGAGGCGGCGTCGATCCGGGTGGTGGGGGGCGCGCTGGAGCCGGTGCGACCGGCGGCGCTCAATGCGGGCACGGTGGTGGAGCTTCGCGATCTGTTTCGTGCCACGCCGGCGCGGCTCAAGTTTCTGCGCTCCGACCGGGCCGAGGCGCAGGCGATCGGCGATGTGGTGAAGCGGCTGGCGATGGCGGAGCCGCATGTGGCCTTCAGCTTGCGCGACGTGTCGGGCGGCGGCGAGGGGCGGATGCTGGCGCAATATCCGCGCGAGACCGGCGATCTGTTCGACGCGCTGCACGGGCGGCTCGGGCGCATCATCGGCCGCGATTTCGCCGAGAACGCGCTCCGCCTCGATGCCGAACGCGAGGGGATTCGCCTCACCGGCTATGCGGCGCTGCCGACCTATTCGCGGGGCGCTGCTGTGGCGCAGTTCGTCTTCGTCAACGGCCGGCCGGTGCGTGACAAGCTGCTCACCGGCGCGCTCAGGGCGGCCTATTTCGACTTTCTGCCGCGCGACCGGCACCCGGTCGCGGCGCTGTTTCTGAGCTGCGACCCGCATCTGGTCGATGTCAACGTGCATCCGGCGAAATCCGAGGTGCGGTTCCGCGAGCCGGGGGTGGCGCGGGGGCTGATCGTTTCGGCGCTGCGCCATGCGCTGGCGGAGGCGGGGCATCGGGCCTCGACCACGGTGGCGCAGGCGACCCTCGGGGCATTCCGGCCGGAGCCGCAGGGCCCGCGGGTCTATCAGATGGACCGGTCTGCGCCCCGGCCCGCCCCCGGTGTGGCGCAGATGGCCTATGAGATGCAGGCGCCCGACCCGGCGGCCGCGCCCGGCTTTGCCGAAACCGCGGCGCCCTCTGCCCGCTGGGAGCCGCCGGCGCCGGAAACCGCGCCCTTCGAGCATCTGCCGCTGGGCGCCGCCCGGGCGCATCTGCACGAGAATTACATCGTCGCCCAGACCGCCGATGGCATGGTGATCGTCGATGCCCATGCGGCCCATGAACGGCTCAATTACGAGAAGATGAAGGCGCAGATGCAGGCCAGTGGCGTGGCCGGGCAGGCGCTGCTGATCCCGGAGATCGTCGAGCTGTCGGAGCCGGAGGCGGCGCTTCTGCTGGGGATGCGCGAGGAGCTTGCGGGCCTCGGGCTCGGCATAGAGCCCTTCGGCGGCGGCGCCATCGCGGTGCGCGAGACCCCGGCGATCCTCGGGCCGGTCAATGCCGAAGCGATGATCCGTGACATTCTCGACGACCTCGCCGATCTCGGCAGCAGCAACACCGTGCAGGCGCGGATCGAGGCGGTGCTGTCGACCACGGCCTGTCATGGGTCGGTCCGCAGCGGGCGCCGGCTCAATGCCGACGAAATGAACGCGCTGCTGCGCGAGATGGAGGCGACCCCGCATTCCGGCCAGTGCAACCACGGGCGGCCGACCTATGTGGAACTGAAACTCGCCGATATCGAGCGGCTGTTCGGCCGCACATGAACGCCGCCTCCCTCACGCTTGACGATCCGCGCCTCTGGGCCGCGCTTGCGGGCCTCGCGCTGGTGGCGTTGTTCCTTGCGCTGTTGCTGGTGGCGGTGATGCGAACCGGGCGGTCGGCGCGCCAGGCGGAGGTGCTGTCGCGGCAGGTTCTGGGGCTCGGGCAGGCGGTGCAGCTTCTGGGGCAGGGGCAGGATCAGCTTGCCGGCGGGCTGCGCAGCGTGTCGGATGCGCAAGCGAGCGCCCGGACCGAGGTCGTTCGCCTGATGGAGGCGCGTCTCGCCGAGGTTCAGGCCGGTATGCAGGACCGGCTCCACGACAACGCGCTCCGCTCTGCCCGCGCATTTGCCGGGATGCAGGAGCGGATGGGCGAGGTGCTGAAGGGCGGCGAACTCAGGACCACAAAATCGCTTGCCGAGCTTCAGGCGCGGCTGGCGACCATCGACAAGGCGCAGGAAAACATCACCCGGCTGTCGGGCGATGTGCTGAGCCTTCAGGACATCCTCTCCAACAAGCAGACCCGCGGCGCCTTCGGTGAAATCCAGCTTGCCGATATCGTGTCGAAAGCCCTGCCCGCCGGCAGCTACCGCTTGCAGGCGACGCTGTCCAACGGCAAGCGGGCGGATTGTCTGGTGGATCTGCCGGAGCCGCCGGGGCCAATCGCGATCGACGCGAAATTTCCGCTGGAGGCCTATGAGGCGCTCAGGGCGGCCGGTACCCAATGGGAGAAGGCCGAGGCGGCCAAGGCGCTGCGGGTTGCGGTGCGGGGGCATATCCGGGCGATTGCGGAGAAGTATATCCTCGAGGGCGAGACGGCCGACGGGGCGCTGATGTTTCTGCCCTCGGAGGCGGTCTATGCCGAATTGCACGCAGATTTCGGCGAGGTGGTGCGCGAGGGCTTCGCGGCAAAGGTCTGGATCGTCTCGCCCACCACCTGCATGGCCACGCTCAACACCATGCGGGCGATCCTGAAGGATGCGCGGATGCGCGAGCAGGCCGGTGCGATCCGCAAGGCGCTGAAGCAGCTCGGGCGCGATGTGGAGCTGGTGGCCGAGCGGGCGCGCAAGCTTGATGCCCATTTCGCTCAGGCCCGCGCCGATCTCGACGGTATCGGGGTGGCGGCGGAACGGGCGTGCAAACGTGCGGCCCGGCTCGACAATTTCGATTTCGGGGAGATGACGCCGGGCGCGGAAGACCCCGGCCTTCTGCCTCCCGAACAGCCCTGAGCCCTCTTGTCGCCCCTGCCGCGGCGTGCCTAAATGAAAGGGCAGGAAAGGAAAGGACGTGCGATGGCCACGCTCGATATCAGCCCTTCGAAAGTTGCCCGGATCATCATTCGTGCGCGCGAGATCGACGCCAAGACCGGACGTTGGGACCGGCCGGGAGACGAGGCCGAAGCCGACAGCATCCTTGAATCGCGCCCCTCCGACGCGACCGAGGAGGAGTTGCGTTCCTATATCGCCGATCTCAACCGCGACGAGCAGGCGGCGCTGGTGGCGATCATGTGGATCGGCCGCGATACGTTCACGGCCGATGATTTCGACGAGGCGGTGGAAACCGCGAAACACGAGCGCACCTCGCCAACCGAGGATTACCTGCTCGGCATCCCGCTGCTGTCGGACTACCTCACCTCGGGGCTCGAAGCGCTGGGCTATGACGCCGAGGAATATATCGACGCGCATCTGAAATAGGCCAGAGCGCGTCGCGCGGCCGTTTGCCTTACGGGGCCGGGAAGCGCGGCCCCGTGTTGTGCACCCGTGTCACGGCCCCGTGTTACGGCGCCCGTGTCACAGGTCTTTCATATGCTCCGCAAAAACCGCCTCGGCACGGGCCCAGACGCCCTTCGAGACGCCCTCGTCGAGCGCATTGAGCGTCAGCAGCGAGGGCAGCAACTGGCCGGCATAGTCTTCGGCGCTCTCCACCGGCAGCAGCGAGGGCAGGTTGTCGATCGCCATCACGTCGAGCGGCGGGCTGTCATGCACCCGCAAGGCGGGCGCCTGCCAGCTGGTGGCTTCGGAATAGACCGGCACCGGGTTGTAATCGCTGTCCGGGTCGCAGGCGACATCGCCGATCACCGTGAGCTGGCGCGGGCCGGAGACGGCGTCTTGCGGCACGAAGACCGGGGTGCCGGGACGGGCGAAGATGCAGTTGATGAAGATGTCATGGGTCAGCACCTCCGGGAACGGGCCGCCATGGGCGGTTTCGGCCATGTCCCAGCGGGTGACGGGCAGGCCGAGGGCATCGCAGAGATCGCCCGCGCCGGTGCCGACCCGTCCCAGCGCGCCGATGATCAGCACCGAGGGGCGTTGGCCTGCGAGCGCGGCCTTGATCTCGTCCTGCATCGCGGTGGCGCTGCGGTATGTGGCGACCGGGCCGATGATGCGGCCCTGTTGCTGAGCGATCCAGCTCATCACCGACAGCGCGGCGCCGGCGTAACCGGCCCAATAGCCGAAGGCGGCGACGCGGCGGCCGTCTTCGTCAACGAGATATTCGAGGTCGTAGAGCGTGCCGCCGCCGGCCCTGAACCGGGCGAGCAGGCGCTGGCCCGCGTGCTGGCCCTTGAAAGCATGGCCGAACATGATGTGGCGGTGACGGAGCGGCGTGCCGTCGTCGGGCAGTTCCTTGAGGCCGAAGATGATCGCCTCATCCGGCGCCCCGGGCCAGGAAAACGCCGGCACGATCTCGCAGCCCGCCTCGCGGTAGCCGTCGATCGGGATCGCGCGCACCGGGCTTTCCTCGACGCTCACCCGGAAACCCTTCTCCAGCAGCGCCGCCGCGCCCTCGGGCGTCAGCCCCACCCGTTCCTCGTTCGGCCGCTGCTCGGCCCGGACCCAGATATGCGTCATTTCCGCTCCTCAGATATAGGTTTGCGCCGGCTGCCTGTCGCGGCTGGCGAGATGCGGCACGGCGTTGAACCCGGTCAGTGTCAGCCCGGAGCCGACCGGATGCAACTGGTGGATCGAGCTGTTCTTTATGGTCAGGGCGAGGCGGGCGAAGGCGCCGAGGTCGAGCCCCATCGCCACCCGGATCGCCATCGCGATCAGCCCGCCGGAGGTGACCACGAGGGCGCGGCCGTCGCCGGCGGCGATCTCGGTCAGCACCGCGTCGATCCGTCCCTGAAAATCGTGGAAACTCTCCGAGGCGCCGGCGATCCTGCCGTCCTGCCAGGCGGTGAAGACCAGCGGCAGATGGTCGATGAATTCGTCGCGGTTGGTGGGCAGCGGAATGCCCATCTGCGCGTGCATCCGGTTGGAGAGGTCGAAATATTCCACCTCGTTCAGCCGGGCATCGGCCACCGGGTCGGCCCAGCGGGTGACCCGCATCGCCCGGGCGGTGTCGTGGTGGCGGTTGAGCGTGCCGGTATAGACCCGGTCGAATCGCTCGCCGGTCTCCTCGAGATAGTCGCCAAGCCAGGCGGCCTGCTGATGGCCAAGCTCGGAAAGCGCGTCATAGCCGCCTTCGTCGGTCGCGGCGGAATTGGCCTGGCCGTGGCGGACCAGCGTGATCTGTGACATGTCGGGCCCCTTTTGGTTGCGCCTGTGCTACAGCGTTGGGTCGGGGCAGAAAAGGGCCTGGGTGTTGCCAACAGCAAAGGGCCGCCGGATCTTTCCGACGGCCCCTGAAATTGCAGTGCTTTCGTCAACCGAAGCTCAGCCCTGACGGGTGGCCCCGAAGCTCAGCCCTCAAAGCTCAACCCTGACGGGCCTTGAAGCGGCGCTGCGTCTTGTTGATGACGTAGACGCGGCCCTTGCGGCGCACGACGCGGCAGTCGCGGTGCCGGTTCTTCAGCGAGCGAAGCGAGTTGCGGACTTTCATGTCCCTCTCCTCTTGTCGCGGCGCCGGGAGCGCCGGTGAATTCTTGCCCGGAACCCGGGCGGTGAAACCTTTGCCCGGACCCCCGGGCAGCCAGACCGTTGCCCGGATCCCCGGGCGGCGGTGGTGGGCGATACTGGGATCGAACCAGTGACCCCTTCGATGTCAACGAAGTGCTCTACCGCTGAGCTAATCGCCCGTTTTGCCTGCCGGAACGGCCCAGCCTTTCGGCCGCTGGCTGCGCGCGGATATGCGAGCCGGCCCGTTCAAACAAACAGACGCGGGAGGCCCCGCGCCGGTCCGCGTGTCTATAGAAGGTAAAGCGTGGGCGTGCAAGGGGTATTGGCGCCCGGATTTCCCGTTTATACTGCGGCGCTGAAAACGGAGGTGAAGAGAAACATGCAGCACCCGGCCTACGCGCTGACGATGCCGAATCGCCGGACCACGGCGACGATCTTTGCCAGCCCGCATTCCGGGCGCGACTACCCTTGGGCGTTTCTGCGCCGGTCGGTGCTCGATGAACAGGCGATCCGCTCGTCGGAGGATGCCTTCGTCGATCTGCTGGTGGCCGACGCGCCCGCGCATGGCGCGCCGCTGATCGCCGCCCGGGCGCCGCGCGCCTTTGTCGATCTCAACCGCGGGGCGGAGGAGCTCGATCCGGCGCTGATTCGCGGTGTGGCGGGCGGGGCGCATAACCCGCGGGTTGCCTCCGGACTTGGGGTGATTCCGCGCGTGGTGGCGGGCGGGCGCGAGATCTACCGCGGCAAGATCAGCCTTGGGGAAGTGCGGGCGCGGCTGGAGGAGCATTGGTACCCCTATCACGCGAAGCTTCAGGGGCTGATCGAAGAATCGCGGCTGCTGTTCGGCCAGGCGCTGCTGGTCGATTGCCACTCGATGCCGCATGCGGCGATCGAGAGCCTGTGCCGCCACAGGTCCGAGACACCCGAGATCGTGATTGGTGACCGCTACGGCGCGGCGGCGGGCGGCAGTATCGTCGAGCGGATCGAGGCGGCCTTCCGCAAGGAGGGCTTCAGGGTCGCGCTGAACACGCCATTTGCCGGGGCCTATACCGCGCAGGCCTACGGACGGCCGTCGCAGCGCAGCCATGTGGTGCAGATCGAGATTGACCGGTCGCTTTACATGAACGAACGCGATCTGTGCCCCAACGGCAATTTCGGCGCGATGCAGCGCATATTGGGGCGGATCATCGCGGAACTGGCCGGGATCGGGCGCCCCGAAGCGGAGAGCGCCCCGCTGGCGGCGGAATAGCAGACCGGCGCGGGAACCTACCTCATGGACCGCCCCTTGAGGATCGCCCCGGAGCCGAAACGGGCGCGGATCTCGTCGGTGGCGCGTTCGGCGGCCTGACGGCGGGCGGCTTGCGGGTCGAGCAGATCGCCGGAGAGATCGGCGGTTTCGGCGGGGCCGAAATCGGAAAGGCCGACCCCGATCAGCCGGAACGGGCCTTCATCCGCGACGGTGTCGAACAGCCGCCGGGCATTGCGGTAGATCCGGTCGGCGGACTGGGTGTGGTCTTCGAGCGACAGCCGCCGGGTAAGGCCGCGAAAATCCGCGCGTTTCAGCTTCACCGTGATGATCCGCCCGGCGATCCCCTTGGCCTTGGCGCGGTCGGAGACCTTTTCCGACAGCCGCCAGAGGTGCCCGTCGAGCAGATCCACATCGGCGGTGTCCTCGTAAAAGGTGGTCTCGTTGGAGATCGACTTCATCGGGTGATGCGACGCCACCCGGCGGCTGTCTTCGCCGCGCGCGAGATGCCACAGCCGGTCGCCCATCTGGCCGAAACGCGCATGCAGATCGCGCCGCTCCCAGCGCAAAAGGTCGGTGAAGGTGCGGATGCCTGCCTTTTCGAGGCTGGCCCGCGCCGCCGCGCCGACACCCCAGATCAGGCTCACCGGCTTGTCGGCGAGGAAGGCGGCGGTCTCGGCCTTGCCGATCACCGAAAACCCGCGCGGCTTGTCGAGGTCGGAAGCAACCTTGGCGAGAAACTTGTTGTGGCTGAGGCCGATGGAGCCGGTGAGGCCAAGCTCGTCTTCCATGCGTTTGACCAGCCCGGCGAGCATCACCGCGGGGGGCGCGTGGTGGAGCCGTTCGGTGCCGGTCATGTCGAGGAAGGCCTCGTCGAGCGACAGCGGCTCGACTGCGGGGGTGAGCGCGTCCATGAAGCCGCGGATCTGCTTCGAGATCCGGGCGTAATGCTCGGGCCGCGGGAAGATCACCACCGCGTCGGGGCAGAGTTTCAGCGCCTGAAACATCGGCATCGCCGAATGTACGCCGCGGATCCGCGCGACGTAACAGGCGGTGGAGACCACCCCGCGCCTGCCGCCGCCGATGATCACCGGCTTGTCGGCCAGCGCCGGATTGTCGCGCTTTTCGACGCTGGCATAGAAGGCATCGCAATCCATATGCGCGATCGAGAGGCTGAACAGTTCCGGATGCGCCACCACCCGCGGCGAGCGGCATTCCGGGCAGCGCGGGCCGGGATGGTGCGCGGCGCCGGGCGGGGTCTCGAACGCGGCCTCGCGAGGGCCGTCGAACGGGGTCAGGCAATCCTGGCAAAGGGCGGGCATGGGGCGAGTATAGCGCGGGACGCGGGGGCGGATGCAAGCCACCGCGCGACGGGAGCGCTGGCAGCATTGCGGGAGCGGGCCTCTCCGGGGGTGAAATACCTGAAACAATCTGTTTCCGTCATTGAAATGCCCGATTTCATTACCACTTTATGGCAGGGCGCCAGCGCATGCTACAGTGTCCTGTTCTGTTAACGTCGAGACATTCCAGGAGGATCTCCCCCCATGTCCACCGAAGAACTGATCGGCCAATTCATTGGCGCGAACATCATCCTTCTTCTCATTGCCCTGTTCATCATCATCTCGATCTTCCTGGGCGTGCGGATCGTGCCGCAGAGCCAGAAATATGTCGTCGAGCGATTTGGCCGGTTGCAGGTGGTGCTGGGGCCGGGGATCAACTTCATCATTCCCTTCCTCGACCGGGTGCGGCACCGGGTGTCGATCCTCGAACGCCAGCTGCCGACCATGACCCAGGATGCGATCACCAAGGACAACGTGCTGGTGCAGGTCGATACCAGCGTGTTCTATCGTATTCTCGAGCCGGAAAAGACGGTCTACCGGATCCGTGACGTCGATGGCGCGATCTCGACCACCGTGGCCGGGATCGTCCGCGCCGAGATCGGCAAGATGGACCTCGACGAGGTGCAGTCGAACCGGGCGCAGCTGATCACCCAGATCAAGGCCAGCGTCGAAGACGCGGTGGATGCCTGGGGGATCGAGGTGACCCGGGCCGAGATTCTCGATGTGAACCTCGATCAGGCAACGCGCGACGCGATGCTCCAGCAGCTCAATGCCGAACGCGCCCGGCGCGCACAGGTGATGGAGGCCGAGGGCACCAAGCGTGCGGTCGAGCTTCAGGCCGACGCCGAGCTTTACGCCGCCGAGCAAACCGCCAAGGCGCGCCGTATTCAGGCCGAAGCCGAGGCTTATGCCACCGAAGTGGTGGCGCAGGCGATTGCCAAGAACGGCATCGAGGCGGCGCAGTATCAGGTGGCGCTGAAACAGGTAGAGGCGATTGCGAAGGTGGGCGAAGGCGCCGGCAAACAGACCGTGCTGCTGCCCGCCAATGCGGTTGACGCCTTTGCCGATGCCTTCGGGCTGCTCAAAGGGGTGGGCAAATGAACTGGGAGGTCTGGTGGGTCTGGATCGCGGCCGGGCTTGGACTCGCGATCTTCGAACTCTTCGCGCCCGGCTTCATCTTCGTCGGCTTTGCAATCGGGGCCGTGGCGGTCGGGGTGCTGATGGCGCTGGGCGTGAGCTTCACCCTGCCCTGGGCGCTGGTGGTTTTCGCGGTGACCTCGGTGCTGGCCTGGGTCGGTGCCCGGATGGCGATGGGCACGCGGGCCGGCCAGACCAAGACCTTCGACCACGACATCAACGAAGACTGAAACCTGGACCGACGCCCTCCCCTCCTGGGGAAGGGCGTCGGGTTTTTCAGGGCCGTGAGTTGCGGCCGGGGTGGCAGGGGCGCTTTCTGCGAACGCCCGCCGGCAGGCGTGCCCCGGCAGGCGCGCAATATCGGTGATCCCGGCCGCTGGAGTCTTGTTCTCGTTACCCTCTCGCCCGACTGCTTTCTATAGCCAAACGGCACAACTCTGATTGTGCCGTTTGGCTATAACTCTTTGGTTTTACGCTGATGCTTCGTGGATTTTGAGATCAAACCCACTCCCGTCAGCTATACCGGAAGGGCAAGCCGAAAGGCCGGAGAGCCACCCCGGGACCGCCGGTTCAGGGCAGTTCGGCGAGCACCGCACGGGCGGCGTCGCGTGGCGAGGCGGCGCCGGTGATCGGGCGGCCGACCACGATATGGTCGGCGCCGGCGCGAATCGCCTCGCCCGGGGTCATCACCCGTTTCTGGTCGCCGAGCACGGCGCCGGCCGGGCGCACGCCCGGGGTGACGATGAGCTTGCCCTTCGCTTGCGGCAGGGCGCGGATCGGCGCGGCTTCTCGCGGGGAGGCGATCACCCCGTCGGCGCCCGCGTCCAGGGCCCGTGCGGCGCGTTCGACCACGAGAT
Organism: Rhodobacterales bacterium; assembly: GCA_002746935.1. Lineage (GTDB taxonomy): Bacteria > Pseudomonadota > Alphaproteobacteria > Rhodobacterales > Rhodobacteraceae > Sinisalibacter. The sequence goes on from PDRW01000022.1 coordinate 132,457, forward strand.
CCTGCACCTCACCCGGGCGGATCAGCGCTGCGTCGAGGTCTTCGCGGTCGAGTGACGTCAGGATGGTGACCGCGAGAATCCTGAGATCCGACCCGCCCTTGCCTTCAGCGGCGGCGCGCACCACGTGCGGATCGCCATGGACGGTGAGGAAGTCGAGCCCGTAATCCTTGAGCCCGCGTACCGCGCCCTCGATGGTGTTCGGGATGTCGAACAGCTTCATGTCGAGGAACACCCGCTTGCCGCGCTCGTCGATGAGTTCGCGCGCCAGCGCCAGACCGCCGCCCATCAGCATTTCGAGCCCGATCTTGTAGAACCCGACCTCGGGACCGATCCGCTCTGCCATCTGGAGCCCGAGCAAGGCGTTGGGCAGGTCGAGCGGAACGATCAGCCGGTCATCGGTTTTACGGGGGGGCGTGCGGGAGGGCATGCCTTGGGTGTTCCGGGCGGTTTCGGCGGTCATCTGCGGGCTCCATCGGCTTGCCCGCTTCATCGCCATGCCGCGCGAGGCTGTCAAGCGCTGGCCCGGAACTCCCCGCCGGTGAGCAGGATCATTTGCGGCGCCGGTGCCACGACCTCGAATTGTTCCTCACCGCGCCGGAAGCCTGGCATCTTGCGGGCCTGGCGCAGCGCATCGGCGATCAGGCTGTAGGTGACGATGGAACCGGGCGTGCTTTCCGGAAGGCAGACGTGAGGAACGAAGTGAAGCGTAACCGTTCGTGCCTTGCCGGGTTCGGCGATTGTGAGTTCCACATGTCCCTCGAACCGTTCTGAAACGCTTTCATACGCGAGGTCTTCAACATCAATTCTGATGACTTTCATCATGTTAACGCCCTTCTGTGCATGGTCTGTACCATGCAGGAAGAAAGTGAACAAAAAGCAAACATTTTTCAGAATCCGCGATTTTCCTGCCGTCGCGGTTGCGCGGCCGGGCGCGCGTTCCCATCTGCATTACGAGGCCCGAATGGGTGTGCCGCCGGGCGGGCACCTGCAACGGGGCGCTTATGAAAAGGAGAGACCGATGAACCTCGAGAAGTTCACCGAGCGGTCGCGGGGCTTCGTGCAAGCCGCCCAGACGATCGCGATGCGCGAAAGCCACCAGAGGCTCGCGCCCGAGCATTTGCTCAAAGCCCTCATGGATGACGAGGAAGGCATGGCCAGCGGGCTGATCGGCCGGGCCGGCGGTGATGCGAAACGCGTGGCCGAAGCGGTGGATGCGGCCGTGGGGCGGATCCCGCAGGTGAGCGGCGACGGTGCCCAGGTCTATCTCGATTCCGCCACCGGCCGGGTGCTGGACGAGGCCGAGAAGCTTGCAAAGAAGGCAGGCGACTCGTTCGTGCCGGTCGAACGGTTGTTGACCGCGCTGGCGCTGGTGAAATCGGAGGCCAGGGAGGCGCTCGAGGCGGGCGGGATCAACGCCCAGAACCTCAACGCCGCGATCAACGATCTGCGCAAGGGGCGCACGGCGGATTCGGCCAGCGCCGAGGATGCCTATGAGGCGCTGGGCAAATACACCCGCGACCTCACCGAAGCCGCCGCCGAGGGCAAGATCGACCCGATCATCGGCCGCGACGAGGAGATCCGCCGCGCCATGCAGGTGCTGTCGCGCCGCACCAAGAACAACCCGGTGCTGATCGGTGAGCCGGGCACCGGCAAGACCGCGATCGCCGAAGGGCTTGCGCTGCGCATCATCAACGGCGACGTGCCCGAGAGCCTCCAGAACAAGAAGCTGCTCGCGCTCGACATGGGCGCGCTGATCGCCGGCGCCAAATACCGCGGCGAGTTCGAGGAGCGGCTGAAAGCGGTGCTCAACGAGATCACCGCCGCGGCGGGCGAGATCGTGCTGTTCATCGACGAGATGCACACGCTGGTGGGCGCCGGCAAGGCCGATGGCGCGATGGATGCGGCGAACCTCATCAAGCCGGCGCTGGCGCGCGGTGAGCTGCATTGTGTGGGCGCCACGACGCTCGACGAATACCGCAAATATGTCGAGAAGGACGCCGCCCTTGCCCGCCGGTTCCAGCCGGTGCTGGTGGAGGAGCCGACGGTCGAAGACACGATCAGCATCCTGCGCGGCATCAAGGAGAAATACGAACTGCACCACGGGGTGCGGATCTCGGATTCGGCGCTGGTCTCGGCGGCGACGCTCAGCCACCGCTATATCACCGACCGCTTCCTGCCCGACAAGGCGATCGACCTCGTGGACGAGGCCGCGTCGCGGCTGCGGATGGAGGTGGATTCGAAGCCCGAAGAGCTTGACCAGCTCGACCGGCAGATCCTGCAGATGCAGATCGAGGCGGAGGCGCTGAAGAAAGAGGACGACAAGGCCTCGAAGGACCGGCTGGCGAAGCTTGAGGAAGAGCTTGCCGGGCTTCAGGAGAAATCGTCTGCGCTGACCGCGCGGTGGCAATCGGAGCGCGACAAGCTCGAAGGGGCGCGCGCGCTCAAGGAGCAGCTTGACCGCGCCCGGGCCGAGCTTGATGCGGCCAAGCGCGAGGGCAACCTCACGCGCGCCGGTGAGCTTTCCTACGGCATCATCCCGGGGCTGGAAAAGCAGCTTGCCGAGGCCGAGACCCGCGGCGACGACGTGATGGTCGAGGAGGCGGTGCGGCCGGAGCAGATTGCCCATGTGGTCGAACGCTGGACCGGTATCCCGACCTCGAAGATGCTCGAAGGCGAGCGCGACAAGCTGTTGCGCATGGAAGACGGGCTCCACAAGCGGGTGATCGGCCAGAACAAGGCGGTGACCGCGGTGGCCAATGCGGTGCGCCGTGCCCGCGCCGGGCTCAACGACGAGAACCGGCCGCTGGGGTCGTTTCTGTTCCTCGGGCCGACCGGGGTCGGCAAGACCGAGCTGACCAAGGCGGTGGCGGAGTTTCTGTTCGACGACGATAACGCGATGGTGCGGATCGACATGTCGGAATTCATGGAGAAACACTCCGTCGCGCGGCTGATCGGGGCGCCGCCGGGCTATGTCGGCTACGATGAAGGCGGGGTGCTCACCGAGGCGGTGCGGCGCCGGCCCTATCAGGTGGTGCTGTTCGACGAGGTCGAAAAGGCGCATCCGGATGTGTTCAACGTGCTGCTTCAGGTGCTTGACGACGGTGTGCTCACCGATGGCCAGGGGCGGCATGTGGACTTCAAGCAGACGATGATCGTGCTGACCTCGAACCTCGGCTCGCAGGCGCTGAGCCAGCTGCCCGAAGGGGCCGACGCGGGTGCCGCGCGGGCGCAGGTGATGGAAGCGGTGAAGGCGCATTTCCGGCCGGAATTCCTCAACCGGCTGGACGAGACCATCATCTTCGACCGGCTGACCCGTGACGACATGGACGGGATCGTCGATATCCAGCTTGCGCGGCTGGCGAAACGGCTGGCGAAGCGCAACATCACGCTCGAGTTCGACGAGGCCGCCAGGACATGGCTTGCCGATCAGGGCTACGACCCGGTCTATGGCGCGCGGCCGCTGAAGCGGGTGATCCAGAAGGCGTTGCAGGATCCGCTGGCCGAATTGCTGCTCGCGGGCGAGGTGCTCGACGGCAGCACGGTGCCGGTGCATGCGGGTGTCGACGGGCTGGTGATCGGCACGGGGGCCGGAACTGCGGGCTGACCCGGGTCTGCCGAAGCGGGCGCTATAATAAATGCCACCCGCCGGAGCGCTCCGGCGGGTGGTTTCGTCCGGGGCTTGTCCCATTCAGCGTGTGAGTTGCGCCAGCACTTTCATGATCACCTGCGGGATTTCGTCAAGGGTGTATCCCCCCGCCTTCTGTGTCATCGCCCAGGTGATGAAAGCCCCGCCGACGAGGGCCATCACCGCCGGGAGACGGGGCACGCGACCGTCAACGACAGCCGAGAAAATGGCCGGGATGGTGAAGACGAAGACGGCCAGGCCGATGGTAAGCGACATATCGGGGGTCAATGGATCTACCTTTCACTATTCCGGGTCGGTTGCATAGATCAGCCGTTCCGCACAGGGGGCGACCCGCAGGATATTGGTGGTGCCGGGCACGTTGAACGGCACGCCGGCGATCAGCACGATCTGATCGTGATCGTCCGCCACACCCGACGCCCGGGCGGCGCGGGCGCCTTCCACCACGGCCAGCTTGAAGCGGTCCACCTCGCCCTGGATCATGGTGCAGGAGATCCCCCAGGACAGGCACAGCCTGCGCGCCGTGCCCGGCAGCGGCGTCAGGGCCAGAATGGGCACCTGGGGGCGTTCGCGCGAGGCGAGCAGGGCGGTGGTGCCGGACTGGGTGAAGCAGCAGATCGCCTTCACGTCGGTCGAGACCGCGATTTCGCGGGCGGCGGAAACAATGCCGTCGGCCACGGTGTAGCGTTCGAAGATCCGGCTGTTTTCCAGCACCCGGCGATAGGTGTCGTCGCCCTCGACCTCGCGCGCCACCGCGTCCATGGTCGCCACCGCCTCGCGGGGAAACTTGCCGGCGGCCGATTCGGCCGAGAGCATCACCGCGTCGGCGCCCTCATAGATCGCGGTAGCCACATCCGACACTTCGGCGCGGGTCGGCATCGGGCTTTCGATCATGCTTTCGAGCATCTGGGTGGCGACGATCACCGGTTTGGCGGCGGCGCGGCAGGTATGCACCAGCCGCTTCTGGATCGGCGGCACGTTCTGCACCGGCAGTTCGACGCCGAGATCGCCGCGCGCGATCATGATCCCGTCGGACACGCTGAGGATCTTGTCGAAATCCCTGACCGCAGAGGGCTTTTCGATCTTCGACAGCACCGCGGCGCGGCCATTGGCCAGACGGCGGGCCTCGGAAACATCCGCCGCGCGCTGCACGAAGCTCAGCGCCAGCCAGTCGACGCCGAGCTCGCAGGCAAACTCGAGGTCGCCCCGGTCCTTTTCGGTGAGCGCCGCGATCGGCAGCACCACATCGGGCACGTTGACCCCCTTGCGGTCGGAAATCGTGCCGCCCACCTCGACCTCGCAATCGGCGAAATCCGGGCCGAAGTCCACCACCCGCAAGCGGATCTTGCCGTCGTTGACCAGAAGGTGGGTGCCTTCTTCGAGGGCCGCGAAAATCTCCTTGTGCGGAAGCTGCACCCGATCACCGTCGCCCGGTTTGTCGAGCAGATCGAAGCGGAAGACCTTGCCCTCTTCGAGCTCGGCGCCGCGGGCGGCGAACCGCCCGCAGCGCAGTTTCGGCCCCTGGAGATCGGCCAGAACCGCGATCGGGCTGCCGGTATCGGCCTCGACCTGACGGATGATCTGATAGCGGTCGCGGTGCTCGTCATGGGTGCCGTGCGACATGTTGAGCCGGAAGACATCGGCCCCCGCCTCGACGAGATTGCGGATCGTCCGGTAGTCGTTGGATGCGGGTCCGAGGGTGGCAACAATCTTGACGTTGCGGCGGCGGAACATGCCTGTGTCCTTACGTTGAACGCGCGCGGCAGGTTGGCGGCGCGTGTTAGCGATCACGGGGGGTCAGACGATATATGCCTGAAAAACATGGGGCTCGCAACTGGCGCTTTCGGTCCCGCTCGCCTACAAACCGGGAAAGCCAGAGAAGACATCCCATGACACATCTGCCGTTTCACATTCACGGCGAAGACCGTGACAGCCGCTGGCTGGTGACCTGCGATCACGCCTCCAATGCCGTGCCGCCGGAGATCGGCGGCGGCTCGCTGGGCCTGTCCGAGGCCGACATGGCCCGGCACATCGCCTGGGATCCGGGGGCGGCGGGGGTATCCGTGCGGCTTGGGGAGCTGTTGGGAGCCCCCGTGGTGCTTGGCAATTTCTCGCGGCTGGTGATCGACCCCAACCGTGGCGAAGACGACCCGACGCTGTTGATGCAGCTCTATGACGGCACCGTCATTCCCGCCAACCGGCATCTCGGCCCGGAAGAGATCGCACACCGGCTGAACGCCTATTACCGACCCTATCACGGGGCCGTCGCCCGGCTTGCAGGCCGCCGGGACGACATGATCTATGTGGCGATCCATTCCTTCACCAGGCAGCTTCGGGGGCGCGACCCGCGGCCGTGGCATATCGGCGTGCTCTACGGACGGGATTCCCGCTATGCGGTGCCGCTGCTCGACCGGCTGCGCCAGGAGCATGACCTGGTGGTCGGCGAAAACGAGCCCTATGGCGGGCATCTGGAGGGTGACAGCGTTGACCGGCACGCGATCAAACCGGGCCGGGTGAACGTGCTGATCGAGCTTCGCAATGACATCATCCGCACCGCGGCCCAGCAGAAGGCCTGGGCCGAGCGGCTGGCACCGATTCTCGGGGAAGTGCTCGAGGCCACCGGGCTCTGAACTGTCCCCGGGCCTTGGGCGGGTTGCCGAGCGGTCGCCGGGCCGGACGGGTTACGGCATTTCCGAGACCGCTCCCCTGCCCCGCCGTGTGCCGCAATTTTGCCGTGAAATGGCCCTTGAGATGCACGATACGCACCTGAATTGTGCCAGCTTCGGGGCCGATAAATTCCCTACGTAGCGAGCGCAAGCTCACCCCGGTGCCGGTTTCAACAGCCCCCACCCAGTTCTCGGCACCGGGGCTACGTTGTTCCCCGCCCTTTCCGGCGGGGTTTTTCGTGTCAGCCCTTGCGCGAGCGGCGATTGCGGCGCGTGCGATTGCGGCGTTGGCCTCCTGTAACACTCTTGACCGCCCGGTCGGCAATATGCCACGGTGCCGGCAACAGGAGGAGAGGCCATGACCCCCATGACCCCGGAGGAACGTGCGCGCCGTTCGGCGGCGGCAATGTGGGCCGATGACCGCGCCAGCCAGGCCATGGGCATCGAGCTGACCCATGTGGGGCCGGGCACAGCCACGGCGACCATGATTCTGCGCGCCGACATGGCCAACGGCCACGGCATGGCCCATGGCGGCTATACCTATGCGCTGGCGGACACCGCCTTTGCCTTTGCCTGCAACAGCTACAACACCCGTGTCGTGGCGCAGTCCAACGCGATCACCTATCTTGCCCCCGGCCATGTGGGCGAGCTGCTGACCGCCGAGGCGCGCGAGACCCACAGGGCGGGGCGTTCGGGGGTCTATGACGTCACGGTGACCGGGGAGGACGGGCGCCGGGTGGCGTTGTTCCGGGGGCATGCGCGTCAGGTGAGCGGCGCACATTTCCCGGAAGGTGGCAGCGCCTGAGACATTCGTGGCGCGGCAATCAATGGCCGCAAGGGTGGAGCGGCCCCGGAGCCGCAGGCGACAAGAGCGGTCCCGGAGCCGCAGGCGACAAGAGCGGCCCCGGAGCCGCAGGAGACAAGAGCGGCCCGCTGGTCGTGAAGGGAGGAAAACATGAAGGATCTGACCCCTCGCAAGGAGGATCTGGAACATATCGAAACCGCGTCGCGCGACGAGATCGCCGCGGTCCAGCTCGAGCGGATGAAATGGTCGCTCCGCCACGCCTATGACAACGTGCCGTTCTACAAGGCCAAATTCGATGCCGCGGGCTTCCACCCGGACGATCTGCACAGTCTCGAAGACCTCGCAAAGGTGCCCTTCACCACCAAGCAGGATCTGCGCGACAATTACCCCTTCGGCATGTTTGCCGTGCCGCGCGATCAGATTGCCCGGATCCACGCCTCGTCGGGCACCACCGGCCAGCCGACGGTGGTGGGCTATACCGAGCGCGACCTCGAAATGTGGTCGAACGTGGTCGCCCGCTCCTTGCGCGCCGCCGGCCTGCGCCCGGGCGATGTGCTGCACAACGCCTATGGCTACGGGTTGTTCACCGGCGGCATGGGCATCCATTATGGCGCCGAAAAGCTTGGCCTCAGCGTGGTGCCGGTCTCCGGCGGCATGACCCAGCGCCAGGTGCGGCTGATCGAGGATTTCGACGCCAGGGGCATCACCGTGACGCCATCTTACGCGCTGTCGATCCTTGACGAATATGCGGCCCAGGGCCGTGACCCGCGCAAATCGCCGCTTCATGTGGGGGTCTTCGGTGCCGAGCCCTGGACCAACGCGATGCGCAAGGAGATCGAGAGCGCTTTCGACATGCACGCGGTCGACATCTACGGGCTTTCCGAGGTCGTCGGTCCCGGCGTGTCGATGGAATGCGTCGAGACCAAGGACGGGCTGCATATCTGGGAAGATCATTTCTATCCCGAAACCATCGACCCCGAGACCGGCGAGGTGCTGGCCGATGGCGAGCTGGGCGAGCTGGTGTTCACCTCGCTCACCAAGGAAGCCTTCCCGATCATCCGCTACCGCACCCGCGACCGCACCCGTCTGCTGCCCGGCACCGCGCGCTCGATGCGGCGGATGGAGAAGGTCACCGGCCGCACCGACGACATGATCATCCTGCGCGGCGTCAACGTCTTCCCGACCCAGATCGAGGAGCAGCTCATGGAAGTGCCGGAGCTCGGGCCGCATTTCCAGATCGAGCTTGTCCGCCCCGACCGGATGGACGAGATGCACGTCCATGTGGAAATGGCCGAAGGCAGCGATGCCTCGCCGGCCCATGTGGGCCATGTGCTCAAGGGCAAGGTCAAATCCCATGTCGGCGTTACCGTGAAGGTCCATGTGGCCGAGGCCGGCAATGTGGCGCGCTCCGAGGGCAAGGCGGTGCGGATCATTGACAACCGGCCGAAGGAGTAGACCGTGCCCAGAGGGATCGCGCGCGACCACGACCAGAAGCGGAAAGCGATCCGCAAGGGGGCGGCGGAATATTTCGCCGCCCACGGGTTCGACCGCGCCTCGATGACCGGTGCCGCAAGGCATTGCGGCGTGTCGAAGGCACTGATCTACCATTATTACGATTCCAAGGAATCGCTGCTCTACGACATCCTTGACACCCATCTCACCGAGCTTGCCGAGACCGCCCGCGGGGTGGATCCGGGCGCGGGGCTGGAGGGGCTGATCTGTGCGGTGCTGGAAGCCTATGAGGATGCCGATGCCGAGCACAAGTTGCAGATCGACGCGCTTTCGGTCCTGCCCGAAGAGCTTCAGGCGCCGCTGATTGCGCTGCAACGCGAACTCGTGGGGATCATGGCGCAGACGCTGGTGCGCGAGGCGCCGGGGCTCGAGGGCACCGACAAGCTCAGCCCGGTGGCGATGTCGGTCTTCGGCATTCTCAACTGGTTCTACATGTGGCACCGCCCCGGCAAGGGCCTGTCGCGCGACGCCTATTCCGCACTCGCCACCGATATGGTGCTGAACGGAATCAGGGCGCTCTGACGGCCCCCTTTTCCTTGCGGGGCGCCGGGTCCATAAGTTTTGGCGAAACCCGGTTGGGAAAACGGCGAAACCCGGCAGCGCGCCGGGGAAAGGACAGGGAAGCGCGTGTTCAGGACCATGCTGGCCGCCATTGCGGGCCGCTTTCTGGTGATCGTCGTGCGTCTGATAACGGCGCCGCGGGCGATCTGGGCGGGGATCGAACCGGTCCCGGCGCAGCGGGTCTATTTCGCCAACCACACGTCGAATGCCGATTTCCCCACCGTCTGGGCGGTGCTGCCGGGCTTCCTGCGCGACGCGACCCGGCCGGTTGCTGCCTCGGACTACTGGCTGAAAAACGGCCTGCGGGCGTTTTTCGGCCGCGACGTGCTGAACGCCGTGCTGATCAACCGCGACCGCGAGGCGCGCGCCCCGGATGAAGACCCGGTGGCGCTGATGGTGGCGGCGATCGACGAAGGCTCGAGTCTGCTGATCTTTCCCGAAGGGGTGCGCAACCAGACCGAGAAACCGGTGCTCGACTTCAAGACCGGGCTCTACCACCTTGCCAGCGCGCGGCCGGGGGTAGACCTCGTGCCGGTCTGGATCGACAAGCTCAGCACCATTCTGCCCAAGGGCGAGGTGGTGCCGGTGCCGCTGATCTGCACCGTCACCTTCGGTGCGCCCTTGCGGATCCGCCCGGGCGAAGAAAAGGAGATCTTCCTCGACCGCGCCCGCGACGCCCTCGCGGCGCTTGCGAAGGAGCGCGAAACATGAGCGGACAGGCGGAATTTGCCCAGCTTTTCACCGGTCTGGTGCTGGTGCTTCTGGGGCTGACCCTCGGCACCTCGGCGCTGGAGCGCTGGGGCGGCATGACCGGGCGCAAGGCGATCGTCGTGCAGACCGTCTTCGCCCGGCTCAACACCTGGTGGGCGATGCTGGTGGCGCTGTCGCTCGCGGGGTTTGCGGGGCGCGGCGGCATCGTGGTGCTGGTGGCGCTGCTGTCGTTCTCGGCGATGCGGGAATTTCTCACCCTGACCGCCAAACGCCGCGCCGACCATTGGGTGTTGATGTTTTCCTTCTTCGTGGCGCTGCCGGCGCAATATCTGCTGGTCTATTTCGGCCAGGTGGGGCTGTTTACCATTTTCATCCCGGTCTATGCCTTCCTGTTCCTGCCGGTGCTGGCGGCGGCGAAGGGCGATACCGCGGGCTTTCTCTCACGCGTCGCCGAGACCCAATGGGGGCTGATGCTCTGCATCTACGCCGCCTCCCATGTGCCGGCACTGCTCTGGGTCGAGATCCCGGGCCACGCGGGCGAAGGCATTCTGCTGATCGCCTGGCTGGTGATCGTGGTGCAGGCGGGCGACATTGCGCATTTCGTTGCGCCCCGGCTGGTGGGGCGGACGCGAATGGCCCCCGGTGTGCATCATTCGCGCTCATGGCAGGGGTTTCTCGGGGCGCTCGGCACCGGGGTGGCGGTGGGGGTGAGCCTCGCCTGGATCACTCCGTTTGCCGTCTGGGCCGCGGCGCTGATGGCGCTGGTGGTGGCGCTGCTGGGCTATGCGGGGGGGCTGGTGATGGCGGCGATCAAACGTGACAAGGGCGTGCACGATTGGGGGCATCTGCTGCCCGGTCAGGGCGGCTTCATCGACAGGCTCGATTCGGTGCTGTTTGCGGCACCGGTGTTCTTTCATATCGTGCGGTTTTTCGTCGAAACGGCCTGAACAACGAAACCGTTTTGCCTGGCTCCGGTGCTGGCGGAAGGCCAATGCGCGTGGCGGATTTCAGGCGGCGTCGTCGAGACGAAGCGTTTCCCGGCTCATCTGATCGAAGATCGTGTCAACCTCTGCGCTGCTGATCCTGGGAAGGCGTTTCTTTCGGTCCGTCTGGTCAACGGCCGCGCATTTTTCCTGCAGGCACAGGATCCGGGCGAAGCGGCGCGGGGGAATGATGGTAGCCATATTGTCTCTCCCGTGTCTTGTTTTCGTTCCGATAAGGGCAGGGTCGCGGGTGAATCTGACGCCATTCGTGCGGGAATCGGGCGCTTTTGTGTTTTTGCAAGATTCCGCCGAAGAATTGCCCGGCAGCCGCCACAACAGCCCGATTGCCGCCTTGCCTGGCCCAAATGGCCTTGTTGTCAGGGGGTTGGAAAGTCGGTTGTGCGGGGCTGCGCCGATCGCTCCGAAGCAGCACACCGAAACCGTGGCGCAGAAGGCCGGGCTGGAGCGTGTTGCGCCAGAATACCCGGCAGCGGTGTCCGGGTATCCGGGTCTCCCTGCCGCCTGCCGGGGTCCAGCGCGTTGCCGCCATCTTCGGGCGAAAGACATGGCGCGGAGCGGGCAGGCGACCTGGGGGAAACGCGGAAAATCAGGCGGCCTTGCGCCGGTTCAGCAGCAGAACCGGGCGGTTGTACACCGCTGTGCAGGCGGCGTGAGGCTCAGGCTCGGCCTCGCGCAGCGGAAAGGCATTGTTGAAGATCGAGACCACCTTGTCGGTGTGCCCGAGGCGGGCATGAAGCGAGCTGAGAGCGGCACGGCGGCCGGCGCGGGCTTTTTCGAGGATCGTGACGGTTTCGTTGATCGTGGTCATGGGATCTGCTTTCGAAATCGGGGGTCTGCCATCCGGGCAGGGTCTGGGGCGCTGTAACTCAGGCGCTGAAGCCCGTGGTCGCGAGCACACCGGTGGTGAAGAACACGCCGGTGGGCGTACGCCGTGGCCGGGCACGTTCGAGCCAGGACGAGATGTTCACGATGTTGTCGTGCTGCTCTTGACGTTGCCGGGCGCGGGCATCGGGGCGGGTATTGCGGCGGGCGAAGGCGATAACGTTGCTGTTCATGGTTGTCTCCCCAGATGGTGGCGCGTGGCGCCTGTGCGGTCTCGTGAAGTCCGTTGTGACCGGTTCCCGGTGGGGTGCCTCTGAGGGCCGGCGGTTTTACCGTCTCAGCAACCTTGCTTGCTGATGAGTCAATATTTGCGCTCGAATCCGGCGCAATAATTTTCCAATTGTGGCAAAACGGTGCAAATTGCCGCGAAATTTACCACTGTTTTTCGTGAGCTTCGGGCGTGTGCGGCCCCGGCTACAGCACAACCTCGTCGAGCGGCAACACGCTGGTGTTGTCGAGCCGTGCCAGGGTCTCGTTTTCACCGGCGACAACGGCACGCCAGTCGCGGCTTTCGAAGGCGTGGGTGGTGTGGGCGTCGCTCACCAGCACCACCTGGAAGCCGAAACCGTCGGCCGCGCGCACCGTGGCGTGGATGCAGGTGTCGGACTGCATGCCGCAGATCACCAGACGCTCAATGCCGAGAACCGTCAGCTCCGCTTCGAGATCGGTGCCCTCGAAAGCGTTGCGCTGATCCTTGACGATCTTCAGTTCCTCGTCGCTGGGGGCGAGACCAGGGTGCACGGCCGGGTCCGGAGACACGCGGGAATCGGTAACCCAGACAACCGGCACGCCTTCGCCGCGGGCGACCTCAACCAGGCCGGACACAGCATCGAGGATTTCGTCCGGATTGGGCGTTTCGTCGGCGATCAGGCTGGTCTGCATGTCGAGAACCAGAAGCGCTGTGGTCATCCCCTCCTCCTCTTTCCTGGCCATTGGCTGCCCGGGGAGGCGCCGCTGCCGTTCCCCCGCCCTTATCCTAGTGAGCCGGGCGGGGTTGGACAATTCGAAACCTCTTCGGAGGGGGCGGGGGCCTTTTCCGGCCCCCCTGTTGTTACACCTCGAGACACCAGCGCAGGATCGCCTTCTGGGCGTGCAGCCGGTTCTCGGCCTCGTCGAAGATCACCGAATGGGGCCCGTCCATCACCGCGTCGGTGACCTCCTCGCCGCGATGGGCGGGCAGGCAATGCATGAACAACGCATCTTCTTTCGCGTGGCCCATCAGGCGCTCATCGACCTGATAGGGCCTCAGCAGATTGTGGCGCCGCTCCCGGGTCGAAAGCCCGTCATGCATGCTTACCCAGGTGTCGGTCACCACCAGATCGGCGCCCTCGACCGCGGTTTCCGGGTCGCGGACGATCTCGGCCTTTACCCCCGCCTCGCGCGCCGCCGCGAACAACCGCATGTCGGGTTCGAGCTGCAACGGCCCGGTGAAGGTGAAGTCGAAGCCGAATTGCCCGGCGGCATGGATGAAGGAAGCGGCAACGTTGTTGCCATCGCCGGCCCAGACCACCTTCCTGCCCGCGATCGGGCCGCGGTGTTCTTCATAGGTCATCACGTCGGCCATGATCTGGCAGGGGTGCGACTTGTCGGTCAGCCCGTTGATCACCGGCACCGAGGCATATTCGGCAAGTTCCAGAAGGGCGGCCTCGTCGAAGGTGCGGATCATGATCAGGTCGACATAGCGGCTCAGCACCCGGGCGGTGTCGGCGATGCTTTCACCGTGGCCGAGCTGCATTTCCTGCCCCGACAGCACCATCACCTCGCCGCCCATCTGGCGCACGCCGACATCGAAACTCACCCGGGTGCGGGTCGAGGGCTTTTCGAAGATCAGCGCCACCATGCGGTTCTTCAGCGGCTGTTCGGCATCGGGCGTGGCTTTGGGCACATCACCACGGGCCTGTTTCATCGCATGCGCGCTGGCGAGGATCGCCTTGAGTTGGTCCGGGCTGGTCTTGTCGAGGTCGAGGAAATGTTTCATGCGCCCGCTCCTTTCGTGGCTTGCGCCGCGGCGTCGAGCCGCTCCATGGCCTGTGCAATGTCGTCTTCGGTGAGGGTCAGCGCGGGCAGGAGCCGCACCACGTTGTCGGCGGCGGGGACGGTCAGCACGCCCGCCTCGTAGCCCGCGCGGACCACGTCGAGATTGGCCACGCCCGGCTGGCAGACGAGGCCGAGCATCAGCCCCGCGCCCCGGATTGCGGCGAAGACCTCCGGGTGCGTGGCCACCAGCCCTTCGAGGCCCTGCCGGAGGGCGCCGGCCTTGCGGCTGACCTCGTCGAGGAAACCGGGGGCGGTGACGATCTCCATCACCTTTGCGCCGACCGCCATGGCCAGCGGGTTGCCGCCATAGGTCGAGCCATGGGTGCCCGCGACCATGCCCGCCGCGGCGGCTTCGGTCGCCAGCACCGCGCCGAGCGGGAAGCCGCCGCCGATGCCCTTGGCGACCATCATGATGTCGGGGGTGACGCCGGACCATTCATGGGCGAACAGCCGGCCCGTACGCCCCATGCCGCATTGCACCTCGTCGAAGACCAGCAGCGCGCCGGTTGCGTCGCAGACCTCGCGCAGACCCCGGAGATCGTCGTCGGACAGCGGCCGGATGCCGCCTTCGCCCTGGATCGGCTCGACGAGGATCGCGGCGGTGTTTTTGCTGGCCGCATCCCGCAGGGCTTGCATGTCGCCGAAGGGCAGCTGCCGGAACCCGGGCATCAGCGGCCCGAAGCCCGCGACCATCTTGTCGCTGCCCGCGGCGGCGATGGCGGCGGTGGAACGGCCGTGGAAAGCGCCCTCGAAGGTGAGAATCTCGGCGCGCGGGGTGCCCGTCTCATGCCAGTATTTGCGCACCATCTTCACCGCCAGTTCCAGCGCCTCGGTGCCGGAATTGGTGAAGAAGACGGTGTCGGCGAAGGTGGCCTCGACCAGCGCGTCGGCCAGCGCCTGCTGGCCGGGGATCTCGTAGAGATTCGACACATGCCAGAGCTTGCCCGCCTGAGCGGTGAGCGCCTCGACCAGCGCCGGATGGGCGTGGCCGAGCGCGTTGACCGCGATGCCGGCGCCGAGGTCGAGAAAGCGTCGTCCGTCGGTGGTGGTGAGCCAGGAGCCTTCGCCCCGCTCGAAGGTGAGCGGTGCGCGGATATAGGTTGGCAGAACGGACGGGATCATCGGATCACTCCATGAAAAGAAGCCCTTGGGTGCCTGAGCGGCGGGCTGGTGTCAATGTTTTCGGAAAACGGCGCCGGGTTGGCGCAGGACATGACAAGGACGTCAGGCGCGCAGGCGCAGGCGTCGAGTCTCGCGGTATGTGGCGCGGATTGTCATAGGGGTGTCGATAGGCGGAATTCGCAGGGCTGTAAAGAGGCGGTGCCGGGGGCGTTGCCCCCGGACCCCCGGACCCGCGGAGTATTTTGCCCGGGAAAAGGAGGCGGGGCCCTGGCGGGAACGTGAAGGCGGCTTGTGTCTCTTGTGTCTCTTGAGGGGCTGACTAGAATGGCCGCTTGCTGTAGGTAAGCGGGCGAAACGCTGCCCAAAGGATTGGATGGACATGTCCTGGACCGAAGAACGGGTCGAAACCCTCAAACGCATGTGGGCCGAGGGCCAGTCGGCCAGCCAGATCGCCAAGGAGCTTGGCGGTGTCACCCGGAATGCGGTGATCGGCAAGGTGCATCGTCTGGGCCTGTCGAACCGGGCCGGAGCCACGCAGGGTGCCGCGAGCGCCAAGCCGGCGGCGAAGGAAAAGCCGGCGAAGCCTGCGGTCAGGCCGGCGCGCGCACCGGCAAAAAAACCTGACACAGCAGCCGGGCCGGCAGCCCCTGAACCGGTGGCCAATCCGGAGCCCGCGGCGCCGGCGCCGGCCGCCCCCGCGCCCAGACCCGCCCGCAAGCCGATCATCCCTGCCGGTCAGCCGTTGCCGCCACAGCCTTCGGCCAACGAGATCAGCCCGGAAGCGCTGGAGACGGTGCGCGAGGTCGAGAAGACCGCGAAGAAGCTGTCGCTGATGGAGCTCACCGAGCGCACCTGCAAATGGCCGATCGGCGATCCGGCGACGGAGGACTTCTGGTTCTGCGGTCTGCCGGTGCAACAGGGCAAGCCCTATTGCGAGGCGCATGTGGGTGTGGCTTTCCAGCCGATGTCGTCGCGGCGCGACCGCAAGCGGTAGCGTCAGGACCGCCGGATGGCTGCGCCCCTTTTCCTGCTGATCCTGTCTCTGGCCGGGGTGGCCGTGGCGCTGGTCCTGCCCGGGTTTTCAGACCTGCTTTTGCTGGCCGCTCCGGCCGCACTGGCCAGTCTGTTTCTGTTGCTGCGCGCCCTCCGGGGGCCGCGCGACCGTAAACCCCGCGCCCCGCGCCCGCGGAAAACCCGGGCGCCGCGCGAACAGAAGATCCGAGCGCCGCGCCAAAGGAAAATGCGGGTCGTGATCGACGGCTCCAATGTGATGCACTGGAAGGACGGGACCCCCGAACTGAACACCGTGCGCGAGGTGCTGATCAACCTGCGGGCGCAGGGCTTCCACCCCGGCGTGGTTTTTGACGCCAATGCCGGCTACAAGCTGGCCGGGCAGTATCAGCATGACCGGGCGTTCAGCCAGTTGCTGGGCCTGCCCCGGGACGAGGTGATGGTGGTGCCCAGGGGAACGCCGGCCGATCCGTGGATATTGACCGCCGCGCGCGATCTGGGGGCGCGGATCGTCACCAATGACCGGTTCCGCGACTGGGCCGAAACCTACCCCGAGGTGACGGAACCGGGGTATCTGATCCGGGGCGGCTTTCGAAACGGGGAAGTGTGGCTGGACTTGCCCTGAGTCGGCCCTGAGCCCGCCCGGCCGCGGCACCTTTCCCGGGTCGCCTGGCCCGTGTATATCCGCGCCATGAGCCAGAAACCCATGAGCCAGACGCCGCTGAATCCACCCGATCTTCGCCCCGACCTCGCCCGCGCGATCTTCCGGGAACAGCCCCGGCCCGGCCAGCCGAAGATCGGCATGGTGAGCCTTGGCTGCCCGAAGGCGCTGGTGGATTCGGAGCGGATCCTCACCCGGCTGCGGGCCGAGGGCTATGCGATTTCGCCCGATTATGCCGGGGCCGAAGAGGCGTTGCAGGAAAACGGCAAGGTGATCGTCACGGGCTGTCTTGGTGCCGAGCCCGGGTTTGTCACCGGGGCGCACCCTTCGGTGCTCGCGGTCACCGGTCCAGAGGCTTACGAACAGGTGCTCGACGCGGTGCATCAGGCGGCGCCGCCGGAGCCGGACCCGTTCGTCGATCTGATGCCCGCGACCGGGGTGAAGCTCACGCCGCGGCATTACAGCTATCTGAAGATTTCCGAGGGCTGCAATCACCATTGCAAGTTCTGCATCATCCCCGACATGCGCGGCCGTCTGGTCTCGCGGCCGGCCCATGCGGTGGTGCGGGAGGCGGAGAAGCTGGTGGAGGCGGGGGTGCGGGAGCTTCTGGTCATCAGCCAGGACACCTCGGCCTATGGGGTCGATCTGCGCCATGCGGAGGTGCGGGGGCACCGGGCGCATATCACCGATCTGGCGCGCGACCTTGGCAGCCTCGGCGCCTGGGTGCGGCTGCATTACATCTACCCTTACCCGCATGTGCGCGATCTGATCCCGCTGATGGCGGAAGGGCTGATCCTGCCCTATCTCGACATCCCGTTCCAGCATGCCGATACCGGTGTGCTCAGGCGGATGGCGCGGCCCGCGGCGGCGGCGAAGACGCTCGACGAGATTGCAGCCTGGCGGGAGATCTGCCCCGGGATCGTGCTGCGTTCGACCTTCATCGTCGGCTTCCCCGGCGAGACCGAGGCCGAGTTTCAGACCCTGCTGGACTGGCTCGACGCGGCGCAGCTCGACCGGGTCGGGTGTTTTCAATACGAGAATGTCGCGGGGGCGCGGGCCAACGATCTGCCCGGCCATGTGGCGCCGGAGGTGAAACAGGAGCGCTGGGAGCGGTTCATGCAGAAGGCGCAGGCGATTTCCGAGGCGAAGCTCGCGGCGAAGCTGGGGATGCGGCAGGAGGTGCTGGTCGATACGGTCGATGCCGACGGCGCGGTTTGCCGGACGAAGGCGGATGCGCCGGAGATTGACGGCAATCTGTTCATCGACGCGGGGTTCGAGGGGCTGAAGCCCGGCGATCTGGTGGAGGTCGAGGTGGACGAGGCCAGCGAATACGACCTCTGGGGGCGGCTCGTGAAGTGAGCGCAAGTGCCGGGCGGCACGGACGGGCGGCACGCAGCCGTGACCCCGGCCGCGATGCCCGTGCCGCTACTCTGGTCCGCCACTCAGGCCCGGATCACGCCTGCAACGCCCGCACCTCGACTTCACCCTCTTCGCGCGCCTGCATCGCCTGCACCGCAGCATGGGCCCCGGCGGCGGTGGTGAAATAGGGGATCTTGTCGAACAGCGCGACCGAGCGGATGGCGCGGCTGTCGGCCACGGCCTGGGCGCCCTCGGTGGTGTTGAACACCAACTGCACATCGCCATCCTTCATCCGGTCGACGATGGTGCGCCCGCCCTCATAGACCTTGTTGACCGTCTCCGCCGCGACCCCGTTGGCGGTCAGCCATGTCGCGGTGCCGCCCGTGGCGAGCAGCGAAAAGCCGAGGTCCACCAGGGCCTTGGCGGCGCCCAGCATCTCCTCCGCCTTGTCGGCGTCGCGGATCGAGAGGAACACCGTGCCGCCTTCGGGCAGATGCGTGCCGGCGCCCATCTGGGCCTTGAGGAAGGCGCGGGGGAAGTTGCGGTCCCAGCCCATCACCTCGCCGGTGGAGCGCATTTCCGGGCCGAGGATGGTATCGACCCCGGGGAAGCGGGCAAAGGGCAGCACCGCTTCCTTCACCGAGAACCACGGCACATCCGGGTCACAGAGCGTGAGCGGGTCGGCCATGGGGATCGGCTGGTCATAGGCGGTGCCTTCGGGGTAGGCCGCGCGCTCGGGGAAGTTTGCCATCGGCTCGCCCGCCATCAGCCGGGCGGCAATCGAGGCGATGGCCGAATCGGTGGCCTTGGCGACGAAGGGCACGGTGCGTGAGGCGCGCGGGTTGACCTCGATGAGATAGACCACCCCGTCCTTCACCGCGAATTGCACGTTCATCAGCCCCCTGACCTTCAGCGCCAGCGCCA
Organism: Rhodobacterales bacterium; assembly: GCA_002746935.1. Lineage (GTDB taxonomy): Bacteria > Pseudomonadota > Alphaproteobacteria > Rhodobacterales > Rhodobacteraceae > Sinisalibacter. Next base: position 151,355 of record PDRW01000022.1, read on the forward strand.
GCGCCTCGGTCTGGCGGCGGATCTCGGCGACGATGTCGGGCGCGAGCGTATGCGGCGGCAGGCAGCAGGCCGAATCGCCCGAATGCACCCCGGCCTCCTCGATATGCTGCATGATCCCGGCCACATGGACGCTCTCGCCGTCGGACAGCGCGTCCACATCCACTTCCACGGCGCCGGCGAGGTAGCTGTCGAGCAGCACCGGGCTGTCGCCGGACACCACCACGGCCTCGCGGATATAGCGTTTGAGATGGTCGAGATCGCGCACGATCTCCATCGCCCGGCCGCCGAGCACATAGGAGGGGCGGATCACCAGCGGAAAGCCGATCAGCTCGGCCATCTGGATCGCCTCGACATCGCTGTTGGCAATGGCATTTTCCGGCTGCCGGAGGTCGAGCTTCTCCACCAGCTGCTGGAACCGTTCGCGGTCTTCGGCGAGGTCGATGGCGTCGGGCGAGGTGCCGAGGATCGGGATGCCCGCGTCTTCCAGCGCATGGGCGAGGTTCAGCGGGGTCTGGCCGCCGAACTGCACGATCACCCCGTGCAGCGTGCCGTTTTCCTGCTCCACCCGCAGGATCTCCATCACATGTTCGAAGGTGAGCGGCTCGAAATAGAGGCGGTCGGAGGTGTCGTAATCGGTCGAGACGGTCTCGGGGTTGCAATTGACCATGATGGTCTCGTAGCCCGCATCGGTGAGCGAGAAACAGGCGTGGCAGCAGCAATAGTCGAACTCGATGCCCTGCCCGATCCGGTTCGGGCCGCCGCCGAGAATCACCACCTTCTTGCGGTCCGAAGGCCGGGCCTCGCATTCGACCTCGCCCATCATCGGCACTTCATAGGTCGAATACATATAGGGCGTCTGGGCCTCGAACTCGGCGGCACAGGTGTCGATCCGCTTGAAGGCGGCGGTGACGCCGAGGCTGTGGCGGGTGCGGCGGACATTGGCCTCGTCGCGCCCCGACAGCTCGGCGAGGCGGGCATCGGTGAAGCCGAGCTGCTTGAGCGCCCGCAGGCCGGCTTCGGTGACCGGCAGGCCATCGTGACGCACCGCTTCCTCCGCCTCGACGATCTCGCGGATGCGGGCGAGGAACCACGGGTCGAAGCTGGTGACGTTGAAGATCTCGTCGTCGCTCAGCCCCTCGCGCATCGCCTGCGCGATCACCAGAATGCGCTCCGGGGTCTTCTCCGACAGCGCCTTCATCACCGCGGCCTTGTCGGGGGCGCCCTCGATCCCGACCTCGTTGAAGCCGGTGAGTCCGGTTTCCATCGAGGCCAGCGCCTTCTGCATCGATTCGTGGATCGTCCGGCCGATGGACATCACCTCGCCCACCGATTTCATCGCCGTGGTCAGCGTCGGCTCGGCGCCGGGGAATTTCTCGAAGGCGAAACGCGGGATCTTGGTGACCACATAGTCGATGGTGGGTTCGAAACTCGCGGGCGTCACCTTTGTGATGTCGTTGTCGAGCTCGTCGAGCGTGTAGCCCACCGCAAGCTTGGCGGCGATCTTGGCGATCGGGAAGCCGGTGGCCTTGGAAGCGAGCGCCGAAGACCGCGACACCCGCGGGTTCATCTCGATCACCACCATGCGGCCGTCTTTCGGGTTCACCGCCCATTGCACGTTGGACCCGCCGGTCTCGACGCCGATTTCGCGCAGCACGTCGATGCTGTGCGAGCGCATCAGCTGATATTCCTTGTCGGTCAGGGTCAGCGCCGGGGCGACGGTGATCGAATCGCCGGTATGCACCCCCATCGGGTCAACGTTCTCGATGGAACAGATGATGATCGCGTTGTCCGCCTTGTCGCGGACCACCTCCATCTCGTATTCCTTCCAGCCGAGCAGGCTTTCGTCGACAAGGATCTGCCCCACGGGCGAAGCGTCCATGCCCGAGTGGCAGAGCTTCTCGTAATCCTCGCGGTTGTAGGCGACGCCGCCGCCGGTGCCGCCGAGGGTGAAGGCGGGGCGGATGATCGCCGGCAGGCCCACCTCGTCGAGCGCCTGCAACGCCAGTTTCACCCCCTCCTGAAGGTCGAACGCCCCGGAGGCGTCTTTCGGCGCGGTGACGATGGCGGCGGCCGGGTTTTCGATGCCGAGCCGGTCCATCGCCTCGCGGAACAGCTTGCGGTCCTCGGCCATCTCGATGGCCTCGCGTTTGGCGCCGATCAGCTCGACCCCGTGTTCGTCGAGCACCCCCATGTCGGCCAGCGCCAGCGCGGTGTTGAGACCGGTCTGGCCGCCCATGGTGGGCAGCAGCGCGTCGGGCTTCTCATGGGCGATGATCCGCGCCACCACCTCCGGTGTGATCGGCTCGATATAGGTGGCATCGGCCATTTCCGGGTCAGTCATGATGGTGGCCGGGTTGGAATTGACCAGAATCACCCGGTAGCCCTCTTCGCGCAGCGCCTTGCAGGCCTGGGCCCCGGAATAGTCGAACTCGCAGGCCTGGCCGATGATGATCGGCCCCGCGCCGATGATCATGATCGAGGGCATGGCATCCCCCGGAGCAAGCTGTCGCGCGCCGCAGAATTCGCGGACGGGTCCGCGCGCGCCCCGCCCAAATTGTCGTGGGTTATAGACAAGGGGCGGGCAGGCGCAAGGGGCGAGGCGGGGCCTCCGGGACGCTTTGTTGCAGGAGAATTGCCCGACCCGTGCCGCAGTCCGCTCTTACCTTGGGCGCAGTACCGCGCCGAACCCCGGCGCTTTGCCTGAGTGACCTGACCCCGGGGAACAGCATGGACAGCAACACTAACCCGGCATTCTTCATGCGTGCCCGGCTTGGGTCTGGCCCCGAACCGGGGCGGATATCGCCCTTGCGCATGCTCGCGACGATTACGCTGATCCATTTCTGCCTTGCTGCGGTGTTTCTCCATTCGCTCGGCACCAACCCGCTCTATCTCCTTGTCGGTGTCTTTAAAACCTTCCCGGAAGCGCTGAACCTCGCGAAACAGGTGGCACCCGTCTGGGTTGTCGTCGCGGTGGCCGCAGGGGTGCTGGCTGTTCCCGGGGCTCGACGCCGGATTCGCGGCAAACTGACCGAGATCCTGCTGATCGCCGCATATTGTTCGATGTTCACCTTCAGCTTCGGCTTCATGAAAACCCATCTTCCGTTGCTGTTCCCCTTTTGGGCGGACCCGATGCTCACCCGGCTCGACGCTGTGATGACCCCGCGCGCCAGCGTGACCTGGATGGATGCGATCCCGTTTCCGGTGATCCTGAACGCCTATTTCAATATCTGGGTGGTGGGAGCCACCCTTTTCCCGGTGTTCATGGCAGTCTTCGATCCGAACGACCGCCGCCGCAGGGTATTCACCGCGCTTTGGGCAACTTGTTGGATCGGGCTCGGCAATGTCCTGGCGGCCGGGTTCATGTCGGTTGGTCCGATCTTTCTTGACACCCTGCCCGGAGGGGATCCGGCCCGGTACCCGGATGTGTTCGAACTGCTTATGCGCCCGGAAGCAGCCGCGCTGTTGGAGGTCAAGGACCGGCTCTGGAATGCCTATACCAGTGGGCAGGTTCTGGTTGGGTCCGGGATTTCGGCTTTTCCCTCAGTCCATGTGGGCATGGCCACGGTGATTGCGCTCTACCTGGGTGCCGTGCTGACCGGCTGGGCCCGCGCCCGTGCAAGCAGGCTTTCCGGCAGGGTGATCAAGGCTGTGGCGGTTTTTCTGCCGGTCGCGATCGTTGTCTTCTACCAACTCGTGACCGTCTATATCGGGATGCATTATGCCATCGACGGCTACGCTTCGATCCTGCTGATGATCCTCGCCTGGCGCTGGCTGTCGCACTCCGCGCTCGCGCGGTGAGCTTTTCGCCGGCGGCGGGAGGCTGTTACCCGTGCGTGGAAATTTCCTCATTTGCGAGCGGCATCTCCATCTGCGCTGGCCCCCCCGCCGGTATCGCTGCATCGGGCGGGGATGGATTCGTCTTGCCGAATGCCTGGACAGACAGGCTGCGGCAGACCAGCACCCAGACCGGAACCGCCAGGGCGGCCCCGGCGATCAGATCGACAAAGTAGTGCCCGCCCCAGATCGGGGTCGCGGAGATCATGAGTGCCGCGTAAGCCATAGCCGGAAGCCACAGCCGGGTGCCGAGACCCGCGAGCAGGATCAGCACGCCGATGCCGGTATGCAGCGACGGAAAGGTAGTCATGCCGGGCAGAAACCCGTCGCCCACCACGATCGGGCCAGAAGGTGCGCGCAATTCGTCCATCGCCTCCAGGTGGTACACGCCGGGGGGATGGATGAAACTGGAATGGGCCGCGAGGTCTCCGATCAGATAATCCACCGCCGCCCGGGCCGGGAAAAAGGCCCCGACCATGATGGAGAGCATGGCGCAGATCAGGAAAGCCTCTACAAAAGCCTTCATCCGTGCCTGTGATCCGATGAGGGGAAGAAGGGCGATTGTTGCCACAGTCGCCGGGTCGATCGCCGTATAGGCCCATTCCATTAACGGGTGCAGGTCGGGGTGATCGTGCACCCACTCGAAATAGGCACGCCAGGGAAGTCCGAGGAACGTATCCGCCCGGGCAAGGCCCTCGTCCGCCAGAGGCACGTCAAAGGTCTTGGTGGCATGATCCAGAAGCCGCAAGACAGTGGCGACCGAAGCGATCATGAGAATCCCTTCGAACACGCCCTGCGTTACCTTCAGTATCCGGATCAAAAGTGCCGAAGCGCCATCCAGTTTCCCGCGCGCCCGCGCCAGCAAAAACACCAGAACAGCGGTTTCTGCTGCCACCATCAGGTCCGGTTGCCAGTATCCGCTGTGGATTTCCACCCTGGTAAAGACATGCAGCCCCACGAGAAACAGGGCACCGATAGCGGACAGCAGGTAGATGTAAGGGCGGCAAAGCTGCATGTCTTCTCCGAGATGTGGTCTCCCCCTGTAAAAGGTGCAAACGAGGCAAAAATGCAGATTGTCTCTGTTCTTTCAGTGAAACTGCGTCGTTGTGCGGGGTGTGCCCGGCTGTGGAAGCGTTCGGGGGTCTTGAACAATGGCCTTGCGCGGTTTTGGCCCTTGTACCCGCACCCGGGCTTGACTTCCCGGCCCCCTCGCGCTGTATCGGCGCGAACCTAACGCGAGGCCAGTTTCATGCATCCCTATCGCAGCCATACCTGCGCCGATCTGCGCAAAGACAACGTCGGTGAGACCATACGCCTTTCGGGCTGGGTGCACCGGGTCCGCGACCACGGCGGCGTGTTGTTCATCGACCTGCGCGACCATTACGGCATCACCCAGGTGCTCGCCGACCCCGACAGCCCGGTGTTCGCCGAGGTCGAGAAGGTGCGCGCCGAATGGGTGATCCGCATCGACGGCAAGGTGCTGGCGCGCGACGCCGGTCTGGTGAACCCGAAGCTGCCCACCGGCGAGATCGAGGTGTTCATTCAGGACATGGAGGTGCTCGGCGCCGCCGACGAACTGCCGCTTCAGGTCTTCGGCGATCAGGAATATCCCGAGGACACCCGGCTGAAATACCGCTACCTCGATTTGCGCCGCGAGAAGATGCAGGAGAACATGAAGCTGCGCTCCGACGTGGTGGCGGCGATGCGGCGGCACATGTGGGAGCGCGGGTTCCGCGAATACCAGACGCCGATCATCACCGCCTCCAGCCCCGAAGGCGCGCGCGATTTCCTCGTGCCGTCGCGGCTGCACCCGGGCCGGTTCTACGCCCTGCCGCAGGCGCCGCAGCAGTTCAAGCAGCTGCTGATGGTCTCGGGCTTCGACAAGTATTTCCAGATCGCACCCTGCTTCCGCGACGAAGACCCGCGCTCCGACCGCAGCCCGACCGATTTCTACCAGCTCGACATGGAGATGAGCTTTGTCGACCAGCAGGAGATTTTCGACACCATCGGCCCGGTGATCGAAGAAACCATCGCCGAGTTTGCCGGCAAGCGGTCGGTCGACACCTATGCCGACTGGCCGCAGATCTCCTATCGCGATTCGGCGCTGTGGTATGGCACCGACAAGCCGGACCTGCGCAACCCGCTGAAGATGCAGGACGTGTCGGAGCATTTCCGGGGCTCGGGCTTTGCCATCTTCGCCCGGCTTCTGGAGCAGGAGGGCACCAGCGTGCGCGCGATCCCGGCGCCGAAGGGCGGCTCGCGCAAATTCTGCGACCGGATGAACAGCTTCGCCCAGAAGGAAGGGCTGCCCGGCATGGGCTACATCTTCTGGCGCGACAAGACCGCCGATGCCGTGGCGCAGGAGCTTGGCATCACGGTCAAGGAAGCGGCGGCGAAGCTCAAGTCGGGCGAGGTGGAAGGCGGCATGGAAGCGGCCGGCCCGCTCGCGAAGAACATCGGCCCCGAGCGCACCGAAGCGATCCGTCAGCAGCTCGGCCTTGGCACCGGCGACGCGGCCTTCTTCCTTGGCGGCAAGCCGAAGGCCTTCGAGCGGGTCGCGGGGCTCGCGCGCGACGTGATCTGGGCCGAGACCCCGAAAGAGAAGCAGGACGAAAACTGGCGAGACCGGTTTGCCTTCGCCTGGATCGTCGATTTCCCGATCTACGAGCAGGACGAGGAAACCGGCAAGATCGACTTCGAGCACAACCCGTTCTCGATGCCCCAGGGCGGCATGGAGGCGCTGGCGGGCGATCCGCTCGAGGTGCTCGGCTATCAATACGACCTCGCCTGCAACGGCGCCGAAATCCTCTCGGGCGCGATCCGCAACCACAAGCTCGACATCATGTTCAAGGCCTTCGAGATCGCGGGCTATGACGAGGCCGAGGTGCGGCGCCGCTTCGGGGGCATGGTCAACGCCTTCCACTACGGCGCGCCGCCGCACGGGGGCTGTGCCGCGGGGATCGACCGGATCGTGATGTTGCTGGCCGAGGAAGAGACCATCCGCGAGGTGATGCTGTTCCCGATGACCCAGCGCGCGGAAGACCTGATGATGGGCGCGCCTTCGGTGCCGGACAATGCGCAGCTGCGTGATCTGCATGTGCGGATCGTCGAACCGGAGGTCTGAGGCTCACGGCATCAGAGAGCCTGGGGCGCGGGCAGTGCCGGGATCGGAGCAAGCCGGGGTGCCGCAAACCGGGCTTCCCGTCACATTTCAGGCCGTCGGTTTCGCGACGACTGCCAAAATCTGGCCGGATTGTGTCTGGCTTGTGCACAATCCCCTGCACAATCCCCGGTAATCCCCGGTAATCCCCGGTGCCCCGACCGTCAAGCGATGGTGGATATAGGACCCGCTGTAGCTGCCCGCCAGAATATGCTCGCCAGTGAACGGTCCCGAAAAGCGGGCTGTGGCTGTGCCAGGCGCACAGCCGGAACAGCTCGCGCCCCCTGGATCAGCCGGGAAGCCGGTTCACTTCCGCTCCGGTTCGCTCCGCAGCATCCCCCGAAACCGTACCGGTGGTTTGGGTCACAGCCGGGACGACCGAGAGCGCAAGCATCACGATTCCGACCAGCAAGACGCTCCAGTCAACCAGAGCGGATCCCCGTTCGCTCTCGGGTGTATGATTAAAGAACCTTTTCAAGTCGCTTCCCCTCAACTCCGGCCCCTCAGCTCCCCCGCTGATTGGTCCTGAACATATTTCTTGCGGTCAATTGGGGCGGGAATGCGGTTGCTCTGCGACGGTTTGGGGGCTTCAAAAGGGCAGCGGTCATCCGCTTGCACGGCTGGTGAGCCGGGGCCAGGCCGGGGTGGCGCGGGTGCGTCTCCATGGCAGAAAAGCCGCGAAAGAGCGGCGCGTCAGGCGGAGGCGCGCATTTCCGCGAGCTTGTCGGCGACCAGCCGGGCGACCTGGGGGGCATGAGCAGGAGCCTGCGCGAGTCGCCGTGCCGCTGCCTCAAGCGTGGGGTCATGCGCGGCTTGTGCCACCGTACCCAGAAACTGAGCCGCATAGGGCAAGTCCGGCAATCTGCCGTGCTCCATCATGTCGGCGGCATGTTCGAGGTCTTCAGCAACGGCGTCGCGGCCGGGAATGACGTGCCTGTCTGGCAGGGCCCTTGGCCCCCGGAGCGCCTGCGTCCGAGGCAAGAGGTTCAGAATTGCTTGCTGAAACAGCGCGAGGCTCTCGATCGGCTTGGCCAGAAAACCATCGGCCCCGGCCGCCATCGCCGCCTCTTCCGTGCCCGCGTCGCCGCTGGTGCCGATAACCGCCGGAACCCTGGGTTCGGCCCGCGCCAGTTCGGCGATGAGATCGGCACCGCTGCCGTCGGGCAGGCCCATATCGACGATCACAACCGAGGGGCGGAAAACAGCGAGGTGGCGATGCGCCGCAGCAATCGAATCCGCCCGCCTGAGCCGGGCCCCGGAGCCCAGGGCCAGCAACCGCACCGCCTGGGTAGTGCAGCGGCTGTCCTCCACAATCAGGAGGCTCAACCCGTTGAGCGGGCGTTCGGGGGTGGGTTCTGGCAGGTACAGGTGGAGATCGCTATCCATGTTTCTTGTCCTTTCCCCTGAAGCCAAGCACGAAACCGCCTAATATCCGGTTAACGCCATCGCACTTGTGCCGTTTTGCTGCGCCGGGCTACACCCGGGCCACTCAGGGAAGAGGGAGAAAGAGATGATCGGACGTCTGAACCACGTTGCCATCGCGGTGCCGGACCTTGAAGCCGCGGCGGCGCAATATCGTGATACGCTGGGGGCCGAGGTTGGCGCGCCGCAGGATGAACCCGACCACGGCGTGACCGTGGTGTTCATCACCCTGCCGAACACCAAGATCGAGCTGCTTTACCCCTTGGGGGAGAATTCGCCGATCGCCGGGTTCCTGGAAAAGAACCCGTCCGGCGGGATTCACCATATCTGCTACGAGGTCGACGACCTCCTTGCCGCCCGTGACAGGCTCAAGGCCGCGGGTGCGCGGGTGCTGGGCAGCGGCGAGCCGAAAATCGGCGCCCATGGCAAGCCGGTGCTGTTTCTGCACCCGAAGGATTTCACCGGCACGCTGGTGGAGCTGGAGCAGGTCTGAGGTTGGGGCGCGGGAGAGGTGCCCGGTCCTCCCGAGAAGGAGGCTCCTGTCCGACAGCCGGCTTGGATGGCCCAAACCAGCCTTGACCCGGGCAATTGCGATTTGTGCGCTTGTCTCGGGGCGATAGCGGAGGAAGACCCCGACAGGATGAATGTGCCGGGCGAGCGGAATTCGGGCTGATCGGGGTGTTTGCCCTGCCCGGTCGACCGGGGTTTCCGGTTTGGGAAAGAGATTCCATTAGTCCGGAATACCGGACTAATGGAATCTCTGTTTTTCAATGCTTTTCCAATGGGATGCAGGCCTCCGGCGGGAGTGATTTACCAAGTGTCAACCAAAGAAAACGCGCCCTTGGCGAACCGGGGCGCGTGGTTTTCTTCCGGGCGCGATTCCCGTCCGGGTAAGGGACGGGGAGGAAGGCAGGTCTTATTCCGAGGTTTCCGTTTCGCCTTTGGCCGCGGTGTCCTCACCGGTCTGTGGCATCATCGGCATGGGCATCTCGGGCCGTTCGAATTCTTCCCAGGAGACAAAGGCCGGACCACCGCTCAGCCCGGCGGGCAGGCAGAGCGCGAAGCGGCAATCGACCACCGGCACGGTCACCTCGAGGCCGAGGTCGTCCAGTACAACGGTTCGTTTCAGGCCCTGGGACATCATTTCGGCATAGGCCTCAAAGTCGAACACCGGCATCAGCATCGGCGGCATCTCGCCTTCGGCCGGGGCCTCGACCTCCGGCCGCATCGGCAGCGCGCCGCGGCGGCCGATCACGCCGGCCTCGAACAGCGGGGCCATCGCCGGACCCCGCAGCGGTCCGCGCAGCACCATGGCACGCAGCGCATCTTTGGTGATGTTCCCGGCCTTGCAGAAATCGGGGGTGATGCCCAGATCGGCGCAGGTGACGGTGAGCGGCTCGGACGGCACTTCGGGGAGATCGGCAGCCTGCACGGCGGGGATCGTGCTCAGGGTGAAGGCCGCAGCGAGCGCGACACGGGTGGAGGATTTCATGGGGTGCGTTCCTGGTTTGGTAAGGTCTTCGGTGGTGATGGCGTTCCCTAGCAGGCGGGCGGTCCGGTCTCAACGCGGCCGCGGCGCCCTGCGTCAACGGGTCGCCAGCCGGTGATACATATGGGTGAAGCTCGCCGCCCCGATCACCGGCATCAGCAGGTTCAGCAGCGGCACCGAGAGCGGGATCGCCATCAGCGTGCCCGCGGCCCAGATCTGCCCGGCATGGCGCTTGCGCAAACGGATCGCGGCGTCGCGCCCTTCGCGGCGGATCGCCGCCATCTGAAAGAATTCCCGCCCCAGCAGATAGCCGTTCACCGCCCAGAACAGCATCGGCGCCAGCGGTCCGACCCAGAACATCAGGATCAGCGCCACGAGGTTCACGCCGATGGTCACGAAGATCAGGCTGATCGAGTCCTTCAGCGTGTCGCTGACCGGGATATGGCCGACAGGGGGCAGGCCGGGGTAATGCTTGTCTTCCACCGCTTCGGCGACATCGTCGAGGAAGATCCCGGTGAAGGCCGCCGCGACCGGCACCATCAGCACCACCGACAGCAGGAGCATCAGCAGCACCGTGGCCCAGCTCGCGAGGCTGTCGAGCCAGGTGATGTCGAAGCCGAACAGGGTGATGGTCTCGGGAACGAAGAGCCCCGCGACCCAGCCGAGCACCCAGGTGAGCCCGGCCAGAAGCGCGACTGTCAGCCCCAGCCCTTTCAGCAACACACCGCGGAAACGGCGGTCGGGGAGTTGGGCGAGGGCCTTGAGGAAATCGCCGATCATTCCGGCATCCACTGGGTGATCTCGTCAAGATCGGGGCGCGGACGCTCCGGCGGGGTGATGGTTTCGCTGCCGATATGGATGAAGCCCGCGACGGTTTCCGTTTCCTTCATGCCGAGCGCGACCGAGAGGAATTCCGGGTCATGCGAGGCCCAACCGGAGAGCCAGTTGGCGCCCCAGCCGGCGGCCAGAGCGGCGTTCAGCAGCGACAGGCAGACGGCGCCCGCGGAGAGCACCTGTTCGATCTCCGGCACCTTGTCGGAGGCCACCGGCGCCGAGACGACGACGACCGCGAGATGCGAATCGGCAAATTGGCGATACATCTTCTCGACCCGGTTGCGGTCTTCTCCCCGCGCCGCGCCGCGCGCCATCACCTCGCCGGCGAGCCGTTCGAGGGCCGGGCGTTCGAGCACGATGAACCGCCAGGGCACGAGCTTGCCGTGGTCGGGGGTGCGGGCCGCGGCGGTGAGCAGGGTGGACAGCTGTTTGCGGTCCGGCACCGGGGTGGTGAGGGTCTTCGCCGGGCGCGAACGGCGGGTGAGCAGGAAATCGAGCGCGGCCTGGTTGGTGTTGGGCATGGGGGTCTCCGGGTTCTCGGTCTGGTCGGTCTTCATGTCGGCGCGGTGGGCGCGGAAATCAAGCGGGGTTGCGCCTGTGCCGGGCGGGTATAGCCTGCGGGGCAGTCGGTTTTGAGGAGGGGCTCCATGAAAAAGGGAGATTTTGCGCATCTTGCGGTCCCCGGGGCCGAGATCCCCCTGCGGGTGACCCCGCGGGCCTCGCGCAATGCGGTGGAAGAGGGGCCTGAGGGGCTGCGCATCTGGGTGACGGTGCCGCCGGAGGGGGGCAAGGCCAACAAGGCCGTGACCCGTCTGCTCGCCGATGCCCTTGGCGTTGCCAGATCGCGCCTTGCACTGGTGCGGGGTGCGACGGCGCGCGACAAGACCTTCCGTCTCGACTGAGAGAGGGCGCTCGGTTTCGGAGCCGATTGGCGCTGTTTCATGGGCGGCGCTGGCGTGGGTGGCCGGGGTGAAAACCCGCCATAGAGAATCCATTAGTCCGGAATACCGGACTAATGGAATAGCCGGATTTCACTTTTATCCCAGTGCGTTACACGGCTGAATCCACCGCGCCTCGCGGTCTGTCAACCCTTTGTTGATCATATTGCCAGCCCCCCCGGAAGCCCCCCGAAGCCCCCTTGCGATCCGAACAAGACACCCCAACCAGCATCGCCCCGGTTCAGCCTCCGAGCTTCTTGTGAACCTCGTCGAGGTCGATCTCGCCCGTCGGCATCTTCTGTCCCGGATTGTCGAAATCGTATTTGAACAGCCTGAAATCGCGCTTGTAGATTTCCCAGACCAGATGTTTCGACAGATCGTCGAAATAGGCCTCGACCGGATGCGCCATCTTCGGCCCGTGATCGGCGCTTTCGTTGAACCGCGGGATCCTGTCGAGCCGGACCTTGTGCGGGGTCTCGATATTGTCCAGCACTTCGCGCATGCCGCGGTTGAAATCCTCGATGTGGAAGATCCGGTCATAGCGCCCGCCGTTGCGGATGAAGGTCGAAATATGGCCCGACATGGCCGACCAGTGGATGTCCGGGTCCATCGGGCGGCGGAAGCGGATGGTGTCGCGGGCGAACAGCAGAAACCGCCGGAAGCTGCGGATCTGGTCGAATTCGAATCCGGTCTCGGGCTCGCCCACCTCGACGCCGTATTTCTGCATCAAGAGCGGCACGAGATTGCCCCGGTAGCGCTTGCCGTTGCGCTGGATGCCGCAGATCTTGTCGAAGAAGCTCGACAGGATCCGCCCGTAGGGGTTGCGCACCGCGGTGAAGGCGAAGGATCTGTGCGCCTTCACATTGGCCTCGATCACCGGCTGGCTGGCCTCGAAGGCCCATTTGTGCAGGCCCTCGGTGGCGTCATGCACATCGCCATCGAAGAAGTGGCCGTGGTCGGAGTAATACATGATCTGGCCGATCGTCGAGCAGGCGCATTTCGGCACCACGCGATAGACCACGCTTTCGCTTTCCGTCATCCAGATGCCGGGGAACCCCATGAAGCCGTTTGCCTCCGTTCACAGAGCGCGGACAATTCCACGCAGGCAATACAATTACCTCAGAAATGCAAACAAACTCTGTCATTTCAATGACCCTTTCAGGTATTCCTTCGGGCAGCAGGGTCCGGATTTCGAGCATCATACGCCATGGCACAGATCGCCTTCATCCTTCTCAGCCACAGGGATCCCGCGGGCGTGATCGACCAGGCGCGGCGGCTGACGGCGGCGGGCGACTGCATCTCGATCCATTTCGATGCCCGCGCACCGAAGGCGGCGTTCGAGACGATCCGCAGCGCACTAGCCGGCAATTCCAACGTCTGTTTCGCGCGGCGGCGGGTGAAATGCGGCTGGGGCAGTTGGAGCCTCGTCAGGGCCACGCTGGAAGCGCTGCGCGCCGCGCTGGAGGCTTTCCCGCGGGCGACGCATTTCTACATGGTCAGCGGCGATTGCATGCCGATCAAATCAGCCGAATTCGCGCATGATTATCTCGACGCCGAAGATGCCGACTATATCGAGAGCGTCGATTTCTTCGACAGCGACTGGATCCGGACCGGCATCAGGGAAGACCGTCTGATCTATCGCCATGTCTTCAACGAACGCAGCCACAAACGCTGGTTCTACCGGTCGCTGGACTGGCAGAAACGCCTCGGGCTCAAGCGCCGCATCCCCGCCGATCTGCAAATCATGATCGGTTCGCAATGGTGGTGTCTGCGGCGGCGGACCGTGGAGTGGATCCTCGATTTTCTCCGCCAGCGGCCCGATGTGGTGCGCTTCTTCCGCACCACATGGATCCCTGACGAGACCTTTTTCCAGACCCTTGTGCGCCATCTGGTGCCGGCGGAGGAAATCCGTTCGCGGACGCTGACCTTTCTGATGTTTACCGACTACGGCATGCCGGTGACTTTCTGCAACGACCATTACGACATGCTGATCGCGCAGGATTATCTGTTCGCCCGCAAGATCAGCCCGGAGGCGAGCGAGCTCAAGCAACGTCTTGGAGCGCTCTATACCGAAACCGGCGTGACCTTCCGGATTTCCAACGAGGGCCGCAGCCTGTTCCGGTTTCTGGTCGGGCAGGGCCGGATCGGGCGCCGGTTCGCGCCGCGTGTCTGGGAGGCGGAAAGCTCCATCGGGCGCGAGCGCGAGCTGCTGATCGTGGTGGCGAAGAAATGGCATGTGGGCAAGCGGCTGATGGGGCGGATCCGCGAGGTCACCGGCATTGTCTGCATGGACTATCTGTTTGACGACCAATGGTGCGACTTCCCCGATCTCGGCGGCATCCAGTCGGGCATCGAAAAACGCACCCGGCACCGGCGGGCGCTGATGCGGATGCTTTACGACCATTTTGAAACCGACCGGCTGGCGGTGGCGATGGACCCGGACAACATGGACCTGCTGCGCGATTTCTTTTCCGACCGTGCGACCACGCGGCTTCTGGAGGTCGAGAGCGACTATTCCGACGCATGGATCCGGGGCCATGCGATCCGGGTCGGGTTGATGGGGGCGAGCACGCCGGAGAAGACGGTGCGCCGGTTGCTGCCGGCGGTGCGCGGGGAGCTCCGTCTCGAAAGCGAGCGTATCCGCGATGCGGGGTTCGATCATGTCTATCTGTTGCGCGAGGCGGGTACAGCGGCCGAAAACGCCCGCGCGCTCGCGCGCTTTCTGTCGGTCTCCGAGGCCCGCGCGCTGGAAATTGCGCGCAGCCCGGATCTGTTCAACGATCGGGACGCTTGAATCCACGGCCGATTCGCCGTCAACTCGGGGCCGAACAAACCTCAGGAGACCCGGATGGGCTACAGCTACGACCCCGAGAACATTTTCGCCAGGATCCTCCGCGGCGAGATCCCCAACGATACCGTGCTCGAAACCGAGCATTGCCTCGCCTTCAACGACATCGGCCCGCAGGCACCGGTGCATGTGCTGGTGATCCCGAAGGGCCCTTATGTGAACTGGGACCATTTCGTCGCCGAAGCATCGGCTGAAGAGGTGCTGGATTTCACACGCGCGATTCACGCCGTGGTCGAGGCCAGGGGGCTGGAGCCCGGGGCTGGCGGCCAGGGCTACCGGCTGATCATGAACGCAGGTGAAGCCGGGGTGCAGGAGGTGCCGCATCTGCATGCGCATATCCTCTCGGGCAAGGTGATCGGGCGCATGGTTGGCGCCTGAGGGGAGCGCCGGGGCCGTGTTCCGCCTTGCCCATGGCCGGGGCCACGCTAGAGTGGTGCAGCGCAACAAACCGAAGGCCACGACATGACCCAAGCCCCGCCGGAGACGAAGACGGTCCACAAGAGAAAGCTTGCCTGCGATGGCGGCGAGGGGGCTTTGGGGCATCCGCGGGTCTGGCTGACCATCCCGGAGGATCGTGGCTGGGTCGAGTGCCCCTATTGCGATGCGCGTTACATCCTCGCCAATCCGGAGGATGCCGCCGCCTGACACATGGCGCGCCGGCCCCCGATCTGGCCCCCGATCTGGCCTTCCCTCCCGCCCCGTGGCACAACCCGCGGAAACAGCGGAGGGCGAAGACATGCAGAGCAGGTTCGGCAAGGGATGCCATCTTCATCTGATCGACGGATCGGCCTTCATCTTCCGCGCCTATCACGCGCTGCCGCCGCTCACCCGCAAATCCGACGGGCTGCCCATCGGTGCGGTCGCGGGCTTTTGCAACATGCTGTTCAAGCAGGTGGAAGAGGCCCGGGGCGACGATGCCCCGACCCATGTGGCGGTGATCTTCGACCATTCGGGCAAGTCTTTCCGCAACGAGATCTTCCCCGATTACAAGGCCAACCGCCCCCCCGCGCCCGAAGACCTCGTGCCGCAATTCCCGCTCACCCGCGACGCCACCCGCGCCTTCAACATCGCCTGTATCGAGAAGGAGGGGTTCGAGGCCGATGACATCATCGCCACCTATGCCCGCCTGGCCCGCGAGGCCGGCGGGCGGGTGACGATCGTGTCGTCCGACAAGGATCTGATGCAGCTCGTCGGCGGCGGGGTCGAGATGTTCGACGCGATGAAAAACCGCCGGATCGACCGGGAGGGTGTCGAGGCGAAGTTCGGTGTGGGCCCTGAGCGGGTGGTGGATGTGCAGGCGCTGGCAGGCGATTCGGTCGACAACGTGCCGGGCGCGCCGGGCATCGGGGTGAAGACCGCGGCCATGCTGATCAACGAATATGGCGATCTCGATACGCTTCTGGAGCGGGCCGAAGAGATCCGCCAGCCCAAACGCCGCCAGACGCTGATCGAGAAGGCCGATCAGATCCGCATGAGCCGCGATCTGGTGAAGCTCGACGACCGGGTGGCGCTGGACGATCCGCTTGACGCGTTCGAACTCCGTGACCCCGACCCGGAGGTGCTGCTGCCCTTCCTCGCCGAGATGGAATTCCGCACCCTCACAAAGCGGATCGCCGATGTGATGGGGGTGGAAAGCCCCGAGATCCCCGAGCCAGCCGCAAAGCCCGAAGAGGCGGCGCCGGAGTTGCCGCCGATCGACCCCGAGGCCTATGAGCGGGTCGATACCCCCGAAGCGCTCGCCCGCTGGATCGCGCTGATCCGCGAGCGTGGCTATGTCGCGGTTGACACCGAGACCACCTCGCTCGACGAGATGCAGGCCGATCTCGTCGGCCTCTCGCTCGCGGTCGTCCCGGGCGAGGCCTGCTATATCCCGCTCGGTCACAAGGCCGGTGGCGATGACCTGTTCGGCGCCGAAGCCCCGGCGGAGGGCCAGCTTCCGCTCGCCGAGGCGCTCGCTCTGCTGAAACCGGTGCTTGAGGATGCGTCGATCCTCAAGATCGGCCAGAACATGAAATATGACGCGAAGATCCTCGCCCGCCATGGGCTGCGGGTGGCGCCGATCGACGACACCATGCTGATGAGCTACGCGCTGCATGCGGGGCTGCACGGGCACGGCATGGACGCGCTGTCGTCGCGCTATCTCGCCCACGAGCCGATCCCGATCAAATCGCTGCTCGGCACCGGCAAATCCGCGATCACCTTCGACCGTGTGCCCATCGAAGAGGCGGTGAAATATGCCGCCGAGGATGCCGACATCACGCTCAGGCTCTGGCACCTGTTCAGGCCACGGCTGCATCGCGCGCGGGTCACCCGGGTCTATGAGACGCTCGAACGCCCGCTGGTGCCGGTGCTGGCGGAGATGGAGATGAACGGCATCGAGGTCGACCGCGACAGCCTCAGCCGTATGTCCAACACCTTCGCGCAGAAGATGGCGGGGCTGGAAGCGGAGATCCACGAGCTGGCGGGGGAGCCGTTCAACGTCGGCTCTCCGGCGCAGCTTGGCGAAATCCTGTTCGGGAAGATGGGGCTTGAGGGCGGCAAGAAGGGCAAGGCGGGCAAATATTCGACACCGGCAGATGTGCTCGAAGACCTCGCCACCGAACATGACCTGCCCGCCCGGGTGCTCGACTGGCGCCAGCTCTCCAAGCTCAAATCCACCTATACCGACGCGCTTCAGGCGCATATCAACCCGGAGACGGGGCGGGTCCATACCAGCTATGTGCAGACCGGCGCCAACACCGGGCGGCTGGCCTCGAGCGACCCGAACCTGCAAAACATCCCCGTGCGCAGCGAGGAGGGGCGGCGGATCCGTGAGGCTTTCGTGGCGCCTGCGGGGCGCAAGCTGGTGTCGCTCGATTACAGCCAGATCGAACTGCGCATCCTCGCCCATACGGCGGGTATCGAGAGCATGCGCGCGGCCTTCCGGGAGGGGGCCGACATCCATGCCGCCACGGCCTCGGAGATGTTCGGCGTGCCGCTCGAGGCGATGACGCCGGAGGTGCGGCGCCGGGCGAAGGCGATCAATTTCGGGGTGATCTACGGGATTTCGGGCTTCGGGCTCGCGCGCAACCTGCGCATTCCGCGCACCGAAGCGCAGGCCTTCATCGACCGCTATTTCGAGCGTTACCCGGGGATCCGCGCCTATATGGACCAGACCGTGGGCTTTGCGAAGGAGCACGGCTTTGTCGAGACCCTGTTCGGCCGCAGGATCCATACCCCCGAGATCGCCGCCAAGGGCCCGCGTGCCGGGTTTGCCCGCCGCGCCGCGATCAACGCGCCGATCCAGGGGACGGCGGCGGACGTGATCCGCCGGGCGATGATCCGCATGCCCGCCGCCATTGCCGGTCTGCCGGCGAAGATGCTGTTGCAGGTCCATGACGAGCTGATCTTCGAAGTGGAGGAGGCCGCGGTGGAGGAGGCTGTCGGGGTGATCCGCGCGGTGATGGAGGGGGCGGCGGAACCGCTCCTGCGGCTCACGGTGCCGCTGGTGGTCGATGCGGGTGTGGGCGACAACTGGGCCGAGGCGCACTGAAGCGGCGCGGCCCCCCGTTACAAGCGCCCCGTTACCAGCCCCCGCTACAACAGTTGCGACAGGAACTGCCGGGTGCGCTCTTCCTTCGGGTGGTCGAAGATCTCCGAGGGCGGGGCGGCTTCGAGGATGCGCCCCGCATCGAGGAAACAGACCTTGTCGGCCAGCTCGCGGGCGAACCCCATCTCGTGGGTGGCGAGGATCATCGTCATCCCCTCCAGCCGCAACTGCCGCAGCACATCGAGCACCTCGGCCACCAGTTCGGGGTCGAGGGCGCTGGTGATCTCGTCAAACAGCAGGATCTCCGGCTGCATCGCCATCGCCCGGATGATCGCCACCCGCTGCTGCTGGCCGCCGGACAGCTGGTCGGGGTAATGGTCCATGCGGTCGGCGAGGCCGAAACGTTCGAACAGCGCCGTGACCGCGGGCCGTTGCCGGGCACGGCTCAGCCCCCGCACCCGGCGCGGTGCCAGCATCACGTTTTCCGCCGCCGACATATGCGGAAACAGGTTGAACGACTGAAACACCATGCCGATGCGCTGGCGCACCGGCTGCGGATCGAGCCCCGGTTCGGCAATATCGACGCCGCCGAGGAAGATCTCGCCATCGTCGATCGGCTCCAGCAGGTTGATCGCCCGCAGAAGTGTCGACTTGCCCGACCCCGAGGCGCCGATCAGGCAGACCATCTCGCCCTTGTCGACCTCGAGGTCGATCCCGCGCAGTACATGATGATCGCCGAAGGCCTTGTGCACGCCCTTCAGTTTGAGCATCGTCATTGTTCGATCCGCTTGCGCTTGTGCATCAGATAATCCGCATAACGGGTCGCGGGGATGGTGATGACCAGAAAGATCAGCGCCGCGCCCACATAGGGGGTGAAATTGGCATAGAGCGATTTGTAGACGCCCGCTTGCCGGAAGACTTCCACCGGGCCGACGAAGGAGAGCAGTGAGACGTCCTTTTGCAGGGCGATCACCAAGTTCATGTTGGCCGGCACCACGTTGCGCAGGGCCTGCGGCAGCACCACGAAGCGCATGGTGTCGCCGGGGGAGAGGCCGAGCGAAAGCGCCGCCGAACGCTGGCTCTTGTGGATCGATTCGATCCCCGAGCGGATCACCTCGGCGACATAGGCCGCATAGACCAGAATGAGCGCGAGCGACCCCCAGATATAGGGTGAGTTCCACGGTCGTGGCAGGCCGAGGCCGGGCACGCCGAAGCCGACGAGATAGATCACCAGAATCACCGGCAGGCCGCGGAACACGTCGGTATAGACGGTGGCGGCGAGTTTCAGCGGATAGAGCGCGGGCGTGCGGATGTCGCGCGCGACCGCCACCGCAAGCCCCACCAGCGCGATCAGCGGCAGGGACCATGCAAAGATCGCGATGTCGAGCAGGAAAGCGTTGAGCAGCCCCGGGAAGGTCCTGGCGAAGACCCCGCCGTTGAAGAAGCTCTTCTTCACCGCCTCCCAGCCGGGCGCCATCGGCACCAGCAGCACGATCGCCAGCCCCACGAGGATCGTGGAGGTGGCGGCGATGCGCATCGACCGCTTGCGGACCGCCGCCTCATAGACCGCCCGCCGTCCGGGGCGCGCGGTCCTGTCGCCTGTCTCCGTCATCGCCCCGGGATTACTCGATGACCGGCACACCGGTCGCGCCGGCGAGCCATTCGGCCTCGATCTCGGCCAGCCTGCCGGAGGCCTTGAGCTCCGCGAGTGCTTCGTCGACGCATTCCTTGAGCGGGTTGCCCTTCTGCATCAGGAAGCCGAACTGGTCGGGGTTTTCGCTGCGATCGGCGGGGAATTGCGCCAGCAGCACCCCGTCTTCGACCACGGCGGCGGAGAGATAGAGCGCGGTGGGCAGATCGAACAGCGAGGCTTCCACCTGGCCCGCCTGAATCGCCTGGGTCACGTCGACGTTTTCGGTGTAGAGCAGCACCGCATTGTCGGGGGCGATGATCTCTTCGACCATCTTGTGCCCGGTGGTGCCGGCCATCACCCCCCAGATCAGCCCCTTGAGTGCGTCGATGGCGGGGCTCTCGATGCCTTCGCCGTCTTTGCGCATCCGGTCCTGCTGATAGACCTTGAGCGCGTCGATGCCGGGGCTTTCAAGGCCTTCCGCCACCTTTTTCGTGGTCAGCACCGCCATGGCGGAGGTGTAATAGGGCTCGGAAAAGTCGACCATCTCCTCGCGTTCGGGGGTGATCGAGAATTGTTGCAGGTTGATGTCGAAATTCTTGGCGCCGGGCTGGATCGCCTCGTCAAACGAGGTGCGGACCCATTTCACCGCGTCATCGGAAAAGCCCATGCTGTTGGCCACCGCATAGGCGACGGCGGCCTCGAACCCCTTCCCGGACTCGGGGGTATCGTCGATCACCCAGGGGAACCAGGCCGGATTGCCGGTGGCGATGGTGAGCACGCCGTCTTCGAGCGTCTTGCCCGCGGCGCATTGATCGGCGGCCGTGGCGGCCGTGGCGACGAACGTGGCACAAACCGCCGTCAGAATGGTTTTCATCGAAGATTCCCCCCTGAGGTTTCATTGTGTCGCATGTCGCCACTATTGGTGCAGATTGTCCAGATGTTCCGTAAGACTGTGACAATGCCGTGCTCCTCGGCGCCTGACAGGCGGGGGTGTAAGGCCGTCACCCCCGTATTGCTGCCGGGATAGCTCAAATGCCACAGGCCGGGCTGGCTGGCGCGCCGGGCGGGTGTCTTGAAACGCGCGCATGACAGCGGGCCGTCCGGTTTGCCGCGCTCCCCGCCGGGGCTTCAGGGCTGCAATGAAGTTGTTGTCCTGCCCGGGCCGGAAGCTCGGGCAGGGACAGAATTGTGCGGTTTGTCCTGCATCAAGGCCCGGCATCGGCACAGCCGTTAGCCATGGCGCCGGGCACGGTGGCTTGCCGTGGCCGCGGCTCTTCGGAGTTCGGAAATACCCCGGGATAGGTGAACGTCTTGCGCCCTTGCCTGTTGACCCTGGCCTGCGTCGCCATGCGGATTTGCGCGGCCCTTGTGGCGGCCGGGGCAGGAGTGTCTGCCGCCGCGAGCGCCGAGGCCGCGCGGGTCTGCGTGATCGTGCCGCATTTCAAGGACGAATACTGGCTTTCGGTCGGCTATGGCCTCCAGCGGGCGGCCAACGAGACCGGCGCGGAGCTGCTGATTCATGAAAGCGGCGGCTATCTCGCCCTTGAACGGCAGATCGCGCTGCTCAAACACTGCCGGGAGACGCCAAGCGACGCTGTTCTGCTCGGGGCGGTTTCGGCGGACGATCCCCGGTTGCTTGCCGCAGTTGCCGAGACAGTGCGGGAGCAGCCGGTTCTGGCGCTGGTCAATGCGCTCGATGCGCCGGGGCTTGCCGCACGGGTCGGGGTCGACTGGCATGGCATGGGGCGGGCCGTGGGCGCCTATCTTGCGCACAAGCACCCCGCGGGCTCGCCGCCGGTCACTGCCGTGCTCGTCACCGGGCCGGTCGAATCCGGCTGGGGGCCGATCCTCGATGCCGGGCTTGCCGAGGGGCTCGCGGGAAGTGCCGTCAGAATCGTTGCCTCCTATCGGGCCGATACCGGGCTGCGCGAGCAGTTGCGCGAGGTCGAACGGGTGTTTTCGGAGCATCCGGAGGCCGACTATCTGATCGGCAGCGCTCCGGCGATAGAGGGGGCGATGGCGCTGCTGCGCCGCTTGCCGGAGGGCACGCATCGCCCGGCGCTGGTGGCAACCTATATCAGCCACTCGGTGCTGCGCGGCATGAAGACCGGGCAGGTGGAAATGGTGCCTTTCGACGATCCGATAGCGCAGGGTCGTCTCGGGCTCGAACTGGCGCTGGGATCGGTCGCCGGAGAGATCGTGCCCGGGCTTTCGGGGCCGGAAATCCTGCCGGTGACCGCCACGACCGGCAATGCCGGCAGCATCGCGCTTTCGCCTGCCGGGTTCTTCCCGGACCTGCAATAAGGCGTTATTCGAACTTCCAGCGATAGGCCTCGCCTTCCATCTTCACCACCACCAGCAGGAACTTGAACGGTTCCACTGCGAGCAGCGCGTGGGGCACCTCGGCGGGCATGACGATGGTGTCGCCGGCGGTGAGTGTCTGCGTCGGAATGGGTCGAGAGCCCCTCGCCCTTGTCGATCGCAAAGAGCGTGATGCCGACGCCCGGGTTCTGGGTCAGGGTCAGGCTGGCTACCTTGCCGGGCTTGAAATCCACCAGATCGGCCATATGCAGCACGCTGCGGTGGTCGAGATTTCGGATAAGCTTGTCTGCCATGTCAGCTGTCCTCGTTCTGGAATGTAAGCTGCAACATCTTCAAGGCCTTGCCGCCACCGATGGCATGGGGCCGGCCGGCGGCGACCGCCAGCGCCTCGCCCGGGGCCAGCGCCGCCCAATGGTCGCCGAAGGAGATCCGGGCGCTCCCTTCAAGCAGCAGATATAACGTGTCGCCGGGGTAGGATTCGGCGCTGATCGTCTCGCCGTCGGCAAAGCTGAACAGCGAGATCTGCACCTGGCGTGAGCGCGACAGCGCCATGCTGACCACCTGACCGGGCGCGGTGTCGATCAGCCCGGCGAGGCTCCGGGCGCGGTCTTCAGGCAGGTTCCTGAGCGTCTGCATCGGGGCTCTCCTCTTGTAGCAGCCGACCGTCGCGCATCACATGCAGGCGGTGGGCAATGTCGCGGATTTCGGCCGGAACATGGGTGACATACAGCACGGTCATCTCGGGGCGCGCGGCCAGCATGCGCTTGAGATCGGCCAGAATCGCCGCTTTCAGGGCCGCATCAAGCGCGCTGAAGGGCTCGTCGAGCAGCAGGATGTCGGGCGCCACCGCCATGGCCCGGGCGATCGACACCCGCTGGCGCATGCCCCACTACTGGCCCCATTTCCGGCCCCACTACTGGCTCCGGCGGCGTCCAGCGCAAAGCGCACATTGTCCAGCGCGCTGCGCCACGGCAACAGCCGGGGATCCTGAAACACGAAACCGATCCGCGCCGAGCCGACCCGCACCCGGCCGCTCGCGGGCGTGACCAGCCCGGTGATCACGTTCAGCAAGGTGGATTTGCCACAGCCCGACGGCCCCAACAGCCCCACCACCTCGCCCTTGTCCAGCGTCAGCGACAGCCGGTCCAGCACCAGCCTGTCGCCAAAGCGGACCGAAACCTCCTCCAGTGCGATCATGCCCCCTCCCGCCAACGCAAGACATGGGCTTTCAGCGGGCTGAACAGCATGCCGTTGAGCCCCCCGCCGATGAACAGGCAGACCACGATCCAGCCGAACAGCGCCGGCGTGTCCATATTGGTGCGGGTCAGCGAAAAGGCATAGCCGATGCCATCGGCCGCGCCCAGCACCTCGGCCAGCACGACGATGCGGATCCCCATGCCCGTCGCCAGCGTCAGCGCCGCGAACAGGGTCGGGTAGATCCCCGGCAGGTAGATATGGCGCAGCCGTTGCATCCGTCCGGCGTGATAGACCCGCGCCATGCGCAGAAGCCCCGGGTCGATCGCCTCGATGCCGGCGCGGGTATTGGCATAGACCATGGGAAAGATCAGCAGCGCG